>NZ_QEQF01000003.1:0-165395 GCF_003253115.1 Pseudohaemophilus paraphrohaemolyticus | reverse complement strand
TTATATATGTTTTAGCAGTATTATTCTTTCCACAAATTATAGTGAGATCATTTAACTCAATTTCAGTCGATCTTACTTTTCCAATTTTAGATATATTAAATCGCATAATATTTAACCTTTAAATTCAATAATTTCAGAAACCGCATTACAATTAACTAAAATAGCTTTCTTCCCGATCTCATTACATTTTCTAAAATCGTTTAACAACTTAATCTCAGTCATAGATAAATCCATAGACCTCTCACCAAATACTGCTCCCTTTCCACAAACCAACCAGTTCAAATTTATATTTATTTTTTCACAAATGATAGATAACCCCTCTGAATTGGGTTCTCTTGAACCATTAAGATAACCTTGAGCTGTTCTGTAAGGAAGACCTGTTATTTCAGAAAAATCTTTTAACTTCCATTTTCTTTCTTCACAAACTAATTTTAGACGTTCAGATATACGCATTTAGATACCCTGTATTGACTTTTGATTCAAATGCGTATATAATACGCCTATTGTGTATTATATAACTTTTTTATTGCTAATTAAAGGACACTTCATTCATTATTATGATTCAAAACTTCCTCCTCTCAAGCAAGTCACGTACGCTTTCGCCTATCAAGATGACACAGCTATCTGATAGCGAAGCTCGGGCATTGCTATGCCAAATTCGTTGGGGAAGTGAGGAAAATGTGGTGTGTCCAAAGTGCGGTGTGCAGCATATTGCTTATCGCATTGCCAGTCGCAATCAATGGCGGTGTAAACATTGTCATCATACCTTTAGCGTCACATCAGGCACGATTTTTGCCGACCGTAAACTGTCTATTCAGACCTACCTTTACGCGATAGCCTTATTTGTTAATGCCGCTAAAGGCTTGTCTGCCTGCCAACTTTCGCGTGATTTGAATGTTCAGTACAAAACAGCGTTTACGCTCGCGCACAAAATCCGTGAAAGCCTACAAATTCAAAAACAGTTATTTCCGCTTTCGGGTGAAATCCATATTGACGGCACTTACGTTCATTCCGCTCCACGCCCTAAAAATAAGAAAAACGAACGCGTGGACAGACGACTGAAAGAAAACGTCAATCCTAATAAACGGTCAATTTTGGTAATGCGAAGCCGTTACACTGAAGAAGAAACCGCAGAAAACCCGTATTTAGTAGGCGCAAAGAAAACCTTAACCTTTCCGATTTTATCGGAAAATAGCCAAGTCGTGAATAAACTGGCAACAAGCTATATCAAAGTAGGAAGTCGTATTCACGCAGACGAAAACTCGGCTTATGACGAATTGATGATTCACTACGATTTGCGTCGCGTAAACCATCAAAAAGAGTATCGCAGTGATGAAGGTATCACTAACAATCTTGCGGAAAGCTATTTCAGTCGTTTTAAACGTATGATTATTGGTACGCACCACAAAATCAGCAATAAATACCTCGATAATTACGCCAACGAATGTGCTTATCGTGAAGATAATCGCCGCGTTGATAACCTTAGCTTGTTCAACAGCACGTTAGAGCAATGCCTTTCAACGGATAACACAACCGACTGGCAAGGCTATTGGCAGGGTAATCACCGTCCAGCAGAAAGGCTCATGATGTAATGGCAAAGAAAATCTACCTTAGTCAAATTCAGGCGAAAGTCGACCGCTTGCAGCGTGAACGAAAGCAAGTATTAGAACACCTTGAATTGGTTGATAGCAAAATCAAAAAGCTCCAAGATGCCTTAGAGGTGATGGAAGCCGAAGCTTTGACTAATGAATACGATACCGAGGTTTACTCTTATCGTACTTATAAACGGCGATTTAAAGGGAAACTCCGCCAATTATTACTGGCAGAATTAAAAGCCGAACCCGACCGATATTTTACCGTGAATGAGTTGATTAAACGCGTATTAATCAAGTGCGGTCAAGAACCTATCATTCACCCTCAACATACCGTGTCGATGCGTGCTGCGTTAAAGCATTGGCTTGATAAAGGTGTTGTAGAACGATTGGAAATTAATGTGGTGGACGTGAAATGGAAATTCAAAGATAATGAGCTTAAAACATAATCAATTTAAGGAAAGTTTATGCTGTATATTCCTCAAACACACCCTAAACGCTATGTCAGTAGTATTGTGGCATTAAACGTGCATAGTCCAAATGGTACGGGCGATTGGCATAGTGCGGCAGCGTTAAATGATGATGCTTATCCGCAAGATTTTTACATTTACGGTGAAAACCAAAAAAGAAACACGAATCATCTATTGGGAAATCTAGGCGTAATTGATGGCACTAAACGATTAAATGAAATGGGATATTACCCTAAAAATTATCCTGTTTGGCTTGCCGACCACCCCCGTGCTTGCGTGGATTATCTCTATACCGCTGTACTTCAAACAGGCTCAATCGGACGTGTTATTTTAGATGATTGGTTCCCTAATGATGAAGATAAACAGTCAGTTTATGATTTGCTGAATCAAATTGAACCACACTTAACTGAACAAGAATGGGAAAATTTACAATTATGGAAACGCAAAAACCCGATAATGTAATGCTCACGGAACGTGATAAACATCACGAAAAATTGATGGTGAATATCCTAAAAAATCTTTCTGATACGCCTTTGGTTTTAAAGGGCGGTACAGCACTTTATCTCGGTTACGGCTTAAACCGTTTTTCCGAAGATTTAGATTTTGACTCTGGTAAGAAGTTAAATTTGCTCAATAAAATTAAAGCATCAGCTCCGCACGGTATTGTCATTGATGAGATTAATGTGAAAAAAGATACAGATACAGTGAGCCGTTATATTGTGAATTATCATATCCGTGATACAGGTGTCAAAGATGCCCTAAAAATGGAAATTTCTTACCGAACACCCGCATCAGATGAGCAAATTACGGTTAAAGATGGCATTCGTTTTTCATCGGTAGAACGCATTATTGATAACAAACTGCACGCCACTTATGATGGTGATAATATTCGAACGAAAGGGCGTGATTTATTTGATTTGCATTTCTTAGCAAGCCATTATGCTGAATATTTCGATGATGAACTTGCTGCACGTTTAAAAGGTTTTTCACAAGATCCTGATAAATTAGTGAGCTTATATCGGGAAGATATTGAAGCCGATCCATTACTAAATAAGATTATGGACGTTGAACAAATTGCACTTGAGCTAAATGAAATGGCAGAAATGATTTATTTCACGCAACAAATGCACAATCACCCAGCTATGCAGGCATTAACGCCTAATGCTCAAAAGCAATTTAAAGCATTGCTAGATGAAGCAACAAATAAGAAAGAAGAAACACCACAAAATGTTGTGTCGTCCTCGCTTAAAATGAAATTCTAAATGATAATAGCGGTATTTCTACCGCTATTCCTTCCCCCTATTCAAACGATTTTAACCGCCATTCTGATGTATCAAACATTCCTCTTTTCTTAATCTTATAATGTAAGTACTTCTCTTGTCGCTCAATGATTCCTTGTTTATATAACTTACGCAGTGCATTTCCGATAGCACATTTATGCTGTATTGTTACTTCAGGGTAATGAGTGGTTAATAACTCTTTATCTATTTTAATCGCATAAGAAGTGATTAAATATAAATCTAGCCATTGATTCTTTTGTTTAAATACTTCTGAAATTAGATACGATAAATTCTTATTGAATGGTTTTTGACGAAGTAATTTTGCAGCATCATAATCCTTTTTAATCGTGTTAAAATCAAAATTGGGATCGATATATCCTAAAGATGTTGTAAAAGAGCTAATCTGTGCTTCTAATAATTTCTCTTGATTAACCAATTCTTTCAATCTATAAGAGACAATCGTTTTTTCTTTATGGCATTTCTCAAGTAACTTTACCATTTGCGAAATTAGATAGGCTTCTGACATAATAAAAATCTCCATTGAATTGTAAGTTCAATGGAGATTGTAGTATTTTCAAGTGGTTAAATCTTTGTGCAACTGCTACATAATGCCGATCTTTTTACTAAAAACGACCGCTTCCTATTGCGTATTTAATTAACTTACTTGTTTTTTCGTTCTTACGTTTAACATAGCCAAAGCAATCAAACTCATCATAAAGCCTGCAATGGCGCCTAATCCTGCAAAAATCAGATAAGGTTTCGGAATGGCATTTAGGCTCGCATTTTTCTCAAAATGGAAGGCAACAAGGTTATTGTCTAGCGGTTGAACCGATTGCATCATTTTGAGTTTGTTTTCCCAAGAGGCATCTAATTTTGCCTCTGCCGCCGTTTTAACTTGTTGGAATAATGCTTTCCATTTATTGATAAGTTCGTTGTTCAATGCAGTGCGAGTTGTGGTATTTACACTTTTTAAGTATTCGACAAATAAGTTATCCACATCAGCAAGATTATATGAGGAAAAACTTACATTTACCGAATCGCCATTCACGTTATTTTGGAAACCTTGTGCTAATTTTTCGGCATAGGCTTTTGCGGATAATCCTTCTAATTCGGCACGTTGTTGCACACTTGGCTGTTGGCTTAAAAAGGTTATGCGTGGCTCGCTAGCGGTTAAATTTTGCGAGAAAATTGAAAATGCTGTTTGGGTTGCTTTGCTTTCCATTTTGCTGATATCCACCGCCTCTGCATCACCAGAAACCAGTTGGAAGGTGGAAAAAAGGGAAAAATAGTTACCTAATTCCGCCATTTTCGGGGTAGTAAATTGAGCTTGGGCTTGCCATTGCGTAGGCTGATAATGGGCGGTTGTTGCGCCTAAACCTGCACCGATAGCGGTGAGTAAAATTGTGTTTAGAATTTTTTTAAACATAGGATTATTCATATTGAAAAGAAACAGCCCCATCGGGGCTGAATTATGCCTAACCTAGGACAAAAGCCCTAGGTGCTAAGAATGCTTCACTGAATTTTTTCTCACTCTCCGCTTCAATCGTCTGACAAAGCGGGTGATTTTCCACGCACGCACGATGCTGTAAGCGTAAAGGAAGAACAGTGCGATAAAGCCAATCACCATTGAAGATTGGTCCCAATAATTCACTTCGCCAAGTACGCCAATGATGGCACAAATGGCTGCCCAGAAGGTGATCACAGCAAGCGCTTGGCGGGAGGTTAAACCTGCACGCATCAATAAGTGGTGCAAGTGCAAGCGGTCGGGTCTGAACGGACTTTTACCTTTTTTCAAACGGCGGAAAATCACCGCCACCATATCAATCAACGGCACGGCAATCAGCCATAAACCTGTGATTGGGCTGATGGCATGTCCTTGCCCTTGGGTGCTTAATAGCAACATCCAGATGATGGTAAAGCCAATCAGCGTGCTGCCTGAGTCGCCCATAAAGACTTTCCATTTCGCGCCGAATACGCTTAAGTTGAACATCGCATACGGAATAAGTGTGAGCACAATTGCCAGGCACCAGTAAGCGATGGCATGTTCGCCGTTAATCCACATCAACGCACCGATGCCCGCAAAACTCACGCTAGAAAGCCCTGCAAGTAAACCGTCAATGCCATCTACCATATTGAACGCATTGATCACGCCAATGGTGATAAACACGGTAAAGAGTAAGCTGAAAAAGCCGAGCTTGATGCTAAATGGAGCAATGATTTGCCCTAGACTTTCGAGTTCTAGGCCGCTGTAAATCATTGCACCTGCGAGCACGGCTTGAATGCCTGCACGCAATGCGGGGCTGATGTCAAAGCGGTCGTCCAATACACCGATAACCAACAAAATAGTCACTGAAAGCAGGTATAAACCTGGTAACGGCATGGTGTCATATTGAAATGCGTAATAGGTTAAATTACCTAAAAAAAGTGCAATACCGCCGATTAACGGAATCAATCCTTGATGGCGTTTACGGAAATTTGGTTTATCTACCAAGCCGATTTTTTCTGCCACAGGGCGCATAAAAATTAGCGAGGCAAAGGAAACGATTACAACGGCTATAAAGGTCAGCCACATCATATTTTTTCCTAAAATAGTGTGATAAAAAATTATGCGAAGAATAGCACAAAGGCGAAGATCTTGAAAATTTTTTGCAAGATTACATTAAAAAATAACCGCTTATTGATTATTCCCGGTCTGCTTATTTTTCAGTAAAATAGCCCTGAATTTATTACGAGGAATTTATTATGTCAAAATCAGAACAACTCTTTGAAAAAGCACAGAAAGTCATCCCTGGCGGGGTAAACTCGCCTGTGCGTGCATTCAAAGGTGTAGGCGGTACACCTGTTTTTATTGAGAAAGCAGAGGGTGCATACATTATCGACAGCGATGGCAAACGTTATATCGATTACGTAGGTTCGTGGGGTCCGATGGTATTGGGGCACAACCACTCCGCAATTATTGATGCAGTGTTAAAAGCGGTGCCGAATGGTTTGAGTTTTGGTGCACCAACTGAGAGTGAAATCACGCTCGCTGAACTTGTTTGTAAGCTTGTTCCTTCTATCGAATTAGTGAGAATGGTAAGCTCGGGTACAGAAGCGACAATGTCGGCAATTCGCTTGGCTCGTGGCTACACAGGCCGCGACAAAATCATCAAATTCGAAGGTTGTTATCACGGGCATTCAGATAGCTTATTAGTGAAGGCTGGTTCAGGTGCATTAACCCTTGGTCAGCCAAGCGGACCAGGCGTGCCAGCAGATTTTGCGAAGCATACCATTACTTGCACTTACAACGATTTAGATTCAGTAAAACAAGCATTCGAGCAATATCCAAATGAAATCGCTTGTTTGATCGTAGAACCTGTGGCAGGCAATATGAACTGTGTGCCACCAAAAGCAGGTTTTTTACAGGGTTTACGTGAGCTTTGCGACCAATATGGCACGGTATTTATTATCGATGAAGTGATGACAGGCTTCCGTGTTTCACTTGGCGGAGCACAGGCTTACTACAATGTAAAACCAGATTTAACTACGCTTGGTAAAATTATTGGCGGTGGGATGCCAGTAGGTGCATTTGGTGGTAAACGTGAAATTATGGAAGCAATTGCCCCAACAGGGCCTGTTTACCAAGCGGGCACACTTTCAGGCAACCCAATCGCGATGGCGGCGGGCTTAGCGTGCTTAACTGAGCTTTCTAAAGCAGGCAATGAAGAAAAATTAGCTGAGAAAACTAAAACGTTGGCAGAAGGCTTAAAAGTACTGGCAGCTAAATACAATGTACCATTCGTGGTGCAATATGTGGGTGGTATGTTCGGTTTATTCTTCACCGAGCAACCTGAAGTAACCAGCTTCCAAGAGGTAATGAAATGCGATGCGGCAAAATTCAACCGCTTCTTCCACTTAATGCTTGAACAAGGTATCTATCTTGCTCCATCTGCATTTGAAGCGGGCTTTATGTCGCTTGCGCATTCAGATGAGGATATTGAGGCGACGTTACAAGCGGCAGATAAAGCATTCTCTGCGTTATAACAAAAATAGCAGCTGTTTTTGCAGCTGCTATTTCGTTTCTATTCCTACTTTGCTATTGATTTAGCCAATTCAAAAATTGTTCAGAATCTAAAAATCCTGTTACACGCATTGGGCTGATTTCTTGCCCTTGTTCATCAAAGAACAAAATCGTAGGTAAGCCTAAGATTTGGAAGCGTTGCATAATGGCATCGTTTTCAGCGGAGTTACGGGTCATATCCACTTGGAGCACCACTATTTCGCCCAATTTTTGTTGTACTTTGGCATCTGAGAATGTGTACTTTTCGAACTCTTTGCACGCCACGCACCAGTCGGCATAGAGGTCAAACATCACTTTTTTGCCCTTGGCTTCAGCAAGTTGTGTGTCCAATTCAGCCAATGAACTAATGCGGGTAAATTTCAGGTGTGATGTGGTTTCTATAGCTTGTGAGTCATTGCTCCATACAAGATTTGCCCACGGATGAGCAGACAACGCAAACAGAGCAAACAAACCAATACGAATAGCATTTTTCAACACGCCTTTGGCGGGAAGCACGCTAATCAACCAGCCTAAGAACACTAACGCCAAAGTAGACCAAAGCAGCGGTTCAATGCCATTTGGCACTAATCGTGAGATCAAGAAAATCGGCAAGGCAAGCATCACAAAGCCGAAGGCAGTTTTTACTTTCAGCAACCAATCGCCTGATTTTGGTAGAATTTTATTGCCGAACAGCGTAATGAGCACAAGCGGGATGCCCATTCCAAGTGCAAGTAAGTAGAGCGCTAAGCCGCCCGTGAATAAATCGCCACTTTGTGCCACATAAAGCAATGCACCCGAAAGTGGAGCAGAGGTGCAAGGCGAGGCAACTAGGCCTGCGATCATACCCATCACAAATACGCCACCGAATGCACCGCCTGATTGTTTTTGGCTGAGTGCATTCAATTTTTGCTGCCACGCATTTGGTAAACGGATTTCAAACAAGCCAAACATTGATGCAGCCAGTAAAGTAAATAAAATCGCCAAGCCAATTAACACGGGCGGGCTTTGCAAGGCAATTTGGAATGGTAAGCCAATTGCTGCCACAATCAAACCAAGCAAGGTATAAGTGAGTGCCATACCTTGCACGTAAGTGAGGCTGAGTAGCAATGCTTTTAGGCTATTTGGGCGTTGTTGGTTGCCGATTACAATTGCGGAAAGCAGTGGCAACATTGGTAACACACACGGGGTAAATGCCAAACCTATCCCCAACACGAAAAACCAGAAAATCGACAAGCGATTTTGTGAAAGTTGGCTTGCAAGTTGGTCTTGTTGGCTGATGCCTGCCATATTAGAAGCGGTTGAATTTTGGCTAGAATTTGCAACAGCTGAATTTGCAATATTTTGGGTAGAATCGACCGCTTGAGCTTCCACATTTTGCAGAGGCACGCTCACCGTTTCAGGTGGATAACAGAAGCCTTTGGTGCAACCTTGATAGCGAATTTCTACCGAACCATTTTGAGCCGATTTTAGCGGAATCTGTAACGTCAATTTGTTGCGGAAAATTTCCACATCGCCAAAAAATTCATCGTGATAGCGTTCTGCTTGCGGGAATTGCCATTCGCCCAATTCAGCTTGTATTGGGGTAATTTCAACCTCTTTTTGATAGAGATAATAGCCCTCGGCGATTTGCCAATTTAGTGCCAATTGGTTGCCCGATTGCTTGGCGTTAAATTGGAACGCTTGTTGGCTTGTAAGGAAAGTCGGTTTTTTATCAAATAAGCCCGCCTGACCATTGAGCGAGAGGCAGAGACTTACGAGAAGGATCAGAATACGTAACATTTTAAATCACACTTTTAAGTAAATAGAGAGTATAGCCTACAAAACAGAGCATCAAAAGAAATCCCTCAAAGCGGGTAATTTTACCTTGTTTTTTGCGACTGAACGGGTAGCAGCAGAGCGCGAGTAGCACGGTGAGTGCAGACATCACCAGCATATCGCGGCTAAAAATATCAGACTCGACGTGCATTGGGCTAATTACTCCCGCAATGCCAACTACCACCAAGGTATTAAAGAGGTTCGAGCCGACAATATTGCCGAGAGCTAAATCAGATTCACCTTTGCGTGCTGCAATAATGGAAGATGCTAGCTCAGGTAAAGAGGTACCCACCGCTACAATGGTTAAGCCGATAACTAAATCGCTCACGCCCAATTCTTTGGCAAGCGACACCGCACCGACTACCATCAATTTTGAGCTTGCCATTAACAGCAATAAGCCGATTACAAGCCAGAACACCGATTTTTTAAGCGAAACGGGCACTTGATTTTCTTCTTCCTCAACCGCATCAGGCGATTTTCTCGCCTCCCAAATTCGCCAGCCCATATAAATGGCAAAAATGACCAATAAAATGACCGCTTCTGTTTGAGTAACTGTCGCATCAGTTAAAAAATAGGCAGAAAGTACGGTGATTGCCAGCAATGCAGGCAGCTCTTTTTTGAGCACATCTTTTGCCACTAAAATTGGCGAGATCACCGCAGTTGCCCCTAAGATCAGCGCAATATTGGCAATGTTCGAGCCATAAGCATTGCCCAATGCTAAGCCAGATGCACCGTCTAATGCGGAGGAGGCAGAGACGAGCATTTCAGGCGTAGAGGTGCCAAAGCCTACGATTACAATGCCGATAAGTAGAGGCGAAAGCCCCAAGTAGCGTGCGGTGGCAGATGCACCGTCCACAAATTTATCGGCACTCCAAACAAGGAGGATTAAGCCGATAGCGAGATAGAGAATGTCGAGTAGCATAGATATTCCTATGTTTTGTTACTTAATTTCTTCGTTAATAGATACCGTCAAATCTCCCCTTCCCCTTCTTTGCTAATGAGGGGGAAGTTCTTGATGAAGAATAGAGATCTCCATTATTCGCAAAGATAAATCCCCTCTTTAGCAAAGAGGGGTAGGGGAGATTTGGCAGAAGCAAAGCCGAAGAAATTAACTAATAAATTTACGAAAATTTTATGTTTAAAAAATTCAAATCAGGGTACTTAAACCTAAACCCATCCGCCAACAAATGCGTTGGTACAAGAGGTTGATTATCCAACAAAATTGCCGAACGTTCTCCAAGTATTAATTTCAACACACATTCAGGCACATGGCAGAATGCAGGTTTACTACTCTGCTTTGCCAACCAGCAGTTGAATTCCGCATTGGTCACAGGATGAGGCGAAACGAAATTATACACCCCAACGCAGTTCGGATTTTCCAATAAGAAGCATAGGGCGTGCAAATAATCGTCTAATGCAATCCACGCCCAATGCTGTTTACTACTCCCCAGCTTTCCACCAAGTCCTAGGCGATAGAGAGGGAGCATTCTTTTTAACGCCCCACCTTGTTCGGAAAGTACAATGCCCGTGCGGATAAGGCAAAGCCTTGTAGTGGCTGCTGTTTTTAATGCCTCTGCTTCCCACTGTTTGCATAATTCTGCAGTAAATCCACCGCTTGAAGGTGTGTTTTCATCATCACATTCGTCTGTTGGTAAATTGCCATAAAATCCTGTAGCGGAGCTGGAAATAAACACGCCAGGTGGCTGTGTGCTTTTGGCAAAGAGATCGGCAAGCTGAGCAGTCAGTCGCACGCGACTGTTGAGCAGTTTTTGCTTCTGCTTTTCTGTCCAACGTTTATCAAAAATCGGTTCGCCCGCGAGGTTAATCACCGCATCAAATTCATTTAAATCACTAAAATTTGCAAGAGTTTGTACAAATTTGACTGCTTGATCTGCCCGTTTTTTTCGGCTGAGTAGAGTGAGTTTATGCTCTTTTTCTAGCAACAGTGGGACTAAATGAGAACCGATAAACCCTGTGCCGCCTGTGAGTAAAATCTTCATTAGAATGAGCTTTCAAACAAGGTGCGGACAGTTTGCATTAAGTCGTCGATATCCGTGCCACGCGTTGGGGTAATGAAAATAGTGTCGTCACCAGCGATTGTGCCTAAAATTCCTTCGCTTTTGCCGATGGAATCGAGCAGCCGTGCAATCAGCTGTGCTGCACCAGGGCTGGTTTTCACTACGATCAACAGATCGTTATGATCGATATCCACAACCAAGTTTTTCAATGGGCTAGAGGTGGTCGGCACGCCCAATTCATTCGGCAATTGGTAAACCATTTCCATTTTGGTGTTGCGGGTACGAACTGCGCCGAATTTAGAGAGCATTCGAGAGACTTTAGATTGGTTGATGTTTTCAAAGCCTTGGTCTTGTAAAGCGGTCACAATTTCACTTTGTGAGCCAAATTTTTCTTCTTTTAACAGGGCTTTAAATGCTTCGGAAAGTTTATCCATTGGTTTCCTTTTTGATTGAAAATTCAATTTATATGCAAGATTTTTGCGTATCTATGCAGAAAAAGCAATTTATTCCATTAATTTTCTCTGTGAAGAAAATCATTATCTTGCAAAAGCTTGATTTAGATTATATTTTCAACGGAACAAATCCCCCTTACTAGGTAAAAATCTGTTAGAATTAACCCAATTTTGAAATTAAATTCTTTTATTTAATAGGAGTTTCTTATGAAATTAACCCTTTTAGGTGCTGCAGGCGGTATCGGTCAAACGTTGGCGTTATTGTTAAAATTACGCTTACCAGTGGGAACAGAACTTGCTCTTTATGATATTTCACCTGTGACGCCAGGTGTTGCAGTAGATATTAGCCATATTGCAACCTCTGTAAAAGCCATCGGTTACGCAGGCGAAGAGAACTTAGCGGCTGCATTAAAAGATGCACATATGGTGCTTGTTACTGCTGGCGTAGCTCGTAAACCAGGTATGACCCGCGCAGATTTATTCAACATCAACGGTAACATCATTAAAAATCTTATCGAAAAAGTGGCTGATGTTTGCCCAAATGCCTGTATTGGTATCGTAAGTAACCCTGTAAATACTTTAGTGCCATTAGCGGCAGAAGTATTACGTAAAAAAGGTGTGTACGACAAACGTAAATTATTCGGTGTTTCTACTTTAGACGTCGTGCGTGCGAAAAGCTTCGTATCTGAATTAAAAGAAAAACACGCGGAAACTGTGAAAGTGCCTGTTATCGGTGGTCACTCTGGTCCAACTATTCTGCCATTACTTTCTCAAGCGTTATCTGAAGGTCGCAAAATTGACTTCACTCAAGAAGAGATCGAGAGCTTAACTCACCGCATTCAAAATGCAGGAACGGAAGTAGTTGAAGCAAAAGCAGGTGGCGGATCAGCAACACTTTCAATGGCGGAAGCAGGGGCACGTTTTGCTGTAGCAGTATTCAAAGCATTACTAGGCGAAGACTGTGTTCGTTACGCTTACGTAGAAAGCAAAAAAGACAGTGGCTATCCAGAATTCTTTGCTCACCCAGTACGTTTCGGTTTAACCGGTGTGGAAGAGTTGCTACCAATTGGTCACTTAAGCGAATATGAGCAAGAAAAATTAAAGGCATTAGAAGAGGTGTTAGAAGCGGATATTAAGTTAGGCAAAGACTTTGTGAACGCTTAGTTTACCTATAGAGGGTTGATCTTTTCAACCCTTTTTTCTATGATTTAATGGAGTAAATAAGGAGTTTAGTATGAATAAAGCATTTTTATTTGGTTTAGCTGGTTTAACGATGGTGCTGGTAGGGTGTAGCAACCAAGCTGTTTCTGTAGCAAAAGGAAATGTAAGTGTTGTTGGTGCAGCTGAAACAAAAACATCAGATAGAAATATTCACTTTAGTGAAGATAATGTAAATGGAAAAACTTCAATTGTTCAATCTCAAACTACTCAAAAAGAAGTTGTTATGATACCGGAGAAAGCCACCGCAATTTGCAATGATGGCACCTTCTCAATGTCGCTATTAAATGAAGCGTGCTTGAACAATGGCGGTGTCAAAGAGGCAATTCAAAGATATTATTCGGAATAATATTCATCTCTTACCTATACTTAGCCGAGGGTTCATTACCTTCGGCTTTTGCGTTTATATTCTTCCCTTCAAAAAATTTTCTCAAAAACCACTTGCATAATTATGCAAAAATTCATAATATTCATTCAATTCATTTAGTTTACTTAATAGGATTTAACGAATGGCAATTCGTCTTCATCACGTCAATTTTTTCTATGGCAGTAACCAAGCGCTTTTTGACATCAATCTTGATGTTGAAAAAGGCGATGTGGTGGTGTTGCTTGGCCCGTCTGGGGCAGGGAAAAGTACGCTTATTCGCACACTGAATTTATTGGAAGTACCGCAAGAAGGTACACTGGAAGTGGCGAAACATAGCTTTGATTTATCCGCCAAAATGGATGCAAAACAGATAGCACTACTTCGTCGTGAGGTGGGAATGGTGTTCCAGCAATATCATTTATGGAACCATTTAACCGTGCTACAAAACTTAATTGAAGCACCGATGAAAGTGCTTGGGCTTTCTAAAGAAGAGGCAATTGCACAGGCAAAAAACCATTTAGAGCGTTTGCGTTTGGGCGAATTTGCGGAACGTTTTCCGCTACAACTTTCTGGCGGTCAACAGCAACGCGTGGCAATTGCACGTGCTTTGATGATGCAACCGCAGGTGTTGTTATTTGATGAACCAACCGCAGCACTTGACCCAGAAATCACCGCACAAGTAGTTGATATTATTAAAGAATTGAAAAATACAGGTATCACGCAGGTAATCGTAACGCACGAAGTGGGCGTAGCTCGCAAAGTGGCAACCAAAGTGGTGTATATGGAGAAAGGGCATATTATTGAGCAAGGCGATTCAAGTTGTTTTGAACAGCCAAAAACCGCAGAGTTTGCTCAATATCTTTCTCATTCTGAATAATTAAACACACATTTAATAAGGACTTTCTTATGAAAAAATTACTTATCGCATCCGCTATTGCATTCGCAACTTTCTCAACACAAGCAAAAGATTTAACTTTCGCGATGGAACCAAGTTACCCACCGTTTGAAACCACCAACGAAAAAGGTGAAATCATCGGTTTTGACGTCGATATTGCCAATGCAATTTGTAAAGAAATCCAAGCAAACTGCTCATTCAAAAGTCTCTCTTTTGATGGCTTAGTGCAGGCAGTAAAACAAAAACGTATCGATGGTGTAATTTCCGCAATGGACATCACCGAAGCACGTAGCAAACAGGTGCTTTTCTCTGATGCTTACTACGATAGCTCAGCAAGTTTCATTGCCCTAAAAAGCAAAGTGGACTTAAGCACAGCGAAAAACGTGGGCGTGCAAAACGGGACAACTTTCCAACAATATATAGTAGCAGAAGCAAAACAATATGCACCAAAAGCATATAACTCAATTCAAGATTCAATCTTAGACTTAAAAAATGGGCGTATTGATTTAATCTTCGGCGATACTGCAGTATTAGCCGACATGCTTTCAAAAGAAACAGATTTAACCTTTGTAGGCGAAAAAGTGACTAACCAAAAATACTTTGGTAATGGTTTGGGGATTGCGATCAACAAAGGCAACAAAGATCTTGTAGATGAGTTAAACAAGGGTTTAGCAACCATCAAAGCGAACGGCGAATACCAAAAAATCTACGATAAATGGATGACAAACAAGTAAGCTATGTTTACCGAATATCTTCCTTTAATTTACAGTGCAACGCTCATGACGCTTGGGCTTGCACTGGTGTCACTTGTCGTTGGCTTATTACTTTCCATTCTTTTTGTAAGTTTGGAGATGAATAAGACCGCTTGTATCAGCAAATTAACCACGGTTTTTCTCACTTTAATGCGAGGTTTACCTGAAATTTTGGTTGTCTTGTTAATCTATTTCGGTTCAACTGAGCTGATCGAAAAAATCACAGGTGAATACATCGAATTTAGTGCCTTTAACAGCGGTGTGCTGGCGTTAAGCTTAATTTTTGCTTCCTATGCTTCACAATCACTGCGTGGGGCAATTCAAGCGATTCCGAACGGACAGTGGGAAAGTGGTGCGGTGTTAGGTTTAAGCCGCCGTTATACTTTCTTGCACATCATTATGCCTCAAGTATGGCGACACGCTTTGCCTGGTTTAAGTAACCAATGGCTTGTATTGCTTAAAGATACTGCCTTAGTTTCGCTGATTGGTGTCGATGACTTAATGCGACAAGCCGACCTTATCAATACCAACGAGCATCAACCATTCACATGGTATGGCTTTGCAGCATTGATTTACCTTGTGATTACGCTAATTAGCCAAGTGATTATTCGCCGTCTTGAACTGCGTTTTACACGCTTTGAACGAGGAGGCAAATAATGTGGGGTTATTTATTAGTTATCGCACAAGGTATTCCAACTAGCCTTAGCTTAATGGCTGTGTCGTTAATGATTGCATTTGTGTTGGCGATCATTTTCACGTTTTTGCTTTCAATGGAAAATAAATTCGTGAAAAGCTTAGTCAATGGTTATTTGATGCTCTTTACAGGCACGCCACTATTAGTGCAATTTTTCTTAATTTACAGTGGGCCGGGTCAATTTGAATGGCTCACGCAAAGTCCGCTTTGGGCATTGTTTTCAGATGCGTGGTTTTGTGCAGTATTGGCTTTAGCACTAAATAGTGCGGCATACTCAACGCAACTTTTCCACGGAGCAGTAAAAGCGATTCCGAAAGGGCAATGGGAAACTTGTGCAGCATTAGGTTTAAGCCGTTTAGATACACTCAAAATCTTGATTCCGTATGCGTTAAAACGAGCGTTACCTTCTTATAGCAACGAAATCATTTTGGTTTTCAAAGGCACATCACTTGCCTCAACCATCACAATTTTAGACATTATGGGCTACGCTAAACAGCTCTACGGCACGGAATATGATGCAATTACCATTTACGGTATCGCAGGGGCAATTTATCTTGTTATCACTGGCATTATGACTGTACTATTGCGTAAGTTAGAACATAAAGTGCTGGCATTTGAGCGAGTGTAATTTTCTACAAGCGGTCAATTTCTGGCATAAATTTGCAATCTTGCTTGATCTTTCACACAAAGGGCGTATTATTCGCCCTTTGTTTTTTCTGGGTTCCCTAACCCCAACTTCAACTAAAAAAGGAAAATTATGCATTACCCCATTCCATTTTCTGATCCACAAAAAAGATCTTCTCTTAAACTTTTAGCCTTTTTCCATATTTTTATCTTAACCATCAGCAATTTCTTAGTACAACGCACCTTTGAAATCACTGTACCCTTTACCGATTATGTCATCCCAACTACCTGGGGCACATTCACATTCCCATTTATCTTTTTAGCAACAGATTTAACGGTGCGGGTATTTGGTGCTGAGTTAGCTCGCAAAATCATCTTCGTCGTAATGTTCCCCGCCTTGTTGATTAGCTATGTGATTTCAGTGCTATTTTTTGAAACTCAGTTCCAAGGTTTCTCCGCACTAAGCGAATTTAATTTCTTTGTGTTCCGCATCGCACTAGCCAGTTTCAGCGGTTATGTAGTAGGTCAGATTTTAGATATTTTGGTGTTTAACCGCCTACGTCAAGGCAAATCGTGGTGGCTTGCGCCAACTTGTTCGACCATTTTCGGTACGATGATCGATACCTTCGTCTTCTTTGCGGTTGCTTTCTATCAAAGCGAAGATGCCTATATGGCAGAGCATTGGTTTACCATCGGTACGGTTGATTACGCCTTCAAACTTTTTGTCAGCTTACTGCTATTCTTACCACTTTATGGTGTGGTGCTAAAATTTATTATACAAAAATTCCATTTGAAATAGATATTTCAACCGCTTGTAGGGCTTGCATTGTTCGCCCTACATTTCATTTTCTATGCTTTTTTCAAACTTTTGCCCCGCGGTTTTCACTGAAATAAAGAAAAATGAACCGACTAATAAACAGATTGCACCAAGCAAAAAATGACGATTAAACACCCGCTTATGCTCATCTGCAAAAGTGAATACCGCTACGATAACCGCCAAGGGCATTGCCAACACATTAAACAAACTGCCAGAAAGCGGTAAAATTCTGCTCGAAATTTGCAAATACAAATGGCAAGAAAGAGCAAACTACCTGCCAAAGCACGTAAGGTATTGTTGTTGAGCGGATCAAACTGCAAGCTCATAAAGCGAACGATGGGATAGTTTATTCCCATCAGTAAGATGTAGGAAAGTAAGGCGATAGGCGAATTCATAGCGTTAATCCATAGAAAACACTACTGGTTATTTTATAGGCATAATAGACAAAAAGAGTTGGTTTTTGGCTAATTATGCCTTTATTTCTATTTCTACCTATTTGAGCAATTCCTCATTCTTTTTGTAATTCCACTTGCTACGTGGTTTATCGATATATTGGAAATGCTCGTTAGTGAATGTGCCTTGAGTGCAAGTAATTTTGTCGCGGCGGGTATTTACCGTTTGAGAACCAATCACTGCATTTAATGTTTCTGGTCCCGTCATCGCAAAAACGCCGCCGTCAATACGACGGTTTTCAATATTTTCCACAATTAAATCTAATGTGGCTTTCATAATCGGATGCCCTGCTTCGCACGCTAGGAAGAAGTTAGTGTATTTATCTCGGCGTTTGATTAGAACTTCCGAATCTTGCTCGGCAATAATTTGTGAGAGAGGGAAAACCAAATGCCCATCGATATCAATGTAAATGCCACCTTCACGCCAAAGAGTAAAGACACGCCAAAAATCTGCTTGGGCGGCGCCATCAGTAAGCTGGCTGTAAGCGGCAAAAACGTGCGGTTCAGCGTGGGCTTTAATGTATTCTTCGCGCGCTTCGGTGCTGACATAGCGGTAATCGTAGTTGAGCGACATCAAGCGGTTGAATAAATAGTTGCAATACATCGGTAACGTCACTTTGTTAGAATAGTTGGTTTGCCAAATAGTGCGGTTAATTTTGTCTTGACGAGAAGTCTTCAACTTCGCTGGGCTAAATTCTGGAATGGTAAAGCGTTTTTTCGGAAATAAGGCGTGGAACGGATAGCCCGAGATTTTCACCATGTTGCCCAACAAGCGAGAAAGCCCGTTGCATAGCACGATAAATTTTTCGTATTTGACTGACATTTTATATTCTCTTGTAGGGTGGGATTTATCCCACCGATTAACATTTCAATAATTTTGGTGGGATAAGTCCTACCCTACGATTCCAACTGCGAAATCGCAAAATCAAGGGCGTAATCATACCCTTTTGCGCCCAAGCCGCAAATCACGCCTTTTGCCACATCGTTTAGATAAGAGTGATGGCGGAAAGGTTCACGGGCGTGAACGTTAGAGAGATGCACTTCCACAAAAGGAATTGCCACCGCCAACAACGCATCTCGCAAAGCAACGCTGGTGTGGGTGAACGCTGCTGGATTGATGATGATAAAATCCACATTGCCAAAGGCTTGATGAATCCGGTTTACAATCGGTTCTTCGCCGTTGGATTGGAAATAATCTAGTTCATAACCACGTTTTGCCGCCTCATTTTGGAGGTGCGTTTCAATATCGGCAAGCGTTTGTGATCCGTAAATTTGTGGCTCGCGTTTGCCCAACATATTGAGGTTAGGACCATTTAATAGGAGGATTTTTTTCATGGTTTATTAAGCTCATCTGTTACGCTCTCCCCTTGTGGGAGAGAGACAGAACAAATTTCGTTCAGAAATTTTTCAGAGAGAGGGGCATTTAAAAAAGTGCGGTTAAAATTGACCGCTTACCTCTCTCCTGAATTTAACTTCTGAGCGAAGTGACATTATTCCTCTCCCACAAGTGGCGAGGGTTTTAATTGATAAGCGGTCAATTTGCCGCCACATTTCGCCAAAGTTCTTGCTCTTCTGCATCAGACTCAGGTTCTGCTTCGTAATTCAACGGATACAAATTCAATTTTTCCATTAGCACGCGGTCGCCGTCTTCTTCTGGGTTTTCGGTGGTAAGCAACTTATCCCCGTAGAAAATCGAGTTTGCACCTGCCATAAAACAGAGTGCTTGCATTGCTTCGGGCATATTGCTTCTGCCTGCGGAAAGGCGAACGTAACTATGTGGCATGGTAATGCGAGCGACCGCAATGGTGCGGACAAACTCCGTCCAGTCCAAATCTTCCGCATTTTCTAGCGGTGTGCCAGCTACTTTCACCAACTGGTTAATCGGCACACTTTCAGGCGGCGGATCAAGGTTGGCAAGGCTGGCAATTAAGCCTGCACGTTCGGCACGGGTTTCGTTCATCCCTACAATACCGCCGCAGCAGATTTTCAAGCCTGCGTGTCGCACTTTGCCAAGGGTGTCCATGCGGTCATCATGGGAGCGAGTATGCACAATTTTGTTGTAGCGTTCAGGATCAGTGTCTAAATTGTGGTTGTAATAATCCAAGCCTGCTTCTTTGAGATCTTCCGCCATACCCTCTTCAAGCATTCCAAAAGTGCCACAGGTTTCTAAGCCGAGGGATTTCACCGCGTGAATAATTTTTGAGACGGTTTCGATATCTTTTGGCTTTGGTCCTCGCCACGCAGCCCCCATGCAGAAACGGCTTGCCCCGCGTGCTTTGGCGATTTTGGCTTTTTCAACAATATATTCGACATCGAGCATTGCTTGCTTTTCTATGCCTGTGTCGTATCGGGCAGATTGCGGGCAGTATTCGCAATCTTCCGCACAGCCGCCTGTTTTAATCGAAAGCAAGGTAGAAAGTTGAATGGCATTCGGGTCGAAATTTTCGCGGTGAACGCTTGCCGCTCGGAAGACTAAATCCATAAAGGGTAAATCGAAAAGTTCTTCCACTTGACATTTCCGCCAGTATTGGGCGGTAGGATGGGGGGTGAGTTCGTTTTTGGCTTTTAAGCGTAGGTTGTAGGTGGTCATAGAACCTCCAATGTAGGGCATGTGGATTAAAAATCCACGCACGTTTTGCATTTTCTTACGAAAAACTGACCTATTGCGTGCGTGAACTACGTTCACACACCCTACTTTAAAAATTATTCTTCAATCGTGCGAAGTAATTCGTTGATGCCCACTTTACCTAAAGTTTTTGCATCAACTTTTTTCACGATTACTGCACAATAAAGGCTGTATTTACCGCATTTTGACGGAAGGCTACCTGAAACTACCACAGAACCTGCTGGTACGCGGCCGTAGTGGATTTCGCCTGTTTCGCGGTCGTAAATACGGGTAGATTGACCGATGAATACGCCCATTGAGATTACACAGCCCTCTTCTACGATCACGCCTTCAACGACTTCAGAACGTGCGCCGATAAAGCAGTTGTCGCCGATAATCGTTGGGTTTGCTTGTAATGGCTCTAACACGCCGCCGATGCCCACGCCGCCTGATAAGTGAACGTTTTTACCGATTTGTGCACAAGAACCTACGGTTGCCCAAGTGTCCACCATTGTGCCTTCGCCAACGTAAGCACCGATGTTTACGTAAGATGGCATTAACACACAGTTTTTAGAGATGTAAGCCCCTTTACGCACCGTTGCAGAAGGCACTACACGGAAGCCTTCTTGTGCGAAGCGTTCTTCAGTGTAGTCTGCAAATTTTAAGCCCACTTTGTCGTAGTATTTGGTTTCTGCACCGTCAATGATTTGGTTGTCGTTAATGCGGAATGAAAGTAAAACCGCTTTTTTTAACCATTGATGCGTAACCCATTCGCCGTCAATTTTTTCCGCCACGCGGTAAGTGCCGTTGTCTAACCCTTCGATCACCTCTTCAATCGCTTTACGCGTTTCTGCATCCACAGTTTTTGGGGTGATTTCTGAACGACGTTCGAATGCCGCTTCAATAATTGCTTGTAAAGACATTGTTGTGTTCCTTGTAGATAAAATTGTTAAAAATTTAACGAAAAAATGCCCCATAGTTTTAACATAGAAAGGCGTTTTTTTCCACAAATAAATTGCTACACCTGCAACCAAAAAGTCACTGGTCCGTCATTTTGCAATGAAACTTGCATATCTGCAGCAAATTGCCCTGTTTGGGTGTGAATTTTTTTCTCTGCTTGCTGATGGAAGTAAGTGTAAAGCTCGTTCGCCACTTGCGGGCTCCCGCCTTTGGAAAAACTTGGGCGCAAGCCTTTTTGGGTGTCGGCAGCCAGCGTGAACTGTGAAACCACGAGCAGGCTTCCGCCCGCTTGCTGCACGTTCAAATTCATTTTGCCTTGTTCATCAGAGAAAATGCGATAGTTCAATACTTTCTCCAACAAGCGGTCGGATTTTTCTTGTGTATCGCCTTGCTCCACACCTAATAGAACTAACAGCCCGTGAGCAATTTCGCCCACCGTTTGACTTTCTACTTCCACTTTTGCCCATTTCACTCTCTGAATTAACGCGATCATAAGGTTAGTTCTCCTTTTTGAATTAACTCGACATCTTTTAACACTGCGACAAACTGCCCGCCAAAGAGCACCACTTGCCAGCTTAGATGAATCCATAACAGCGTAATCGGTAGGGTTGCCAACGCACCGTAAATCGCTTGGTAAGAAGGGAAGGTAGTGATGTACCAAATAAAAATCTGCTTGCCTAGTGTGAAGAAAATACCCGCTAACAATGCCCCAATCAAAGCGTGATGCCACTTCACTTTGGTGTTCGGTACCAGCCAATAAATCAGGCTAAATAGCAGCCATGTGAGCAAAAATGGTACATAATTGAGCAGATAATTGCCGAGTGAAAGCACTTCCAGATCGTTAAACATTCGCAGCGACATAATATAAGAGCTAATTGCAATGCTCATCCCTGTAAGGAGTGGGGCGAACACAAGCAGCAAGGCATAAAGCAAAAAGGAGAGTAGAATAGACCGCTTGCGGGTTTCGTGCCATAAGCCGTTGAGGGCTTTGTCGATGTTGTGAATCAGCATTAACGCTACCACAACCAAACCGAGCGTGCTGACAATCCCCATTTTACGGGAATTAGCGACAAAACTTTCCAAATATTCTTGCACTAAATTGCCCGCGCTTGGGGCGAAGTTGTCGTAAATGAGTGCTTTGATTTGCCCCGTGGCTTCCTCAAAAAACGGAAAAATGGTAAACACGGAGAAAATAACCATAATCAATGGCACAGTGGCAAGCATCGTGTTGTAAGTCAGATAGCCTGCCGTGACAGGAATTTGATTTTGCCCCATTCGTTTGAAAAAAACGCGAAAGAAAAGCGTGAGGTAGGATTTCATTAAAGATCCTTTTATTAAAATCACAAAATTTGCCCATTATAGGCAAATTTTTGCAAGAAAACGACCGTTTGCACGCATAAATCCTTGACCTTGTTTTTATTCCTTGCTTTAATGCACAATTGATTTTTTTATTTTCCCACAGCAAATTTGCATAAAAAGAGGCATATTATGGCAGAAAGTTTTAGCGTAACTCGTCGTTACTTTGATGATAAAAACTACCCACGCGGTTTTGCTCGCCACGGTGATTACACCATCCGCGAAGCGCAAGTTTTAGAGCAATATGGTCAAGCGTGTTTAGCATTAGAAACGGGCGAACGTAAAGCAGTAACGGCGGAAGAAAAGCACTTTGTTGCTGTGATGAAAGGCGACGAAATCGCAGAAAGTATCATCGAAAAAGCGTGGTTAAAATATCGTTCATTAACAACCAAATCAAAACGCATCTACACACTTTCTGGCAACGCAGGTAGCGACGCTGGTGACGATTTTAGTGCGGCAGAATAAGCCTTTCGCTAATATTTTTTATAGATAGGGTGCATTTTTGCACCTTGTTTTTTATCTAAAGAAAACTATGACATTACCTATCGAACAATATTCCGAACTTCTTGCAAAAAAAACCGAAAATTTAACCGCTTTACTCGCACCGTTTAATGCCCCTGAATTGGACGTTTTTGCCTCAAAACCAAGCCATTTCCGTATGCGGACCGAGTTTCGCGTTTGGCACGATAAAAACGAGCAAGGCGAAAATGAGCTCTATTATATTATGTTTGACCAAGCGACCAAACAACGCTATCGCGTGGACCATTTTCCGATTGCTAATGAGTTGATCAACCGAATGATGCAAGCTCTGCTGGCTGATATTCACGGCAATGAAATTTTAACACGCAAGCTGTTCCAAGTAGATTATTTAAGCACCTTGAGTGGCGAAATCGCGGTTTCACTGCTCTATCATAAAAAGCTTGATGATGCGTGGATTGAGCAGGCTAAAGCCTTAAAAACTCGCTTAGAAAATCAGGGCTTTAAGGTGCAAATCATCGGGCGAGCAACCAAGCAAAAAATCGCGTTAGATTGTGATTTTGTCGAGGAAATTTTACCGCTTGCAGGCAAAAATTACACTTATCGCCAAGTCGAAAACAGTTTCACGCAGCCGAATGCGGAAATGAATATTAAAATGCTCGAATGGGCGAGAGATTGCACCCAAAACAGTACGGGAGATCTGCTTGAGCTTTATTGCGGCAACGGCAATTTCTCGATTGCATTGGCAGAAAATTTCCGCAAAGTGTTGGCAACGGAAATCTCCAAATCTTCAGTGCAATCGGCACAATACAATATCGAAAAAAATGGTGTGGATAACTTACAAATTATTCGAATGTCTGCCGAAGAGTTTACCCAAGCGATGAATGGCTTGCGAGAATTTAACCGCTTGAAAGGCATTGATCTGAAAAGTTACGAATGCAATACGATTTTTGTCGATCCACCGCGTTCAGGCTTAGATCAAGCGACCTTGGATATGGTGCAGGCTTATGAACGAATTTTGTACATCTCGTGCAACCCAGAAACATTGGCGGATAATTTAAAACAACTTTCGCAAACGCATAAAATTGAACGTGCGGCATTGTTCGACCAATTCCCTTACACGCATCACGTTGAAAGTGGTGTTTTCTTGGTTGGAAAATAGACATTTAAAATGCTAATTAAAACTTCTTCTTGACTGCTTGCCGATAAACCGATATTATTCCGCTCGTTTTCAACGGAGGAATGGTCGAGTGGTTGAAGGCACCGGTCTTGAAAACCGGCGAGGGTTTACGCCCTCCGTGAGTTCGAATCTCACTTCCTCCGCCATCAAATGCTAACCGCTTGTTTTATAACAAGCGGTTTTTTTGTATCTAAAATTTGCCAATTAAACATATAAGAAAGGAATATCAATGAATATCACCGTCTATTGCGGCGCAAGCCTGGGCAACAAAGAAGTTTACCAACAAGCCACAAAAAAACTTGGCAAATGGATCGCCCAAAAACAACATCAATTGGTTTATGGTGGCGGTGCAGCTGGATTAATGGGATTAATTGCAAATACTGTGCTTGAAAATGGCGGAAAAGTCATCGGCATTATTCCAGAGTTTTTAAAAGAACGTGAGCTCGCTCACTCGAATTTAACCGAACTAGTTGTTGTTCAAATGATGACCGAACGCAAAAAAAGGATGTTCGATCTTGCCAATGCTTTTATCGCTCTCCCTGGTGGACCGGGCACATTAGAAGAAATTTCAGAAGTGATTTCATGGGCAAGAATTGGGCAAAATCCAAACCCATGTATTCTCTTTAATGAAAACGGCTATTTTGACAGTTTACGTAATTTTTACGATAGAATGGTGCAAGATGGCTTCTTAACCCAACTAGATCGTGACAAGATTTTGTTTAGCAATGATTTGGTGGAGATTGAGACTTTTATTCAGCATTATCAGGCTCCAAGCATAAGAACTTATTAGTGGAAATAGTTAAAAAGGAAAAATAATACGAGAATATGATAAATTCATTGCTTAATTTATATATTGTCGATAAAATGCATATCGCTATTATATTTTTATATAATGCTATAATACCTCCAAATAATCAGAAATCACTCCTTGTCTGCCTTAGGGCAGACTTTTTTTATCTATTATGCTACCAAATAATAAAGCTGAAAGATTTTTCATCTTTCAGCTTTATAAGATAAATAAGAATATTAATTACCTGCTTTCTGCAGCTGCTTGTGGAACACCACAATCGTTTTGCCGTGGGCGGAGATCATCTCATCGTCTTCAAGCATTTTTAAAATACGCCCAACGGTTTCACGGGAACAACCGACCATTTGTCCTATCTCTTGGCGGGTGATCTTGATCTGCATTCCTTCAGGGTGAGTCATCGCGTCAGGTTGGCGAGCTAAATTCATCAAGGTTTGAGCAATGCGACCCGCCACATCTAAGAACGCAAGGTTGCTTACTTGGCTGGAAGTTTGGCGTAAACGGCGCGCCATTTGTGCTGAAAGATACATCAAAATTTCAGGGTTGATGTGCACAATCTGTTTGAAACGCTTGTAGGAAATTTCAGCAATTTCGCAAGTTTCTTTGGTTTTCACCCAAGCGGTACGAGTTTGCAATTTTTCTTCAAAGAGACTGATTTCGCCCAAAAATTCACCTTGCCCAAGGTTGGTTAAAAGCATCTCTTTATGCTCGTCATCTTTTACGAAAACCGATACCGAACCACTCACGATATAATAAAGCGATTCCGCCTTTTCGCCTGCGTGGATAAGTGTATATTTCGCTGGGTAGCGGTGCACGTGGCATTGAGTTAAGAACCATTCTACTACAGGATCGTGAATAGATGGCGCAGGAGTTAAGTCCTCAATCGGCGGTGTACTCAGTGTCATATCTTGCATAAAAAGTCCTTTTAGAATGGTGAAATTATGTTATGAGAGAGAGCTTCCTTGCCCATTTTAAAACCTTTTTAAAGGGCATTACCTTTGTTAAAACTAATTATTTAGGGGTATTTGTTGTCGCTATTGTAGCACATAAGCAATATTTAGCCTAAAAACGATTTTTTGTCTTTAATATCAAGGCTTTCGTGTAATTCCGACCATACAATCACCACTTTATCTGCTTTTAGTTCTGCTAACAGGCGTTCGCGTTTTTCATCCAATGAAAGCTCGCGAGCACCGTAATCCGTGCCTTCGCGTAAAATAAAGGAATCAAGCACGTTATAAAGCGTCTTTTCTTCCAGTTCTTGCCAAGGAATAATCATTGTCTTTCCTTATTCAAAAAGTGGTTTGAGCATTGCCCACTGCTTTTCAAAAGGTTGATATTGAGAGGAGTTAAAATTTGAGCGAACAAGGCGTAAAAATTGCCCTTCGCAGAAATTCACTAAGTAAGCTGCCAATGCACGTTCATCATTAAACACTTTGTCGTTATTGAGTTTACTCATTTGTAAAATATTGGCAAATTGCATCTCAAGGCTGTAAAAGAATTTTGCAATGCGGGCTTTTAATGCATCATCTTCAAACATCAAGGCATGTCCCGTAAGAACGCGAGTAACACCTGGATTTTTGCGTGCAAATTCAATCACAGAATAGATGATCGACTTAATAATCGCCTCTGTGCCATTTTCTCGACGTTTGCTTGCCACAACATAGCTATTAAGCGTTTGCTCAATTTTTTCGATCAAGGCTTCAAACATTTTCGCTTTGCTTGGGAAATAACGATACAATGCCCCTTCCGACACACCAACCGCTTTGGCTAATCTCTCGGTCGTCACACGTTGCATTCCTCCTTCAGAATTAAGCTCGCTAATCAGCGTTTCCAATACCTGTTGTTGGCGTTCTTCTTTGGTTTTTTTCGGCATTTTAACTTGTGGCGTTGACATAATTTTTCCCCAATAAACGTTTGAATAAGAGCGTGTTGTTATATTATTGCTTGCCTGAATGCCCGAAACCGCCTTCGCCGCGTTCAGTTTTTTCAAAATTTTCGACGATGTTGAAACTCGCTTGCACCACAGGCACGAACACAAGCTGTGCAATGCGGTCGCCCACTTCGATGATGAATGGTTTATCGCTGCGGTTCCAAAGTGAAACCATTAGCGGGCCTTGGTAATCACTGTCAATCAATCCCACTAAATTCCCTAACACGATGCCATTTTTATGTCCTAAGCCTGAACGAGGTAAAATCACCGCCGCCAAACTTGGATCAGCAATATAGATTGAAATGCCTGTTGGAATAAGCACGGTTTGACCCGCATCAACCGTCATCGGTGCCTCAATTAAGGCACGTAAATCTAAACCTGCTGAGCCTTCGGTTGCATACGCTGGCAGAGGGAATTCAGAACCGATACGGCTATCTAAAATTTTTAAATGAATTTGTTTCATTATTTGTCCTTTTTCTCGTTATACAACTGAGTAATTTCTCCAACCAAGGTCTTGGCTAATTTGCCCTTGTCTGCAAGCGGTAAAATTTTCTCGCCGTTTTGCCAAAAAAGCTGTAAGGCATTTTGCTCTTGCCCGAAAACTTGCCCACCAGATACATCGTTGGCACAAATCAGATCGAGATTCTTACGTTGTAGCTTGCTTTTTGCATATTCTGCCACGTTTTGCGTTTCTGCCGCGAAACCGACCACGAACGGGCGCTTTTTCTGCAAGTTTGCGACCGTTGCGATAATATCTGGATTTTTCACGAGTTTTAGCGTTAATTCATCGCTATCTGCGGTTTTCTTAATTTTCTGGGTTGCCACTTCTGCTACACGATAATCTGCCACCGCAGCGCAGCCAATAAAAATCGCAGATTGTTCAGCAAATCTAACCGCTTGTTTCGCCATTTCTTGGGCAGAAAGCACATCGACTCGTACTACATTTTTCGGTGTTGCTAAATTAACAGGTCCAGCAATCAGCGTTACTTTTGCCCCCCGTTTAGCAAAGGCATCGGCAATCGCAAAGCCCATTTTGCCCGAGCTGTGATTACTGATATAACGCACGGGATCAATCGCCTCTTGGGTTGGACCCGCGGTAATTGTGATGTTTAAATCGGCTAAATCTTGTGTATCCGCAAAATGTTCGCACACGGCTTGGAAAATTTCACTCGGCTCAGACATTCGCCCTTTGCCCACATCGCCACACGCCTGAAAACCGCTGTTCGGCCCGATTATTTGTACACCACGCTCCGCCAATACTGTTAAGTTTTCTTGCACCGCTGCTTGTTTGAACATCTGTTGATTCATCGCGGGCGCAAGCAGAATGGGGGAAGCGGTCGCAAGGCAAAGGGTGGAAAGTAAGTCATTGCCCATACCTATACGAAGGCGAGCGATAAAGTCTGCCGAAGCGGGGGCAATTACTATGAGATCTGCCCATTTCGCCAACTCAATATGCCCCATCGCAAGTTCTGCTTGAGGGTCTAACAATGAGGTAGAAACTGCATTCCCTGAAATCGCTTGTAGCGTTAAAGGGGTAACAAAGGTTTCTGCCGCAGGGGTAAGCACCACACGCACCTCTGCATTCGCATTTTTGAAATGACGAATTAACTCAATGCTTTTATAAGCAGCAATGCCACCTGTGATGCCGACCAGAATTTTTTTATTTTTCAGCATAAAATGAAATAAGATGTGAAAATAAGTACAGTATTTTACAAAAAAAAGCAGATACTCACAACAAAAAATATTGTTTGTATATTTAAATGTTGGCATTAGTGATATGCCTAATGTTATTCATTTTAGTTTTAATATATATGGAAAGAGGTTCGTTTAGATACCAGTTTAATGGCAAAAAGTAAATAAAAAATGTTGCTAATATCTAAAGGATGTGACATTAGCAACATTTTGGAACTGTAAAATACAGAAATTTATCCACTAATCAATCGGTGGAACGTAAATGCCGCTGGCGATGGCATCTTTAATGCGATCAGCTTCTGCCAACACTTGTGCCAATAATGCTTTCACGTTTTCAAGTGTTGCAATTGGACTTAAGGTCGTCATTTTAAGCGATTGTTTGCCGTCGACTTTGGTCACACCAATATTCGCTTCGCCTCGTGCAAAGAGTTCATCTGCCACGTTTTGGTTGAGGGCATCCACAAATTCCGCAGGATAGTCTTCAGGTACCACACGGAATAATACCGAAGCAAACTGGCTTGGCACAAGCATTTCTAATGATGCGGAGTCGTTGATGTATTGTTCCACCTCTTTAGTCAGTTTTACACCGTGGTCGATCATTGAAGCGTAAAGCTCTTCGCCCAAGGCTTCTACGGTGAACCACAATTTCAATGCATCAAAACGGCGGGTAGTTTGTAATGATTTCGCTACCAAATTCGGCACACCGTGTTCTTCGTCGTATTCCGAGTTGAGGTAGTCCGCTTTGTAGTCGATAAATCGGTAGTTTGCAGGATCTTTCAACAAGAATGCCCCACACGAAATCGTTTGAAAGAAGTGCTTGTGGAAGTCGAGTGTGATCGAGTCAGTCAATTCAATCCCATCTAATAAATGGCGGTAATCTTTAGAAAGCAATAATGCTCCGCCCCATGCGGCATCAACGTGTAACCACGCTTGGTATTCGTCTGCTAATTTTCGGATGGCTTTTAAGTCATCAATCGCTCCTGCATCTGTTGTGCCTGCGGTAGCCACGATACAAGCAGCGATTTTACCTTCGGCTTTTAATTGGGCAAGCGTTTGTTCAAGAGCAGCTACGTCCATTTGAGCATTTGCATTTGATGGCACAGTCACGACAGATTGGAAACCCATTCCCATCATCGCCATATTTTTTTGTACGGAGAAGTGTGCGTTTTCAGAGCAGATTACTTTCACTTTTTTCATGGCATCGGCAGGAATACCATCACGTTGTACAGACCATTCTGAACCATCTTTGTTTTTCCAGTGGCTTGCAATCGCCCAATCGCGCGCTAACAATACGCCCATTAAGTTAGATTGAGTACCGCCAGAAGTAAACACGCCCGAAGTGCCTTCGCCATAGCCCGCTTTTTGGCGGAGCCAGTCGATCAAATGCTCTTCCATAATTGAACCCGCGGGGCTTTGATCCCAAGAGTCCATAGATTGGTTGGTGGCATTAATCAACACTTCCGCAATTTGGCTTGCAACCATCGTTGGACAGTGTAAGTGAGCCAATGAGTGCGGATGATGCACTTTCAAACTTGGATTAAGGAAAATTTCCACTAAGTGATCGAGCGATTTCTGTACGCCTACGCCCTCTTTGGTTGGCTTAAAACCGTCCACCAGGGTACGCATTTGCTTGATAGAACCGCCCGTGTACATTTTTTCATTTTTCAGCCAAGAAGAAACCGCTTGTACAGCATTGTGCATCGCAGTTTCGTAGTCAGCGATTGCTTTGCTATCGTTGCAAAATAAAGCTTGTTTGTGTTGTTCAAGGTTTGACATAATTATTCCTAGATATAAATTACACCCAATTTTCTGTACGCAATGCGGGAACTCGCTCAAATTCTCTTAAATTGTTACTAACCAGAATTAATCCTTCACTACGAGCATGAGCAGCTATATGAATATCATTTTCGCCAATCAATTTCCCTTGTTTAGAGAGTTCAGCTTTAATATTGCCGAAATGAGCTGCATGCTTTGGTTGGTAATCTAAAATGGTGAGGCGTGATAAGAAATCTTCAATAACCGCAAGGTTTCTTTCGGGATATTCGCTTTTTTCAGCTCCATAATAGAGTTCAGCCACAGTAATGCTACTCATGCACATTTTCCCTGCATTTTGATTAAAGCGAGAAAGAACTTCTAATGGTCTACGCTTAATCACGTAAATCACAATGTTAGTATCAAGCATATATTTCAACACTATAAAGCCTCACGCTCTGGTTGAAATGCAATTTCTCGTTCATTCATAAAATCATCGCTAACAGCTTGATCATTCAAGAAAAAACTATCCCAAGATTGGTTGAGAGGCGATAAAATCCGATCACTGCCCAATACACGAACCGATAATTTTTTGATTTCTTCAGAAAAGCGAACTTCAGCGGGCAAACGCACGGCTTGACTTCGATTAGTCATAAAAACAGAGGCTTCAATCATAGTTATTCCTTATGCTTAATTGTATATAGCATAAGTATATCCCAGTTTTGTACAGTTGAGTAGAAAAAAGGTGGGATTTCCCCACCATTTTGAATTTACAAGCGGTCAAAATCCGCAAAACTTTTGCAAAATCCGACTGCTTTTAATTAACCACGTACCGCTTTTAATGCGTCTGCAACGGATTGTTTGAAGCGTTTGATGAACTCTTCGCACTCGGATTGGTTGATGTTCACTGCACAAAGTACTCGAACCACGTTCCCGCCGCGTCCGCCACGTTCGAGCAAGAGTTTGTTTTTGAAGCACGCTTTTTGGATCGCTACTGCTAATTCACAATCGCGTGGGTAAGCCCCTGTTGCATCTTTCGCTTGGCGTTCGTCCACAATATCGATACCCATCATTAAGCCGCGACCACGCACGTTACCGATGCATGGATATTCTTTGCTTAATTCGCGTAGTGCATTGGTTAAGTATTCGCCACGTTCTTGGGCATTTTGTGCGAGGTTTTCATCACGCATAATTTTAAGTGAAGCGTAACCTGTTGCCATCGCTAATTGGTTGCCGCGGAATGTGCCTGTGTGCCCCGCTGGTTGCCAAGCATCGAACTCTTTGCGAATTGCTAATACGGCTAATGGTAAGCTGCCGCCAATCGCTTTTGACATTACCACGATATCTGGTTGAATGCCTGCGTGTTCAAAGGCGAACATTTTACCTGAACGGCAGAAGCCCGCTTGTACTTCGTCCATGATCATTAAGATACCGTGTTTTTGGGTTACTTCACGCACTTTTTGTAAGAAGCTGATTGGAGCTGGTACAACACCGCCTTCGCCTTGGATTGCTTCTAAGATCACCGCAGCAGGTTTTACTACGCCGCTTTCTACGTCTTCGATAAAGTTTTCAAAGTAATGCTCAACTGCTTTCGTACCCGCTTCGCCACCGATGCCAAATGGGCAGCGGTATTCGTGCGGATATGGTAGGAATTGCACGCCCGGCATTAAGTTTTGCACGGCGTTTTTTGCACCAAGATTACCTGTTAAGGCTAATGCACCTTGGGTCATACCGTGGAAGCCGCCAGAAAACGCGATCACATTGCCACGACCTGTGTAGGTTTTCGCTAATTTGATCGCTGCTTCGTTGGCGTCTGCACCTGACGGGCCAGTGAATTGTAATATGTACTCATCTTTTGGGAAGAATGACAATAATTTTTCAGTGAATGCGTCTTTCAGCGGGGTCGTTAAGTCTAAAGTATGTAACGGTAAACCGCTGTCTAAAACATCTTTGATGGCTTGCATTAACACAGGGTGATTGTGTCCTAATGCAAGGGTTCCTGCCCCTGCTAAAAAGTCGAGGTATTCGTTTCCCTCAACATCAGTGACCCAACAGCCTTGTGCTTTTGCATACGCAAATGGTAATTTACGCGGATAGCTACGCACGTTGGACTCCATTGCATCTTGGCGGTCTAAGAAATGTTGGTTTGAAGCAAGGATTGCTTGTACAGGTGTGGTAATTGTCATTTTTGATTAAAACCTTCTAAAAGAGGTGAAAAAAATAAGTCGGGTGCCTTGCGGGGAAGCCTAAGCTTTCTGATCCTAAAAGACCAGATGCCATGGGGCATTTGACTCGCTACTTATTAAAAAAAGCGTTTCAGCTTTTTTGTTTTTACCCTAGTTTGCCCAACGGACGGGCTAGGTTGGAAACAGTTTTTGATGTAGGGTTACAACAAAACGGGGGTATTGTACATTTTTATTGCAAAATGGAAAGGAAATTCAACCGCTTGTGAGCCGATCGGCTAAATAAAAAGCAAACGTTTGCAGTGATAAGATATGAAAAAACCCGAACTTTCGTTCGGGCTTAAAATCGGTCTAAAATTATTTAATTTTAGCTTCTTTATAGATAACGTGTTTACGCACTACTGGATCAAATTTTTTGATTTCCATTTTTTCAGGCATATTACGTTTGTTTTTGTCAGTTGTGTAGAAGTGACCAGTTTCTGCAGTAGAAACTAAACGGATTTTCTCACGGTTACCTTTAGCTGCCATTGGTTAGCTCCTTAGATTTTTTCGCCACGAGCACGGATTTCAGCTAATACTGCATCGATGCCTTTTTTATCAATAATACGCATACCTTTCGCTGTTAAGCGTAAAGTTACGAAACGGTTTTCAGACTCAACCCAGAAACGGTGAGTGTGAAGGTTAGGTAAAAAACGACGACGAGTCGCGTTTAATGCGTGTGAGCGGTTGTTACCAACTGCTGGACGCTTGCCGGTTACTTGGCAAACTCTTGACATTTTAATTCTCCAATTACTTAAGTAAGTTTGTATGGTTCGGGCGATGAGTGCTGACTCAACACAGCGTACTCACTACCTCGTCAGGTATAAACCCGACCAAAGACTATAATAAAGGTTCTCAATTATACTTGTTTTTCTTTGCCTATTCAAGCTCTTCTCTCAAAATTGCCTATTTTTTCGTGTGGTGATATGCCTTATCCATCGCCATAATCACCTCACGTACTACTTTTTTCTGCTCTTGTGGCAAATTCAAGAATATCTGAAAAAGCGTCTGATCCTGATAACTTGCCGCACTTTCCCAAATGTGTTTATTCGGCTCTTTTTTCTTCTCTAATTTGGCAACTTGGTAGGCTTTTTCATCAGAAACCAATTCGTGAATATCAATTTCAAGCCATTTGGTAAGCGTTTGAAGACGAGCAAGCGAAGGTAATCCTTCCCCTCTTAACCAACGTGCCACAGCGTGCAAACCAATCGGCTTACCATAATGGCGTAAGTTAAATTCACGTTCGATCACTGAAGCTTTGGGTTCGTAACCTTTTGCTAATAAAGTTGTACGTAATTTTTCCGCAAAATATTCTTTTTCATTCATTCCTCTAAGCTAACTAACGGAAATTTATTTAGCGTAACTTTCAATGAAAGTTACGTAAATATCTGTGACAGTTGATAAATTGTCAAAAAACTCTCTTTAGCCAAATATGACCAAACAAATTAAATCAAAACAGCGTGTTGCGGATCACGGGGAAGTGTTTACTCGTGAGCAAGAAGTAAATGCGATGTTAGATCTTGTTAAAGATGAAACCTTACGGATTGAATCCCGTTTTCTTGAGCCTGCTTGTGGCGATGGCAATTTTTTAATTCAAATTTTGAAAAGAAAATTAGAAATCGTTGAAAAAAACTACCGCACTTCACAACGAGAATACGAGTTTTATGCTGTGCTAGCGATTTGCTCTATTTATGGCATTGAGCTTTTAAAAGATAACGTCGAAGCCTGTCGCAAGCGGTTACTTTCTTATTTTATTTTGCAATATGAACAAACATTTCCTAACCAGACTAATCCTGATTGCATTGCGGTGGTGGCTTTTATTCTGAGCCTGAACATTGTGCAAGGAAATGCCTTAACCATGTGCTACACCGAGAGTCAAGAATTTTTGCATTTTTCGCAATGGTCGCCCGTGTCGTTTCCTCGCAAATTTTCACTCAAACGGCACGATTTCCAATATCAATATTTGGTGGATAACGCGGGTTCGCCTTATCAATCCTTACAAGAATTTCTAAGCTGTTATTTTCTGGACATCCAAAATGCAAAACCTATCGATAAACTATAACCCTGACGTGCTTTCTTGCTTGGCGAATTTATCAAATGATGAAGTGTTTACCTCGCCTGCACTTGCCAATCAAATGTTGGATTTATTGCCGCAAGAATTATTCCGTTCATCAAAAACAACATTTCTCGATCCTGCCACTAAATCAGGCGTATTTTTACGAGAAATTGCCAAACGGTTATTGGAAGGGCTGAAAGACGAAATCCCCGATTTACAAACACGAATTAACCATATTCTAACCAAACAAATTTTTGGCTTAGGCATCACCGAACTCACTGCCTTACTTGCCCGTCGCACACTTTATTGCAGCCGTGAAGCCAATGGAAAATTTTCTGTTTGTGATGGATTTAACGATCCACAAGGCAATATTTTTTATTCTCCGCTAAAACACCAATGGGAAAATGGACGTTGCGTGAAGTGCGGTGCAAGCGAACAAGTTTATAACCGTGGTGATGAATTAGAAAACCACGCCTATTCCTTTATTCATCAAGATTTAGCCAATATCAATGAGAAATTACCCGTGAAATTTGATGTCATTATCGGCAATCCGCCGTATCAGTTGAGTGATGGTGGTGCACAAGCCAGTGCCAAACCGATTTATGATCAATTTGTACAACAAGCTATTAAATTACAGCCGAAATACCTTTCAATGATTATTCCTGCAAGATGGTTTACTGGCGGGAAAGGTTTAGATGATTTTCGCGATCAAATGCTCAATGACCGACGAATTTCAGAAATTCATGATTTTCCAAATTCAAATGATTGTTTTACTGGTGTAGAAATTAAAGGTGGGGTTTGTTATTTCCTTTGGGAAGAACAACACAACGATGATTGCTTAATTGTGACACACGAAAAAAATTCGCAAATTTCTGAAATGAAACGACCGCTTAAAGAAGAGAGATTAGATTTTTTAATTCGTTATAACAGTGCAATTGATATTTTAAGAAAAGTATCAAGTAAACAAGAAAGTAGTTTTAGCAGTTTAGTTAGTGCAAGAAAACCGTTTTATTTACCAACAACTTTTAAAGGAAAAAAAGAACCTTATAGTGATAAATATAATAACGTCACACTTTATCAAAATAAAAGTATCTCTTACGTAAAACGAGAAGAAATCTCTACAAATAAACAACTTATTGATCAACATAAATTATTTGTACCAAAGGCAATTGGCTCGGGAGATAGTAAAACCGACTGGGTAAAACCGATTTATGCCGAACCCAATACTGCTTGCACGGAAACTTATCTTGTTATAGGGCCATTTGAAGATAAGCAAATCTGTGAAAATGTAATTAGCTATATCAGTACAAAATTTTTCCATTTTCTACTTACTTTGAAAAAGAACACGCAAGATGCTACGAAAAAAGTCTATGAACTAGTTCCAATACAAGATTTTTCCAAACCATGGACAGATAAAGAACTCTACGAAAAATATCAATTAACACAAGCAGAAATTGAATATATTGAATCAATGGTTCGCCCTGTTTCTAATGAATAATGCTCAAGATCTCCCTCTTTAGAAAAGAGGGGTTAGGGGAGATTTGATTGCGCTCTTAATTTCTCATGAGCTTCGTTTTTACGCCTGCCAAATATCCCCCAGCCCCTCTTTGCTAAAGAGGGGAGTTTTTGAGAAAAATTTATACTTTATACGCCTGTAATATCACAAAGGAAAAACAATGAGCTACCTTTCACCGCTACGCCGTCCGAGAATTTATGCCTACGCTGACACCCGTTATCCCAATTGCCTAAAAGTCGGTTACACCACAAGAACCGTGACAGAACGCTTAAAAGAACAATATCCTGTTACGTTACCATCTCAAAGCTACCGTGTTGAACTAGACGAAGAGGCAATCCGTGAAGATGGTTCATTTTTTACTGATCACGAAGTACATCAAGTACTGCTTAAGCATGGCATAGAACGTCTTGATGGCGAATGGTTTAAATGTGATTTAAAAGCAGTACAAGCGGCATTATTAGAAGTAAAAACGGGCGTAGTGCAGAAACGCCAAGCGATTTTTAACTTCGGCATGCGGCCTGAACAGCAAAGTGCGGTAGAAAAAGCGGTTGATTATTTCCAAAATTTTGCAAACGACCCACTTAATCAAGGCAAAATCCCTCATTTCCTTTGGAATGCCAAAATGCGTTTTGGGAAAACCTTTGCAGCGTACCAATTAGCAAAAAGAATGGGGTGGAAGAAGGTATTAGTACTAACGTTTAAACCTGCAGTACAAAACGCGTGGCAAGAAGATTTGGAAAATCACCTTGATTTCCAAGATTGGGCGTTCGTGACGGAAGAAAAAGATTGGCAAATGAATGCGAATTTTCCGCAGGTTTGTTTTGGTTCGTTCCAAGATTATTTGGGCAAAAGCAAAGCGGGCGGGATTAAGCTCAAAAATGAATGGGTACACGTTATCAATTGGGATTGTGTGGTTTTTGATGAATATCACTACGGGGCATGGCGCGACAAGGCGAAAGATCTCTTTGCCGATAACGATTGGGAGAAAGAGCAATCCAAGCAACAGAAAGCTGAAGAGCACGAAATGGAGCTTGATTCGCCCAACTACTTTGATGAGGAATTGTTGCCAATTACCACAGATCACTACCTTTATTTATCGGGTACCCCATTCCGTGCCATCAATTCGGGCGAGTTTATTGAAGAGCAAATTTTCAACTGGACGTATTCCGATGAACAAAAAGCCAAAAATGCGTGGGAGGGTGAAGATAACCCTTATTTAGCCTTGCCGAAAATGGTGATGCTTACTTATCAATTGCCTGATGAAATCCGAGAAGTTGCCTTAAAAGGAGAGTTTGCTGAGTTTGATTTAAACGTATTTTTCTCTGCTACAGGTGAAGGAGAAAAAGCGAAATTTAAATACCAAAATGAAGTGCAAAAATGGTTAGATCTCATTCGTGGGCAGCTGCTTTCTACTACGGTGGATAATCTCAAAATGGGGGCAGATCGCCCACCAATGCCATTTAGTGATGCCAATTTATTAGGCAGTTTGTTACACACCCTTTGGTTCTTACCGAATGTGGCAAGCTGTTATGCAATGCGGAATTTATTAACTCAACCGCAAAATACGTTTTACCACGATTATCAAATTATTGTGGCGGCAGGCAATGAAGCAGGCATGGGGGCTGATGCATTAATTCCCGTGAAAAAGGCGATGCAAGATCCGCTTAAAACCAAAAGCATTACGCTTAGCTGTGGCAAATTAACGACAGGTGTATCCGTTGCGCCTTGGGCAGGGATTTTTATGTTGCGAAACCTTGCCAGCCCGGAAACTTATTTCCAAGCAGCTTTCCGTGTGCAAACTCCTTGGGTATTACGTGGACAAGATCCGAATAATCCTAATGCACAATGCATTCTAAAAGAGAATTGCTATGTGTTTGATTTCGCACCAGACCGAGCATTGCGACAGCTTGCTGATTACAGCTGCCAATTAAATACGGAGAGCATCAATCCCGAACGCAAAGTGGCAGAGTTTATCCAATTCTTGCCTGTGTTGGCATATGATGGCAGTTCAATGCGAGCGATTGATGCCTCGGGCATTTTAGATATGGCGATGAGTGGCACAACGGCAACACTTTTAGCACGCCGTTGGGAAAGTGCGTTGTTGGTGAACGTGGACAATGACACACTTAGAAAACTGAAAAATAACGATCAGGCAATGAAAGCCTTAATGGGCATTGAGGGTTTCCGCCAGCTAAATTCGGATGTAGAAACCATCCTCAATAAATCAGGAGCGGTTAAAAAAGCGAAAAAAGAGGCAGGCGATAATCCCACACCGCAACAGAAAAAAGCGATTTCGGAGGAAGAAAAAGCGGAGAAAAGTTTGCGGAAACAGATTCAAGAAAAATTGATGAAATTTGCTACCCGTATTCCTATTTTTATGTATTTGACCGATTACCGCGAATATATGTTAGAAGATGTGATTCGTCAGCTTGATACAGGTTTGTTCCAAAAAGTGACAGGATTGAACCAAGCCGATTTTGATTTGTTAGTGAGTTTAAATCTGTTTAACAAAGGCTTGATGAATGATGCGGTGTTTAAATTTAAGCGTTATGAGGATAGCAGCCTTGAGTACACCGGCATTGTGAAACATCATCCAGAACAGATCGGGCTTTATGATACCACAGTCGATATCCGCGAGTATCGTGGGGAATATTAGCCTAAAACTCAAGCGGTCAATTTCTGCAAAACTTTTGCGAAAATTGACCGCTTAGTGCTTTTCTAACTTTCCGTTGCATGCAATGCCAAAATCTTACACAGCAACGAAAATAGTGCTGGGTAAAACTGATTTTGAAGGGGAATTTTTGCCAATTTTTCTGCCATCTTCGGTAGCCACGTTTGCAGCTGTTCGCGGATAAATTGACGTTGTTCCGCAAGCGTTTTTTGCTCAACAAGCTTAAGCAAAATTTCCAAATAGACGCAAAGATGATCGCTCGGTTCATTCACTTGGCGGTTGGTTTGCAGACCAAATTCTGTTAAATAATCATCCATTTTTTGCAAGTTTTGCGTCAGTTCCTCGCCTGCTAAATAAGCGGAAGCATAAGGCATTGCACTGATTGCACCTTCTAGCAAAAAGCATTCGGCAAAATTGGCGGCGAGCTCTAAACGGTCGTGTGGGTGGAGCTGCAAGCTGGCAAGTGCCGTTTCAAGCTGTGCGATTTCAGCAGCAAAGCCCGCTTCTTTCAAAAAGGCAAAAAACGGAGTAAATTCGCCCGCTTGTAAGCTTTGCAATTGTGCATCGGTAAGCTCCCGTCCGAGTATGTTGCTAAACCAGCGATAGATAAATTGGTACTCTTCTTTTTGGAACATTAAGCACGCTCCATTATTTTCGGGCCGCTAAAGCCGTTCGGCTCAGGAGCTTCGCCTTGCCATTTTTCCACATTGATTAAGCAAGTGCTGACACAAGTGGCTTGCGAGAGTTTAGATGCTCCAATGTCTAACGTTAAAGTATTTGGGCAGCCGTAGGTGTCAATTGAGCCAACTTTCTCATCAAGCGGTGAGAACCACGCTCCTTCTTGCAAACGCACCACACCCGTTGGGAAGTTATCCGATAATACTGCCCCTACTAACACTTGCCCGCGTTCGTTGTAAACGCGCACTAAATCACCGTCTTGAATACCAAGTTTCGCCGCATCTTGCGGGTTCATATAGAACGGTTCACGCCCTTTTACGCTGTATGTATCACGTAAGTTTTTCGCTTCGCACAGCTGAGAATGCAAGCGTTTGTCGGGGTGAACAGATTGCATCCAGAACGGGTAGCGTTCTGAGTTTGGTCCACCGTGTGAGCGTTCAGCTTTTTCGAACCACATTGGATGCCCTTTGCAATCGGTATAGCCATAGCTGGCGATTTTTGGGCTGTAAATTTCGATAAAGCCTGATGGCGTGCCAAGAGCGTGCAATTCGGGATCTTCGCGGAAATCAGCGTGGCGTACCCAAGGTTTGCCCTCTGGGAAAAGCACGTAGCCTGTTTTCCAAAACTCCTCAAACGGGGGCATTTCAAACTTGCCACGGTTGGCGTTGCGACAATCACGGTAGAGGCGTTCCACCCATTCCATTTCGTTCATTCCGCGGCAATATTCTTCCGCTTTGCCAAAGCGTTCGCATAAGCCTTTAAAGATCTCAAAATCGGAGCGGGCTTCATACATCGGCTCAACCAATTTGTGCATCGCTAATATCCCACGGTTGCTGTAAGAGCCATAGGCGTCGATGTCGTTACGTTCAAATGGCGTGCAAGCAGGTAGCACGATGTCGGAGAAACGGCAAGTTGCCGTCCAGCTGTAATTAAGCGAAACCACGGTTTCCAATTTTTGGAAGGCTTGCTTCATTTTGTTCAATTGCGATTGGCGGCTCCACTGGTTACAGCCTGAAAAAATCGCCATTTTGTATGGGGCGTAGGTGATTTTTTTGCCGTTGTAATCAATGGTTTCACCCGCGTGAAGTAATGCATCGGTGGTACGAGCCACAGGGATAACTTCACTATAACCTTGGTAATCTTTGTTGTTGTATTTCGGTGTTTGCCCTTCATCTAAATTCGATGGGAAGGAGCCTGGCATTGAAGCCCCAGAACTTGAAACGCCTACCGAACTGTAATGGTGAGCATAACTCACACCGCCGCCAGCCAAGCCAATTTGTCCCAACATCGCGGCTAATACTGCACCCATCCAATAAGGCTGCTCGCCGTGTTGTTGGCGTTGGATTGCCCAGCCAAAAATCAGTTGGGTGCGTTTTCCTGCCAACATCCGTGCAAATTCGCGGATTTTCTCGGCAGAAACGCCACAAATTGGTGCAGCCCACTCTGGCGTTTTAGCGATTTTATCTTCGGTTTCACCCAGCAAATAAGGCACGAATTTCTCAAAACCAAGAGTGTAAACATCGAGGAAGGCTTTGTCATATAAATTCTCGGTGTAAAGCGTATGGGCAATTGCCAACATAAACGGCATATCCGCTTGTGGGTTTACGTAAAAATGGTCGCAGCCCAAATAATTTTGTGTTTTGCTTTTCACAGGATCAACACACACCACGTTGATCGCGTTGTTCTTCACTTTCTCTTTTAGCTGCTCAAAATAGGCATACGCCTCGTGCGTTTCGCAGTTCCAGCCCACTTGTAAATTCTTGATTGGATCGTTCGCCCAGAAGATCAGGTTTTCGGTCTCTTTTAAAATGATCTCCCACGATGTACCTTGTGAATAAACCTCGGTTGAACCCAGCACATACGGCAGAATGGTTTGTCCAGCCCCTGTGGAATAATCGCCCACCGTGCCCACACTATGCCCGTGCATCGCAATCGCTCGGATCATATGGTTTCCGCAGCTGTGGAATTGCCCCGAAGAACGCCAGCCGACATTGGCAGTGTGAAGTGCCCAAGGGCCGTAATTTTGCTGGATGCGTTCCAGTTCTTGATAGAAAAGATCGAGTGCTTCATCCCAACTGACGCGAACAAAGCGGTTGTCGCCCCGTTGCAAGCGGTCGCTTTTTTCACGATTTTTGAGCCAATCTAATCTCACCATCGGATAACGCACGCGAGATTCGCCATATAAAATACCTTTGATGCCTTGGATCATTTCGGTTGGGTGTTTGTCAAATTCAAAAGGTTTGATTTCAGCCAATTTGCCATTGATCACTTTGGCACGCACTGCACCCCATTGGCAGCCAGTCATTTTCCATTCATCAGGCGTTTTTGTTCCGTTTGCTTTTACCTCACGCGGAACAAGGAATGATGGCATTGCAAGGCTTGCCGTCATCAGCGACATTTTTTGTAAAAATTGGCGACGTGAAAATTCAAGAGAAGACATACAAATTCCTATTTTGACGCATCAGCGGCGTGTAATTGTAAATAACGAAGCACTTGTTTTTGTTGCGGTTTGTCCATATCGGTAAAGCCGACCATGCCATTAAAGACCGCTACCCACTCATTCGCATCGTGCATTTTCGGATCGCGCTGTTTGTGGCAAACGCTGCATTCAGTTTTGAAAGTGCTTTCTGCATTCGCCCAGAATGCGGTGAGATTTTGGCTAAGTTCCGATTTTTTCACCCAAACTTTTGTTTTGACTTTCTGCCAAACTAAGCCTGTGAGTGGATCTTCTTTGTTCTCTAACACCTCAAAATTGGCAGCGTTTTGCGTGAAGGTTTTATCAAACACTGCATCGGTAATATGTTTGGCAAATTGGTTATACCAAATTCGCCCAAACCCTTTGGTTTTTCGCCACATTTCCAGCTCAAGTTGATCAGCATTTTGCGTGGTTTGCACCAGTTTTACTGGCACGCCTGCTTCTAATTCGCCAATGGGGTTGGAAAGGGCTTCATCTGCATACAACGGCAGACTTTCTGGCGTGTAAGAAGAAGGGAAAGCGGTTGAATTTTGGGAAAATATTGCAAATGAAAAGCTCAAAATGAGCGAGGAAAATAGGGAAGAAAATCGCATTTTCATAGAGAAATCACTCGAAATAATAAAATATCGTCACAACTGAGTTGGGGGCGGGTACAACATACCCCTACGAAAGAAAATAGATGATATCAATTATCCACAACCTTCATCTATTTACCTTGATTTATATCATAAATGTAAGATTTTAACACTTTCGCAAAATCTTGGGCAGAACCGACCGCTTGATCTAAATAAAGTGTAGGTTCAATTAGCTCCAATTCGTTGAGCAGAAATCTGTACGCCATAAGCCGAATAATTTTCTTATGAAATTTGGAGTTTTTCTTCTTCAAAAGAGAAGTAATCTCCTTTTCCCACGATAATATGATCGACAAATCGAATATCGACCAAATCGCACGCCAGTTCAATACGTCTGGTTAGATGGCGGTCGGCATCGCTTGGTGTGCACTCGCCTGAAGGATGGTTATGCGCGATGATAATCGCTGCTGCATTGCATTTTAGCGCTGCTTTTATCACTTCTCGTGGATGCACACTGGCTTGATTTATCGTGCCAAAAAACATTTTTTCGGTGCGAATCAACCGGTTTTGATTATCTAAAAAGATCACCATAAACACTTCACGCTCCCAATGCTCAAGCTCCGATTGGAAATACATAATCGCCATATATGGCTCACTGATGGTTTCGTTTGCCTCCATCTGTTGTGAAAGATAACGCTTGGTCATCTCTTTTGTGGCTTGTAGTTGAATATATTGTGTTTTTCCTAAGCCTTTGACTTTACAGAAATCTTCGACCGAAGCGGTTAATAATCCGCGTAAACTGCCAAAGGTTTTGAGTACATTTTCCGAAAGTTGCATTACGGGAATGCCACGAATCCCCGTACGTAAGAAAATTGCCAATAACTCTTGATCGCTCAATGCTTCCACGCCTTGTTGCAACAATTTCTCGCGTGGCATTAATGTTTTATCCATATTATCCTCTACTGATTAAATCGTTGAGAGAATAAAAAAGATAAGGCAAAGAGGCAAAAGGCAATTGCCAAATTTTCGAGCAAGATCGCAAAATAAATGAAAGTAATGTTTGAATTGTAAGCAGCCAGTGAAATGGAGTTTTTATTGTTTCAGTTGAGATAATTTTAAGGGCGTGTTTAATTAGATTAACACGCCCTTTAATATCTATTTATTAAAATTTCCTAATAATTCGCCCATTCTGGTTTTGCTGCCAGTTTGGATTCCTTCCGCAAAAGTCATCATATTTTGAGGAAAAAGATTGATCACGGTTGAACCTAAGCGGAATGCGCCCATTTCTTCGCCTTTTTTCAAGCTGATGGCTTTTTCGCCTTCGGTTTCATAGTGATATTCCACCACTTCATTTGGACGAGGAGGGTTAATAATGCCTGCCCAAACGGTGCTCATACTTGCTGTGACAGTTGCACCGACTAGAATCTGTACCATTGGGCCAAATGCGGTTTCAAATTCACAAATCACACGTTCATTGCGAGCAAATAAATTTGGCACGTGTTCTGCTAAAAATGGATTTACAGAGAATAACTCACCTGGCACGTAAATCATTTTTTTGAGCACAGCATCACATGGCATATGCACCCGGTGGTAATCGCTTGGCGATAAATAAGTGGTAATAAAATTGCCATTTTTAAATTTTTCTGCCATTTCCAGATCTCTCGCAAGCAGGGTTTCAAGCGTGAAGAAATGTCCTTTTGCTTGAATAAGTTGATTTTCTACGATGCAACCATATTCACTTACACGGCCATCCGCAGGTAAAGCGATGGTATTTTCGCCCTCTACGATAGGGCGAGCCCCTGCTTTTAATGGGCGGATAAAAAACTCGTTAAAGGTGATGTAATCTGAAGGTGCTGTTTTTTCCGCTTCACTTAAATTTACGTGATATTGTTTGGCAAAGAGTTTGATGATCAAATGAGTCACTGATCCCCATTTTTGTTCAGCCAGCCAGCCTGCTACGTGGGTAATTGAGAGTTGAGGTAAAAGATAGTGACAGGCAATTTTTACACGTTGCCAGTAAGTTGGGGTTGGATAGGCTTTAAGTGCCATAACATTATCCTTTCTGTTGTTTTGAAAGTGGGCGATTATAACAGAAAAGCGGTTGAGACCAAATATGTAAAAGGTTGTTGAACCGAACGTGAGTTGAGCCCTCTTCAATCCTCATAGACACACCCAATTCTGCTCGGTTCAACAAATCCGAGAAATGCTTATAAAACGATACGTGAGCGGTTTTTCTCAAGTGTCGCTGCACCAATGCCTGAAACTTCTTTTAATTGCTCAATGCTTAGGAAAGCACCGTTTTTTGTGCGGTAGTCAACAATAGCTTGGGCTTTTTTCGCACCGATGCCAACCAGTTTGTCTTGAATTTCTGCTGCTGATGCGGTGTTAATGTTGACGGCATTCGGATCGACAGCAACTTGTTGAATACTAACAGGTGCTGTAGAGGCTGCAGGTGCGGTTACAACGGTGGTTTGAGCAGGTTGTGCTGTTGGCTGTGTTGTGACTTCATTGGCAAATATTGCAGTTGAGAATAAGCCAATCATAAGAGATGTTGCAAAAGTGTTGATTTTTTTCATAAAGTCCTCTTGTAGATAAAATGGTCAGAAAAATGAACCGAAGCGAAAGATACAGAGGGTTGAAAAAGCCTGCAACGAGTAAAAATGAATTTTTCGAGCATGCTCGAAAAAATAGAGTAAAGCGGTTGATTTTTGCGAGAAATTTGCAAAATAGAGCGAATTGCTTGATTAAATGAAAAGAAAAGTGAAAATTTTTTGAAAAATCGTGCTGATAAGCTAGAAATCCTTTAAAATAGCAAAAATTTTTATTTTTAATTTATGGAATTTGATATGAATCAGAACGAACGCAAAGAACCAACTTTTGGGGAAAATAACACTAAAAGCATCGCACCTTCATTACATACAACGCAATCGCCAGGGCATACATTTACACCTGTCATTAAACCATCAAGCTCTGTAAAATCAGAATTACCTAAAATGGATGGCGGAGAAGCAGTAAAACCAGCAGGCTTAGCATTTACTACAGAAGATAAAAATGTAGAAATCAAAACTGCTCAGGCTAGTCAAACGGCAAACGAACAAATCGAAGAAAAAACTGAAGAAGTTAAGTCTGTTGCAAAAGAAACAGCAAAAGTTGCAATTAATGCGGCAGAGCGCGTTATCCCAACCGCTTCAACAGAAAAAGTAATATCAGAAAATTCTGTGAAAGAGAAGTCATCAAAACATCGCCGTTTAGGTATTGTTGCTTTATTGGCTGCAGTTTTAGGGGCAGTTTTCTTCTGGCTAAAACCAAGTACACCAGAGACTGTTGAAGAATTACAATCTCAACAGAGTGGTAGTTTACCTATTGAATTCCGCCCTGTAGATGAGGCAGAAGCTCAACGTCAAGAGGCTGAGGCAAAAGCACAAGCTCAAGCACAGCAAGAAGCTTTAGCTCAACAACAAAATCAGCAACAAGCTCAGTTGGAACAACAAACACAGCAGCCAGCTCAACAAGTCGTTTCTCCAGTAGAGAAAATAGCAGAGCCGCAGCCTGTTCAACCTGTGGCAAATGAACTTGCTCAACCACAATCAACATTGCAAGCAAGTCAGTCTCAACCAATGATGGTTGTCACTGAAAAACCTGCGACTCAAGGCGGTGTAGTATATCAACCTGAAACACCAACAGCTCAAGTTGTTCAACCAAAAGTTGAGAAATTAAAAGCATCTCATCATGCAAATAATAAACAAGTGAATGCTCAACCAAAGGTTAAGGCGGTAACGAAAGCAGAGTTTGATACTAAGAAATCACAAAATGCTCAGTTAGATCGTTTAGTAAAAAATGTTGAAACGGGTAAGCCAGTTGTAGAGAAAGCCACACCAGCTCCTTCATTAGCAGCAAAAACAGAAGCTGCAAAAAGCCAAAATGTGGTTACATCAAGCAAAATATTAAGCGTGCCTAAAGGCGTTTCATTAATGCAAGTATTCCGTGATAATCAGCTCAATATTTCTGATGTGAACGCAATGAGCAAAGTGAATAACAAAGTGAGCAGTCTAAAAGTAAATGAAAAGGTAACCGTGCGTTTAGATAAAAATAACCGTGTAGTAGAAATGACTATCGGTTCAGGCGGTAAATTTACTCGCCAAGCAGATGGCACTTATCGCTTTAAATAATAATGTTAAAGAGCAACGCCAACACGTTGCTCTTTTGTTATAAAAGGGAAAAATATGTCTTTAAAGCTTAATATTAGCCTATTGGTATCGACATTATTGTTAATTTCGGGTTGCACAAAAGTTGCTGTTTCGCCTGTTGAGCAGGTGCAGCAAGTTCAGCAAACGAATAGTGACAATGCGGAGCAAGTTAAAGAAATTGCTCAACGTAGTGTGGTTAAAAGCCAAGCGATGAACCTTTATTTGTGTCAAGATGATAAAGAAGTTCGCATATTGAAAACTAAAGGTAAAAAGAACAGTATTAGCGTTACCTTTATGGACGCGACCCATACACTTTCACCAACAGTCACAAAAAACGGCAAGAAATATAGCAATATTCGTTGGGTATGGTGGGAAATGCGTTCTGGGGTAGCGGAGCTCTATGATAATAACAAAAAAGTCCTTGCGAAAGAGTGCATTAAGCAACGTTAAGCATTAAACAAGCGGTTAAATTTAAGAGAAAAAATGAATATTTTAGTGATTGGCCCTTCGTGGGTGGGCGATATGATGATGTCGCACGCCCTTTATCAGCAACTCAAGGTGCAATATCCAGATTGCCAAATTGATGTAATGGCACCTGATTGGTGTCGTCCATTGTTGGCAAGAATGCCAGAAGTACGTAAAGCGATTTCTATGCCGATTGGACATGGTGCTTTTCGTTTAGGCGAACGTTTCCAACTGGGAAAATCCCTTCGTAATCAATATGATATGGCGATTGTGTTGCCTAATTCGCTGAAATCTGCCTTTATTCCGTTGTTTGCCAAAATTCCCGTGCGTCGAGGCTGGAAGGGAGAAAGCCGCTATTTCCTGCTGAATGATTTGCGTGCCAATAAAAATGACTACCCTATGATGGTACAACGCTATGTAGCGTTAGCCTTTGAAAAGGGGCAAGTGCCAATGGCGCAGAATTTACCGTTGTTTTATCCTTATTTGCAAACACAAGCGGTCGAAATTGAGGCAACAAAAGCAAAATTCTCACAGCTGCTAAACCAAGCGGAAAATCGCCCTGAGATTGGTTTTTGCCCAGGAGCAGAGTTTGGACCTGCAAAACGTTGGCCACATTATCACTATGCAAAATTGGCGGAAATGCTGATTGAAAAAGGTTATTCAGTTCGTCTGTTTGGCTCGAAAAAGGACCAAAAAGTGGGCGAGCAAATTCGCCAAAGTTTGCCTGAAAACTTACAACCTTATTGCTTGAATTTGGCGGGTCTAACTGATCTCAATCAAGCAGTGGATTTAATTGCTGATTGTGCTGCGGTGGTCAGCAACGACAGCGGCTTAATGCACATTGCCGCCGCCTTGAACAAGCCATTGTTCGCGTTATATGGACCAACCAGCCCCGCTTACACCCCGCCGCTGTCATCGAATGCGGAAGTGATTCGCCTGATTGAAGGAGGCTTAATTAAAATCCGCAAAGGTGATGCGGCAGATGGCTATCATCAGAGTTTGATTGATATTCAGCCTGAGATGGTGATGGAAAAGTTATTACAAAAACTTAATCTGTAGATACCAAGCGATTGGAGCTTACCGATAATTTGCAACGTTTATCTTTTGGGAGAACATAATGAACGAAGTATTAAGTCTAGAACACGTTGAAGTGCCTGCTTATGAATTTGAGGACTTCTATCCAGAGCATTTAGCCAAAGATGCGGCAGAACAGCATAAAAATAGTGCATTCTCAAGTACATTATCAGGCTTGGCGAAAGTCGCACCACTTAAATCATTAGCTGTAAAAAGTTCTAAACTTTTAAATAAAGATGAAGATATTGAACTTATTCGTTCTGAACGTCGATTAGAACCTTTCTGGAAAATTGAAGTGAAGCGTATTATCAATTATGAATTGGTGCAAAACTATCGCACAAATGTTGAAAATCCAGATGCGAAATCTGTGCTGATTGAAGATGCAAGCGAAGAAATTAAAGTAAATACTCCGCAGAATATGAACATTCAAACCAGTTATATCTCGTTTAATGTTAAGGAAATTTGCCAGCGAGATATCATTTTTTCTAGTGTAATTGACGGTATGGAGCGTTCACATGTTCATGAGTCTTTACTTCAAGCATATCTGAAAGAGCCGAAATATAGAAGTAAACCTTTAGAGTCAGAAGTAATTGAGCCTAGCTTACTGCAATCTGGGTTAATGCAACGTGCTCGTCAGAAGTTGTTAGAAACAACGATTATCAATGCCCCAACTTTAGATGAAAAAACGGTGATTGAATGCTTAGAAATTTACTTCCGTCCTGTGTTTGCTTTCGAGTATCATCATAAAAAAGATAACAGAACTGCAATTATTGAAGTCGATGGTTTAACAGGAAAAGTGATTGATAACGGTACTTCTTGGTTTAGCCAAAAGGCGAATCAGGAGAAAATGAAATCACTCTTAAAAGATGTGGTTTCAGAGGTTGCGGGCTCCATCGTACCTGGTGGTGCAACAATTGCCAATATGCTTTTAGATAATAAAAAATAGTGAGACTAGCGGTCTAATTTTGCAAAAGTTTTGCGATTTTTGACCGCTTGCTAATCTATATAAATATGAAAGTCCTTATCGTTAAAACCTCCTCAATGGGAGATGTGATTCACACCTTGCCCGCCTTAACCGATGCCCAGAAAGCGATTCCGAATATTCAATTTGATTGGGTGGTGGAAGAGGTATTTGCGGAAATTCCCCGCTGGCATTCGGCAGTTAATCGGGTGATTCCCGTGGCAATTCGTCGTTGGCGAAAAAATTTGCTGAATCGCCAAACGTGGCAAGAATGGCAAGCCTATCTGAAAGTGCTTCGAACAGAAGAATATGATGCCGTGATTGATGCCCAAGGCTTGATTAAAAGTGCAGTGCTTGTAACCAAGCAAGCTAAAGGCACGAAATATGGCTATGATAAACATTCCGCACGTGAAGGGTTGAGCAGCTGGTTTTACGACAAAACCTTTTCGATTGCGTATCAACAGCACGCCGTGGAGCGTATTCGCAAACTCTTTGCTGAAGCCTTAGGTTATGTATTACCGCAAACTATTGGCGATTATGGCATCGCTCCGCATTTTGCAAAACATAGCGAAAATCCCACCGCTTATATGGTGGCAATTCACGCCACCACTCGGGTGGATAAGCATTGGAAAGAGGCGTATTGGGAAGAGTTAATCCGTTCAGTGACGATGCAAGGCTTGAGCGTGCATCTGCCTTGGGGAAATGCGGAAGAAAAGGCACGTGCTGAGCGGTTAGCGAAAGTCTCGGCTGATGTAGTAGTCTTGCCTAAATTAACGCTGGCAGAGTTGGCTCAAGAAATCGCCAATGCAAAAGTGGTAGTGTCGGTTGATACAGGCTTAAGCCATTTAACTGCTGCATTGGATAAACCAAACGTGATTTTATACGGAGCCACCGATCCGAAATTGATTGGGGCTTACGGCAAAAATCAGCATTATTTAACGGGCAATGGTATGGAAAGCATTTTGCCGTATCGGGTTTTGCAGGCGTTGGAGAATGAGTTGTAGTTTAGTATAAGTATGAATTTTTTTAATAAAGCTCTAGGTATTTTCCTAGAGCTTTGTTGTATATGAGGAATTAGTAAAGAATATACCCTTGTTTACGTAATGATTCTACTTTATCTTCCCATTCTTGAAGTTCTTTTTTAGGAACGCCATAACGATAACCATCAGCAGCCATGCAACTGGTGATAAGCGTGTCTTTTTCCGTGACTTCAACTTTATTCATGCCAACATCATAGGTACATTTTGCATATTTACTTTTTGCTATATCAGTACTTACGCCATCTTTGAACCATCTATCGATGGGTTTTGTTGGCATTGGCTGCATATTTGCACAGCCCGCTAAAGTTGTGCAAATGCTTGCTAAAATAATTAATTTAGAGATTCTCATTATGTTGCTCCTGCTAATTTAGTTAAGTATGTTATATTTATATCTAGTGTAAATTTAATACCACTCTTTTTGAGTAACAGCAGTAGATACGTTAGTTACTTTGTTTGTCCCAGTATCAACTTTTACTCTTAGTTGTTTTTCATTTTTCTTTTCTACTATTGGATCCATAAAGTTATGTCCAAAAACAATACTTAATGGCAACGTGATCGGGAACATCGCTAAAGGAGTATAATTAGTGTGTTTTTCGTAAGATTCATAAAACCAAATTTCACTTAAGTCGCCTTGCTGTTGAGTGATTTTCGTTGGTTCTCCCATAAACTCACGGACTTCATTTTTGGTTGTTACATTAGCTAAAATTTTATTCTCAATTGAGTTTAGGCTTTGCTCCCTTAATTTGGAGCTTCCTTCTTGAGTTACACTACAAGCCGAAAGTAATGCAATAGACGTGATAACCGCATATAGTTTTTTCATGGAAAATTTCCCCATTAAAGTTAGTCTGTAGAGGTTTGCTATGTTATATTTAGTACAAATTTAATCCAGTTACTCAAAGAGCAATTTGATACGCTCGGAGAGCTAAAAAATGACTAATAGGGTAGATTATGGAATCATCAGAAAAGATCAAAATTATGCGTGAAATGAACCAATGGACACAGGAAGAAGTGGCGGAGAAATTAGGTATGTCCACGACAGGTTATGCGAAGATTGAACGTGGGCAAACTAATGTGAGCGTAGAAAAATTAAAACAAATTGCTCAGGTTTTTAATGTGAACGTGGCTCAGCTATTAGATGATAACGAACGATTTGTATTATTTACGAATGTTGACAACCATTCCAATTACAACAACTATTTCGGTACAAACGAAAAACTTTCGCTTGAAAATGAGAAATTAAAGCAGCTACTGAGTGCAAAAGAAAGCGAAATTGAAGCATTAAAGAAAGTGATTGCCCTGTTAGAAAATGCAAAACAACCAGAAAAATAGACCGCTCGTAGACTTCTTACAATGCTTGACATTTAGCCAGCAACGCACTAAAATTTACCGTCCTTTCCATAGGGGAAGGATTTTTTAATTTTATTTTTAATAATTTTAACTGGAGCTTTTAAATGGCAACTATCAACCAATTAGTACGCAAACCGCGTGTGAAAAAGGTTGTAAAAAGCAACGTTCCTGCATTAGAGGCTTGCCCGCAGAAACGTGGCGTGTGTACTCGTGTATACACTACTACACCTAAAAAACCAAACTCTGCATTACGTAAAGTTTGCCGTATTCGTTTAACTAACGGTTTTGAAGTAACTTCATACATCGGTGGTGAAGGTCACAACCTTCAAGAACACAGTGTTGTGTTAATTCGTGGTGGTCGTGTTAAAGACTTACCAGGTGTGCGTTACCACACTGTACGCGGTGCATTAGACTGTGCTGGCGTTAAAGACCGTAAACAAGGTCGTTCTAAATACGGCGTTAAACGTCCTAAAGCTTAATGGATCTCCGTTAAGTAAGGCCAAACGTCTAAATTTTTAAATTTATACCATAAACTCCAGTCAATCGTGCTAAACCAATGTTTAGCTACAATAGATGAGTTTTGGAATATCCTGAATATATATAAACGGAGTATTTACAATGCCACGTCGTCGTCGTATTGAACCTCGCAAAATTCTTCCAGATCCAAAGTTCGGTTCTGAATTACTTGCAAAATTTATCAACGTTTTAATGGTTGATGGTAAAAAATCTACAGCTGAAGCTATCGTTTACGGTGCTTTAGAAACTCTTGCACAACGTACAGGTAAAGATGCTTTAGAAGCTTTCGATGCTGCACTTGAAAACGTACGTCCAACTGTTGAAGTTAAATCACGCCGTGTAGGTGGTTCAACTTACCAAGTACCAGTTGAAGTTCGTCCAACTCGTCGTAATGCATTAGCAATGCGTTGGGTTATCGAAGCAGCTCGTAAACGTGGTGATAAATCAATGGCATTACGTTTAGCAAACGAATTAACTGATGCAGCTGATAACAAAGGTTCAGCAGTGAAAAAACGTGAAGATGTTCACCGTATGGCTGAAGCAAACAAAGCGTTTGCACACTTCCGTTGGTAATCGTTGCTTTAAAACGAAACTATTAGGCTTCATCTCAAATTTCTTAGATGAAGCCTTCCCCTTATTAAGAATTTTAATTTAAATCCAAACAAGGTAATAAATCAAAATGGCTCGTCAAACTCCTATTGAGCGCTACCGTAATATTGGTATTAGTGCTCATATCGATGCAGGTAAAACAACTACCTCTGAGCGTATTCTATTCTATACAGGTGTAAGTCACAAAATCGGTGAAGTTCACGATGGTGCTGCAACCATGGACTGGATGGAGCAAGAACAAGAACGTGGTATTACCATCACTTCTGCTGCAACAACAGCATTCTGGTCTGGTATGTCACAACAATATCCACAACACCGTATCAACGTTATTGATACTCCAGGACACGTTGACTTCACTATCGAAGTAGAACGTTCAATGCGTGTTCTTGATGGTGCGGTAATGGTTTACTGTGCGGTAGGTGGTGTTCAACCTCAATCAGAAACAGTATGGCGTCAAGCGAATAAATATTCTGTACCACGTATTGCGTTCGTAAACAAAATGGACCGTACAGGTGCAAACTTCCTACGTGTTGTTGAGCAAATCAAAACGCGTTTAGGTGGTAACTCAGTTCCTCTTCAACTTCCAATTGGTTCAGAAGAAAACTTCAAAGGTGTGGTTGACTTAATCAAAATGAAAGCAATCAACTGGAACGAAGCTGACCAAGGTATGACATTCACATACGAAGATATCCCAGCGGATATGTTAGAAGCGTGTGAAGAATGGCGTAACAACCTTGTTGAAGCAGCAGCTGAAGCATCTGAAGAGTTAATGGATAAATTCTTCTCTGGTGAAGAATTAACTGAAGAAGAAATCAAAACTGCGTTACGTCAACGTGTATTAGCGGGTGAAGTAATTCCAGTTTGCTGTGGTTCTGCATTCAAAAACAAAGGTGTTCAAGCAATGCTTGATGCGGTAATCGACTACTTACCAGCACCAACTGATATCCCAGCAATTAAAGGTATCAACGAAGACGAAACTGAAGGTGAGCGTCACGCAAGTGATGATGAACCATTTGCATCATTAGCATTTAAAATTGCAACTGACCCATTCGTAGGTAACTTAACATTCTTCCGTGTGTACTCAGGTGTAATTAACTCTGGTGACACAGTTTACAACTCTGTAAAACAAAAACGTGAACGTTTCGGTCGTATCGTACAGATGCACGCTAACAAACGTGAAGAGATCAAAGAAGTTCGTGCGGGTGACATCGCTGCAGCAATCGGCTTAAAAGATGTTGGTACAGGTGATACATTATGTGCATTAGACGCACCAATCATTCTTGAGCGTATGGAATTCCCAGAACCAGTAATCTCTGTTGCGGTAGAACCAAAAACTAAAGCTGACCAAGAAAAAATGGGCTTAGCATTAGGTCGTTTAGCACAAGAAGACCCTTCATTCCGTGTTCACACTGATGAAGAATCTGGCGAAACCATCATCTCTGGTATGGGTGAGTTACACTTAGACATCATTGTTGACCGTATGAAACGTGAGTTCAAAGTGGAAGCAAATATCGGTAAACCACAAGTATCTTACCGTGAAACTATCCGTACTCGTGTTAACGATGTGGAAGGTAAACACGCAAAACAATCTGGTGGTCGCGGTCAATATGGTCACGTTGTGATCGACTTATACCCATTAGATCCAGAAGGTCCTGGTTACGAATTCGTGAACGAAATCAAAGGTGGTGTAATCCCTGGTGAATACATCCCTGCAGTTGACAAAGGTATCCAAGAGCAACTTAAATCTGGTCCATTAGCGGGTTACCCAGTAGAAGATATTGGTGTACGTTTACACTTCGGTTCATACCACGATGTGGACTCATCTGAGCTAGCGTTTAAACTTGCAGCGTCATTAGCATTTAAAGCAGCGTTTGCAAAAGCAAACCCTGTATTACTTGAGCCAATTATGAAAGTTGAAGTGGAAACTCCACCAGACTACGTGGGTGATGTAATCGGTGACTTAAGCCGTCGTCGTGCAATGGTAAATGGTCAAGAAGCAACAGAATTCGTTGTTAAGATCAATGCTGAAGTTCCATTATCAGAAATGTTTGGTTATGCAACAGACCTTCGTTCACAAACTCAAGGTCGTGCATCATACTCAATGGAACCATTAAAATATGCTGAAGCTCCGAAAAACGTTGCTGATGCAATCATTGAAGCACGTAAATCTAAATAATTAGATAAATCGTTATTTCAACCCGAGCCATAGCATAAGGTTATGGCTCATATTTTAGGAAACTATCAAAGTGTCTAAAGAAAAATTTGAACGTACAAAACCCCATGTAAACGTGGGTACAATCGGTCACGTTGACCATGGTAAAACAACTTTAACAGCTGCAATCACAACTGTATTATCAAAACATTTCGGTGGTGCAGCTCGTGCATTCGACCAAATCGATAACGCGCCAGAAGAAAAAGCGCGTGGTATCACCATCAACACTTCACACGTTGAGTATGATACAGCAACTCGTCACTACGCACACGTTGACTGTCCAGGACACGCGGACTACGTTAAAAACATGATCACTGGTGCGGCACAAATGGACGGCGCTATCTTAGTAGTAGCAGCAACAGATGGTCCAATGCCACAAACTCGTGAGCACATCTTATTAGGTCGCCAAGTAGGTGTTCCATACATCATCGTATTCTTAAACAAATGCGATATGGTTGACGATGAAGAATTATTAGAATTAGTTGAGATGGAAGTTCGTGAACTTCTTTCACAATACGACTTCCCAGGTGATGACACACCAGTAGTACGTGGTTCAGCGTTACAAGCGTTAAACGGCGTAGCAGAGTGGGAAGAAAAAATTCTTGAATTAGCAAACCACTTAGATACTTATATCCCAGAGCCAGAGCGTGCGATTGATAAACCATTCTTATTACCAATCGAAGACGTATTCTCAATCTCAGGTCGTGGTACAGTAGTAACAGGTCGTGTTGAGCGTGGTATCATCAAAGCGGGTGAAGAAGTTGAAATCGTAGGTATCAAAGACACTACGAAAACAACAGTAACTGGCGTGGAAATGTTCCGTAAATTATTAGACGAAGGTCGTGCGGGTGAAAACGTTGGTGCATTATTACGTGGTACAAAACGTGAAGAAATCGAACGTGGTCAAGTATTAGCGAAACCAGGTACAATTACACCACACACAGACTTCGAATCAGAAGTGTACGTATTATCAAAAGAAGAAGGTGGTCGTCACACTCCATTCTTCAAAGGTTACCGTCCACAATTCTACTTCCGTACAACTGACGTAACTGGTACTATTGAGTTACCAGAAGGCGTAGAAATGGTAATGCCAGGCGATAACATCAAAATGACAGTATCATTAATTCACCCAATCGCGATGGATGAAGGTTTACGTTTCGCGATTCGTGAAGGTGGCCGTACAGTAGGTGCGGGCGTTGTTGCTAAAATCATCAAATAATTGATGGTTTAGTCAAAGCTTCACAAGAAAAGGCGTATCGAAAGGTACGCCTTTTTGTGTTTTTATTTCCTCTCCAAGTGGTCTAAGTTCCTGACATTTTCACTAAATTTCACAGATTTTAGTCGCAAAATTCACGAAAATCATGTAATCTACGCACGTCTTTTTATCCGTTTGTTCATTCTTCTTGAAGATCAAAATAAGCGGTCAATTTTATTTAACCTAATGGAATTTCACTATGGATATTCGCAAAATCAAGAAATTAATCGAATTAGTAGAAGAATCAGGCATTACCGAATTAGAGGTTTCTGAAGAAGAAGGTACAGTACGTATTAGCCGTGCAGCACCAGCTGTTGCCCCAGCAGCAGTACAATATGTGGCAGCACCTCAACAAGTCCCAGTTTCTGCACCTGCGGCTGCACCAACAACTTCTGCTCCAGCTCAAGACGCTCCAGTTTCTTCTGAAGTTTCAGGTCACGCAGTACTTTCTCCGATGGTTGGGACTTTCTATCGTAGCCCAAGTCCAGAAGCGAAACCATTTATCGAAGTAGGGCAACAAGTAAAAGTTGGCGATGCACTTTGTATCGTTGAAGCAATGAAAATGATGAACCGTATTGAATCTGATAAAGCAGGTGTTGTAAAAGCAATCCTTGTCAATGACGGTGAAGCGGTTGAATTCGACCAAAAATTAGTAATTATCGAATAATTTAATCCCTTCTCAAGAGGGGCATTTTCATTACCCAAAAGGAATAAGCAATGTTAAAAAAAGTTGTCATTGCCAACCGCGGCGAAATTGCTTTACGCGTTTTACGTGCGTGTAAAGAGTTAGGCATTAAAACCGTTGCCGTTCACTCAACAGCAGACCGAGAGCTTAAACACGTATTATTAGCGGATGAAACCGTATGTATCGGTCCAGCACCTTCTGTAAAAAGCTATTTAAATATTCCTGCTATTATTGCGGCCGCAGAAGTAACGGACGCTGATGCGATCCATCCTGGTTACGGTTTCTTATCTGAAAACGCAGATTTTGCAGAACAGGTTGAAAATTCTGGTTTTATCTTTATTGGTCCAACGGCAGATGTGATTCGCTTAATGGGCGACAAAGTATCTGCTATCAATGCAATGAAAAAAGCGGGTGTGCCTTGCGTACCAGGTTCCGATGGTCCTATCGGTAATGATCCTGCGAAAAATAAAGAGATTGCAAAACGTATCGGCTATCCAGTGATTATTAAAGCATCTGGTGGCGGTGGCGGTCGTGGTATGCGCGTGGTTTACCAAGAAAAAGATTTGGAAGAATCGATCGCTATGACCAAAGCAGAAGCGAAGGCGGCATTTAATAACGATATGGTGTATATGGAAAAATACCTTGAAAATCCACGCCACATCGAAATTCAAGTAATGGCAGATACGCACGGCAATGCGGTTTATCTTGCAGAGCGTGATTGCTCAATGCAACGTCGCCACCAAAAAGTGGTTGAAGAAGCTCCCGCACCAGGTATTACTCCTGAATTACGTAAATTCATTGGCGAGCGTTGTGCAAATGCGTGCCGTGAGATCGGCTACCGCGGTGCAGGTACATTCGAATTTTTATTCGAAAATGGCGAATTCTATTTCATCGAAATGAATACCCGTTTACAGGTTGAACACCCAGTTACCGAGATGATTACAGGCGTAGATTTAGTGAAAGAGCAACTTCGCGTTGCTGCAGGTTTGCCGCTTTCTATCACGCAAGATGACATCAAAGTAAAAGGTCATGCAATGGAATGCCGTATCAATGCGGAAGATCCAAATACCTTCTTACCATCACCAGGTAAAATCACACGTTTACACGTGCCAGGTGGTTTAGGTGTACGTTGGGATTCACACATTTATTCAGGCTATGCAGTGCCTCCACACTATGATTCAATGATTGGTAAATTGATTACTTTCGCTGAAAATCGTGATATTGCGATCCGTCGTATGGAACAAGCACTTTCTGAAACCATTATCGAAGGCATTAAAACTAATATTCCACTCCACGAAAAAATTATGGAAGATGCAAACTTCCGTCAAGGTGGAACGAATATTCACTACTTAGAGCATAAGTTAGGTTTAAAATAGTCTTACTATAATCAGCATTAATATAAAACGATTAAATTTTAAAAGATAATTTATAAAATATCTCAGAAATTTAATCGTTTTTTATTATTAATATCGGGTTAAAATTAAGACAATAGATAAGTTATAATACCTAACCTTTGTTATTGGAAACTCAACAATGATAGATACCGAAATTCTACTGACTATCAAATTACACAACACACTATTTGCCGATCCTCGACGTATCGAATTATTGCGCCAAATTAAACAGATTGGTTCTATCAACCAAGCTGCAAAATTAGCAGGGGTAAGCTATAAAACTGCTTGGGATAACATTGATGCAATGACTAAAATCAGCCCTAAGCCTTTGTTAGAGCGTAGTACAGGTGGTAAGCAAGGTGGCGGAACACAACTAACGAGTTATGCAGATCGCCTATTACAGCTTTATGATCTATTGCAACAAACGCAAAAAAGAGCTTTTGAGATTTTACATGAAGAAAATATCCCTCTTGATAATGCGTTATTTGCAACGGCAAAATCATCACTCCAAACCAGTGCACGAAATCAGCTTTTTGGTAAGGTATCTGGTTTAAAACAGAAAGATTCACTAGTTTGGGTTGATGTAAATATTGATGGTATAAATGAGCCAATTTGTGCTGTAATCACTGAAAAAAGTAGTAAGCGACTTGATCTTATGCTTGGCAGAGATGTGATGTTACTGATTAAAGCTCCTTGGATTAAGCTGAATTTGAAACGAATAGGTGTAAATGATTTTACAGGGGAGATTATAGCAATTGAACAAAATGAAGTTCTTGTGAAAATTGGTCACACTGTATTATGTGCCATCATAGAAGAGCCTATTTCAGAAAAAGTGGGAGAATCAATTCAGTTACATATCGATCCTGAACAGATCATTTTAGCGACACTTTAGCTCTTTAGTTTAATTTAGCAAGCGGTAAGATTTGCTAAAAAATTTGGCATATAGGACAAAATAGTTGGTAAAAATGTGCTTAAAGCCTTATAGTGTAAGGCTTTAAGCCCCCTTTTTGAAATATGAACAAAAAAAAACGGTCCTTTTTGTTTATACTCTTCTATTCAGAAGCATAGCAAATAAAATAATCTTCAACGCTATAAATACACTCATTGTAATAAAACATTTACGTTTAAATCTAAATTAGATCCTGCCCAAATTTATAATGGTCCTTATTGATATCCTTTCAACAAAAGTGGTTTATCATCTAAGAGAAAAAGGCTATGTAATTCAATCTATTACCTGCGATTGGCGTAGAAGATTACTAAAAGATCTTTTTAATAAGCCTACTCAAATGTGTCAATTCCATCTTGTTGCGATTGTAATGAGAGAATTAAGAAAAAAACATCAATCATATGCAGGAAGAGGATTAAAAAGTATTATTAAAACATTAAAAACAAGTGCTAAGAATGAATTTTATTTAAAAATATATGAATGGAAGAAAAAGCATCATATATTTTTAAATGAACGTTCAGAGATACCAAATGAAAAAGGAAAATATCCTGAATTAAATATTGAAAAAACCACAAATAGGATTGAAGGTTTATTTGAGGAACTTAAGGATAAATTACGCACTCACAGTGGTTTAACGAGAAAGTATAAGATATTGTTTATACAGGATTTTTTTAATAAAAAAGCTGGTAAGGATTATCAAATTTAATTCTTACCAACTATTTTGTCCTATATGTCAAAATTTTACCGCTTGTAAGCTGATACTATTTCGCCCAAAACTGCCCTTTGACTAATTTATAAATCGTTAAACCGATCAAGCCTAAAATCATCAAATTCGCAAATACAAAGGCGAAAATAGCAACGCCTGTGAGCACATTGGCGTTGTAAAATGCAATAGCACTATTTGCCATAGATGCCAGACCGAATGAGAAGCCCCAAAAGCCGATGTTTAAGCCTTTTTCTGCAATCCACGGCAGTAAGCGAATTAAGAAAAAGAGTTGTAAGAAGCCATAGCCCCACAGAATTTTCACGAAAGTGTCGATTTCACCGTGATTTACCGCCAAGTAAGCCGATGCTCCAACAAAAGCGGGCGCGAGGATAATCCCCATTGTTGCTCGGAAAGGGGGCTCAACCGATGAAATGCGTAAATGTTGCAACAATACTGGTTCGAAAATAATCCAAGCAATTAAACCTGCCCCGAAAAACAAATAGCCCAAGTCATGATAGCCAATTAACGCAAGCGAGCTGGCACTGGTAAAGTTTGCCGCTACCGCAGGTAAATAGAAGGGGGGACGGGTAGATTTCTGTTCAAAAATACCGCCTTTCCACAATTCACTAATACGAATGGATGAAAAGAGCAACTGCCCAACCGTGCCAATCCAGATCATCACTTCAGCCAACAGCGGTTGCCAACGATAGAGAATGTCTGCGACCAACATCGTGGTAATCGGAATTAATGCCAGAAATGAGAACCGTACAGGGCAACGATATTCTTCTAAAACTTCGTGTTTAAAATAGCGGAGTTTATACAGGTAAAGCCCGATAAACAGAAGCCATACAATAATAGCACTAATACCTAAAATATTGCTGATTGTTTCAGTCAGTGGAAAATGGACAAGATGTGTCCAAGCAAGGGAGAGTGCAGCCAAGCCAAGTGGGATACCGAAATAGCCCGTTGGCAATGGGAAGGGTTTGTTTGTGTTCATATTTCCTCCTAAAAAGTTAAGAACAGTTTGAGTATAGCACTTGTGTCAAGAGGAAATAGATGAAATTTTTTAAATTTTTGCAAGATCAAACATTCCCAAATCAATCACATCTGGCGTGCCGTAGAATTTTGCCAATGCTTTGCGAAGTATTTCCGCACGTTTTGGTAAATAGCCTCGCTCTGCGTAAACTTTTACCTGATTATAGACCGCTTTTTTGAAGGCTGAATTATCGCCAGGATTGCCTGAAAGGTTATCCGCACTGGCAAAATAGCGGAAACCTGCCGCAGTAGCTAAAACCCACTCAATCGCTTGAGGTTTTACTTCCACCGATTCAAACTCACGTTGGCGTTCTGCCGAGCGACCATCAGGTTCATACCAATAACCAAAATCTTCTAATTGGCGGCGCGCTTCACCTGCTACAAGCCAATGCGAAATTTCGTGCAAGGCACTGCTGTAATAGCCGTGGGCGAGTAAAATCACGTGATATGGACGTGTTGATTTCACGCCATCTTCCTCTAAAAATGCGGGCAAATAGATAGGATAATCGCCGCCTTTTTCTAGTCGGGTGTTGTATTCTGTGGCAAAACATTCGTCGAAAATGCGGATAATATCTTCGGTCTTGTGGTTATCTTGGTTCATTTTGTTTTCTTCTCGTTTTTATGACAACATAATCAAAAAATAGATTAGTGTGTAGCTTTATAAAGTTTCATTGCCTCTGGAATTAAACGTTCCAAGTTTTTCTGGCGATCTTCATTTGAAGGGTGAGTCGAGAAAATGCCACCGCCGCCACCGCTGGCTTTGCTCATTTTTACCCACACATTGGGAGCTGATGATGGGTTATAACCCGATTTTGCCATCAACATTAGCCCTACTTCATCAGCCTCGGTTTCTTGACTACGAGAGAAAGGTTTATTTGCAATTAAATCTGTTCCAACGCTTAATAAACCACCTGTATCGACACCTGTTGTCGCAGCAACAGCAATATCCGCCATTTGCCCAACAATACCCGTGACCAATCCAACATTACGCGAAGACTTTCCGTGTTCTTGCAAAGCGTGAGCCATTTCGTGTCCCATTACAGTAGCAATTTCATCATCATTCATATTGAGCTTTTCAACCAAACCTGTGTAGAAGCCCATTTTGCCGCCCGGCATTGCCCAAGCATTTAACTCATTGGTGCGGAAAACGGTAATTTCCCATTGAAATGGCACGCCTGTTTTATTTTCTTGCTCTGCATAAGGTTTCATTTTATTAAATATTTTATGTATCCGTTGAGCCGTCACAGAGTTTGTATCAATCGCTTTGGCATTTTGCTGCTTCATTTGCATATAACCTTGCGAAGCCTCTGCGTTAATTTGTTGCGTGCTCATACAAGCGGTCAAAAAAGTACTTAATATTGCTACTAATGCAATCTTTTTTAATGGTTTCATTGTGTCCTCATTTAAATCCCTGTCTTCGGTTGTCGAAGACGAAAAACAATGCGATTATAGCCCATCTTTCGACAAAATAACCCAAAAATGAAAAAATCAGGATTTCAATTTAAACAATTTTTTCTTGCCCATGATAAATGTGCGATGAAAGTCAATACTGATGGTATTTTACTTGGTGCAATGGCGGAGGCAAAAAATGCCAAGCGTATTCTTGACCTTGGCACAGGTACAGGCTTGATTGCGATAATGCTTGCGCAGCGAACCGCTGAAGATTGCCAAATTACTGCTCTTGAGTTAGAGCCAAATGCCTACCAACAAGCGGTCGAAAATGCCCAATGTTCTACATGGGCGAACCGCATTACTATTCAGCAAGGCGATATTTTTGAGGTAAATTTTCCACAAAAGTTCGACCTGATTGTCTCTAATCCACCCTATTTTCGTGACAGTCTTGCTAGCCGAACTGTGGAACGAGATCTTGCCCGCAGCCTTCAAACAAGCCATTACGATTGGTTAATGCAAGCGAAAAAATGGCTTGCCGAAACAGGGAAAATCAGCTTGATTTTGCCCACTCAAGAGGCTGAGATACTGCTTGAACGGAGCTTAACAAGCGGACTATTTTGCATAGAAATTTGCAAAATCATCACCAAAATGGGGCAAGAGCCAAAACGTTGGGTCATCACCTTTGCTTTACAACATCAGCAGAGAGAGGAAAAAGTGCTGATTGTGTATGATGAACAAAATCAATACACACCAGCATTTGTAGCATTAACCCAAGATTTTTATTTAAAGATGTAGAGAAAAAATGAAATTATATTTAGGCATTATGTCGGGCACGAGCCTAGACGGCGTGGATTTAGCGTTAGTGGATTTTGAGAACGGAGCTAAATTAGTGGCAAGTTATTTTGTTCCAATGCTCGAAGTGCTGCGAGCGGATTTGTCTGTTTTATTGAAGTCGGGCGAAACTTCGTTACAAAAATTGGGTGAAATCGACCATTGCTTGGGCGTGTTATATGCTGATTGTGTAAACGAATTTTTGGTGAAAAATCAGCTTAAACCAAGCCAAATTGAAGCGATTGGTTGCCACGGGCAGACGGTTTGGCACGCTCCGCAAGGTAACTTCCCATTTACGATGCAAATTGGCGATATGAATATTGTTTCCGCCCGAACGGGGATTACTACCATCGCAGATTTTCGCCGTAAGGATATGGCGTTTGGCGGACAAGGTGCACCGCTCGTGCCTGCTTTTCATGAAGCGATTTTTGCTCGTTCGAATCAATTTACCGTGGTGCTCAATATTGGTGGAATTAGCAATATTTCCGTGCTTAAGCCGAATGCACAAACCATCGGCTATGATGTGAGCGTGGGTAATGCACTGATGGATAGTTGGATTGAAAAACATCTCGGTAAGCGTTACGACAAAAATGCTGAATGGGCAAAAACGGGTGAGGTGATCTTCGAACTCTTGGCGGAAATGTTGAACGAACCATTTTTACAGTTACCACCACCGAAAAGCACAGGGCGTGAACTGTTTAACCTTGCGTGGTTAGAAAAGCAATTTGCAAATTTAACGGTAAAATCGACCGCTTACAAAGTAGAAGATGTACAACGCACATTGGTGGAATTTACCGCTCAAAGTGTTGCTCGTGAATTATCGCAGTGGGAAAATGAGCCAAATAAAGTGCTGTTGGTGTGCGGTGGTGGGGCGAGGAATCCGCTATTGATGGAGCGTTTCAATGCCTTGTTAGCCGATTGGCATGTTGGCACAACCAATGATTACGGTGTGGATATTGATTACGTTGAAGCAGCTGCTTTTGCGTGGTTGGCATTTCAAAGAATGGAAAACCTGCCAAGTAATATGCCAAGCGTAACGGGGGCATCGCAAGCGGTCAGTTTAGGAGTGGTTTTTCCAAAATAATTAATAGATAAAAAAGAAAAAACTGTCTGATGTCTGAAAAGACAGTTTTTCTTTCATTCTGTTCTATAAATTCTATTCTGTGCTTTTAGCTAAATAGCCTATAATATAACCGAAAATTGACAGCAAAAATCAAGATGAAAAAAATGGAGCAAACTGTTGTGGCGGTATTATTTGGTTTGAGTGCGTTGGTAATCAAGTTACACTGCGATTAAAATGAGCCGAAACAAAGATAAACGCCAAATTAAATGTATAGTTGTGAAACGAGTGTAATATGAATCAAACGCTACTCAATTCTCTCTCTCAGATGATGACTGAGCAACGCAACCCCCGTTCTCTTAACATCGATTGCATGACAGCAATCAATATCGTGCAACTTATCAATCAAGAAGATCAGTTAGTTGCTAAGGCGGTAGAAAAATGCTTACCTCACATAGCCGAAGCAGTCGAAAAAATCGAACACGTATTCACAAACGGCGGACGACTTGTCTATATTGGTGCTGGTACGAGCGGACGATTAGGCGTATTAGACGCGTCTGAATGCCCTCCTACTTACGGTGTTCCTTCTGAAATGGTGGTGGGAATTATCGCAGGCGGTGAGCGAGCTTTACGCCACCCCATCGAAGGGGCAGAAGACGACTGCGAGCAAGGTAAAGCCGATTTACAAGCGATCGATTTTTGCGAAAAAGATGTCTTAGTTGGCATCGCAGCTAGCGGGCGTACGCCTTATGTGATCGGTGCGTTGGAATATGCCAAATCATTAGGTGCGATTACGGTATCAATTGCCAGCAACACGGGGTGTACGATGTCGCAAATTGCCGATATTGCAATTGAAACCGTCGTCGGTGCAGAGGTTCTCACAGGTTCGAGCCGAATGAAATCGGGTACGGCACAAAAATTGGTACTGAATATGCTGACCACAGCTTCAATGATTCGCATCGGTAAATGCTACCAAAACTTGATGGTAGACGTGCAAGCCAGCAACAAAAAACTCAAAGCAAGAGCGGTGAAAATCGTGATGGAAGCCACCGACTGCACCAAAGAAACTGCTGAAACTACCTTGCTCCAAGCAGGCAACCATGCCAAACTCGCCATTCTTATGATTTTAGCCAATGTGGATAAAATCCAAGCTGAAAAAATGCTTGCTGAGAATCAAGGCAAGTTAAGGCAAGCACTTCAAAGTTAATGATTTCAAGCGGTCAAATTTCTGTTCTGTTTTGCAAAAATGAAAGAGAATTTGACCGCTTTTTATTAGAAACATAAAGATTTGGAAAACACTGATTTCCAAATTGATTTCGGTATTATTTATTCATTTTTACTAAATAATCTCTTCATAAAATCTCTCTTTATCCTATTTTTAAACGTTTTATAATGTACTCCATCAAAACCAAACGCATTTTAAATGCAAATTATTAACTTAAAGTAAGGAATAGAGTATGTTAAAAATTAGACGTGCAAATGAACGAGGTCATGCAAATCACGGTTGGTTAAATGCTTATCACAGCTTCTCTTTTGCGGATTATTTCGACCGTAATCATATGCATTTTTCCGATTTACGGGTGATTAACGAAAATTTTGTCCAGCCGACAATGGGCTTTGGAATGCATCCGCATAAAGATATGGAAATTCTCACTTATGTGCTGGAAGGAAAAATTGCTCACAAAGACAGTATGGGCAATGTGAAGGAATTTAATGCAGGCGAATTTCAGATTATGTCGGCGGGTTCGGGCGTGTATCATTCGGAATTTAATCCGTCTGAAACGGAAACGTTGCACTTGTTGCAAATCTGGATTATGCCGAATGAATATGGCATTACTCCTCGCTATGGGCAAAAGTAGTTTGCCGATAAAGAGGGGGCAACATTGATTCTTTCGCCAAATGCGGATGATGGGTCATTTAAAGTCTATCAAGATATGAAATTATGGCGTTATCAATATGGAGTGAACCAAACAGCGGAAATCAAATTAGAGGCTCATCGCAATTATTGGTTGCAAGTGGTCAATGGCAGTTTAACTGTCAATGGCGTTGAATTAAATGGTAGTGATGCGTTAGCGGTGAGTGCAGAAACTTTGCTTGAACTACAAACCCAAAGAGAGGTAGAATTTTTGTTATTTGATTTAAAATAAGTTGCAAATTAGCAAACAAGCGGTCAAATTTGACCGCTTGTTTGCCTTAAACAAAAAATATTTAGTTTACAGTTTGTAAAGGATTTGACCTATATTAGTTCTTCATTGACTGCACTGGGGCTGGAATGTGTCCGCCACGGTTGACGAATACTTCGCAAGAGCCTTCTTTGACTGGCATAATCGGTGCATAACCAAGTAAGCCACCAAATTCCACGCTTTCGCCCACGGTTTTACCTGTGACAGGAATAATACGTACTGCAGTGGTTTTGCTGTTGATCATACCAATTGCGGCTTCATCAGCAATAATGCCAGAAATAGTGTGTGCAGGTGTGTCGCCTGGAACAGCAATCATATCTAATCCCACTGAACAAACTGCAGTCATTGCTTCTAATTTATCTAATGTGAGCACGCCACTTTCCGCCGCGGCAATCATACCTTCATCTTCCGAAACAGGAATAAATGCACCGCTTAAGCCACCCACGGCGCTGGACGCCATCATTCCGCCTTTTTTCACGGCATCGTTCAATAGCGCAAGGGCGGCTGTTGTGCCGTGTGTGCCACATACACTTAAGCCCATCGCTTCTAAAATACGCGCTACAGAATCGCCTACTGCTGGAGTTGGTGCGAGCGAGAGATCCAAAATACCAAATGGAATATTGAGCATTTTAGAGGCTTCTTGCCCAATTAATTCACCTACACGAGTAATTTTAAAGGCCGTTTTCTTCACCACCTCAGCCACTTCGGTAAGTGTGGTTGCGTGAGAATTTTCTAACGCCTCTTTTACTACGCCTGGACCTGAGACACCGACGTTAATTACTGCATCGGCTTCGCCCGAACCGTGGAATGCGCCTGCCATAAATGGGTTATCTTCCACCGCATTACAGAACACCACAATTTTGGCACAGCCAAAGCCTTCAGGGGTGATTTCAGCTGTCTGCTTAATCATTTCACCCGCTAGTTTTACTGCATCCATATTGATGCCCGCACGAGTGGAGCCAATATTGATTGAGCTACAGACAATGTCCGTAGTTTTCATCGCTTCGGGGATAGAACGAATCAATACCTCGTCAGACGGCGACATTCCTTTTTGTACTAATGCGGAAAAACCACCGATAAAAGAAACGCCAATCGCTTTTGCTGCATGGTCTAGAGTTTGGGCAATAGAAACGTAAGAATCCGCTTTGGTCGCTGCGGCAATTTGTGCGATAGGGGTAACAGAAATGCGTTGGTTCACAATCGGCACGCCATATTTGGCAGAGAGAATTTTGGCGGTTTCCACCAAATTTTTGCCCACACGGGTAATTTTGTTGAAGATGTTTCGGTTCAGTTCATCAATATCGCTGCTGATACAGTCGTGCAAATCAATTCCGATGGTAATGGTGCGCACGTCAAAATGTTGGTCTGATACCATTCGGATCGTTTCTAAAATTTCATTAGATTGAATGCTCATTTTGCCCCCTAAATGCGGTGCATTGCTTTGAAAATTTGTTCATTTTGCAAGCGAATGTCCAACTGCAAGACTTTGCTCTGTTCAATGAAAAGTGTTGCTAATTCAGGGGAAGAGAGCGAACATTGTGCAGTGTCCACAAGAATAATCATCGTGAAATAATTTTCCATCAACTGTTGGCTAATGTTGAGAATGTTAATGTTGTTTTCTGCTAAGATCTTTGCAACATCGTAAACAATCCCAACACGATCTTGACCAATAACGGTAATTACTGAATGGCTCATTTTTAATTCCTTTTCTGTCTTTTTAAATGGAGAGAAGTATAATACGCCTAAAAACTAAGCGGTTTAAATTTCAGTTTTTATAAAAAAAGACCGCTTACTATAGAGTAAGCGGTCAACTTTAGTTAAAGATTTACTACGTATTGTCCTACGCCAAGCTCATCTTCTTTGCGGGTGCGGGCAATCACGCTTGCTGCAGATTCCACCACGCGTAAGCCCATTTCATCTTCAGTGCGAACTACTTCGCCACGCAGAGAGTTGGTGTAAACATCAGTGATTTTCACATCGACGAATTTGCCGATCATATCTGGTGTTCCCACGAAGTTCACCACGCGGTTGGTTTCGGTTCTGCCTGTTAATTCCATAATGTCTTTTTTCGATGGGCCTTCCACCAAAATGCGTTGTTCTGTACCAAGCATTGCACGGCTGAACTGCATTGCTTGATGGTTAATGCGTTGTTGCAAACGAGCCAAACGCTCTTTTTTCTCGTCTTCGCTGACATCATCAGGAATATCCGCCGCGGGCGTACCAGGACGAGCAGAATAGATGAAGCTAAAGCTCATATCAAAGTTTACTTGCTCGATCACTTTCATGGTTTGCTCGAAATCTTCCGCAGTTTCGCCAGGAAAGCCCACGATGAAGTCTGAGCTAATTTGAATGTTCGGACGCACTTCACGCAATTTGCGAATAATCGCTTTATATTCGAGTGCTGTGTGGTTACGTTTCATCATCGTTAAAATACGGTCTGCGCCACTTTGGATTGGCAAGTGCAGGAAGCTCACTAGCTCTGGCGTGTCGCGATAAACCTCGATGATGTCATCGGTAAATTCAATTGGGTGGCTGGTGGTGTAGCGCACACGGTCGATGCCATCTATCGCTGCCACCAAGCGGAGTAATTCTGCGAAGGAGCAAATGCCGCCGTCAAAGGTTTCTCCACGGTAAGCGTTTACGTTCTGACCGAGCAAGTTCACCTCACGCACGCCTTGTTCAGCGAGTTGGGCAATTTCGAATAAAACATCGTCCACAGGGCGAGAAACTTCTTCGCCACGGGTATAAGGCACCACGCAGAATGAGCAGTATTTGTTACAGCCTTCCATAATCGACACGAATGCGGTTGGACCTTCGGCTTTTGGCTCTGGCAAGCGGTCAAATTTTTCGATTTCAGGGAAAGAAATATCCACAATCGCACGGTCACCGCCACGGATTTTGTTAATCATTTCTGGCAAGCGGTGTAAGGTTTGCGGCCCGAACACGATGTCTACGAACGGTGCACGTTCGCGAATATGCTCGCCTTCTTGTGAAGCTACGCAACCGCCCACGCCGATGATGAGATCAGGCTTGTCTTTCTTCCAGTTTTTCCAACGACCTAATTGTGAGAATACTTTTTCTTGTGCTTTTTCACGAATTGAACAGGTGTTGAGCAATAACACGTCCGCTTCTTCAGGTTTGTCGGTCAATTCTAAACCGTGAGTTGAATTTAAGAGATCCGCCATTTTAGATGAATCGTATTCATTCATCTGACAGCCCCAAGTTGTAATATGTAATTTTGCCATAGTGTCAAATAATAGGTTATCAAGAGTAAGAAAAGAAAAGCGTAGAGCTAAGTTTAAACTGGCTCCACGCTAAAAAGTCTGGGCTATTTTACCCGATTGGCTATTTTTTGGCTATAACTAAATAGTTGTTAAGGTTATTTCGCTTTAACGATGAATCTTACTTCTCATCAACTCAATTATATCCGTAATTGCTTGCGTAGGTGCTGGAAGTTGATGCATTACCCAGCGAAAAAGCTCTGGATCAGGGTAAGTGAGCATTTCCGCAAAGGCTTGTTGCTCAGCTTCTGTGAGGCTGTCAAAATGATTTTGGTAGAACGGCATAATCATTTTATCCAATTCACGCATCCCGCGGCGACACGCCCATTCCAGTTTAAAGCGGTTAATTTCTGCCACTATTTTACTCCTTATCCTCTACTGCACTTCATTAATGCGTAATTCTTTTGGCACTTCAAAGAACATATTCTCTTCCAAGCCTTCAAGGTTTGCGACCTCTGTTGCGCCTAATTCTTTTAGGTGTGAAATGACTGATTGCACCAACACTTCAGGTGCAGAAGCCCCTGCGGTAATGCCAATAGTTTGCACACCCTCTAACCAACTTGGATCGATATCTTCGGGCCCATCAATCAGTTGCGACTTCACACCCATACGGCTTGCAAGTTCCGCCAAACGGTTGGAATTAGAAGAATTTTTGGAACCAATCACCAACACCAATTGCGACTGTTTCGCTAGCTCTCGAACCGCTTGCTGGCGATTTGTGGTCGCATAACAAATATCGTTTTTACGTGGGCCTTGAATCGCTGGGTATTTCTCTTTCAAGGCTTCAATCACACCGCTTGTATCATCAATAGACAGCGTGGTTTGCGTCATAAAAGTCAGCTCATCTTGGTTAGAAACTGGCAAGTTCGCAATATCTTCCACCGATTCCACTAAGTAAATACCGCCCTCTTCGTTATCGTACTGCCCCATTGTGCCAAGCACTTCTGGGTGCCCTTCGTGCCCGATTAAAATCGCTTTTGTGCCTTTACGGCTCGCACGAGCCACCTGCATATGCACTTTTGTTACCAATGGACAAGTGGCGTCAAACACTTTCAAGCCTCGACGTTTTGCCTCCTGGCGAACCGCTTGCGAAACCCCGTGAGCCGAGAAAATCACAATCGCATCATCAGGTACTTCATCCAACTCTTCAACAAAAATTGCCCCTTTCTCTTTCAAGCCGTCCACCACAAAGCGGTTATGTACCACTTCGTGACGCACATAAATTGGCGCACCGTGAATTTCAAGGGCAAGTTCTACAATCGAAATTGCTCGATCTACACCTGCACAAAACCCTCGCGGGTTGGCTAATAAAATCCTCATTTAATCACTCTTTTTCTTCTTGCTTTCAAAAAATGCGGCTAATACCAACAAGCCTGCTCCCACCGAAATCGCAATGTCCGCCACATTAAAAGTGGCGAAATGATAGCCGCCCCAATTCCAATAAAAATCAAAAAAATCAACTACATAGCCTTGGCAAACATTTAAGCGATTGTAAGGTTCATCAGGTGTAAAACCAAGCAGGCTACACTTATCCACCGCGCGATCAATCGCATTCCCTAATGCCCCGCCAATAATCAGCGAATACGCAATATTTTCCCATTTTTTGACCGCTTGTGTCTCTTTATTACGATAAAGCATCACGCTCAACGCTGCAGAAATCACAACCGCCAAGCCTAAGAAAAAGTAGGTTTGCCAGCCATCATGATCAGCTAAAAAGCTAAATGCCGCTCCATAATTACGGGCATAAGTCAGGTTAAAAATTGGCAATACATTCACGCTTTCATAAAGGCGGAAATTCGTTACCACCACATATTTTGACCATAAATCGCCCAAGATAACGACTAAACTCAGCCAGAGCCAAACTAATCCTGTTTTATGCTTCATGCTTTATAGTGCCTCTTCATTTTCTTCGCCTGTGCGAATACGGATTGCACGCTCCACCTCATAGACAAAAATTTTGCCATCGCCAATTTTGCCTGTTTGAGCCACATCCATAATCGCCTCAATGCACTCATCGACTTGCTCATCCAGAATAACCACTTCTACCTTCACTTTTGGCAAGAAATCAATCGCATATTCTGCCCCACGATACAGCTCGGTGTGCCCTTTTTGTCTGCCAAAACCTTTTACTTCCGTTACTGTCATCCCTGTAATGCCCGCATCAGTCAAAGCTTCACGCACATCATCCAATTTAAACGGCTTAATAATTGCCTCAATTTTTTTCATCTTTTGCCCTTTTTGGTTATAAATTGGCGTATTGTAGCAAAATTTTGGCGAATCTTTGATATAAATCACTTCGCTACCCACTTCTGATTATGGTATTCCTTGATGATAGGGGTAAAATCCTGAGTAATTTAGTTGGTTATTGTCTGTTTTTTATTTAAGAGGATTACCTATGTCTTTTGAAATTACTGCTTTTAGTACCCGTCCTTTAGGCGAAATCATTGACTACATTCTGCCTAATTTCCACCAAAAACACCGCTTAGAATTGCCTGTGTTAATTGAATTAGCAGAAAAAGTGGAAAATCGCCATGCTGATCACCCCGCTTGTCCGAAAGGCTTGGCAGAAGTCATCCGAAAAGTGTATGACGACCTCACGATGCATATGATGAAAGAAGAGCAAGTGCTTTTCCCACTCATCAACTCTGGTCGTGGACCAATGGCAGCTGCGCCAATTTCAGTGATGGAAGCCGAACACGCGGAAGCACACAACGACTTGGAAGATATTGCTGCTTTAACGCACAATTTCACGCTACCAGAAGGTGCTTGCACCAGCTGGACGAATCTCTACAACGGCTTAAAAACCTTCGCGACTGATTTAACTAACCACACCGAATTAGAAAATGACGTGTTGTTTGTTAGAGCTTTGAGAGGCGATCAACCATAATATCTTTTGTTGGGTGGGCGTTGCTCACCCTCATCTATTCCCAAATTTACCTTTCTCTCATTTCTCGCTAGAATAGCCTCATTTTATGAGGAATCTATAAACCCTTTATGAACCCTTGGGTTTTATTAGGCTTTGCAATTGTGATCGAAGTGATCGGATCAAATTGTATTAAAGCCAGCAACGGCTTTTCCAAACCGCTTCCAACCGTGATTGCGATCGGCGCATTTGTGATTGCCTTGTATCTGCTTTCTATCATCACCAAAACGCTACCGCTTGGGATTGTGTATTCGGTTTGGTCTGGCGTGGGCATTGTGCTTACTACATTGGTAGCAATGTTTGTATCCGGGCAAAAACCCGATTTACCTAGCATTATTGGAATGGCGTTAATTATCAGCGGGGTATTGGTGATTAACTTATTTTCTAATCATTCTTGATTGAATTATGCTATCGGAGAAGAAAAACAAAAACGGCACTAGGAAATTTATCTAATGCCGTTTTGTCTTTTATAAAAAGTTTGAAGACATTTGTTTTTATAGCAAATTTGCTTTTATCCTACTTACAGACTAGGAAGTGGTTTAATCACTCAACCTGATATCCCACTTACGTGATCCCAGTCTGTATCAGTGGCAATACAGTATGATCTATTATTGCATTTTTCAAGTCTTAAATGACTTTCTCTCACTTTACTCTCTTTGAAAGCACCCACGAAAGTTAAATGCTTTACCCTTTGGTAAATTGCTGGAATATGTTGTTTTATCATACTCAGAAATTATATAGATATTAAGGCTCTTATTTATTGGATCAATCTTATTAATATAAAAGAAAATCACATAATAACCATTATCTAAATAGTGATATTACTCATCATTACTACGTTTTGGTCTAAAAGGTACAACATAATATGAGCGATTTTCTATTAGCATATTTCTTAAGAGATTGGGCAAAACTTTTGTGTCTTCATACCTCACAACAGAAAAAAATCGTTCTTCATAAGCTGACATTCTTTCTTAATCTTCTGCTAAACAATGATCCATTTTCTTTTTCGTCCGTAAGGCAATGATTGCCAAATTGAAGTGTTACGGAAAACTCACCACCATCAATTTTGATATAAAAATTGGAGGCGTTTAAATGTGTCAAATCATAAACTTGATTATTTATTCTAAAATTAGAATACATAGCTGAAAATCTTTAATGAACTGCTATTATAACGTTAATTTACTTAAATTTTTACAGGAAAAACAATGATCAAGATCTACATCACTCACGGCTATACGGCAAACGGCAACAAACATTGGTTTCCGTGGTTAGAACAAAAATTGTCAGAAAAAGGGCTCGAATGTGAGCGTTTAACGATGCCAAATTCGGAGAGTCCGACACCTGAAGCATGGTTAAAATACCATCAAGAAAAAATTACACTGGATGAAAATACGATTTTAATTGGACATAGTTTAGGTTGCATTGCAACGCTAAACTTCCTTTCAACGCAGCAGCAAAAAATCAAAGGGGCAATTTTTGTTTCAGGCTTTTATGAAAAATTACCGAATCTGCCCGAACTTGATATTTTTGCCGATTTCTACGCAAATTTAACCACTTACAAGCTAGAAAAATCTTTTGTAGTGGCATCACTGGACGATCATATCGTGCCACATAAATACAGCGATCATTTAGCTCAATTTCTCGATGCAGACTATATTAGATTACCAAAAGGCGGGCATTTTTTAGAGCGTGAAGGTATCACAGAACTACCGATTGTGTTGGATTTAATTGAGAAATTACTGTAATGCAGAAAAACGAAACCCTGCAACATTCGTTGCAGGGTTTCTAAATTTGATGGCGGAGGAAGTGAGATTCGAACTCACGGAGGGCGTAAACCCTCGCCGGTTTTCAAGACCGGTGCCTTCAACCACTCGACCATTCCTCCGTTGAAAACGTGCAAGATAATAATTGAATTTCGATAGTGAGTAAATAGAATTTTTTAACTTTTTAATTAAAAGCATTCTTTTTGTTCAGTTTGATGTTTATTTATTCTGAAATTTTTCTTATTTTATAAAAGGATGCACTAGAGTTCGAAGATTTATAAAAATATTTAAGAGGATGTTGCTTTTTAACCAAAAGAGTCATTTTTTCATCATTTGACTCTAAAAGGCTTGAAAGCAATTTTAAAATCCTTATAATTCGTTCCCGTTTTAATCACAACGTTCCCAATTTATACATTCTAAGCCGACTTAGCTCAGTAGGTAGAGCAACTGACTTGTAATCAGTAGGTCACCAGTTCGATTCCGGTAGTCGGCACCATCTTCAATCATATAATCAAGAAAACATCCTAATTTCATAATAAGTAATAAGCGGTCTCATTTTGCAAAAATTCTGCAAAAATTGACCGCTTAAGCATTACGCAATCCCTTTGTGTCTTAGCAGTGCATCAAGGGTTGGTTTGCGACCTCGGAAACGTTCGAATAACACCATCGGTTCTTCGGAGCCGCCACGGGTTAAGATGCAATCTAAGAATTGTTGCCCTGTTTGACGGTTGAAAATGCCTTCTTCTTCAAATTTTGAGAATGCATCAGCAGAAAGCACTTCTGCCCATAAGTAGCTGTAATAACCTGCCGCATAACCGCCTGCGAAAATATGGCTAAAGCTGTGCGGAGTGCGCACCCATTCAGGCGTTTTTACAACAGCAACATCTTTTTTGACCGCTTGTAAGGTCTCTAACACCAAGCCTTCACGCGGTTGAGCTAAGTGTAAGCGGAAGTCGAATAAACCGAATTCTAACTGACGAAGCACAAACATTGCTGCTTGGAAGTTTTTCGCTTTCAGTAACTGCGTGAGTTTCTCTTTCGGCAACGGTTCGCCCGTTTCATAATGCCCTGAAATAAACTGCAAAGCTTCCTCTTCCCAGCACCAATTTTCTAAAAATTGGCTTGGCAATTCCACCGCATCCCACGGCACACCGTTGATACCCGCTACATCGCCCACATCAATTTGAGTCAGCATATGGTGAATACCGTGTCCGAATTCGTGGAAAAGCGTGGTCACTTCATCATGAGTGAACAACGCAGGTTTATCGCCGATAGGTTTGTTGAAGTTACAGGTTAAATACGCCACGGGCTTTTGTAATGAACCATCTGCCAAACGTTTTTGGTTGATGCAATCATCCATCCACGCCCCACCACGTTTATTTTCACGAGCGTATAAGTCTAAGTAGAACGAGCCGCGCTCTTCGCCTTTTTCGTCATAAATTTGGAAGAAACGCACATCTTCGTGCCAAGTATCAATGCCAAATTTCTCTTCAATACGTAAGCCAAAAATGCGTTTCATAAGCTCAAATAAGCCTGAAAGTACGCGATTTTCTGGGAAATACGGACGAAGTTCTTCGTCGTTGATAGCATATAACGCTTGTTTTTGTTTCTCACTATAGAAAGCAATATCCCAAGGTTCTAGAGTTTCCACACCGTAATTTGCTTTCACAAATTTTTTCAATTCGCAAATTTCGTTTTTGCCTTGCTCTTTTGAACGTTTTGCAAGATCTTCCAAGAAATTGACCACTTGTTGCGGGTTTTCCGCCATTTTGGTCGCTAATGAAAGATGAGCATAGGTTTCAAAACCAAGCAATTGTGCCATTTCAAGACGAAGTTTTAATTTCTCCTCAACGTTCGCTGAGTTGTCCCATTTGCCTGCATTTGAACCTTGATCGGAAGCACGGGTGGCGTACTCTTTGTAGATCATTGCACGCAATTCTCGGTTTTCACAATAGACTAACACAGGGTAATAGCTTGGGAATTCAAGGGTGAAACGATAGCCCTCTTTGCCTTTGCTTTGGGCAGACAATTTTGCCGCTTCTAATGCTGATTCTGGCAAACCTTTAAGCTGTGCCTCGTCTGTCACAACAATATCCCAACCCATTGTTGCATCTAACACGTTATTACTAAATTGTGAGCCGAGTTCTGATAAACGAGCGGAAACTTCGCCGTAGCGTTTTTGTTTGTCTGCGGGTAATGAAATGCCAGACAGCTCAAAATCACGTAGGCTATTTTCGACTGCTTTTTTCTGTGCGACAGAATAAGTCGCAAATTCTGGAGAGTTTTTGAGCTTCACATAACCTTGATACAAACCTTGGTGTTGCCCTGCCCAAGTGCTGTAATCGGATAATAACGGCAAGCAGGCTTGATAGGCTTCGCGCAATTCAGGCGAGTTCTTCACGCCATTTAAATGCCCGATGGGTGACCACGCACGGTTAAATTTATCGCTCGCCATCACTTGTGGCAGATAGAAATTTTCCCAGGTTGGATTGTCGATTTGTGAAACGCGTTCAATAGTTTCACGGCACTCTTTAATCACAGCCTCTACCGCAGGTTGGATATGTTCAGGTTTAATTTGCGAGAATGGTGGCAAGCCTGTGTAGTTGAGTAATGGGTTTGACATTGTTATTCCTTATATTTAACTTCCCTCCCTCCGCGAACGGAGAGAGCAAACATTTTTTATTATTCAAAAACCACCATTTGATGATCTTTAAACCGTTGGTAAATTTCTGCCAATTTTTGACCGCTTGGGAGCACTAAATCTGGCGAAAGATCATACATTGGCACGATCACAAATTCGCGGTTTTGCATTTCAATATGTGGTACGGTTAAACGCTCATTTTGAATCTGTTCATCACTATATAAAATGAGATCTAAATCTAGCGTGCGTTCGCCCCAGCGACGAAGTCGGACACGCCCTTGCGAATTCTCTATATGTTGTAGCTTGTCCAATAATTCAAGAGCAGTCAGATTTGTCTCAAATTTTGCGACCGCATTCACATAATCAGGCTGATCTTGCGGGCCAACAGGTTTTGAGCCGTAAAATGGGCTGACTTCAAAGTTAATTGCAAATGCTTGCAACGATTGCACCGCTTGTTTAAGTTGATTAAGCGGATCGTTCAGGTTCGAACCTAAGGCAACATAAACGGTTTTCATTAGGCATTTACCTCCGCTTTTTTATTCGCAGGTTTTTTACGACGAAATGTTTTGTGACGGCGTTTTTTCTTGGCCTCTTCGTTCGCAAAATTCGGTAATTTTTTCACCGCTTGCAACATTTCATGACGTTGTTTATCGTTACTGAATTGGAACTCATGCCACCAAGCAGAAAGCTCAACTAGATCGCCACCTTCGGTTTCGGCACGCATCACGAGTAAATCAAAACCCGCACGGAATTTTTGTACTTCCAAAGTTTGCAGAGCACGTTTTGCGGTGCGTTTAGTCATTTGGAATTGTAACGCCCAAATCTCGCGGATAATGCCCGTATGACGGCGATGCAACGCCACGGCTTTACAGCTTTCGTCTAAAATTTCATTTGCTGCAAGCATCATTGAATCGTGCGTGTTTAATCCGCCTTCATTTTTCAACTCATCAATTTTTTCACGCAATGGATACCAGAATAACGCTGCAAATAAAAATGCGGGGTTCACCGGCAATTTATCGCGAATGCGGTCATCGGTAGACATCAAGGCTCGCTTGATCATTTGCTCCGCATTTGAGTCTTGATGCTCGGTGAAAAACGGCGTGAGCACAGGGAAAAGTTGCTCAAATAAATGATACTCACGCAACAATTCGTATGTTTTAAAACCCGCTCCCGATTGCAAGAGTTTCAATGACTCATCGAAGAGCCGTGCAGCTGGAATGTTGCCTAACAACGGTGCAAGAGTTTTGATTGGTGCTTCGGTCTCTTTGTCCAAGAACATATCCAATTTCGCCATAAAGCGAATTGCACGCAACATTCGCACAGGATCTTCTTGATAACGTTGTGTTGGAGCACCTAATAAACGCAATTTACCTGCACGCAGATCTTCAATCCCGTTGAAGAAATCGTAAATTAAATTGTGGCGAGGATCGTAATAGAACGCATTGACGGAGAAATCTCGACGCCCTGCATCTTCAAACAATGTGCCGTAAACGTTATCTCGCAACAGCATTCCTTCATCACTGACTTTAGAGATTTTATCGTTAGTGTGATTTTCATGACCCGCACGGAAAGTGGCAACTTCAAAAATTTCGCGGCCATACATAATATGTGCTAAGCGGAAACGGCGTCCCACTAAGCGACATTGGCGTCCAAAAATTTTCTGCACCTCTTCAGGGCGAGCATTGGTTGAAATATCAAAATCTTTTGGTTTTTTACCGAGCAATAAATCGCGAACGCAACCGCCTACAATATAGGCTTCATAGCCTGCACGGTGTAGTTTTTCAACAATGGATAACGCATTTTTTGGGAAATCTTTCGGGCTAATGTCATATTGCCCAGCGTGGGTGGTATGTTTTTTATGCAAAATATGGGAGGGTACGCCATCTTGGGCTTTTTTGCCTTTCGATGTCGCTCGTTCTGTTCGTTTTAGCTCAACAGCAGAACGCGTTGGGCGATTATCAGTTTTTTTCTCTGTATAAATAGCGATCTCTTCTGCCGATTTTTTTGCTTTTTTAGGACGAGAAAAAAATGATTTAATGTAATTAAAAATAATTCACCTCTTTAAATTAGGCTAAAAGTAATAACGGAGAATGCGACCATTCTCCGTTGTTTATCTTATAAACCAAGTTGTTTTTCACGGATTTCAGCAAGGGTTTTACAGTCAATACATAAATCCGCAGTTGGGCGTGCTTCAAGGCGTTTTAAGCCGATTTCTACGCCACAGGTTTCACAATAACCGTAATCATCATCAGAAATCTTGTGTAAAGTTTGTTCAATTTTTTTCAATAATTTACGCTCACGATCACGGTTGCGTAATTCTAAACTAAACTCTTCTTCCTGAGTTGCACGGTCTGCAGGGTCTGCGAAGTTAGTCACATCTTCCTGCATTTGGTTTTTCGTGCGAGCGGCTTCATCCATGATTTGAGAATGCCACGCTTTCAGAATTTTAGTGAAGTGCTCTTTTTGAGCATCATTCATATATTCTTCATTCTTTTTCAGTTCGTAAGGTTTTACCCCTGCGAGAGATAATAAACTTAAAGACGTGGTATTGCCCACTGCCATATTATACTCCTGTTGGTTAAGTTGCCCCTCACCTACCTTAAAAGTAGTAAAAAAGGGGTAGAAAAAATTATAGGGATTTTTAAGGACGCTATTGATAACAGAAGTTAATACGTTTGGCAAATCTTTTTGCAAAAAAAAACAGCATTCCTTTCTGTTTTTATTTTGTCTATTTACTCACCGCTTTTTGCCAATCAGCCAGCCATTGGCGTACTAAATCAGCGTTTGGTTGTTGAGCATCTAACACTTTAATTTTCGGCAAAGAGGTCAAAAGCGGATCAATCTCACCTGCTACAACAGGCTTCATAATATTCGATTTTGCGATAATTTTTTGCGATTCAGGCTCGTGTAAGAAACGCAAGAATTGCTGAGCAAGTGGTTTTTGTTGGCTGCTTTTTAAAATCGCGGCAAGCTCGACTTGCATCAAATGCCCTTCTTCAAAAATGGCTGCCACATTTTTATCATCATTTTCATACCATTGATGATAAAGCGGTGAAGTAGTGTAGCTCAACACCATATCCGCCTCGCCTTTTAAATAAGCGCCATAAGTTTCAGACCAGCCTTTACCGACGGTTACGGTGTGTTTCGCTAAGCTTTCCCACCATTTGCTCATCTTGCCTTCGGAGGCAAGCACTTGGTTTGCCCAGACTAACAAGCCGCGCCCTACCGTGCTGGTGCGAGGGTCTTGATAAATCACACGTAAATTTTGGCGTTCAAATAACTCTTTTAACGATTTCGGTGGATTTGCTAATTTCTCTTTATTATAAATGAACGCGTATTCGCTGTAGTCATATGGGTAAAAAGTATGGCTTTGCCAAGTAATCGGTAGTGCAGTATCTTGCAAGGTTAATTCATTTTCCGCAAACAACCCGCTTTTTTCTGCTTCAGCTTGAGTAAAATTATCAATGCCAACCACAACATCAGCTTTTGTTTTTTTACCTTCTAAACGAACACGATTCAACATTGTTACACCATTATCAAATGGTAAAAAACGCAGATCGCAGTGACACACTTTTTCAAAATTGGCTTCTAATTGCGAAGCAGGGCCATATTTTGAAGCGAACGAATCATAAGTGTAAACATTGAGTACAGGTTTTTCAGTAGCAAAAGCAGAAGTAGCAACGGCTAAGCCAATGACAGATAAAGTAAAAGATACAGTTTTCATAATTTTTCCTTTGTTTAAATTTTAAATCAAAGGATTTAAGTCGAACACTCGTCTCAAATCCCTACGCTGAAATTATTCAGTTCAGGTTCTACGGATTGGCTTACGCCTCTCAGCATAGATTGTTAATCCTTGCACTCCGATGAGAACAGAACGAATTCTATGCAAAAAAAGAGAGAAATTCAACCGCTTGCAATCGTTTGCTTTTTGCAAAAAACATCGCTATACTACGCCCCTAGTTTTAAACGTAGAAACTAGAAATGAATCTTCATATATTAACTCCTTATACATTATTTTTTCAGCTACGCATCGTTCTTCGAGGCGTAGCTGTTTTTTTATTCATTTCTCCCTAATTTGATCAAATCGCTTTTTCACAAGCGGTTTTTTTTCGCCTGAAATTTATATAAAGGATAGCAAACATGAGCCAATTAATTCGCACACTGAAAGGTCATATTCGTGATGAAATCATCAAAAAAGGCGGTTGGGTAAACTCTCACGCTCATGCTGACCGTGCATTCACGATGACTCCAGAAAAAATTACCATCTATCAAAATGCTAACCTACAACAAAAATGGGACTTGGTGGATGAAATAAAACGTCAATCCAGCGTAGACGACTATTACCGCCGTTTCTCGCAAGCCATTGAGCTGATGATTTCTCAAGGGGTAACCGCATTCGGTACTTTCGTAGATATTGATGGCGTATGTGAAGATCGTGCGATTATCGCTGCTCACAAAGCGCGCGAAGTGTATAAAAGCGACATTATTTTGAAATTCGCCAACCAAACTTTAAAAGGCGTGATTGAGCCAACCGCGAAGAAATGGTTCGATATTGGTTCGGAAATGGTGGATATGATTGGCGGCTTACCTTATCGCGATGAATTGGATTACGGCAAAGGTTTAGAAGCGATGGATATTTTGATGGATAAAGCAAAATCGCTCGGCAAAATGCTACATGTACACGTAGACCAATTTAACACACCAAAAGAGAAAGAGACAGAGCAACTTTGCGATAAAGCGATTGAACACGGAATGCAAGGTCGCGTGGTGGCAATTCACGGGATTTCAATCGGTGCACACCCAAAAGAATACCGCAAAATGCTGTACCAAAAAATGCGTGATAGCCAAATGATGGTGATTGCTTGCCCAATGGCGTGGATCGACAGTGGTCGTAAAGAAGACTTACAACCTTTCCACAACGCCTTAACGCCAGCCGATGAGCTGATTCCTGAAGGCATTACCGTTGCAATTGGCACAGATAATATCTGTGACTATATGGTGCCACTTTGTGAGGGCGATATGTGGCAAGAACTCAGTCTCCTTTCGGCAGGCTGTCGCTTTACCAACCTTGAAGAGATGTCGAATATTGCGTCAATTAATGGACGTAAGGTGTTGGGGTTACTCTAATTAGATATTTGGGGCAGTAACTGTACTTAAACGGGCAGCTTTTCTAAAGTAGCAAACAAATCTCATAAAAAGACCGCTTGTAGCTTATGTTGCAAGCGGTCTTTTTCTCTCAAAAATCTACCAAACTATTTCAACAAATATTCACGCAATGTGGCGAAATCTGCTGGCATTGTGTCGGATAACAATTCCATTTTATTGTGTTTATCCAATGCTTCTGGCAATGGTAACTCAATGTCTAAAATGCGTTCTACCGACTCTTTAAATTTTGCTGGATGAGCGGTACAGAGGAAAATACCTGTTTCGCCTGCTTGGAGTTGGTCTTGCAACACTTGGTAAGCGATAGCACCATGTGGTTCGCAGAGGTAGCCTTCTGCATATTGTGCTTTTAATGCGGCTTCGGTTTCTGCATCGTTTAACGCATCTGAACCTAAATCAGACAAGCGCCAGCCATTGCGTTTGAAAAGTTCTTCCACACGTGGCCAGTTGTTTGGACGGCTCACATCCATTGCATTTGAAAGAGTTGCCACCGTTGTATTCGGCTCCCATTTGCCTGATTTTAAGTAGCGTGGAACGGTGTCATTTGCATTGGTTGAAGCGATGAAACGCTTGATTGGCAAACCTAAAGTTTTTGCAATTAAACCTGCGGTTAAGTTGCCGAAGTTGCCACTTGGCACAGAAACAACCACTTCTGAACGTTTTTCTTTCGGTAATTGTGCCACGGCTTCAAAGTAGTAGCACACTTGAGCAAGCAGGCGGCTGATATTAATTGAGTTTGCTGAGTTTAAGCCAATCGCTTGGCGAAGTTCTGCATCATCAAAGGCTTGTTTTACTAACGCTTGGCAAGCATCAAAGTCAGACTCAATCGCTACAGTACGGATATTGCCGCCAAGGGTACAGAATAATTTTTCTTGAAGCGGGCTGATTTTGCCTTTTGGATACAAAATCACCACATTGATGTTCTCTAAACCATAGAAAGCGTGTGCCACTGCCGCACCTGTGTCGCCAGAAGTTGCGGTTAAAATGGTAATTTTGCCCTCACCACGCACGGCACTTAAGGCTTGTGCCATAAAGCGACCGCCGAAATCTTTAAATGCGAGCGTTGGACCGTGGAAAAGCTCTAACGCATAAATATCATCATTCACATAAGCAAGTGGTGCAGGGAAAGTAAACGCATTCTCTACCATTTTGTCTAGCGTTTCTTTTGGTAATTCATCACCAATTAACGCACCTAAGATTTTTTGGCTACGTTCAACTAATGGTAGGGCTAAAAGTGCATCAATATCATCAAATTTTGGCAAGACTTCAGGGAAGAAAAGCCCCTGATCTTTACCTAAACCTTGACGCACTCCTTGCGCGAAATTCACTTGTTCTTCTGGGTGTTTGATGTTGTATAAATTCATTCGGGAGATCCTTTATTATTTATGGAGTTATGCGTAGGGGTGGGGTTTATTCCCGCCCAAATAGATTAAAGAGCAACATTGTTGCTACAAACTATCTGGATTTTTAACTATTATGCGAGCTTAGTCAATCGCAAGCAGTCAGATCTTAAAATTTTTTGCAAATTGCAGGAATTATTCCCCATTCTTGGCTTTGGGCTTGCTAACCTTTTCTAAATAGGGGTATGATTTTGCCATCTTGCAAAAAAGCCAAAAGGAGAAAAAAATGTACAAAACCACTCGCAAAATTGAATTACACAAACGTATTGCCTTAGTGGCACACGACAGCTGCAAACAGAGCTTACTGGCGTGGACAAAAAAACACGCTGAAGCCTTGAAGCCGCATACTTTATACGCCACTGGTACAACGGGCAATTTACTTTCTCGTGAAACAGGCTTGGAAATTCACGCTTTATTGAGCGGTCCAATGGGCGGAGATCAACAGCTGGGAGGATTGATTGCCGAAAAAAAAATCGACTTGATGATTTTCTTCTGGGATCCGATGAATGCTGCTCCTCACGATCCTGATGTAAAAGCCTTAATGCGTATTGCGACTGTCTGGAATATTCCCGTAGCAATCAATGAAGCAACCGCTGATTTCTTATTACACTCTAGCTGTTTTAACCACGAAGTAGAGATTGAAGTGCCTGATTACGATCGCTATTTGACGGAACGTTTACAGCATTAATGGACTAAAAATTAAACAATGAAAATTGCAACAAAAATGCCATCTCATTGGTTGAGTGCTCACGTGTTGAGCACTTTGCCAATTTTTATTACCACCAACCTTGCCGCTATTGGTATCTGGTTGCTTAATATTTCTGAGCACAGTATGCCATTGATTTTGGGCATTATTGCAGGCGGTTTGGTAGATTTAGACAACAACCTTTCTGGGCGATTTAAAAACCTTATCATTACCCTGATTGCCTTTGCGATTTCATCCGCAGGGGCAACGCTTTCTTTGGAATTTGGCTGGCTTTTTGTACCGCTTGCGGTGCTCAGCACCTTTATTTTGGTCATGCTCGGCAGCATTGGGCAGCGTTATAGCACCATCGCTTTTGGTACGCTCGTTGTATCTGTTTATGCCTCGCTTACCTACATGCCCGAAACTACTTGGTACACCAATACATTGCTGATTTTAGCGGGGGCGTTGCTTTATGGTTTGGTTGCAATGTTAGTGTATATCGTCTTTCCAAACCGCACGGTACAAGAGAATTTGGCGAAATCTTACGAGGCATTGGGCAGATATTTACAAGCGAAAGCTGCCTATTTTGATCCCGATGATGACGATGTAGTAGCTAAGCAGCGTGCTTTAGCACGCACGAATAGTGAAGTTATTCAGGCATTTGAACAAACTCGCGTGTCGCTCTTCTATCGCTTGCGTCGCCATAATCGCCAAACTCGGACGCAAAAAATGTTGCGTTATTACTACACCGCCCAAGATATTCTGGAACGAGCCAGTTCAAGCCATTATCAATATCACGAATTCTTCCAACAGCTTAAAAATAGCGATTTGATTTTTCGCTTCCAACGTGTCTTGGAGCTGCAAGCTATGGCGTGCCAAAAAGTCGCGGTGGCGTTGCGTTATGCGGAACGTTATCAGCATAGCTCTCGCGGGGAAAAAGCAATGCAAGGCTTATTTAATTCTCTCAATTATCATCAAGAACAGGGGTTAAAAAGTGCGTATCGCTGGCAGTCGATTGCGGAAAATTTACGCAATATTGAAAGCCAACTTTGCCAGATTGAGCACAGCCAAAGCGAACAAGAAGAGGGCATGGAACAAGCGGTTAAAATGAACAATAAATTTGCATCTAGCAAATCGCAGCACCTTTCTAACCGCTTGTTGGCAGAAAATGTGTCAGGTTTTCGCAATATGTGGCAAACCATTCAGAGCCACTGCAACCTCTCATCACAACTCTTTCGCCACGCCATTCGCTTGTCTGTAGTGGTGGGCTTGTGTAGTGCTATTGTGCCGATTTTCCATCTAGACGGCAAAGGCTACTGGGTGCTACTCACGGCGATTTTTGTCTGCCAACCAAACTATTCCGCCACCAAAAAACGCTTAGGACAGCGGGTTATCGGCACTATCTTAGGCGTGTTGGTTGGGATGCTGTTGCGGGAATATTACCTCACTTCCACGTTGGAAGCCGAGCTGGGCTTGATTGTGATTACCGCCAGCCTTTACACCTATTTCCGTTTCCGTCATTACAGTTTCTCAACCTTCTACATTACGCTGTTGGTGTTAGTAAGCCTTGATATTATTGGCATTGGTGCAGATGAGGGCATTTTACCGCGGGTGATTGATACGTTGGTTGGCACGTCGATTGCGTGGTTTGCCGTCTCTTTTATTTTCCCCGATTGGAAGTACATCAACCTCAAACAGAACTTGAAATCGACCGTGCTGGCAAGCAGTAACTACCTACGCCACATCATCGCACAGCTGCAGTTTGGCTATAACGAACAGTTGCCATACCGCACCGCTCGTCGCGAAGTGCACAACTACATTTCTGCTTTGAGTTCTGCGGTGTCAAACCTAGACAGCGAACCGAAAAAATACCAAGCAATTTCAGCAGTTGCCCCGAATTTACTAGGTATAAATTATACTTTGCTTGGCTATATTTCTGCACTGGGTGCCTATCGCATAGCCAGCCCAATGCTGAATCAACAGGTGGATTTTTCCGCGATTTTCTTCTCACACGGGCGAGAAGTCGCAACTATCATCGAGCAAATGGCAGAGGGCAAACGATCTCCTGCAAAATTGGAAGCAAATTTGACCGCTATTGATAGCGATCTTGCCCAATTTGAGCAAACCCACCACGAAAAACAAGACGAATTGAGTTTAGTGCTCATCCAACAATTACGCCTGATAGTACAACTCCTTCCACAATTACAGCATTTAATGCAAGAGAATGCACTAGGCGAATTGGAAAGAGAAACAGAAGAATAAATATGCTAATGGCTAGATTTTCTAGCCATTTTTTATTCTGCTTTTCAGAATAGTTTATTCCCATTTTATTGATTTTTCAGTCAAAAAAGCCACGTATAATCATGCTCAATAAAGAGCTATTTATCGAAGAAAAAGAAATTCTCCAACCACAAGCGGGCAAGATTTTAGTGAAAGTGGCATAATAAGCCTAGAATTGAGAAAAAGTGCGGTGAATTTCATCACACTTTTTTTGTATAATAAAAGAAAAAAGGAGGAAAAACGTGCAACTCAAGAGTGCAAGAGAAGGTTTCTTTTTAGCGGGGCTTTATAACTTTATTGGTGTTTTAGGCTTTACCCAATTTTTTACTGATACGACTTTAATGGATAACGATCCGATTGTTTTCTCGTGGCTCGGGCAAATTTTGATTTTGCTTTGGGGATTGGCGTATTGGTCGGTCGCTAAACGTTTCTGGCAAGTGCCTGTGTTACTTTGGATTTTCTGCGTAGGAAAATTGGTTTATTTCGGTACTTGGCTACATTGGTTGCTGACTACACCAGAAAAACTGGATGTGCTAGCAGGGCAATCGATGGTCTATTTCTGCTTTTTCGCGAGTTACGGCTTTGGCGATTTCCTCTTTGCGATTTTCTTTGCAAGAGTAGCGATGGGGAGTATGAGGGGGAAGTTTGAGATTTGACGCAACTCATCGGACTCTGAAAATGATAGCGAACCAAATCGAAACGTGATAATATTTCAAGCGTAGAATTTGATGTTCTACGCTCGAAAAAATGGAATTCCACATAACAATAAAAAGCAAAGAGGAAATGAATATGGCAAAAGGTCAATCATTACAAGACCCTTACTTAAATGCACTACGTCGTGAACGTATTCCAGTTTCAATTTATTTAGTTAATGGAATCAAACTACAAGGACAGATCGAATCATTCGACCAATTCGTTATTTTATTGAAAAACACGGTAAGCCAAATGGTTTACAAACACGCGATTTCAACTGTGGTGCCTGCTCGAGCGATTTCTCACGGCAATAACCACAATTCACACGCTCCAGTGCAAGTGACACAAACCGTTGAAATTGTTGAAAACGTAACGGAATAAGATTATTAACACTTCAAATCTTACTCAAAATGATTTACCAAGTGATGATGAAAATCAGCCGCTTGGTTTCTCTTTTTCTAAAGACCAAAAAAATTCATCTCTTGAACAGTCGCATCAAGCTGATAAAGCAATTTTGGTTCATCTCTATCTTTCCCAACAAAAAGACACCGAAAATCTGGTTGAATTTCACACTCTTGCTGAATCGGCAGGCGTAGAAATTTTAAGCACGCTAACCACTTCTCGTTCTAGCCCGCATATTACCTATTTTGTCGGTAAAGGCAAGGCGGAAGAGATTAAACAAGCGGTCGAAGATTTAGGAGCAACCCTCGTGCTGGTTAATCACGAATTAAGCCCTTCACAAACACGGAATTTGCAGTCTCTCTGCAATTGTCGCGTGGTAGACCGAACAGGCTTGATTTTAGATATTTTCGCTCAGCGTGCTCGTAGCCACGAAGGGAAATTGCAGGTGGAATTGGCTCAGCTTAAACATCTTGCTACTCGCTTAGTGCGTCGTTTGGGCAATCAAGACCAGCAGAAAGGTGGTGCTGTTGGCTTGCGTGGACCTGGGGAAACACAACTGGAAACCGATCGCCGTTTGATTAAAGTACGCATTCAGCAGCTGCAAAATCGTTTGGCGAAAGTGAGCAAGCAACGCGAGCAAAATCGCAAAACTCGCCAGAAAGCAGATATTCCGACCATCTCGCTTGTGGGCTATACCAATGCAGGAAAATCTAGCTTGTTTAATGCGATTACCCAAGCCGGCGTTTATGCTGCTGATCAGCTTTTTGCAACACTTGATCCAACGCTAAGAAGAATGCAAATTCAAGATGTGGGCACAACTATTCTTGCTGATACCGTAGGTTTTATTCGCTTTTTGCCACACGATTTGGTCTCTGCATTTAAATCTACCTTGCAAGAAACAGTTGAAGCTAGCCTCTTATTGCACGTGATTGATGTTGCAGATGAACGCAAAAATGAGAATATCCAAGCGGTAAATCAAGTATTGGAAGAGATTGGTGCTGCGGATATTCCGACTCTCTTGGTTTATAACAAAGTAGATAAACTAGATGACATTCAACCTTTTGTCGAACGTGATGATGAAGGAAAAGTAACGGCGGTTTACCTTTCTGCTCAATCTGGCGACGGTATCGATCTGCTTTTGGAAGCAATCTGCGAACGGTTACGCAACGAATTAGTACAAGAAACGCTGCTTCTTCCGCCAACTATAGGCAATCTTTACACGCTTTTCAAACAACAAAATGGCATTAAAGCCGAGCATTTCAATGAGTTTGGAGATCGCATTATCGATATTGAGATCGATAAAGTGCAGTGGAATAAATGGGCGAAACAATATCCTGAGTTGATAGAATGTGTGGAGTTGGCACAGTGGGAGTAAAATAGACCTCCAAGATTAGTTTCCATCATTAAAAATGACCCAAACACAAAAACTCAACACCGCTCTTTTTTCGCTTTTGCTGCTAATTATTGGCTTTGCGGTTTACCATCAACTTGATAGCTTCATTGCACTCAAAAACGCGGATGGCATTCTTACCGATATGCGTTCGCTAGTGCTGCTTGATATTCGCCTGCCACGTATTGGCTTAGCTATCCTCACGGGGGGAAGCCTTGCGTTGGCGGGCAATGCGATGCAAGGGATTTTCCAAAATCCGCTGGCAAGTCCTGGGTTACTTGGAAGCAGTTCAGGGGCAACCACCGCGAGCGTGATGATTCTCTATTATTTCTCTGCACCTTTTACCGTGCTACTTTTCGGCGGTATTGCTGGGGCGTTATTGAGCTTTTTGATTGTTTATTTGATTGCTAAGAATCATGGCACAACAGCAATGATCTTGAGCGGATTGGCGGTAAATATGTTGCTTTCGGCAGCGATAGCTTTGCTACTTTCCAACGCTAAAAGCCCGTGGGCGTTAGCAGAACTTTACCGCTGGTTGCAAGGCTCGCTCGTGTGGGCGAAGATCGACACGCTCTTGATTTCCTTGCCGATTGTGTTGCTCGGCTTAGTTTGTTTATACCGAGAACGCCGCTACATCGACTTACTCACCTTCGGCGAAGAAACCGCCTCGACTATGGGCATCGACCCTAAACGCAGCTTTTTTATCACCACATTTGGCGTTGCTTTATTGGTCGGTGCGACCATTCCGCAAACAGGCACGATAGGTTTTATCGGCTTAATAGCCCCGCATTTTGCCCGCATTTTGTTGAAACAACGCCCATCGCAACTTTACCTTACCAGCGGTTTGCTTGGCGCATTATTGCTGCTCGTGGCAGATCTCTGCGTGCAATATATCCCGCTTTTTTCACACATCTACATCGGCACGCTCACGGCGATTATCGGTGCACCGTGTTTGATTTGGATTTTACTGACAGAGCAAAGAAAACTTGCACGCTAATTGTAAAAATATGGCCAAATTTGACCGCTTGTATGCTTGTTTGCAATTAACAGGATTTTAGGTTGCTTTAAGAAACACAGTTGCTACAATGTTGAAGTCAAAATAACGCATTTTTTAGAATAAGATGAAAAGACTGCCCGAAATTAAATTTGTTTCTGTGATTGCAAAAACCGCGATTTTTGAAGTGCAAGCGGTCGATTTACGCTTTTCTAATGGTGAAGAGCGTACATATGAGCGCCTTATGCCACAACGCCGCTCTTCGGTGATGGTGTTGCCAATTCACGAGGGCAATTTGATTTTCGTGCGAGAATATGCGGTGGGATCTGAGCGTTATGAACTCACCTTTCCGAAAGGAATTGTAGATGCGGGCGAAGAACCGATTGAAAGTGCCAACCGAGAATTGCAAGAAGAGATTGGTTTTGGTGCACGTAAAATTGAGCCGTTGCGGAGTTTATACAGCAGTCCAAGTCATATGTTTGGCTTAATGCACGTTTTTGTGGCAGAAGACCTTTACCCATCCAAACTTGAGGGCGATGAGCCTGAACCGCTTGAGCTGGTTTATTATCCGTTGGCGAAAATCGACGAATTACTCGCCTCTCCCGATTTTGCCGAAGCCAGAAATTTATCCGCCCTCTTTTTATTAAAAGCATATTTAAATAAGAATACGGAAAAATAGAGAAAAAAGGACGGAACTATGCAAACACTTAATCAATACTTGCTGGATAAAATCGTGCAAATTGCTCAACAAGCAGGCAATCATCTCAAAGATTTTTATGCGAAATCGGTGGAGGTGCATATTAAATCGGACAAAACGCCTGTCACCGAGGCGGATCTTTTTTTGAGCCAATTTATCACGGAACAGTTAAAACAGCTTACGCCAGATGTGCCTGTGCTTTCGGAAGAAAATTGCGATATAGCCTTTGAACAGCGTCAAAAATGGGATGAATATTGGATTATCGACCCGCTCGATGGCACGCAACAATTTATCAATCGTACTGATCAATTTGCGGTGATAATAGCCCTCATTCAAAAACAAGAGCAGAAAAATCGTCCAGTGCTTGGCGTAATTCACGCCCCTATTATTGAAAAAACCTATTTCGCAATGCAGCATCACGGATGCTTTGTGCAAAAAGAGGGCGAAATTCAACCGCTTCACACCATCAAACAAGCCGATCACGGCGAACACAATTTACATATCGCGATTGGATTTGTGCACCCAGAACATATCGAAGATAATCTTATTCCACCTTATCAAGCCACCTTTATGGAATATGGATCAAGTAGCTTGAAATCAGGCTTGGTAGCAGAAAATATCACCGATTGCTATATTCGTTTTGGCGATACGGGGGAGTGGGACACGGCAGCATCTGAAATTTTATTAAGTGAGTTGGGTGGCGAGATTTTTGATTTGCATTTTAATCCTCTCAGCTACAACGAACGAGAAACCCTGATTAACCCTTATTTCATTATGGTTCGTGATAAAACGCGCGATTGGCAGACTATCTTTCAATTTAATAAGTCGTAGCGATTAGCAAAACGATTTGAAATGTTGCATTATTGTAAAATTTATAAAATATAAGAACATTAGGACAAAATATGAACGTAGAAAATTGTTGTATTGTTATTTTTGGGGCATCGGGGGATTTAACCTTCCGTAAGCTCATCCCTGCACTTTATAACTTACATAAAGTCGGCAGACTAGGCGAGCATTTTTCCGTATTAGGTGTGGCTCGTACGGAGTTTAGCGATGAACAATTCCGCGAAAAAATGCGCGATGCGTTAATTAAATTTGAGAACGCAAGCGGTGAAACTTTAGATGAATTTTGCAGCCATCTTTATTATCAAGCGGTAAACACTTCAGACGCATTAGATTACGTAAAACTCTTGCCCCGCCTTGATAATTTACACGACAAATACGGCAGTGCTGGTAATACACTTTACTATCTTTCAACCCCACCAAGTTTATATGGTGTCATCCCAGAATGCTTGGCAGCACACGGCTTAACTACCGAAGAGTTCGGCTGGAAACGCATTATCGTGGAAAAACCATTCGGCTATGATATCCAAACGGCAAAAGCGTTGGACGTGCAAATTCACCGTTTCTTCGAAGAGCATCAAATCTACCGTATCGACCACTATTTAGGCAAAGAAACTGTACAAAACTTGCTCGTGTTGCGCTTCTCAAACGGCTTATTCGAACCGCTTTGGAACCGCAATTACATTGATTATGTGGAAATTACAGGAGCAGAATCGATTGGCGTGGAAGAACGTGGTGGCTATTACGATGGCTCGGGTGCCATGCGCGATATGTTCCAAAACCACTTATTGCAAGTGCTTGCCATGATTGCGATGGAGCCGCCAGCGATTATCAACGCAGATGCAATGCGTGATGAAGTGGCAAAAGTGCTTTACTGCTTGCACCCGCTTTCTGACGAAGATTTGAAAAATAACCTTGTGCTTGGACAATACACTGCCACAGAAATTGATGGCGAAATGGTAAAAGGTTATTTGGAAGAGAAAGGTGTACCAGAAGATTCCAACACGGAAACTTTTATGGCATTAAAATGTGAAATCGATAACTGGCGTTGGGCGGGTGTTCCTTTTTATGTTCGCACAGGCAAACGATTACCAACCCGCGTAACGGAAGTGGTTATCCATTTCAAAACTACACCGCACCCCGTGTTTAGCCAAAATGCGCCTGAAAATAAATTGATTATTCGCGTGCAACCTGATGAAGGCATCTCAATGCGTTTCGGTTTGAAAAAACCAGGTGCAGGCTTTGAAGCAAAAGAAGTGTCAATGGACTTCCGTTATGCTGATTTAGCTTCTCCAAGCCTTCTCACTGCCTACGAACGTTTATTGTTAGACGCAATGAAAGGCGATGCCACCCTATTTGCCCGCACTGATGCAGTGCACGCTTGTTGGAAATTTGTGCAGCCTATTTTGGATTATAAAGCCCAAAATGGTCGCGTGTATGAATATGAAGCAGGCGCTTGGGGGCCAAAAGAAGCGGATAAGCTGATCGCTAAACACGGCAGAGTGTGGCGTAAGCCTTCAGGTATGATGAAGAAAAAAGTGTAATCAATTTTCCCCTCGTCCTTTATGGGGGAGGGGTAAGCGATGCATTTTTATCACTCTTTTACAAAATTAATATCGTAGCCCCTTTTTTCAGATGAAAATTGCCTTACGTAATTTTCATCAGCCTCTCTCTCACAAGAAGATAGAGTATTATAGAGAATCTAAAATGAAAAAAGTTATCTTCCCGACCGCCCAACAAGCGGTCGAAAAAATCGCTCAGGAATTGAAAGCATATAGCGAACAACATCGCCCTGTGCATATTTCCCTGTCTGGCGGTTCAACTCCAAAATTATTATTTAAAACCTTAGCTCAAGCTCCGTTTGCCAACGAAATTCAATGGCAAAACCTCCATTTCTGGTGGGGAGATGATCGCATGGTCCCACCACAAGATCCTGAAAGCAATTATGGTGAAGTACAAAAACTGCTCTTCGATCACATCCAAATTCCTGCCGAGAACATTCACCGTATTCGTGGTGAAGAAAATGTCGAGCAAGAATTGGTAAGATTTTCGCAAGAATTGACCGCTTGCGTGCCAGATTTAGCCTTCGATTGGATTATTCTTGGAATGGGCAACGATGGGCACACCGCTTCGCTTTTCCCATATCAAACCAATTTTAATGATCCGAATGTTGCCGTGATTGCCAAACACCCTGAAACAGGGCAAATTCGCATTTCTAAAACAGCAAAACTCATTGAACAAGCCAAACGCATTACCTACTTAGTAACGGGCGAAAGCAAAGCGGATATTTTAAAAGAAATCCAAACCACTCTTGCTGAAAATCTACCTTATCCTGCCGCAAAAATTAAAGCAAAAAATGGGGTGACGGAATGGTACTTGGATAAAACGGCAGCTAAATTGCTATAGCAAGTTGAGTATCAAATATCACAGGCTTGCAAAATGATAGACTACAAAGTGAATGAACCAATTTCAGTTAAACAATTTATTGAATTGCTAAATAAAACAACGCTCGGGGCACGCCGTCCGTTAGAGGATGAAAAACGTGTCGCGGCAATGTTGCACCATGCGGATTTATTAATCACCGCTTGGGATGGTGAACGATTAGTGGGAGTGGCACGTTCCGTGACGGATTTTGCCTATTGCTGTTATTTATCTGATTTAGCGATTGATGAACAATATCAAAAACAAGGTATCGGTTTGCAATTGATTGAACACACTAAACAAGCCTTACATCCACAAGCCAAAATTGTGCTGTTATCGGCACCACAAGCCGTGGATTATTATCCGCATATTGGATTTACACAGCATATGAGTGCATGGACGAAGAGTTAATTTATTAGCATTGTACGGACTAAAATAAGATATAGATACATTAGATGCGGAGTGACTTTAATGTTGAATTTAGATAATAAAAAATTTGTTGCCGTTGAAAACACCTCAAATGGTGAAGTGAGTAGCCAAACAGAATTTCATTACCATCAACAAGGTAAAATGATTTGGGCTGAATATGGTGGTGGTGAAATTTTAAAAGGTTTTTTAATTGGGAAATGGATAAACGACACACAAATTGAGTTCACTTATCAGCATTTAAATCAAGCATTAGAAAATCGTTTAGGGAGTTGCTTAACAACATTTTCAATTGAAAGTGGAAAATTAATTGGCAATGAACAATGGCAATGGTTAGATACTTTTGAAGAAGGATGCTCTTTAATTAAAGAGGTTTAATATCTTCTCTCCCCTTGTGGGAGAGGATTAACCAATAAAATCAACATACAACTTGAGGTCTTAATGAATTTAAGAGAAAAAATCGATAATAGCCCAATGGGCGTTTACCAGTGGGCAATTGTGTTAATGGCTGCCGTAATGAACTTTTTAGACGGCTTTGACGTGCTTGCCATTGCCTTTACCGCTACCAATATCAGCAAAGATTTTGGCTTGAGCAAAACTGAATTTGGGATGCTCGTCAGTGCAGGGTTAATTGGTATGGTAGTTGGCTCAATGGTGCTGGCACCACTTGCTGATAAATTCGGTCGTCGCCCAATTTTATTACTTTCTGTGGCATTTTCTGCAGTGGGTTTGGGGGGGTCTGGCTTTTCTACTACGTCTGAAATCCTTGCGTTCTCACGTATTCTCACAGGCTTAGGCGTAGGCGGTATTTTGGTAGGAACTAACGTAATCACTAGTGAATATTCATCGAAAAAATGGCGTAGCTTTGCAATTAGTGTTTATGCAGCAGGCTTTGGTATCGGGGCGATGATTGGCGGTATGATGGCAAAATCGTTACAAGCCGCTTACTCTTGGCATGCAGTTTACTTCGCTGGTGCTGCAATGACCGCAGTGGTGTTTGTCGTTTTATTCATCTGGTTACCAGAATCGATCGACTATTTAAACGCTAAACAACCGCAAAATGCGAAAGCATGTTTGAATAAGATTGCCCACAAATTAGGCTTTGCTGGCGAATGGGAACTCACCGAAAAACATGCTGAAAAAGCGGTAAAATTGCCGATTACGGCTCTATTTAGCCAAAAATACTTACGTTCTACCTTGTTACTATGGCTCTCATTTTTTGCGATTATGTTCTGCTTCTACTTCATCAGCTCGTGGACACCTGCGTTATTAAAAGAAGCAGGAATGACCATGGAAGAGAGTATCAATGTGGGAATGATGATCTCGCTTGGCGGTGCAGTAGGCTCATTGGTTTATGGCTTAATCGCCAGCCGCTGGTCTGCGCGTAGTGTGTTGATGCTGTTTACTGTGGCGTCTTCAATTGCAATTGTGGTCTTTATTCTTTCAAGTGCGAACCTTGCGATTGCAATGGTACTTGGCGTGGTAGTCGGTGCGTTAATTAACGGTTGTATCAGTGGTTTATATACCATCAACCCAGCCACTTATGATGCCGATATTCGAAACACTGGCGTGGGTTGGGCAATCGGCGCTGGTCGCGCCGGTTCAGTGCTGGCTCCAACGGTTGCGGGAATATTGCTTGACTCAGGATGGGAAAAACAAACGCTTTATATCGCGGTCGCAGGTGTAATGTTAATTGCAACCGTGGCATTAGCGTTTAAGAAATCGCACATAGAGATTAGAAGAGCATAAGCGGTCGAATTTTAAGAGCATTTCGTAAAAATGCTCGAAAGCCTCCTCTTTGCCAAAGTAGGGAAATTCGTTAGAAATGTAAATTTTCACTTAAATTTAATCGTTTACGCCCTTATGTGTAACTTAGGATAAAATCAAAAATCACGGTAGGCTAAAGCCTACCCTACCAACAGGAGAAAACAATGTCAGTAAAAGGCGACATCGGTGTTATCGGCTTAGCCGTAATGGGGCAGAACCTTATTTTAAATATGAATGATCATGGCTTTAAAGTAGTGGCATATAACCGCACAACTTCAAAAGTGGATGAGTTCTTGGAAGGGGCTGCGAAAGGTACAAACATTATTGGTGCGTATTCTTTGGAAGACTTGGCGTCTAAATTAGAGCGTCCACGCAAAGTGATGTTAATGGTGCGTGCGGGTGATGTGGTGGATCAATTTATTGATGCATTATTACCGCACTTGGAAGAAGGCGACATCATTATTGATGGCGGTAACTCAAACTATCCAGACACTAACCGTCGTGTGAAAGCCTTAGCGGAGAAAGGTATTCGCTTTATCGGTTCTGGTGTGTCAGGCGGTGAAGAGGGTGCACGTCACGGGCCTTCCATTATGCCTGGCGGTAATGCAGAAGCGTGGCAATATGTGAAACCAATCTTCCAAGCGATCTCGGCGAAAACTGAACAAGGCGAGCCTTGCTGTGACTGGGTGGGCGGCGAAGGGGCTGGTCATTTCGTGAAAATGGTTCACAACGGCATCGAATATGGTGATATGCAATTAATCTGCGAAGCGTACCAATTCTTAAAAGAAGGTTTAGGCTTAAGCTACGAAGAGATGCAATCTATCTTTGCAGAATGGAAAAAAACCGAGCTAGACAGCTATTTAATCGACATTACCACCGACATTCTTGGCTATAAAGATGCGGACGGTGAGCCGTTAGTAGAAAAAATTCTAGACACTGCTGGTCAAAAAGGGACAGGTAAATGGACGGGTATCAACGCCTTAGATTTCGGTATTCCATTAACCTTAATCACTGAATCTGTGTTTGCACGTTGCGTGTCTTCATTCAAAGAACAACGTTTAGCGGCAAGCCAGCTCTTCAACAAAACTATTACTCCAGTTGAAGGTGACAAAAAAGTATGGATTGAAGCGGTGCGCAAAGCATTATTGGCTTCAAAAATCATCTCTTACGCACAAGGCTTTATGCTCATTCGTGAAGCATCAGAACAATTCGGCTGGAATATCAACTACGGTGCAACCGCGTTGTTATGGCGTGAAGGTTGTATCATCCGCAGCCGTTTCTTAGGCAACATCCGCGATGCGTATGAAGCGAACCCAGATTTAATCTTCTTAGGTTCAGACAGCTACTTCAAAGGTATTTTAGAAAATGCGTTAAGTGACTGGCGTAAAGTGGTGGCGAAATCCATTGAAGTGGGCATCCCAATGCCTTGTATGGCATCGGCGATCACTTTCTTAGATGGCTACACCTCAGCACGTTTACCAGCAAACTTATTACAAGCTCAACGTGACTACTTTGGTGCACATACTTATGAGCGTACAGATAAACCACGCGGTGAATTCTTCCACACCAACTGGACAGGTCGCGGTGGTAATACGGCATCGACTACTTATGATGTGTAAAAATAAGATGCCATAGCGTACTATTAAAAAGGGATAGCGTTTGAAGAATGCTATCCCTTTTGGTTGATGTATATTGTGGTTTTCTTAGCTATTCTAATGGAAACAAGCGGTCAAATTTACTTCGAAATTAACAAAACCAATTCTTGTTTTTCTTCTGCACTCAAGCCTGAAGTTCGCTCTTTAGCGATCAGTATTTCTACCCTTTTTTCGACTAATTTATCGTAGAGAAAAGCGAGGGTTTCGATAAACTCTTTTTCTAGGTTTTCTGGAGCGACCATATGATCCCAACTTGCCAGTAATTCAAGCGTGCGAAATTGTTCGTGGTCTCTCCAATGTTCTAGCAAAGCGCCCATCGAAATGCCAACATTAGCTTGGCAAACTTGGGCTAATTCAAAGAATAAGGCAAAGCCAGGTTCGTTCAATTCGCTTAGCGGTGTGAGGTCTGGCACGTGTTTTGCCAACTCTGGATTTTGCAATAATAAAGCAATTAACAAGCGCATTGGTGTGCGTTTAATTTGGTTTACTCGTGATTTAGCGACCTCTTTTTGTTGGTGATTTGGCAACATTGCTTCGAGCTGAGCAGAGTCTAGGATGCCTAATTTTTGCCCTAAGATATTGCGAAGGTAAACCCGCAACATTTCGCCTGGAATGCGATTAATGAGCGGAATGGCAAGCGAAGCAAGTTTGGATTTTCCTTCTGGGCTAGATAAATCAACTTGAATCAGTAAGCTATCAAACAGAAAATCGCTTAATGATTTGGAATGTTCCGCCAAATATTGTTCAAAACCCTCTTTGCCTTGGCTTCGTACGAAAGTATCGGGGTCTTCGCCATCTGGCAAAAAGATAAATTTGAGCTGACGACCATCATACAAATATGGTAAGGCATTCTCAAAGGCACGCCAAGCTGCATCACGCCCCGCACGGTCACCATCGTAGCAACAGACAATCTGCTCTGTTACACGGAACATCTGTTGGATTTGTTCGCCTGTAGTTGCCGTGCCAAGTGAGGCAACCGCATTCAATACATCAAATTGAGCGAGTGCCACCACGTCCATATAGCCTTCCACCACAAACAAATATTCAGGATTTTCATTAGCTCGTAGCGCTTGATATAAGCCGTAAAGTTCGTTGCCTTTGTGATAAGTAGCAGATTCAGGCGAGTTGAGGTATTTCGGGCGTTCATCGCCCATTACACGACCACCAAAGGCAATCACACGACCACGTTTATCCCGAATCGGGAACATCACGCGATTGCGAAACTTATCATAAATTCGACCGCTTTCATTTTCAGAAACCATCCCTGTATCGCGTAATTTCTGAGTTTCTTCAGGGTTCACGCCAAAGCGTTTGAGTACGGCATCATAGTTATTCGGTGCAAAACCGAGTTCAAATTTAGCGATGATTTCGGATGATAAGCCACGACCTTGCAAGTAACTTTGGCTTGGAATATCGTGTTGTAAATTGTGTTGATAGAAGCGAGTGATTTCTTCAAGTAAACCGTAAAGATCGCGTTTCGTTTTATAACTAATAGGGCGAAAGTTGCCCGATTGACGTACATTCTCTCGTGGGACTTCTAGCCCTTGCATTGCAGCAAGTTCTTCAATCGCTTCAGGAAATTCGAGCTTGTCATATTCCATCAAAAAGCTAATTACATTGCCGTGCGCCCCACAGCCGAAACAGTGATAGAACTGTTTGGATTGGCTAACGGAAAAAGAAGGTGTTTTTTCGTGATGAAATGGGCAACAGGCTTGATAATCTCGACCTGCTTTTTTGAGCTTAACGCGTTGATTGATCAGATCGACAATATCAGTGCGAGCAATGAGATCATCAATAAACGAACGTGGAATAGTGCCTTTCATTGGTCCTCCATTGCTAAAAGAGTGGATAAATAAACTAAAACCGTGATTCCTCGCGGTTTCACGGTTTCAGTAAAGATTCAGTGCTTAAAAAGCAAATGAATTAGTATAAACGAGTGTTACGTGCGTTTTCACGAGCATTGCGTTTAGCGTGACGTTTTGCTAAAGACGCTTTCTCACGTTTACGAATAGTTGTTGGTTTTTCGTAGAATTCACGAGCACGAACTTCTGCTAATAAACCTGCTTTTTCGCAAGAGCGTTTGAAACGACGTAATGCAACGTCAAATGATTCATTTTCACGAACTTTAATTACTGGCATATGCCATCACCTCAGAAAAATATGATTAAATTAAACCGCACACATTTTTGGCGGCATAGAACTAAAAAAGGTAGCCAATTTTAACGCAGGTTAGCAAGGAAGTAAAGAGATGATTTAGGTTCTTTGTAGATTATCCGTTATACAAAATTTGGTCTAAGTTAGTTCTCACTAAACATTGATTTCATCAAGCGGTGCAAAAACGTCCTACTTTTGCATCCTGATTTCGGGTAAAATGTGTACGACTTCTCATTTAAGGAATTTTTATGTTGATTCGTTCAAACTTTATTCAGACTAAACATTTTGCTTTGATGCTTAATCTACTTGTCGCTTTATTTTTTGTAAGTGTTTTAGTGCTCAAAAAAGGTTATAGCTATGTACCGATGGCATTAGGTAGTATTAGCATTATTTACACTCTAGTATATTTCTTAAGATTTAAGCAAAAATGGCAATTCTCAAAATCAGATAAATGGCTTATTTCCTCTTTTTTATTCTATTTTATTACCTTTCTACTTTCTATTATCATCAATAAAGATAGCTTTAGAGAAATAGATAATCCAAGCCGAATCTTATTATTTATTCCATTGTTACTTTTATTTAGCCAATTCCCTATTAAAATAAAAACCATTTTATATTCGGTCCCAGTAGGTGCAATGATTACTGGTCTAACTGCATTATTTCAAAAATTTCAATTAGGGTATTTGAAGCCATTTCCTGAGATTATGCATATTCAAGTTGGTAATATTGCGATTTCACTTGCAACATTTAGCCTTGTGATTGCTATTTATTTTACGGTAAAGAGAGAATATAAATCTGCATTATTTAGTTTTATCGGAATAATGTTAGCAATGAGCACTAGTGCATTATCTGGTGCACGCGGTGGTTGGGTAGGGTTGCCCATTGTTTTACTAATGATTTTGTTTCTTTATCGCCAATACATTAGCAAAAAATTAATTTTCTCATTGATTGCGGTTATAGGTATTGGCATTACAACACTTATCACCAATCCTAAATTTGGCATTGAGCAACGTTATAATGCTGCAAAATCAGATATTATGCTTTACCTTGAAAAAAATAATAAGAACAGCTCGCTTGGTGCTCGATTTGATATGTGGGAAAATGCATTGATTGCGATTAAACGAGCCCCTTTATTTGGTCATGGTAGTAAAGGATATGAATCATTTAAAGATCAGCAAATTAAGTCTAAGCAAATGGCACAAACCACATTGCAATTTAATAGTTTACACAATCAATATTTAGAATCTTGGGTAAAACGTGGTTTTGTTGGATTTATTGGATTAATGTTAGTTACTTTAATACCATTATTTTATTTTATACGTAATCTAAAAGAACCGAGTTTAGAAATAAAATGTATTGCAATTTTAGGTGTAACTCATATTTTATCGCATCTGTTTTATTTCACGAGTCAATCTTTCTTGGCACATAATTCAGGTTCGATATTTTATTTTTTTGTATTGATTTTGTTATATATTTCTTCTAAAAAGTAATAGAGTAATAAAAGTTGCTAATATTTATTTCAAATATTAGCAATTTTTTTAAATAATGTTATTTAGTTAAAATCTCAACTAATTCTGCTTCCACTTCTTTACCGAATTTACCCATTCGGAAATCTGCTTTTAGCTCATCAAATTTTTCTGGATTGGCTTCCATTTTGGCTTTTAAAAATGCAGGAAATTCATTTAAAACCAGCTCGGTTTTGTTGTGAATATCAAAAATGCTTGGGATTTTTTGAGCAGCGATTACCGCTTGTTGTTGCTCGTCGCTGTCGAAATGCTTACGTTCTTTGTTATCTTTACGAGAAACATATTTCACTTTGATGTTCGGATTCAGCTTAGTGATACGTTGGAAATATGCCACAATCTCTACGCAATCTGGGCAGTAAGGTTCTGCCATCACTAGCCAATCGCCCGTGACATTGAGGGCTTTAACCTTCGATTCAGTTTCAGGCGAAAGCTCAATGCCAACGTAAACATCTAACTGATTTTCGCGATCTTCATCGCTGCTAAATTCCAAATATTCGTAAAAATGTGCCATAAGATTTCCTTTTAGTTTCATTACCTCCGCCAAATAATTTCACAATCTACTTGTGCACTTTGGCTCTCTTGGTGGTTTAATTTCTCTTTTAATATTGCAAAAGTTTGCTGAGCAATGATTTCATGATCTTGCTTAATCGAATGAATATGAAATGGTAAGGCGTTCAGCAAATGATGATCATCGAAAGTCGCCAAGTGCAATTCTTGGCTCATCAACTTATCCATCAATTTGTGCTCCGTTAAATAACGCATCACGCCTTCAAGCAAGGTGTAAGAAGCCGTAAAAATTGCCTTGGGCAAACGCCCGAGATTCTTCACTGTTTCTGCCAGCATTTGGTAGCCCGATTCTGGTTGGTAATCTTTATGTAAAATCCAACCGCTTTGCTCTACCAAATGAGATTGTGCCAGCCCTTCACGGAAGCCTTTCAAGCGGTTTTCACTTGGTGTAAGCGAAAGTTGCCCCCCAAAATAGAAAAATTCATCTAGCTGATAAGCTCGTACAATATTTTCTACCAACATTGCTACGCTTGGAATATCCTTGCTGGTAATGGAGGGAATGCCAGAGTTGGGAATATAACGGTCAAGCAAAAGCAGCGGAGTGTGTTGCAAAATATCCTGATAATAATCAGCGATTGTATGGGTTGGGGCAGTAATTAAGAGATCGACTTGGCGATCAAGCAATCGCTCAATCGCCACCTTTTCTTGGGCTGGGTTATCATCCGAACAGGTAATCACTAAGTAGAGCCCATTTTCACGACAAAGACGCTCAAGCGTTTTAGCGGTTTGAGCAAAGCCGTAGTTGGTAAGATCAGGAATGACCATTCCAATCACATTGGTTTTGCGAGCCTGCAACGCTTTAGCATAAGCATTTGCCCGATAACCGTATTGCTGGGCAACTTCACGCACTCTCTGGCGAGTTTCAGCTTTAATACGGAAATCGTCTCCGCGGTTGTTTAAAATAATGCTTGCGGTCGTTTTCGATACGCCTGCAAGAAGAGCGATATCACTCAGCGTAAGGCGTTTTTGTTGCTCAGCTTTCACGTGTAAACCTTTTTGTTAGTCCATTAAAAAATAATCGGTTTGACGGGTGCAACCTGTGCCACAATAGGGCGTGAGCTTGCCACGACATTTTCGCGATTTGAGATAAAGAAGCGAGAAGTCATCACTTTTTCGCCATCATTGAGGAAGATTTCGATAATTGAGCGGTCGAAGAAAATCTCAACTTTGTCTAATTTTCCTACTTTTACGTGGCGAATGCCGTTAAACTGTTTCATTAAATCCGTCTGCTCGGTTGCACTACGATCGAGCGTTACCATATCATTTTGATAACAGAATTTCAATTTACCAAAGAACGTTAATTCAAGCGGTTGATTTCTCACGTTGATTTGCAAATAGCTAGTGTCGAGATTTGCAATTTCGCCTTGTAATTCGACCGCTTGCAATTCGCCTGTTTTCACAATAGGGCGTTGTTTAATGACACCGTTTTCTACCGAAATTTGGCGCGGTATTGTCAGTGTGGAATGCCATTTATATTTATCGGTCGGGTAGGTTAAATCTGGCAATCCAATCCAGCCGAATAGAATACGGTCGGAATTTTGCACAGTTTGCGGGGCGTAGAAATCAAAGCCGTAATCGAGTTCTTCAATGTGTTCCGCTTTTAAGCAATTGCCGTCTAATTTGCCTAATGCGTAAGTAGCGTGGTAGTTGTTTTGGAACTGCGTCTCTTCACGCAATTTACCTTGCGGCGACCAAACGAAAACATCTTTTCCGCCCAACTGGAACAAGTCTGGACACTCCCACATGAAGACGTGGCTGTTGTTGAAATCTTGTACCGCTAACTCGCCCAACAAACGTGGGGTGCTGTTTAAATCGTCCATTTCATAGACTAAGCAAGTGCCAGTGAGATTTTCATGTTGTGCACCTAGCACGAAGCGGATTTTGCCTTCTTGAGTCACGAATGGTTTTGGATCGCGAACGTGTTCGGTGTAGCCTTTTGGTGCTTGGTCGATAATGCAACGTTTTTCCAATAACTTGCCCGCTTTGTCGAAAATGGCAATGTTTTGGTGTGGCACGCGTTCGTTATCAGATGGACGGCGAGTATTGCCTGTGTAAAACGCCACGATATGGTCTTTCCATAAAATCGCCCCACCTGAATAGCAGCCGTGTGATTCGAACAATTCATCTGGAATCAGTAAATCGCCTTTTTCAAAAGTTTGGAAATCACGGGTAATAAAGTGTTCCCAGTGCTTCATACCGTGCATTGCATCGTAAGGGAACCATTGGGCAAAAATGTGGTATTTCTCGCCATCAAAAATCAAGCCGTTAGGGTCATTAAACAAGCCTGTTTTGGGTGCAAGGTGGTAAGTCGGGTAGAAATCGTGGTCTGAAAGCACGGTTTCATGGATTGCGTTCAGCTCGCCTTCGGCTTGTGCGTGCAGGCTTTTGTATTTACCGTTGTTGAAAATGTGCATAGGATTTTCTCGAAAGTGGATATTTGGGTAGGGTGTGAATGAAGTTCACGCACGCAAGCGATAAAAAATGGTGCGTGAATTGCAAACAATTCACACACCCTACGGATTATGCAGATAAAAATGCCTCTAACTGTGCTTTATTCGGCAGTGCTGCCATCGCACCTTTTGCGGTAGTGGCTAACGCACCTGAAGCATTCGCTTTGCGGATGACGTTCACTAACGTTGCTTCATCTTTCCAATCTGCCACTTCAGAAAGCCCTGCTAATAAACCGCTCACGAACGCATCGCCTGCGCCTGTGGTATCGACTGGTTTTAACGCTTTGCCTGCGACAATTTGGCTCTTGCCGTGGAAGTGGTAAATTGCACCATCTTTACCCAGCGTGATGATGATAAGTTTCTCTGGATATTGTGTCGTAATCACTTTGGTCGCTTCGTCCAAAGTAGTGGTGTTGGTGAGCAGCGTCAATTCTTCTTCGGAGAATTTTAAAATATCCGCCATAGCCACTACGTCATTCACCACGGTTTTCATCTCTTCAAGGCTTGCCCAAAGCGAATCGCGTAAGTTTGGATCGAACGAGAAGAATCCGCCCGCTTGTTTGACACGGCGAATCGCCTCAATGGTGGTGGAACGCGATGGGTCGTTGATTAACGCAATTGAACAACAGTGTAAAAAATCGCCTGCTTGGAAATTTGGTAAATCGCCTACTTCTAAGAACTGGTCGGCACTTGGATTCACCATAAAAGTGAAACTACGCTCGCCGTTGTCCAAGCCGACAATTACCGTTGAGGTGCGCTGGGTCGGGTCTAAAATCATATGGTCGGTGCAAACCTTTTCTGAATTCAAGGTTTCTTGCATAAATTTGCCGAGCGGATCTAACCCCACGCGACCAATAAAGCCTGCCTCACAGCCTAAGCGTGCCACGCCCACCGCCACATTCGCTGGCGCACCACCTGCACATTTTAAATAGTGGTTTTCGCCATCTGGAATTAAATCCACCACGGCATCGCCTGTTACCCAAATTTTGCTCATAATTTTCTCTTCATGTAAAAATAAAAAATCTTAGCTGTAACGATTTAGCTTTGCAAAATTTAATCTAAATCATATCGCTTGTTCAACGACTTTATTATAATGCAAATACTCATATGATGATAGAAAGGATTACGAGATGAAAAAAACAACGTTAGCCATGATATTGGCTTTCAATTTTACCTTGCCGAATGTGCAAGCGGTCGAAAATCAACAACAAAATGCAAATTCAATTTTTGTGCCGATGGCTCAATTACCCACCGTTGAAGCGGAATTAGCCTTTGCCCCGAACGTACCCAAACCCATTGAACGTACTACACCTGCGAAGGTGGTGGTTAAACTTGAAGCGTTGGAAAAAGTAATGGAAATTGAGAGCGGTGTGAAGTTCAAATATTGGACATTCAACGGATCAACGCCAGCCCCATTTATCCGAGTGCGAGAGGGCGATATGGTTGAGGTGCAACTTGCCAATCCTGTGAACGGCAAAATGCCTCATTCGCTCGATTTCCACTCAGCGGCAGCGCCCGAAGGTGGGGCAATGGCAAGCCTCACCGCGCCCGGAAAAAGTACCACTTTTGCGTTCCGAGCGACTACACCAGGGCTGTATCTCTACCATTGCGGCACAATGCCCGTTGGGATTCACATCGGCAAGGGAATGTTCGGCTTGATGTTGGTTGAGCCAAAAGAAGGCTTACCAAAAGTGGATAAAGAGTTCTACATTATGCAGAATGAATTTTACGTGAAAGATGGAGCGAACCCAGAGTTGAAAGTGTTTGATATGGCGAAAGCGGAATATGAACTGCCCGATTATGTGGTGTTCAACGGTAAAGTTGGATCGCTTACAGGCGAGAATGTATTAAAAGCGAAAGTGGGCGATAAAGTTCGCTTCTTCGTGGGCAATGCTGGTCCGAATAAAATCTCCTCGTTCCACTTGATTGGACGCACCTTTGACACCGTTTATGTGGAAGGAGGCACGCTTCAAAATCACCACGTACAAACCACGCTGATTCCTTCAGGAGGAACAACAACGTTAGAAATGCAAATGAACGTACCTGGCAAATATACCTTCGTTGATCACAGCATTTTCCGAGCTGAAAAAGGTGCAAAAGGGCAAATTGTGGTGGAAGGCGAGCCGAATAAGGAACTTTATACGGGCAAACTCAAAGAAGAAAAATACGAAAAACAGAACCCCAGCGCGGATATCGATGCGGGCTTTGTGCATTGATTTATAGCTCCAGCGGGGCTGATTTATGCGTAACCTATGGCGAAAGCCATAGGATCACACATAATTATTTCTTCCGCTTCGCCAATCTATCCACCAAATCTCCTTTGCCTAAATATTGGGATTCATCAAACTCAAAAATTGGCAATCCTAATTTAAAACGAATCGCGAGCAAACGTAGCCCAAAACCTAAAATCAAGGTCGCAATCACCACCGTGTTATGATTAACACCTAATTCGAGTAAGCCAACATAAATACAGCAGGAAAGAAACGAAATGCTGGCGTAAAGCTCTTTGCGGAATACGAGTGGAATGCGGTTACATAACAGATCCCGTAACACGCCACCAAATGCTCCTGTAATTACTGCCGCCACCGCTGCAATTACGAAACCATGCCCCATATCCAATGCAACTTGTGCCCCGATGATGGAAAAAACGATTAAGCCAAGTGCGTCCAATACCAAGAAAATGGTGCGAAAATAGCCTAAAAATTGGGCGATAAACATCGTAAAAATTGAGGCGGCAACCACAATCACCAAATATTCAGGGTGCTTTACCCAACCAAGTGGATAATGCCCAAGCAACATATCGCGAATCGAACCACCGCCAATGGCGGTTACCGATGAGATAATAATCATCCCAAACATATCCATTTTTTCCCGCCCTGCGGCAAGTGCACCTGTGATCGATTCGGCAGTAATCCCGATAATATAAAGCGTTAAAAGTAACATTTGCAAAGTTTCCCTAAAATCTCACCGCTTGTATTATACCTACAAGCGGTGAGATTTTAAGAGAAATTAGCTATTTAAAAACGCGTTTTACATCGCAACTTGTACCATTTTTAAAGACGGTTTCAGTACTATCTAAAATAGTAGGAATTGCCCATTTCCCTTGTTATCAATAAATCCCCATTTCCAATCCATTGTTTTTACTGTGGTTAAACCATCATAGAAATCAGGAGCGTAAGTCCATTGCGGTTTAATTATGATCTCGCCATTCTGATTGGTATGCCCTCACAGTGCACCATCTTGATATTAACGTAATGCTAATTCTTTTGGTGCAATACCTCTCGTACCAAATTCAGTTAGGCGTTCACCGAGTACTCCTTCAATTTCACAAATAAGCTCTAATGCACGTTTGCTTAAACCAGGTCGAGCTGGATCTGAAATTTGGCTCACAAGCTGTTCTGTTAATGCTTCTACGCGATTGCGTTTTTCTGTTAATTCAGGGTTAAAATTATTTAATGCTTTATTTGTCGCACTAACGACATCATTAAGCTGCTGCTTATGTTTAAGAAGTTCATCACGGAAAAGTTGCTCTTTTTGATAGCTAGTATAGATTGCGTTGAAGTTACCAGCAAAAGAGAAAAGTGAGAAGAAAAAATAGGCAATTAAAAAGCCAATAACGGGCAAAAAAACAACTCCGACTTCAAATTGTAAATTTTATATAGAAAAAAACCGCTTGTAGAAAATGTTACAAGCGGTCAGAAATTTAGACTGTTTTGCAATTAAGCTGCACGTTTTCTCGCTAAAATGCGATTAGCACATTCAGCCGCAGCAGTTAAGCCACCTGCCATCATAATCACATCTTTGATGACTAAGCGACCAACACCAGAGAGATAAGGGAAGCCATAGGCTGGTGTTGGTAAATCACCGCCCAGATTAGGCACCCAAGCCTCAGGCGTGGTTATCAGGAAGGAGAGCGTGACAATCGACATTCCGAAGGTGAGCAATCCGCCTGCCAAGCCTGCTGTTGCATTCCAGATACCTGCTAAAGTGAGGATGCCCACAGTCACGATAATCGCACCGATGATATAAGAAGTGGTGTAAGTACCGTTTTCTTTATGCCATTCGATGTTTTTCGCTACCATTTTGCCTTCAGGATTTTTGTGAAGGGTGTATTCCATCACCATTTCGCCTTTGTCATTTTCAACTAAATTTGGACCTTTTTTATACATATAGCTAAAGAATGGGCTGTTTGATACAAAGTGGGCGATACCGTCTGCTTCATATTGGCAAACTTTTAAGCCGCCAATCCAAACCATAACGATAAAAATAGCAATACGAATAAAGTTGATAAACTGCCGTTGCATTGGAGCAACGATTTTAGCAACAAATTCAACAAACGCATTAAATGCACTCATAGATACCTCATTGAGAGTAGTAAAAAAGAGGTAGAAGTTTAGCATATTTATTTGTTAAAAATATGAACGGTAAAAACTATTTATTCGTAAGATTTTGACTATCTTGATTGCACAATTTCGAACTGAGTTTGAATAATTTTTTTGACGTTTTAGAGTAGACCCTAAATTGGATTCAGGGCTTATTTTCTTCTCGCAAACTTTTCTTACATTTTTACCGCTTGTTTCATCGTCTCAAACAACTCATCCAACATCGCAAAGCGTTTGCGGTACATTGAACGTTTTTTGCTTGGGATCTCGTCTAAATTGCGGTCATCTTCAAGTGGGAGTATCCAATAATCTTCACGTTCTCCGCCTGCTTCAGAGAAGATCGCATCATAATCCACCACATAGCGTTTACTTTGCACAAGGCGTGATTTGTTCTGATATTTTTGCGGAATCCCCAATAATTTATCGTAGCCTAAAATTTTAGTAAGGCTTTTCATTGCTTCTACCATCAAATACGCTGGGCGCAAGCCGTGGCAAGCTTTAGTGAGCTGTTTTACCATCTCTTTTGAGCCTTCAAAATTTGGACCTTGTACCACAGCAATCAATAACGCATCATCTAATTTGCCAAAAGTCAGCAAGTAAATTAGTTGATTCTCAGGTTTATAACGAAGTTCCAATGCCCAATAACCTTCCATCGGCTGGTGTTCGTTGATGTTAAGCAAAATCTCAAAATCAGGGATAACTTCGCCAAAACTTAATGGCTGCTGCCACAATGGTGGGTTGAGATGAGCAAGTTGTTGCGGGAGAAAAAGTAAGTTCTCGCAGATGGCATTAAAACGTTGTTGGCTGCTAAAACGTTTATCTAAAAAGCGATGCACTAATGGATAGCTGTAGTTTGTTCGCTCGTTAAGTAGAGAAACAAGCAAAGGGTGTTGATTGACAAATTGCTCAAATTTTTTGACCGCTTGCGCGTGTAAAAGTGAGCGTAGGCGGTAGCGTAATCGCTTGCCCGCATAAGATTTTTTGCCTCGGTTGGGGTAAATATCGTTTGCTTTTGTCCAGTGATATTGCGATAAATTCATTGTAGCTCCTTAAAATTGATGGTTATTTTCGCATAATCTGGACAGTTTGGCGAACTTTGGACTTATTTACGTTTAGTCTAAAATATAAAGGGCAGATATGATATCTGCCCTAAATGAGAAGTTTTTTAAGCAGGATTACGAGCTGCCACTTCTTTTAATAACGCTTGTAATTCACCTTTTTGTGCCATTTCTAATACGATGTCGCAACCACCGATTAACTCACCTTCCACCCATAATTGTGGGAACGTTGGCCAGTTTGCGAATTTTGGTAATTCTGCACGAATGTCTGGGTTGGTTAAAATATCTACATAACCAAAAGGTACTTGGCAGTTGATTACCGCTTCCACTGCACGTGCAGAGAAACCGCATGATGGGAATTTTGGCGAACCTTTCATATAAAGAAGAATTGGGTTTTCGCTGATTTGTTTTTTGATTTTGTCGATAGTTTCCATTGTATCCTCAAAGAATTGTCGGTAAAAGTTGACTAATTATATCAGCTTTTATATGAATAAAAAATAACTAAAGGGTGATATCCCGACGCCCAATAATGGAATGCGAAAGTGTACTGCCATCGACCATTTCAAGCGAACCGCCCATTGGTACGCCATAAGCGATTCGCGTGGCTTTTACGTTGTATATTTTGCACATATCAGCGATGTAATGCGTAGTTGCCTCGCTTTCGACATTTGGGTTGGTGGCTAAAATTACTTCGTGGAAGGATTCATTTTCCAACCGTTGTTGCAATAAATCTAAGCCGATTTCACGTGGACCAATGCCATCAATAGGGGAAAGATGCCCCATCAATACAAAATATCTACCCGAAAATTGCCCTGTTTGCTCAATTGCTTGAATATCTTCTGGCATTTCCACAATGCAAAGCTGCCCACTTATTTGGCGGCGCGGATTGCTACAAATCGTACATTGTTCTTCTTCGGTAAAAGTACGGCACGATTGGCAATGCCCGATATGCGTCATCGCTTCATTTAAGGCTTTAGAAAGATGAAGTCCGCCCGCACGATTGCGTTGCAGAAGATGGAATGCCATACGTTGAGCCGATTTAGGACCAACGCCAGGGAGTGCTCGTAGGGCTTCCATTAAATTTTCAAGTAAAGGGCTTGTTTGCATAGAGTCAGATTTTGTTTGAAGGGGGATTTATCCCACACTACGATTAAAATGGTAACTTCATTCCCGCAGGTAAATTTAACCCTGCGGTTACACTTGCCATTTTCTCTTTTTGTAACTCTTCCGCACGGCGAACGGCATCGTTAAATGCAGCAGCGACTAAATCTTCTACCATCTCTTTATCGTCTTCCATCAATGATGGATCGATTTCGATGCGGCGGCAGTTATGAGCACCGTTAATGGTTACTTTTACCAAGCCTGCACCAGACTCACCTGTTACTTCAAGTTGAGCAATCTCTTCTTGCATCTTTTGCATTTTTTCTTGCATTTGTTGAGCTTGCTTCATTAAGCCGCCTAAACCGCCTTTTCCAAACATAATAGGTTCCTTATATAAATAGAGATAAAAAATAAACGGTTCATTTTACTGAACCGTCTAAATTTAGGCAAGCAGTGAAATTTGTTTCTGCTTTTGCAAAATATTGGGAGAATTAAACCGCTTGTTCGCGAGCCACTGCTCGGTAGCCAATATCACGGCGATAAAAACACCCTTGCCATTGGATTTGTTCAGCTAGTTGCAACGCCGATTGTTGCGCTTCATACACCGAATTACCTAATGCAGTTGCACAAAGCACGCGACCACCATTGGTCAGCAATTTTTCGCCTTGTTTTTTAACGCCTGCGAGGAAAACTTTTTGTGTTGTGGTTTCAGCTGCAATACCTGAAATTTCATCGCCTTTGCGGTAATCATTCGGATAGCCTTCTGCTGCCAGAACAATGCCAAGTGCGGCTTGTTCACGCCATTTTGATTGAATTTGATCTAATTCGCTGTCGCAGGCTTTTAAGCAGAGCTCAACTAAGTCAGACTCTAAACGCATCATAATTGGCTGGGTTTCAGGATCGCCAAAACGACAGTTAAATTCGATTACTTTTGGCTGACCGTTTGGCATAATCATTAAACCAGCATAAAGGAAACCTGTGTAAACATTGTTCTCTGCTGCCATCCCACGCACGGTTGGGTAGATAATTTGATCCATCACGCGTTGGTGGATTTCTGGAGTTACCACGGGTGCTGGAGAGTACGCCCCCATTCCGCCGGTATTCAAGCCTTTATCACCCTCTCCAACACGTTTATGGTCTTGACTAGTTGCCATTGGCTCGACATTTTTACCATCTACCATCACGATAAAGCTTGCTTCTTCGCCATCTAAAAATTCTTCGATAACCACTCGGCTACCTGCATCGCCAAAAGCATTGCCAGAGAGCATATCTTTTACGGTCTCTTCAGCTTGTTCCATTGTAGTTGCAACAATGACGCCTTTGCCAGCTGCCAAGCCATCAGCTTTAATTACAATTGGCACGCCTTTTTTGTGTAAGTAAGCAAGTGCAGGTTCAACCTCAGTGAAGTTTTGGTATTCTGCGGTTGGAATGTCGTGGCGAGCCAAGAAATCTTTAGCAAAGGATTTTGAACCCTCTAATTGGGCAGCGGTTTGCGTTGGGCCGAAGATTTTTAAGCCATTTGCACGGAAAGCATCTACTACGCCTGCTACAAGTGATGCTTCAGGGCCTACAATGGTTAAGCCAATTTGATTTTCTTTGGCAAATAGTACCAAAGCGGTCAAATCGGTGCCAGAAATGTCGACATTTTCAATACCTTCTTCTAATGCTGTGCCTGCATTACCTGGTGCAACAAAGACTTTATCTGCCAAAGGCGATTGACGCACTTTCCAAGCTAAAGCGTGTTCACGACCACCGTTACCAATAATGAGAATATTCATTTAAAATCCTTAAAATTAAATAAAGCAAACGATTGCGTAAGTTTACGCTATTTTTTAAAAAACGCCTAGCAATAAAATTTGCAAGTCTTTTTTAAATTTTACCGCTTGAATTTTATGCTTTTGCTTGAACAATCGATTGAAATCTGTATAATTTGCCCGTTCAGTCACATTTGTTTTTAATCCTTGCTTCCACAAGTTGGTGACTGGCTAAAGTTGGAGGCTGCTAACCCGTAAGGATAGTCAATGCGTCACTACGAAATCGTTTTTATGGTTCACCCGGACCAAAGCGAACAAGTACCAGCAATGATTGAGCGTTACACAGCATCTATCAAAGAAGCTGGCGGTCAAATTCATCGCTTAGAAGATTGGGGTCGTCGTCAATTAGCATACCCAATCAACAAACTTCACAAAGCACACTACGTGTTAATGAATGTAGAAGCACCACAAAGTGTAATCGATGAGTTAGAAACTAACTTCCGTTACAACGATGCAGTTCTTCGCAACTTAATCGTTCACACTAAAGCTGCAGTAACTGAAGCTTCACCAATGGCTAAAGCAAAAGAAAGCAAAGCGGTTGAAGTAGCAGCTGAAGTAGAAGCAGGCGAATAATTTTGCCGATTGAAAATCGTTTAAGTTTAACGGGTGAAGTCGTCAGTTTAGTCAAACAAAAACAGAGCCCTTTAGGCATTCCAAATTACCGATTTTGGTTAGAACATCGTTCAACGCAAACAGAAGTGAATTTAGAACGCCAAGCTTGGTGCAAAATCCAAGTGGTTTTAAACGGTAATCAATTTAGTTTAATAACCCAACAAATTAAGCTCGGTTGTAAAGTTTGTGTACAAGGATTTCTTAATACACACAAAGACTACAACGGCAACAGCCAATTAGTTTTACATACCGAACATATTGAATTTATAGATCAGGAGAAGCCAAATGGCACGTTATTTCCGTCGTCGTAAGTTCTGCCGTTTCACAGCGGAAAATGTTGTTGAAATCGATTACAAAGATATCGCTACATTAAAGAACTACATTTCTGAAAACGGCAAGATTGTTCCTAGCCGTATCACTGGTACTCGTGCGAAGTATCAACGTCAATTAGCTCGTGCAATTAAACGTGCACGCTACTTAGCGTTACTTCCATACACTGACAACCATCAGTAATTAAGGAGCGAGTACAATGCAAGTTATTTTATTAGACAAAGTTGCTCACCTTGGTGGTGTTGGCACACAAGTTGAAGTTAAATCAGGCTTTGCACGTAACTACTTAATCCCACAAGGTAAAGCAGTTATGGCAACAGCAGCAAACATTGCTCACTTCGAAGCTCGTCGTGCAGAATTAGAAGCAAAAGCAGCTGAAGCATTAGCAGCAGCACAAGCTCGTGCAGCTCAAATCGCTGAAATCGCAGCAGTTGCTATCGCTGCAACAGCAGGTGATGATGGTCGTTTATTCGGCTCAATCTCTGCAAGAGACATCGCTGAAGCATTAACAGCTGCAGGTGTTGAAGTAGCTAAATCTGAAGTTCGTTTAGGTGAAGGTCCGCTTCGTGCAACTGGCGAACATCAAGTTAAAGTTCACTTACACCCTGAAGTGAACGCAGTAGTTACTGTAAACGTAGTTGCTGAATAATCTAAAAGATTATAGAAAAACCCAGCTTAGGCTGGGTTTTTTGTAGGTCTGCTATGCCCCTTTTATGCGTTATGCCATGTTGTATCTAGCTATAGAACGGCATATAGGACAAAATAGTTCAGACATTATGAGACATTGATGAAGCTAAATCCGCTTATATTATTTTGAATTCTTCATTAAATCCTTAGGATCTTTTCCATAAGGTAAAGGCCACCAAGAAGACTTAACAAGTTCTTTTTTAATCTCTCTACTAGCTAACCAAGAATAATGTGAGCGGAATTTCTCACTATCCTCAGCAAAATTGTCACGAAATTGGCCATTTCCTAGAAAACGTATTGCATTAAAGTTACCTACATAAAGCACTTCACCTTTATTAATTTTAAAAGTAAGTGGCTCTGTTGGTTCTTTAGCATCACCACCTTCCGTTCTAATTAATCTCCAAGAAGTAAATTTATAGTTTTCTTCTGGCAATGTGAATCCTCTAAAGAATTTTTCTCCACGTACTTTTCCCTCTTCGATTTTCTCGCCCCAGTCATTCACCCTTAAATTGTGTTCTACACCATTAGAATCCACTACAGTGAAGGCAACACCTGTAGCGGTAAAAAGAGCGCGATCGGTAACAGGTAAAAGAAGCACGCCTCCTTCTTGAAAATTTGGAGTTTCAAACATTGATATTCCACCATTAATGGAACAGCCTATTAGCATAAAGAGGAAGAAAGAAAAAAGTAGTTTTCTAATCATTATGATAGCTCACTATCAAATTATATTCAGAAGAAAAAAGTCAGTAAATCAAACGATCCACTGACTTTTATTATTTCATTACAACGCCTCAATCGCTTTATACTGCTCTTGGATTTTTTCTAATCCAGATTGGTATTCTGCTTGTTTTTCGCGTTCTTTCGCAATCACCGCTTCAGGTGCTTTAGCCACAAAAGCTTCGTTGCTGAGTTTATTCTCGATACGTTTAACTTCATTTTGATATTTTTCAATCTCTTTAGTTAAACGGGCAAGCTCTGCTTCTTTATTGATAAAGCCAGCCATTGGCACGAGTAATTCTGCATTGCCGACGAGTTTCGCTACCGCAAGTGGTGCTGTTTCGTTTGCGGCTAACACTTGAACGTTGTCTAACTTCGCCATCGCTTTTAAAAGAGCGGTCTGTTTTTCGAGAATTTTTGCATTTTCTGCGTTTAAATTGCGGAATAACAGATCTAAACCTTTGCTTGGTGCGATGTTGCTTTCTGCACGAATATTACGCACCGCAACGATTACTTCTTTTAACCACTCAATTTCAGCTTCTGCTTCTGGATCAAAGCCGTTTTCTTCCACTTGTGGGAAAGGTTGTAACATAATGCTGTCAGCAGTAATGTCTACGAATCCTTTCACTTTTTGCCAAATTTCTTCGGTAATAAATGGAATCAGCGGATGTGCTAAACGTAATAATTTCTCTAACACGTGAACCAAGGTTTGACTTGCCGCACGGATTTGTGCTGTATTGCCGTTTGCAAATACAGGTTTAGTCAATTCTAAATACCAGTCACAGAATTGGTTCCAAGTAAACTCATAAATTGCATTAGCGCAAAGGTCGAAGCGGTATTGGCTTAATGAGTTACGGAAAGTTTCGACTGTGCGATTGAATTCCGATTGAATCCAACGATCCGCTAATGAGAATTCGATCTCGCCTTCGCTTAAATCTAATTTGTCATTCGTTAAGACGAAACGGCTTGCATTCCACAATTTGTTACAGAAGTTGCGGTAGCCTTCTAGGCGTTTCATATCCCAGTTAATATCGCGACCGTTTGAAGCCAATGCCGCTAATGTGAAACGCAATGCGTCTGTACCATGAGCCGCAATACCCTCTGCAAACTCTTTGCGGGTCGCTTTAGCAATTTTCTCTGCTAATTGCGGCTGCATCATGTTGCCAGTGCGTTTTTCAAGTAAATCTTCAAGGCTGATACCGTCAATCATATCGATTGGGTCAAGTACGTTACCTTTCGATTTCGACATTTTTTGACCTTGCTCATCACGGATCAAGCCTGTTACGTACACCGTTTTGAATGGCACTTGTGGTTTGCCGTTTTCATCTTTCACAAAGTGCATCGTAAACATAATCATACGTGCAACCCAGAAGAAGATGATGTCAAAGCCCGTGATTAACACATCCGTTGGGTGGAACATTTTGAGTTCTTTGGTTTGCTCTGGCCAACCTAAAGTGGAGAAGGTCCATAAACCTGATGAGAACCACGTGTCTAATACGTCTTCATCTTGTTTGAGTTCAACCGCAGAATCTAAGTTATATTTTGACCGCACTTCTTCTTCGTTGCGCGCAACATACACGTTACCTTCTGCGTCATACCACGCAGGAATACGGTGTCCCCACCAAAGTTGGCGAGAAATACACCAATCTTGAATATCACGCATCCAAGAGAAGTAAAGGTTTTCGTATTGTTTCGGCACGAATTGGATTTCGCCATCTTCCACCGCTTTAATTGCTACATCAGCAAGCGGTTTCACGCTCACATACCATTGGTCAGTTAGCATCGGCTCGATTGGCACACCACCACGGTCGCCATAAGGCACTTTGAGATCGTGTGGTTTGATTTCATCTAATAAACCTAGTGCTTCAAAATCTGCCACGATTTTCTTACGTGCAGCGAAACGCTCTAAGCCACGGTAATCAGTAGGGATAGTCGCTTCATAACCCGCAAGCGGTTTGCCATCAGTGCCTATAATCTCCGCTTCATCACGAATATCCGCATTTAAAGTTAATATGTTAACCATCGGCAAGCTGTGACGTTTCCCCACTTCGTAGTCGTTAAAGTCGTGCGCAGGGGTGATTTTCACTACACCAGTACCGAACTCACGATCCACATATTCATCGGCAATAATCGGAATTTCGCGATTAGCCAATGGCAGAACCACTGTTTTACCGATTAAAGATTGGTAACGCTCATCTTCAGGATGCACCGCCACCGCCGTATCACCCAACATGGTTTCTGGACGCGTGGTTGCCACCACTAAATAATCTTTACCGTCTGCTGTTTTTGCACCGTTGGCTAACGGATAACGGAAATGCCAAAGGGAGCCTTTGCTCTCTTTGTTTTCCACTTCTAAATCGGAAATTGCGGTGTGCAGTTTTGGATCCCAGTTTACCAAGCGTTTGCCACGGTAAATCAAACCTTCCTCGTGCAAGCGAACGAACACTTCTTTTACTGCATTAGATAAACCATCGTCCATCGTGAAACGCTCACGTTCCCAGTCGATTGAGTTACCTAAGCGGCGCATTTGTTGGCTGATTGTGCCACCAGAATAGGCTTTCCAATCCCAAATTTTATTGATGAAAGCTTCACGACCATAATCATGGCGAGTTTTGCCTTCTTCTGCGGCAATTTTACGCTCCACCACCATTTGGGTCGCAATACCCGCGTGGTCTGTCCCTGCTTGCCATAAGGTGTTATGCCCTTCCATACGGTTAAAACGGATTAAGGTATCCATTAAAGTTTGTTGGAAAGCATGCCCCATGTGTAGGGAACCCGTTACATTCGGTGGCGGAATCGCAATGCAATAGCTCGGTGCGTTTTCATTTTCAGACGGTTTAAAATAACCGCTCTCTTCCCAATGTTGATAAAGGGCTTGCTCTACCGCAGACGGATTAAAACGGTCTGCCATTTCGAATTTTTGTGTCATTGTTGCTCTCTATTTTTCTTGAAATATCTCAACACAATTTTGTATTTTATTATATTTAATTAACTTTCCAGCATTAAATAGCAGAGTAAAACGTTCTCTATTTGCAGTTGTTAATGGATAAGTTAAACATTCTTTATTCATATCAGCTTCTGTTGAAATTGGCTGACCAAGTATAGATATAACCTTCGATTTACTCATACCAATAGAAATATCGTTAATTACTTTTTCATAGTCATTAATAGGTTTATTTCTATCAGGAATATTAACTGGAACATTTGTTACTTGTTGAATTGAACAGCCACATAGAATCAGACATGCTAAATATTTATACATTATTAATAAGCTCTTTCTAATAAACCATTCTCATCAAAGTGTACATATGCATCACCTCTGTATGCTCTATAAATATATGTTTCTTTTTTATCGTCAATACTTTTTTTGTACGGACTACCCATAATATTAACTACTTCTTGTTTTGTCATCCCTGGTGCTAAAGCATTAGTCATTTTGCTGTAATTAACACAAGCAGAAAGAAAAATAACTAAAGCTAAAATACTAAATTTTTTCATTTGGTTCTCCTAAATTAAAGTTGGTTTTCGATACGTTTCGCTAAACGCATCATATTTTTAAATTCAATATTATATCCTTTTGAAAGCCCTAGTCTTTTGCAAAAGTCTTCACTAGAAATACCTTCTAGTTTTTGAGCATTTTTCAAAATTTGATAATGCACTTCTGTTTTTTTACTATGCTTCTGTGAAGCAATATCAATAGCTTCTTTCATTTCTTTAAAAAGTTCATTATCCATAGCACTTCCTTTTATTTAATTTTGAACTGAATACAAAAAAACTGTTCTTCGTTCGGATAAATCCCCCGAATCACCTCTTTCAATTCTTCCAACCCCATATTCTCCTGCTTGGCATGTTGTTCCGTCAGTTCATCAAGAGTAATCGAAGACACACTTAACACTTCAATAGTGCAAAAATATTGGTTATCTTCAAACCGCCCAACACGCAAAATATCACCTGCTTTAAAGTGGCTTTCGGATTTATCCCGAATGGTAATGGTTTTACGCCCTGCGAGAATATCGGCTTCAAAGCGTTGATAGAAGGTGATGTCGTTGGATTGCATAGTTTTCCTTAAAAAGCAGTTGTTTTTTCTTTAATAAGTTTATCAATATCCTCAAACGCATTCTGCAATCGCTCAATATGATAAACCTTATACATATCGTAAATAAACTGCGTTAATCCTAATTCTTCCCATTGATTTAGAATTTTATCTGCCGAGCTGCTTGGGTTAATTTGAGATCAAATAGAAACCACAGCCAAAATCTAACGGTCTTAAATTTGGGCAATTTTAGGTATTTGAACCGCTACATTACTGCCGTGAGATAAATTCATTATTGTTTAAATCCAAAAATCACCAAATTTATCAAGCAAAAGATTCTACCAGAAAATCCGTAAAAAATCCTGAAATTCCCACCGCTTGCCGATGAAAAAAGGCTAGTTTTGCAACTAGCCTTTCGTTCATTTTAGGCATTATTTTTTCGGATTACCTACTGGTAATACTTCACGACCAAAGCTGTCGTTGATGATGTCTGCCGCAGCTAAGTAGAATGCCAATAACGCAGTTAATAAACCGAAGTTACCACCAATGTTGGTTAATGTGGTGTTGTGCGTGAAATCACCAGCTGCTAATAAGTAGAATGTGATAGTTAATGCTGCAAAAATCGCTTGTAATGCACGTGCTTTAGCGAGTGTGCCGATAAACATCATCAGTGTGAATGTTCCCCATGCGATTAAGTACCAACCCACGAAATCGTGGCTCACGCCTTCAGAGAAGAATACTTTGAATAATGCAAATGAAATCCAGAATGCACCATAGCTAGTAAAAGCGGTAAAACCAAATGTGTTCCCTTTTGAGAATTCAAAAAGACCCGCTAACATTTGTGCTAAGCCACCAAATGCAAAGCCCATTGCCAGTACTAAACCCACATTTTCGCCGCCGAAAGTGCCGTTATTGATAAGGCTTAATAACCAAGTTGTTAATGCAAAACCGCATAAACCAAGTGGTGCTGGGTTTGCCGTTAAAGAGTGTTGATTTGACATGAAAGACCTCTATTATGTCGAGTAAAAAACATTGGCTCAAGTTTCAACCTGTGCCAATGTCGGGAAAAGCGGCACAATTATTTGTGCCACAAAATAATGGCTTGCAACCATAGTGCTTAATGTAGGGAAGAGTTCAACGAGCCCCTACAGCTATATGCTTTATTATTTAACAAGCGGTTATTTTCCGCCTGTTTTTAGCAAGTTCCAGTATTTTTCGTAGATTTCTACAGCTGGACCTACATCCGCTTGTAAAACGCCTTTGTTAATCTCCTCACTTGGAGGGAAAATCAACGGATCGCTCGCTAATTCTGGAGAAAGTAATGCTTTAACACCTTCGTTTGGCATTGAGAAGCCCATTGTTTCAATCACTTCTTTTGCACTTTCTGGGCGAAGTAAGAAGTTGATAAATTTATGTGCCGCTTCTTTATTGGCTGCACCGTTTGGAATCACATAGTTATCCATCCAAAGCACAGCACCTTCTTTCGGGAAGATAAATTGTAAGTCTGGGTTTTCGCTTTTCGCACGGTGAGCAGAACCAGACCACTGCATACCTACCGCTACCTCGCCTTGCAAATAAGGCATTTCAGGCGAGTCTGAATTGAACACTAACACATTCGGCACAATCGTTTTTAAACGTTCATAAGCCGCCTTGATTTCTTCTTCATTTCCAGTGTTTGGTGACTTGCCGTCTAACAGCAATGCTATATGGAACACTTCACGCGGATCGTTCATTAGCAACAACTTGCCTTTGTATTCATCACGCCATAAATCGCCCCAGCTGCTGATTGTTTTCGGATCAATATCTGCAGCATTCACACCAATCCCTGTTAAGCCATAAACATAAGGAAGAGAGTATTTATTCTCTGGATCAAATGGCTTACCCATTAAATCAGGGGTAATATTTTTTAAATTGGTTAGCTTAGATTTATCTAATTCTGCCAACATTCCTTCTTTCGCCATTTTGCCTACATAGTAGCTTGATGGGAAAACGATGTCATAACCTGTTGAATTTGAAAGTTTTAATTTGGAATACATCTCCTCATTACTTTCAAAAGTGGAATAAATTACTTCAATGCCTGTCTCTTTGGTGAATTGTTCCAACAATGAAGATGGCACGTATTCCGTCCAGTTATACACATAAAGTTTTTCTGCGGCATTCGCCATCACAGAAGAAAACGCCATTGCTGTTACAGCTAATTTTGCGAAAAATTTTTTCAATTTTTTGTCCTCTCAGAAGTAATGTGAGATAAGAAGTAAAGTGAGAAATAAGAAAACGAACCTAGGTTGTTCTACGCCCATCCTCTATGCCCAAAAAGCGTGCAATTATAGCTATATTTCCTCGCTTTAGCTAGCCATAGGCACGATTATTCCCCTGTCTTCTCCAATAAAAACTTAATCACCACCTGCACTTTGCCTGCTTTTTGGCTGTGTTGTAAATAATACAAATAAATGAGCGGATATTGTCGTCAATGTTTTGCAGAATCGGGACGAAATCGTCTTGGTCTTCAAACGCTTGCATATTTGGCTCGAAAATTCGCCCGATGCCTAAGCCTTAGAGGGGGCTCTGCGATGATTTTAGGATCATTGCACAGCAAAGGTGTGTTGATGTTCATTGCCGTATCCTGACTATGGTTCACGAGCGTATTAGTGGCAAATTGCCATTAATAATTGGCGTAGGTAATCTTTACACGCCTAGCGAGATCTTAGAAGCATTCAATAAAGGTCGGTCGAAATTTATCGCGTTAGGCAAAAGGGTGGCGAAGACGGTATTCAACCTGCAGTCGATCTAGAATGCTCAGATCATCATAGTTTCCCATGCTTACTTTGGAACTTTACGATGAGCGGCATATAAGCGTGGTTACCTCAGTTAAAAGGGCAAGAAGCGAAGATCTAGGATTTATAATGATAAAAATCTTGTTTTGAAAAATATTATTTCAACGGGATAAACAATTAAGCGGTAAAATTCTCATCAAATATTACCGCTCTTCTCTTTCCTATTTTTCAAAAAACTCCCTATCCTTCATCACTCTCAACGGCTGCATATCGCTATTGCCCATAATCACGCGGCTTGGATCGGAACGCAGGCAAGTGCCGCCGTAGTGACCGCCGACGGTGAAGGTACAGATTTGCAGATATTGATCTTCCACTTTTGGCAAGCACCAGAGTTGTTGGTAGATATTTTCCTGTTTACCGAATTGACCGCTTGTCGTGTCGAGTGTTGCGTTGTTTTCACCGATGAGAGTCACATTATCGCCACGGCGGCCTGCAATCGGTTTTTGGGCGTAGCCGTTTTGAATTAGGTTCGGCGTGAGTTCAAAACTCGCCTCTAGCAAATAACGGTGATTTGGGAAGAGCGACCAGAGCACAGGCAAAATCGCTTTGTTGCTCGGAATTGCTGTCCAAAGCGGCTCATACACCAACACTTCTGGGCGAAGTAGCACATCAATTAACCGAACTTGATCTTCAGGGTAACCCGTGCGAATTGGCGGGGCAACTTCCATGCCTTTAGCATCTTCGCGGAGCTGTTCAAGCATTGTTTCCCACGCCCACGTTTTCCAGACGGTTTGCACTAAATTGTTTTCATCATCAATCAACTGACCGCGGTTGTCCCAATGCAGTCCTTCCGTGCCGTGAATGATTTTCGCCTTGAACCCGGCTTGCAACAAGGCTTGGCGCATAAACATCGCGTGGTAATCTTCTTCATCATCGTGATCTTGCAGAATATGCACAAGTGGACTGGCTTGGCTGTGCTGCCAGCAATCGGCTAAGGCGTTGCGCAAGCCATCCGCTGGGTTTTCACCTGCAAATTTTCCCGAATTTCCAACCGCTTGTTTAGCCCAACGGCTCATAATATCGCCTGCTTCGGCGTGGCAAGAAGCGGAATCGGCATTGTATTCATAGACTTTTAGCCCGCGTTCGCTCATACAAAAATCCAAACGCCCCGTGATGGTTTGGTATCGACGATTTTGCCAAGAGAGACGCAAACGTGGCCAGAGCAATTTCGGGATGTTGAAATATTGCAACAGATTATCATCTTTCAGCACTTTATCGGTAGCGTGCAGATACATCAAATGCAGTTCGTTGGTGGCGTGAATCAGCTCTTGTTGTGCACTTTCCGACATTGCAAAATAGCGATATTGGTCGGAATGGCTCACTTTGTGCCCGCCCATCGCTTTGATATAAGCGGCATCAAAATGGACATTTTCGTTGAGCCATTTGGTATCAAATTGTCCGTGATTTTCGACGTGGCGAGCTTGAATAGCAAGTGCGGCTGGTTTTGGGAAAGGTTGCGATTCGGCAAATTCGGTGTCGTCGGTTTGAATCATCCAGCCGAGAATCTGGGTGTCCTTGAAGGTATCATGCAGAAAATAGCCTTGTTCGGAAATGGTCATCGGCAATTCACGCGTCCATTGCTGACCGCTTGGCAGACGGGAGTGAATCACATTTTGCTCCACAATGCGCACCCGATCTTCCAGCACATCGGTAATAATTGCCACGTGCCCCGTGTGCTTGAACTCGCCCCCTTCCTGCCAAATTAAGAGCGAGCCCGCTTGCGGTTTGCGTTTGCAGCCATTGGCGAACGCCTGCAACGGCAACAAGGCATCATTCACCACTTGGCGAAGAAAACGTAACGAGAAAATCTCATACGCCATTCCCACATCGGCAAACACCATACCGTGATTAAGATACAAATAACGTCGGGCAAACTCGACGCACTGCCATTTGTAGCCCATATATTCCCGCCCGACATAGCTACGAAACGCCGCATCATTGGGAAACTCTTTTTCATCAGCAGTGTTGTAATCCGACGAATAAATCGCTACGCCACCAGGGGCATAACCGAGTAGGCTACCGAAGGGATCATTGGTAGTAATGTTAGGGGAACGGTCTGACATAAAAACTCCAAATAATAGAAATGATTGGAGTCAGTATAGATCTTTTGGATGAATGGCGACAGAGGATTTGTTTTAAATCGACTTCTATTTAAAAATAAAAGCGATAGATTTTGCAAATTGTTTTACAAATTCTACCGCTTACTTAAACTTATACGTTAAGCCATTTTGCCGCTTTCTCTCTGATTTCACGAATCAACTCAGGTTCATCCCGAAGTTTCTCGCCATAAGAAGGCACAAGTTGTTTTAGCTTTGTTTGTAATTCAGGCTGTTTTTCCACAAAGCATTTTGAGAACACACTCAACATCGCATCAACTGAAGTAGAAGCCCCAGGTGATGCGCCAAGCAATGCGGCCACGCTTTTATCTTCAGACGTAATCACTTCTGTTCCAAAGCAGAGTGAGCCTCTTTCATTAGGTAAATCTTTGATGATCTGCACTCGTTGCCCTGCGACAATCACATCCCAATCTTCGCTTTTTGCTTCTGGGTAGAACTCTCGTAAATCTGCCATTCGTTGCGCTTTGCTCAACATTGCTTGCTTAATCAGATAATTCGTGAGCGGAATATTTTTCATTCCTGCAATCATCATCGTTGCAAAATTATCTGGTTTGAATGAAAGCGGGAAATCAAGTTGCGAGCCTTGTTTGAGATATTTCATTGTAAAACCCGCGAATGGTCCAAATAAAAGCGATTTTTTTCCTTCAATAAAGCGGGTGTCTAAATGTGGCACAGACATTGGTGGTGCACCGATTTTTGCTTTGCCATATACTTTCGCGTAATGTTTTTCCACCACTTCAGGATTACGGCAGACCATAAAAATCCCGCTCACAGGGAAGCCACCAATATGTTTACCCTCTTTGATGCCTGTTTTTTGCAGTAAGGGCAAAGTGCCTCCACCGCAGCCGATAAAGAGGAATTTGCAAGCGTGTTGTAAAATTTGACCGCTTGCATCTTTTACGGTTAGTGTCCAACCTTCAGCAGTTTTCTGAATATCTTGCACGCGATGGTTCAGCTTTAACTCACAACCCTGTTTTTGCAGATTTTTGAACAGTTTTCGCGTTAATTCGCCGAAATTCACGTCTGTTCCGTGTTCAATGAGTGTGGCTGCAAGCGGTTCGTTTCCTTGACGATTTTTCATCATCAACGGAATCCATTTCGCTAATGTTTCGCGATCATCAGCAAATTGCATCCCCTCAAACAAAGGATGTTGAGCAAGAGCCTTAAAACGTTTGCGTAAGAAATTCACGTCTTTTTCGCCTTGCACAAAGCTCATATGTGGCAGCTTACGAATAAATTCGGCAGGATTTTCAATATCACCTTTTGCAACCAAATAGGACCACATTTCAAGCGAAAGTTGATATTTTTCGTTGATGTTCAAGGCTTTTGTAATATCAATCGAACTGTCTGCTTTTTCTGCTGTGTAATTTAGTTCACATAATGCAGCATGCCCTGTACCTGCATTGTGCCATTCATTCGAACTTTCTGTTGCCACAGCGTTTTGAGCTTCAAAAATAGTGATACTCTGCTCGGGCAGAATTTCTTTAATCAGCGTGCCAAGCGTGCCGCTCATAATACCTGCACCGATTAAAACAACATCAGATTGGTTTGCCATAATTTCCTTCTTATTTACTTTTTTTTAATAGCTTTATAATTTAATAATAATCGGGAACATTCGGCTTTGCAAACGGTTGCGAAAAGATATTTTACTAAATCGTTTTAGCGTTTTTGTTTTGGTTTATAGACTGATATAATCAGCCAATATTATTGTTTTTTGAGGTTATCTATTATGCAGTTTAAAGATTATTTAGCGACTTTTCCTACCATTGAACATCTAGCAGGTTTAGAAGTAAAAAATAGCATGGGTGAAGTTATTCATACTATCCCTGCTATTGAAGGTAAGTTGGGCTCATTAAAACTTTACCACGCACTTTTTGCAAAATTTAATGGAAAATTAACCGCTACCGCTGCACAGCAAGGTTTAGAATGGTTTGCAGAACATGTGGAAGATGCAAAATTATATCAAGGTAAGCATCCTAATATTGATTTGCTTTTCAAGGTCATTGACCAAGATTTAACGTTTGAGTTGTGTCCAGTTGAGCAATAAAAAATTATAAACAAGAAAAGAAATTAGGTATAAAATAACTTTAATTTCTGTTTTAGGAGTGTGTATTATGAAATTATTTAAATTAATCTCTCTTTTAGGTTTTTCTGCATTTATTGCAACGAACACAGTGCAGGCTGTTGAGAAAACGACACCGTCAAAACAGCCCGTTGCAAAACAAGCAGAATCACAGAAAAAAGATGTGCGACTTGAAAGATTTAATAAAAGTGTAGGTATTCGTTTTACAGAACGAGGCTTACAGAGCCAAAATAATCAACCCGTGGTGACATTAACTTATTCTATTGAAAATAAAGGAAAAAATGATATTAAATCTGTTCATTGGATTTCCTCTTATCAGGTAAATAATCAAGCTGTGTATTTACGTGATATTCCAATTAATTTTGAACCATCTTTACCTACTGGACAGTCAATAAAAGTAACGGTTAATGTTCCTTTAGTTGAATTGCCACAACAAGCACAACAATTCTTTACCAGCAAAAATGCAAATATTATTTCGGTTAATGGTGCAAAAAATGTAACCTTTACAAATGGAAAAAGAATTGTTGTAGCAAAATAATATAAAAGTATATTAGCGATTAAAGAATAAAAAATGTTAATAGCACCCCAAAGGTTTGGCTAAATAGCCGACTGATTAAGGTGCATATTTTTTAGTCGTTACCTAGTATAGTCTTAAGTATTAAACGACCTCTCCATGCAATCGTTGTAACAATCTATCCATTGCCCGATACCCCAAGGCCTCTGCTAAATGCACTTGTTTAATCTGCTCTTCGCCTGCTAAATCGGCAATGGTTCGGGAAACTTTTAAAATGCGGTGGTAAGCCCGCACCGATAAGCCTAATTTCGTTAGAGCGCTTTCTAAAAATAACGCATCTTGCGGCGATAATGCACAATCTCGCTCGATCTCACGTGTATTGAGCTGAGAATTGATTTTGCCTGCACGTTTGAACTGGATTTCCCTTGCCTTTAACACACGTTCCCGCACTTGAGCAGTGGTTTCGCCGCGATTTTCATTACCACTTTGTAGTGCGCCCTGTGGTAAAAGTGGCACTTCAATAGAGAGATCAAAACGGTCTAAAAATGGTCCTGATAAACGATTCAAATAACGGATGACCTGCTGTGGTGAAGTACGGTTGTGCGTACCTTGATAATGTCCTGTTGGGCTTGGATTCATCGCAGCAATCAGCTGAAAACGAGCGGGAAATTGCACCTTTGCATTGGCTCGAGAAATAATGATTTCGCCTGACTCCAGCGGCTGGCGTAACGCATCTAACACTTTACGCTCAAACTCCGGAAGCTCATCCAAGAATAAAACACCATTATGTGCGAGTGAAATCTCTCCAGGTTTTGGGATCGATCCCCCACCAACTAATGCCACCATTGAAGCACTGTGGTGCGGAGCACGAAATGGGCGATCTTTCCAATTAGTAAAATTCAGTTCATTTTGGACAAGGCTTGTAATGGACGCCGTTTCAATCGCTTCTTCATCCGACATTTCTGGCAGAAGATCTGCCAAACGGCTGGCAAGCATCGTTTTGCCCGTGCCTGGTGGTCCAAGAAAAAGCAGATTGTGCTGCCCTGCGGCGGCAATGGTTAAAGCGCGTTTGGCATGTTGTTGTCCGATAATATCGGTCAAATCTCTCTTAACAAGCGGTGTATTTTCTTCTGTATTTTGCGGAATTTCTTGTGCGATAGGGAGTATATCTCGGCGGTTAAGGAAATTGACCACTTGCAACAGCGAATGGGCAAAATGCGTTTTAGCATTCGAAACAAGCGAAGCTTCATTTGCATTCTGCTTGGCTAAAATCATCTGGCGTTTTGCTTTCTCTGCGGAAATCACTGCGGGAATTGCCCCTTGCACGCCTCGCAAAGAGCCTGTCAGAGCTAACTCACCTAAAAATTCAAAGCGTTTAAGTAAGTCTGAATCAATCTGCCCTGATGCAGCAAGAATACCAATGGCAATCGGCAAATCGAAACGCCCGCCCTCTTTCGGTAAATCAGCAGGTGCAAGGTTGATGGTAATGCGTTGAGGTGGATAGAAAAAATTGGCGTTAATTAAGGCACTTCGCACGCGATCTGCTGCTTCTTTCACAGTGGTTTCAGGTAAGCCGACGATGGTCATTTTCGGGTTGCCGTTGCTAATGTGCACTTCAATCGTGACTAAAGGGGCTTCCACGCCAATGGAAGCACGGCTATAAACTATTGCTAAAGACATAATCTCTCCATTTCTAATCGCAACAGCATAAAAAGGGAGAGCGAAATCACCAAGTAGAAATATTGAGATTTTCGAGCAAGATCACAAAAATAGTTGCTTGTAACTAGTCTAAGTAACATATTCAATTTAAATTGTAATATTATGATTCATTGTTCGAAAAATAAGCGTTAAAATCATTGTTATGTAAAAAGGTGGCATTCTATTTGGTTAGGAGGGAAACAATATGCCGTGGATTTTATCTCCAAAAGAGATTTTTAGTGTATCACCTGTTGTGCCTGTGATGGTGATTAAGCAGATTGAAGATGCGGTGCCAATCGCTCAAGCATTACTTGAGGGCGGAATTCGTGTGTTTGAAATTACGCTTCGTACCGATGCGGCATTAGAAGCGATTAAGCGAATCAGCAAGGCTTTTCCCGAAGCGATTGTGGGAGCGGGCACAGTTATCAATACCGAACAGTATGATGCGGTAGTTGAAGCGGGAGCTAAATTTGCTATCTCGCCAGGGGCAACAGAAAAATTGTTGGCGTATGCAGCAAAAGGCAAAATTGCCCTCATTCCTGGAACGGCAACGCCATCGGATATGATGAAAGCACTAGAGTTAGGCTATGATCATCTGAAATTCTTTCCTGCGGAAGTTAATGGCGGAGCAGCTGCATTGAAAGCGATTTCAGCACCACTACCACAACTGAGATTTTGTCCAACGGGTGGCATTTCTGAGAAGAATGTTTCTCATTATTTAGCCGTAGATTGTGTTGCTACCGTTGGGGGATCTTGGATGCTACCGAATGATGCGATTGTTGCAAAAGATTGGGCAAAAATAACCGCTTTAACAAAACAAGCGGTAGATTTGGCAACAAGAAAAGCAAGATAATCATAAAAGGCTAAACTTTTTAGGTTAGCTCAATTTTGGTTTAGCCTTTTGTATTTTATAAGAAAAACCTGACCGCTTGTTAAGCCTTGGTTTCTTCTTTTTCTTTCTCATATTGGTAATGAACCCGCCATAACATTCGGGCATCTAAATTACTAGATGCAATCATAGTCAGAAAGACGGCTGAGCCGAAGAAGAATGCGGCATCACCAACTGAGAAACTCAAAATATTTCCCCGTTCCAATAGCGACATCATCAACGCCAATACAAACAGATCGAGCATTGACCAACGCCCGACAAAGTGAACGTAATGGAGCAATTTTATTTGAAGATGAATGGAATGTTTCCATTTATAATGAATGGCTAACAGTAAGTAAAACAAAATCGCCACTTTGCTAAATGGCACAGCGATACTTGCAATAAAGACAATTGCCGCAACTGCATAACTACCCATTTTCATAAAGGTAATTACGCCTGACATTAACGTATCGGCAGACACCGAGCCAGCAAGCCCTGTGGCTGAAATCGGCAGCAGGTTGGCAGGAATCATCATAATCGCGCCTGCAATCAGTGCCGCCCAAACACGTTGTAATTTGATTTTATCCGGCACATCTAAATTACTTTCACAACGAGGGCAGCGATGGCGACCTTTTAAATCTATAATGTTCTCATCAAATGTAAAATCACACACTGGGCATAGCGAAGGCGGATGTGGATAGTCCGATGCAAGCGGTCGATATTCTGGATAAAAATACGCCCACGCTTGTTTGAGATCGATTTTACTAAATAACAAGGTAATGAGTAGCGTTGCAAGCACAAAAGCAGAAAGATGGATGCTAAACTCAATGCTGGCGTAGTCCTTGATTTTAAATGCGGCTACGGCAAGTGCTACAAAATAGACATCAAACATTACCCACTCTTGGATTTTGCCGAGAAAAATCAGCGTATAACGAGGGCGCTGTCCGATTAAATGCTGGGCTGTGATGGTTAAAATCAGCAATACAAAGGCGATCGGGGCGACAACCGAACAGAGCAAAATCATAAATGCGGTGTAAGCGTAGCCTTCTACTGCCATTTTCCAAACACCGCCCCAAATGGTTGCGTGCACAGGCATACCGAGCAAGTCGATGCTCATTAGAGGAAAGGTAAGTGCAAAAGGGAGCAAAATCAGCACCGCAAGTGCAATAACGGCACAGCGGCGTAAATTCCACGCATTGCCCTTTTCGAGCGTGTGATGGCAATTCGGGCAGTTTGCAATATGGTTATAGAGCCGATGTGGAATTTTCACCAAAGTTTCACATTCAGCACATTGTTCAAGGGTTAATTTCTGTATTTTCATTCCGTTATTATAAAACAAAAACGCCCTAAACATTCGCTTAGGGCGTGAAATTATTGCTTAAAGATTAAGCTTTTTTCGCTTGTGCACGTTTACCTAAAATCACAGATAAACCAAATGCAACCACGAATGAAATTACCATACCGATTGAGTACATTGCAAGGCTATCTGGTTTGATTGACGCCACACCTAAGAAACCCGCTGCACCTAATGCAATCGCTTTCACGTTAAACGCTGCGATAAAGGCACTTGCTAAGCCAGAGCCAATCATCGCAGAGATGAATGCGTGGCGGTAACGTAAGTTCACACCGAACATTGCCGGCTCTGTGATACCTAATAAGGCTGACACGCCTGATGGAATTGCTAAGCCGCGTACTTTCGCATCTTTCATGGTGAATGCCACCCCTAAACATGCCGCACCTTGTGCAATGTTAGACATGGCTGCGATTGGGAAGATGAATGTACCACCTGTTTGTGCCATTTCCGCTAATAATTGAGTTTCTACCGCTATGAAGGTTTGGTGCATACCTGTGATAACAATTGGTGCATAGAAGGTACCGAAAATAGCACCGCCCACAAAGCCTAAGGTATTGTATAACCAAGTTAATCCTGTAGAGATTAAGCTACCTGCTTCACGGCCGAATGGACCGATTACGGTGAACGCCAAGAAACCCGCGATGAACAATGAGAACATCGGGGTGACGAGGTTATCTAAATATGAAGGCACAAATTTGCGGAAGCCTTTTTCAAGGGTTGCAAGCACCCAAGCTGAAATGATTGTTGGGATTACTGTGCCTTGATAGCCCACTTTTTCGATTTCTAAACCCAGTACGTTCCAGTATTTGATGTTGCCTTCCATTAAGGTTTTCGCATAGTTCCAACCATCTGCTAATGCAGGGTGAACTAAAAGCATACCAAGTGCTGCCCCTAAGAATGGATTACCGCCAAATTTACGGGTCGCCGAGAAACCAAGTAATACAGGTAAGAAGACGAAAGGTGCGTTTGCGATGGTGTTAATGAAATCCACTAAGTCCGACACTTCAGGGTATTTGGTGACAACTGAATGCCCTTCCCAGAAGAAGCCGACCGAGGTTAGCATTGAATGAATACCCATCAGCAAACCGCCTGCCACGATAGCAGGAATGATTGGCACGAAAATATCCGCTAAACCTTTTACTAAACGTTGTAATAATGGTTGGTTTGCAGCCCCTGCTGCAGCTACTTCGGAAGTAGACATATCGCCAATGCCCATCTGTTTTTGCATTTCTGCGTGGACTTTGTTTACTGTGCCAGAGCCAAAAATAATTTGGTATTGACCGCTGGTAGAAAATTGACCTTTCACGCCCTCGATATTTTCGATAGCTTCTTTATCAACTTTAGACTCATCGGCAATCGTTAAACGCAAGCGAGTTGCACAGTGTGCGAGAGTGGTAATGTTCTCTTTACCACCCAATTTTGCGATGGTTTGTTCCGCAATTTTAGGGAAGTTCATAACGACCTCTTTTGATGAAAAATAAAACGTGGCTATTCTAACTAAAACGGTTTAGCTAAAAAAGAAAAAAGTGTTGTAAATGTGACTTAGTTCACAAATTTTGCAAGAAATCTGGAAAATTTAACCGCTTACAATGCGTCCATTTTCTACACAGAGGATGCGATCAAACAACGCCCTGCTCTCTTCGATTTGATGGGTGACCATCAACAGCGTTAAATTCCTCTCTTGGCAAAGTTTGGCAACCAGTTGCTGAAGCTCTTCTCGGCGTTTGGGATCGAGGGCGGAGAAAGGTTCGTCCAGTAACAAAATTGGTTTATCGCGTAGCAGTGTACGAGCCAGTGCAACCCGCTGTTTTTGCCCGCCTGAAAGCTGATCGGCTCGACGTGCTAAAAATTCAGCAATCCCCATTTTATCTGCAATTTCCGCCACTTGTGCTTTTTGTCCTACGTTCAGTTTTAAGCTCGGGACTAATGCCAAGCCGATATTTTGCTCTACCGTTAAATGCGGAAAAAGGTTGTTATCTTGGAATAACATCGAAACAGGACGGCTTGCCACCTCCGTTTGAGTGTGATTGCAATTATTCAGCCAAATCTCACCGCTTGTCGGCAAATCAAAGCCTGCGATGAGGTTAAGCAGTGTGCTTTTGCCTGCCCCGCTTTCGCCAATAATTGCCACACGCTCGCCTTTTTGAACGGACAGCGTGAACTGCATCGGCATTTGTTCGTAATTAAAAGTGATATTAAGGTTTATCATATTTTTATTCTTTTTTTGAAAACAAAAACGGCAATAGTGCAAATAACATCAGCATCAAGGCGGTGACGGAGGCATCTTCGGTGCGGTAGCTGCCGAGTTGCTGGTAGAGTAAATATGGAAGTGTGCTGAAATCTGGGCTGCCGAAAAAAGCAATTACCGCAAAGCTACCAAGGCTTGAAGACATTGCAAGAATAAAAGCATTTGCAAGCGGTCGAATAAGGTAATACTTTTCCACAATCCACCAACGTTGAAAGCCTGATAGCCCGAGGCTTTGAGCAAGTTTATCTTGAGCGTTAAAAATTTCCCACATGGCAGAGAAAATGGTTGGGTAAACAAATGGAATCAGGATAATACCGTTCATTACTCCAACCAAAATGAGCAGTTGAGCAGTAGAGAGTGTGATGTTCATCAGCAATAAAAATAATCCAACTGCGAGTAAAAACACGGGCAATATCAGTGGATAAGTGGAAATACTACTTAACATCGCATGTAGAAAACGCTGGTTGCGATAAAGTAATTGGCGGGCTTCAAGGGCGATAAGGTAAGTCGTTCCAATGGCGGTGATGGACGCAATGAGGCTAATCAGTAATGAAAAGAGTGTCGCTTCCCAAAGTTCTGCTTTTGCAAGGCGTTGCCAAAACTCTGAAACAGAAATACCCGCCCAAACGACGCTGATAAGCGGTAGTAAAATCAACAAACTCTGCAAAATCAGAATGCTGTGTAATCCAAGTTTGCGGCTACCTGTTAAACGTGGTTTCCAAAGTTCTACGTTAGTCGTTTGGTTATTTTGTTTCAATGCTTGTTGAGAGAAGAAAAAGAGCAAGGCTTGTAGCACAATGCCGATGGCAAGTTGCACCATAATCAGCATCACGGCTTTTGCAAAATCAAATTCAAAACTGACCGCTTGGTAAATCGCTACTTCTAGCGTGCTGTATTTAGGACCGCCTCCTAGCATCAAGACGATTGGGAAACTGGTAAAGCAGATCATAAAAATGGTCATAAATACATAAGGTAAAATACGTTTGAGCATCGGTAGTTCGACGATTCGGAAGTAGCTCCAATCCGTTAAATTAAGCTGTGCAGAAAGATGATATTGGCTGGAAGGAATGAGAGCGAGGGCTTCCGTGCAATACTTTGTTACGAGCGGGATGTTGAGTAAGGCATGTGCAATTAGAATGCCTTGTAAGCCGTAGATATTGAAGTGCCAATCTATCCCTAGCCATTTCATGCTTTGAGCAAGCCAACCAGAATTCCCCCAGATACCAATGACGGCAAAAATAATCACCAGCGAAGGTAATGACCAAACGAATAAGATGCTTTTATAGAGTAAGGCTTTGCCTTTGAATTCAAGATAAAAAAAGGCTTTAGCAAGCAAAATGCCGAGAATAGTAGAAATAATGGCAGAAAGCACCGCTTGCAGAAGGCTATATTTAAGGATAGGCAAAATTTCTGTAATTGAAAAGAGCGTTTCTTCTTGGCGGTTATCCATCAATGCCCATAAGCTAAAAGCATAAAGTAGCACAATGGTGCTATAAAGTAGCCAAGCGGTGGTTCGAGTGAGGTTTTTGAGCATTTGGAAGACTTATTTGTTTTGAAAGATAAATTTGCAAAATTCTAGCATTTTTTGACCGCTTGTTGGTTGAAAATCAGCTAAAATTTGTAATATAAATGTCAAAAAATCGTTAAATTAGTTTGTCCTCTATACAAAATTCGCTGAGAAATGTGAACTCTATCACGTTTTTTTATTTTTTATCGTGAATTTATATACATTTTATAGTAAAGTTGGTTCAGTTTAAAAACTTATATTCTTTACGTAGAGAGGAAAAAATTATGGCGTATTCTAAAGATGTTGTTATTACAGCTCCAAGTGGTTTACATACTCGCCCAGCGGCTGAATTTGTGAAAGCAGCAAAAGGTTTCGTTTCAGACATTACTGTCACTTCAAGCGGTAAATCTGCAAGTGCAAAAAGCTTATTTAAACTTCAAACTTTAGGTTTAACCCAAGGCACTAACATTACGATTACCGCAGAAGGGGAAGATGAGCAAAAAGCGGTGGATTTCTTAGTAGATTTAATCCCTACTTTAGAATAATCACTCCCTTTATTGTTCCTATGGCAAGTTTCGGCTTGCCATTGTTTTTACACTACTTTTTAAAAGGATGACATTATGATTTCAGGTATTGCAGCCTCTCCTGGTATTGTTTTTGGTAAGGCATTAGTTTTAAAAGAAGAACCGATTGTTCTTAACACTCACAAGATCACTGCAGATCAGGTTGATGCTGAAGTAGCGAAATTCTTTGATGGGCGGGCAAAAGCTGCGGCACAATTAACCGCGATTCACGAGAAAGCCTTACGCACATTAGGCGAAGAGAAAGCAGCGATCTTTGAAGGGCATTTAATGCTTTTAGAAGATGAAGAGTTAGAAGAAGAGATCGTAGGCTATATTAACGATAACTTATCAACAGCAGGTGTAGCTGCAAGCAAAGTAATCGATCAGCAAGTTGCAGTACTTTCAGAAATTGATGATGAGTATTTAAAAGAGCGTGCAGGAGATATGCGTGATATTGGTAACCGTTTATTACGCAATATTTTAGGTATGCACATCGTGGATTTAGGCGATATTCAAGAAGAAGCGATTCTTGTTGCTTATGATTTAACGCCATCTGAAACGGCTCAATTAAACCTTGAGAAAGTATTGGGTTTCGTAACGGATATTGGCGGCCGTACCTCTCATACCTCAATTATGGCACGTTCATTAGAACTGCCTGCAATCGTAGGAACAAACGATATCACAGCACGCGTAAACACAGGTGATTTATTGATTTTAGATGCGGAAAATAATCAAATCCACATCAACCCATCTGAAGCGCAAATCAATGAGTTCAAAACAACACAAGCTCGTATTGCTGCAGAAAAAGCAGAATTAGCGAAATTAAAAGATTTACCAGCAGAAACTTTAGATGGTCATCGCGTTGAAGTTGCGGGTAATATCGGTACTATCCGGGATGTCGATGGCGTATTACGCAACGGCGGTGAGTCTGTAGGCTTATACCGTACCGAATTCCTTTTTATGGATCGTAGCGAATTGCCTGGCGAAGAAGAGCAGTTCCAAGCTTATAAAGAGATTGTGGAAGCAATGGGCGGCAAACAAGTTGTCCTTCGTACTATGGACATCGGTGGTGACAAAGAGTTACCATACTTAGATTTACCAAAAGAGATGAACCCATTCTTAGGTTGGCGTGCAGTGCGTATCGGTTTAACTCGTCGTGAGATTTTAGATACGCAATTACGTGCGGTATTACGTGCTTCAGCATTTGGTAAATTAGCGGTAATGTTCCCGATGATTATCTCTGTTGAAGAGATCCGTGAGTTAAAATCTATCGTAGCAAGCTTAAAAGAGCAGCTTCGTTCAGAAGGCAAAGCATTTGATGAAAACTTACAATTAGGCGTGATGGTCGAAACGCCATCAGCAGCGGTAAATGCACGTCACCTTGCGAAGGAAGTCGATTTCTTTAGTATCGGTACCAACGACTTAACTCAATATACTTTAGCTGTAGACCGCGGTAACGAAATCATTGCGCACTTATACAACCCATTAACCCCATCTGTGTTAAACTTAATCAAACAAGTGATTGATGCTTCACACGCTGAAGGTAAATGGACTGGTATGTGTGGTGAATTAGCGGGTGATGTACGTGCAACTGCATTATTGCTCGGTATGGGCTTAGATGAGTTCAGTATGAGTGGTATTTCTGTACCACATGTGAAAAAATTAGCTCGTTCAATCAACTACGCAGATGCAAAAGCATTAGCAGATACAGCATTAGCTCAACCAACTGCCGCAGACATCGAACGTTTAGTAAACGATTTCTACGCTAAATTAAGCTAGTTTTAATTAAAAAGCATACAAAAACAAAATTCTCGTATAAAATATATGAAAATTTTGTTTCATACAACGGAGATTCCCTATGAGTTTTTTAAGTAAGTTATTTGGTTCTAAACAAAAAGAAGCAAAAGAAATTCAAATTATCGCCCCACTTTCAGGTGAAATTGTGAACATTGAAGATGTGCCAGATGTGGTTTTCTCTGAGAAAATCGTAGGTGATGGCGTAGCAATCCGTCCAGCAGGCGATACTATCGTGGCACCAGTAAATGGTACTATCGGTAAAATTTTCGAAACTAACCACGCATTCTCAATTGAATCTGAAGATGGCGTTGAGTTATTCGTTCACTTTGGTATCGATACCGTTGAATTAAAAGGTGAAGGTTTCACTCGTATCGCGGAAGAAGGTCAAACCGTTAAAGTGGGTGAGCCAATCATCAAATTTGACTTAGCGACTTTAGAAGCGAAAGCAAAATCTGTATTAACCCCTGTTGTGATTTCTAATATGGATGAAATTGCGAACCTTGAAAAACGTTCAGGTTCTGTAGTTGAAGGTGAAACAGTTGTTTTAACCTTAACAAAATAATCATAAAAAATGCCCGCTTGTAGCGGGCTTTTTTATGTTTTCGCTTAATGCTTACACTTCCAAACTAATCGCATCTTTGATTTTCTTCAACGCTGCATTTTCTAACTGACGCACACGCTCTGCTGAAATACCATATTTCGCGGCTAAATCGTGTAGTGTGAGCTTATTCTCATCTAACCAACGAGTTTTGATAATATCTTGGCTGCGTTCATCTAGCGTAGATAGTGCATAGACTAATTTCGCGGTCGCCTCACCTGTATATTCGGCATTTTCTAAATCATCAGCAAAGTTTGAACTATTGTCTTCCAAATACATTGAAGGCGTGTAAGCCTCGTCATCATCTTCACCAACAGGTAGATCAAAACCGAGATCTTGCCCAGTCATTCGGGATTCCATCTCACGTACTTCATCTTCCGATACCCCAAGATCTGCGGCGACTTTTTTGATTTCTTCCTCATTAAACCACGCCAAGCGGTTTTTATTTTTACGTAAATTGAAAAAGAGTTTACGCTGTGCTTTGGTCGTCGCTACTTTCACAATACGCCAGTTTTTCAACACATATTCGTGAATTTCTGCTTTAACCCAGTGCACGGCAAAAGAAACCAAGCGTACGCCTACATTTGGATCGAAGCGTTTTACCGCTTTCATTAAGCCAATATTGCCCTCTTGGATCAAATCTGCTAAAGGCAAGCCATAACCCAAATAACCACGAGCGATATGAATCACAAAGCGCATATGCGATAAAATCAGCTGCTTTGCCGCTTCAACATCTTCATCATAATAATAACGCTCCGTCAGCTCCTTTTCTTGTTCGGCAGATAAAATCGGATATTGATTTGCCATACGGATGTAGCTATCCAAATTGCCCGTTGTGACAGGTATTCCTCCCGAAAGCAAGGCTGGATGCATTGCTTCGGTTTTCTCCCCACTTTCAGCGGCTAATTCTGCCTCATCAATCTCTTCAGGCTCAACTGCTTCAGGTTCAATTACTTCAGCGTCTTCAATATCGTCAAATTTCTTCATCTTCTTCCTTGTAATTTGCGTTGTTTTGCAAAAAAGTTTACAGATCATACCGCTTTCTGCTAAAATTACCAAACTTTTTGGGGCTGATTCTGGATTCGACGGGATTAGCAAAGTCCAAGGTGCACGTCGAGGTGCGGTAGGCCTCGTAAACAAACCGCAAAAAAATAGTCGCAAACGACGAACAATTCGCTTTAGCAGCTTAATAACCTGCCTTAAAGCCTTATCGCCTCAGCTTCCGCTCGTAAGACGAGGAGTTCGATAAGTCACCCAAAACGAGATCGTGTGGACGCCACCGTTTGAGGATCGAAACACTAAATTAAATCAAACTAGCTTATTTCTTGCGTGTCTGTCCGCTGGAGGTAAGTGAAATTAAAGACGAGACTAAACGTGTAGTACTGAAGATGGAGTAATTTCGGACGGGGGTTCAAATCCCCCCAGCTCCACCAAATCGGATACCTAAGCGGTTCGAAAAGAACCTATAAAGCCTTGAACCACAACGGTTTGAGGCTTTTTTATTGTCCTAAGCGTACCTATTAGAGCCTACCAAATCCTTGAGTTTTAGTTATACGTTTAGTTATACTGATGAGGTTATCGCAATAGCCGTATAACTAAAACTTTGCTAGAGCCTTTAATATCAAGGCTTAGGGCGTTTTCTTAAACTGTATAAACCGTATAACTAAAAAATGGCACGTATAACTAAACCACTCACGAACACCGAAATAGAACGGGCTAAACCACAAGATAAAGAATTTACCTTGTCGGACGGAAAAGGGCTTTACTTGTTGATTAAACCTAGCGGCTCAAAGCTATGGAGGTTCAATTATTACAAGCCTTTCACTAGAAAAAGGGCTTTAATTAGCTTAGGCGTTTATCCTGATACTTCTTTGCAACAAGCAAGGAAGATGAGAGATGATTTCAGCTTGTTGCTTTCTCAGAATATCGACCCACAAGACCATCGAGAACAACAGCAGCAGGCACAACAGGCGGAACTATTGAACACTTACGAGGCGGTAGCGTGGGCGTGGTTTGAGTATCGCAAAAGTAAACGTAACTTTTCAGAGGGCTATCAGAAAGATGTTGAAAGCCTAATAAGAAGAAACCTCTTGCCACATTTTGGACACTTGCCAATTTCACAGATTACTGCACCGATGGCGTTAAAAGCGTTCAAGCAATATCAAGATGAGGGAAAACTAGAGAAGTTAAAGCGGACGATTCAAAAGCATAATGAGATAATGACTTACGCATTACATCGTGAACTAATCCCGTTCAATCCTACTGCCAACATTTCAAAAGAGTTTGATAGTCCAACCGTAGAACACTTTAAAACGATTAAGCCTGAAGATTTAGGCGAATTTATCTACACGCTGAACAATGCTCAAATTCATTTACAGACCCGCTATTTAATTCTATGGCAATTACTGACAATGACCCGTCCAAATGAGGCAGCTACCGCCAAATATGAAGATATTGATGAGCGTTCGAGAATATGGACGGTTTACATTCAGAAAGGCATTAAACAAGATGAGCGGGGGCGTGAACATAAAATTACCCTATCACGGCAGGCGATGGCATTATTGCGAGAGATTAAGAAATTGAGTGGTGGTAAAGTTTATCTATTCCCTAGCGTGAAGAACCCACAAACCCACGTAAACACACAGACAGCGAATGGGGCGATAAAACGTATGGGCTACAAAGGAAAGCTAGTAGCACACGGTTTGCGTAGCATTGCAAGCACCTATTTGAATGAGCAAGGCTTTAATAGCGACCTGATAGAGGTTGCTTTATCGCATATGAATAGCGACCGCATCAAAGCAGCTTACGATAGGGGCGAACGCTTAGAGCAGCGTTTTAAATTGTTGCAAGCGTGGGGCGATTTTATTGAGCAATGTTCACAAGGAGCGTTGCCTAAATATCATTTACAGCTTGCCGCATAAATTCCACACTTTCTAATTCAGAGCCTAGTTTTTACTAGGCTTTTTTTCTTATATTTTTCTTATTCCCAAAAACTCAACGAAACTTTTTGAAAATTAGTCACTTTTGTCACTTATTTTGGAAAGAAATATAGATATACCAACGGTTTAAAGGCAAGTGACTGACAAGTGACTAAAGTGATTAAGGGGGTAAAATAAGTGACTAAAAGTGACTATTTCAACTTTTATCTTCACTTCCAATAGAAAAAAATCTAATAATTATTTAATATTTTATTGATTAGATAAATATTAGAAAGTATAATAAAGGCATTCAAAAATATAAGGTATTTACAAAAATGAATACGGTTATCTGGACGACAAAAGCGGCTAAGAACCTATTGAAAATAGATTCACGTTACCACGCTATGATCAAAGAGAAGACGGAAGAGTTAGCAAACTTTCCTGATGTTGTGTTAGACCTGAAAAAACTCAAAGGCACAAAAAGCGGGTATAGGTTAAGAGTTGGAAATTATCGAGTGCTTTTTGATGTAATTGATGGCGTTCCCGTTGTGATAGAGATCAAAGCAGTGATGAAACGCAGTGAACGAACTTATAACTAAAACGTGGGGATTTATTCCCCGCTTATGGAGAAAACAAAATGAACTTAACCCATAAATACATTAACAACAAGCAAGGCAAGCCAGAGTTTATTATTTTGCCTATTGCGGAGTATGAATCTCTCCTAGTCAACGCAATCCCTTACGATGATGACAACGAAGAGGATTGGGAGGAAATCCCAGTAGAAAAAGATGAATTTGATGATGTAACCATTCCTAACGAAGTGGTATGGATTATGGCGGAAAAAAATGTAAACAGCTTAGGGGCGTGGAGAATCTACCGTAATTTATCGCAACAAGAAGTAGCGGAGATGGCGGGGCTGACACAATCCGCTATTTCACAGGCTGAACGAAAAGAGAGCAAGCCACAGAAGAAAACACGGGAAAAACTAGCAAAAATCTATAACTGCTTACCTGAACAACTTTCTATTTAATTTTTAGGGTACTACCAGAAATGGGCGTACCCTTTTTTATTACCCCAACCAATCACATAAAGAGTGTGATGTTTATCACATAAAGAGTGTGATCGCAGTTATGAACGGTACTTTTACGGTCCTTATTACCCAAAAAGGGAAATCTAGCTTCCCCCCAAAGGGTAATTATCGGAAGAAATCCAATAAATCTACAATCTTTGCCGACTTAGTAAAACTTAAGGTATAAACCTGCCAAAACCTTACATTTTTATCTATTTTAATCCCCCCAAAAATGGGGAGATTTCAATCTTAATCTCCCGAAAATTCGGGAGGTTTTAATCAGCACAAATTTGTGCGGATTGGTATACACCGTTGGTGCATACCCCGCAACCACCTGAAAATTCAGTAGGTTAATAGATGTTGATAGATGTTGAACGAATCCAACAGATGTAAAAGGTACTCCCAGAGGGCTATGCCTTGCCACGGGGTAAGGTACGCGCGGTAAACCGCAGTTTTTTGACCTCTAGGGCATCATCATCATTCAAGCCAAAATAACCGCTTTTTAGTGGGGTATGCCCAAAACTGGGCACACCCACTCACATCCATTAAAACCTTGCAAAATCATCATCATTCAAGCCAAAATAACTGTTTTTAGTGGGGTATCAGCCATTTCCTGATACCCTCTCACACACAAGGTGGGGGGAGTTTTTAAAAGAAAGTAGCAAGCCTAAAGAACCGCCCGCCCAATCAATTTTTTACGCACGACAATTTTTCAGAAAATATAGGAACAATATGAACCAACCGCAAAGTTAAAATTTTCAACCTTACAAAAAATCCGCCAAATCCGACCGCTTGAAACTGTTTAAAAAATCAGTAAAATAAACCTAATCGAACCTTAGAGAACCAAAAAAGCAAAAGAGGGGAACAATGTTCAACGAATTAAAAACTGCTCAAGCGTCCGCTTATTTATTGCATAAAGCGGGGGGAACAATGGAGCATTTAAAATTGATGAAATTGCTTTACCTTGCTGACCGTTTGAGTTGGAAAGAATACGACAAATCAATTACTGGCGATGAGTATTACTCTTTGCCTTATGGCCCCGTACTTTCTAAAACATTGAACCTTATTCACGGGGAAACGCTACCACAATTAAGCGGGAGTGCGACCGTGTGGGATAATTGGATCAAAGACGATGCAAATTATTGTGTAAGCCTAGCAAAAGAAATTGACGAAAATGACGAATATTTTTGGGATTGTTTATCTCTTAATGATGAGCAAATTTTAAATAGAGTTTTTGCTGATTTTGGGCATTTTAAAACGTTCGAGTTAGTGGAATATACGCACAACAAAAGACACGTACCAGAATGGCAAGACCCGAAAGGCAGTAGCAAGAAGATCAAGTTACCCGATTTGTTAGCACACTTAGGCAAAAGCAAGGCACACATAGCGGAGATATTGCAAGAGCACAAAGAGCAAGAGGAAATAGACCGCTTATTTGCGGGGCTTTAGTATGCGAAAAATCACGCTATTGCTACCTACTTTCACAGGGGATAATGACGACCTCAAGCATTTATTTTTTCTACTTACAGATCCGTGTTTTGATGGGGAACTAAATCAAGAAAATGCAATTTTGCTTGTTAACTGCTCAAGCGTAAAGCCAGATAAACCACACGATAACGCTTGTTATATTGAGCAAGGTGAACACGAATTTATAAAACACAGAAGCTATATCGTTTACAAGCAAGCGAGAATAGAAACGCTAGAATGAATTAACTGTAGAATGAGTTTGGGAACGTTTCGGGCGTAAGCGGGTGCGAGTTAAATACTAGGAATTACGCATCAAACTATTCTACGGTTTTTTCTTTTTAGTCTTTCGTTTAATCCACATCGTTTTCATTGTACGGAGGTAGGTAAAAAGTTCAGAGAAAAAGTCTTAAATACCGCCCTGGAAACTCTTTTTTATTGCTAATCCAGTTTTTATAAACAAATACGAACAAACACAAACAAGAGAAAATCTTTAACCGAATAAGTGTAGATAGATGGCGGAGTAGCTACCGCATCGAAAGGGATAACCCCTATTTATCCTTTCTACACGCCTTTCACACAGATAGGGGCGAACGCATAGGGGGCGTGATGAATGTACAAGAAGAACAAGACACATTTAAAAAATGGGTAGAAAAAGAATTTATTTCATTATTTGATTTAATTCAAAAAATAACGAATGAACAAAGTATATCTATCAATGAAAGCGGTTTATATTTATTAACACGTATTAACCATTATTTACAAAAGGAAAATACAAAAAAATTTGCTTTTGAACTGGTAGACCCACCATATTTAAAATATTCTCTTGATGCTTATGATATATACAGCGTTAAAGAAATGCTGAATTTTATTATAAATAATGGGAGATTTAGATCTGACAAAAAGGCGAAAAAATGCGGCTTATACATTGAAGTACTGAAAGAAATATTAAATTCCATTCAAGAGATAAACGAAGAAGAGCAAAAAGAAATAGAGCAGCAAGAACAGCCTAAATACAACCCCACAGAGCGAACTACACACCTGCAAATGATCGCAATTTTAGCGGAGGAATTAGCAAGAGCTAAATCTGGTAAATATTTGAAAGCAAGCGGATTTCCCAATAATTTGCAACTATCAGAATTATTGGGGGTATTAGCAAAAGAAATTGAGATAGAGGCTTTAACCGCTAAAAGTCCTGAAACATACCGCAGTCGATTAACTGAAATCAGTAAATTTTACAAAGGCGTTTAATAACGCCTTTTTTATTGCCTCAATAAACTACAAAGAACTACAAAGAACTACAAAGAACTAAACTGCAAAGAGCTACAAAGAGATATAAAGAGCTACAAAGAGATATAAAGAGATATAAAAACCACTAAAACACGCTATATTTTCGGAAATGAAATAGCGTTAAACCGTTGGTATTACTAGAATCTACCTTTTTTTAAAACACCTTCCCAAAAACCTTTGGCAACTTCCCAAAACCTACCGCATTTACAAATCACAATACCCACCGAAACCGAAGGCAACCTAAAACGGCTTTCTACTTCCTTTTTAACCATAACAAAACATAACTTTTGAGGTGCGTAAATGACAACAGTAACAGCAACCACAATCACAACCACTACACCGCCAACGGCTCAAGTAATGGCAGATCGCATTGTTAGACGTAATGAGGCTTTGAAAATGCTAGGCATTGGGCGAACCACTTTAGCAGATTGGCAGAATCCGAAATCTGCCCGCTATCGTCCCGATTTCCCGAAAAAAATCCCTCTCGGCACAAATGCAGTTGGATACCTAGAAAGCGAGATTAACGCTTTTATCCAACGCCTAGCAAGCAATCGCAAAGCATAGAGGATTAAACAATGGCATTTCCAACACGTAGGGCATCCGTTGCTATTGCATTACTTGAACACCCACAAGGCATAAGCGGGCGGGAGATTGATTTTAAATACTTTCTTAATTGCGGACGTAATGAAGTCAATCACTTTATACACGAGGGCGTGAATATTCTGAAATCTGACGAGAAAGGCAATCGAGGGGGCTATTTTACAATCTATCAAATCGCAAACCGCCAAAATGCTTTGAAGGTTGTAAAAATCCTCAATACAGAGCGGGAAAGATGCAAATTACCACCGCTTACAGGATCAGAAATTTATCACTATTGGAAACATTTCGAGGGCTAACACAATGACAACACCAACCACTACAGTATTTCCCAAACTCTTTCACGAAGAAACCACAGCAATGACTGACACGCTGAAAGTCGCAGAAGTTTTTGGAAAACGACACGATAACATTATTCAGACTGTAAAAAATCTTGATTGTTCTGATGAATTCCGACTCCTGAATTTTCAGGCGTCCTATTACCTCAATGAGCAGAATAAAAGACAGCCAAAATTCAATATGACGCAAGACGGCTTTACATTTTTGGTTATGGGCTTTAGAGGCAAGAAAGCGGCCGCATTCAAAGAGGCATACATTAAACAATTCAATGAAATGCGTGATTGGATAAGCAAGCGGGAACACCTAAGCACGAACCAACACATTTTAAACGATGCGATACAGATGCGATTTGATGGGGAGCACTTTGCTTACAGCCGAGAGAACAATCTGGTTTATATCGTTGCACTAGGAGCAACCCGCAAGAAATGGCTTGCTGATAACCTTTACCCGAATGATGTAGAAATCCGCGAATGCTTGAATGCTAAACAGTTGCAACTAGTTGAACTACTGACGATAGAAAACGCAGTATTCATCAAATTGGGAATGAATTACACCGACCGAAAAACCCGATTACTAGAAACGGCATTACATTTTGAACGCAAAGGAAACTAAACGCTGATCCCCAAAAACAGGGGATTTAACTCCCCCAAAACAGGGGAACGCAAATGAAACGACAATCCAGATTGTACAAAACGACAATCGAAATTGTATAAAACGACAATCACAAAGGAAACTAAACAATGACCCGAAACAACCCTATCACACAATTAAAAGCGTTAAAGGCACAAATGCAAGCACAAAAACGCACAGAAAGCACGCCAAAACCGAAAGGCAAGGCAAACGCTAAGGCAAGCGAGAAAAACGCTCAGAAAGCGAATGAGCAACGATTTTTAGCAGTGGCACAAATTAGTCGAATGTTCGACCAAACCAACGCAAGCATTGAACACTGTAAGCTGAATTTCCCTGACTGCTACCATCACAAGCACCATTTAGCGAAAGAATGCGAGAAAGTCGCTCAAATGCTAGATGATGGCGGTTTGCTACTTGCTCAACTGGTTCAGTTGGTGGGCTATCAAACCTTAACGGCTGAACAAAAAACCGTTCTAGCAAACTTCAAAGCGGTTAAAAACTACCTCACAGGCAATTTCAGAGCTACCGCTAAGCACGTGAAAGCGGTAGAAGATGGCACGGCTACGAAATGTTATAGAGAGCGATTTGTTAAAGATGAGGTAAAGCAAAATAACAAATAAAATCAAATATGACCTATCTCCACAAGGCATAGGCGAACTGATGAAAGCACCAATCAGAGCTACATTGAGTTGCCTAGATTTCCCGTATATCAGACTGCAGAAAGAAGTGGCCAACAATGGCAAAGACTTTTATTTAGGCGTTCTAGTGTTAGAGCTAGGGAATGAAATTATTATCGAGATGGCAGGGGCGAATTACTTCAAGGAATCTTTGGCCATCATCGCTTACCACCAACAGATGACTTCAACCCCGCTTTTAATTGATGACGAGCTAGAGCAATCAGTTAGCTATTTCTATGAGCATTCACAATATGGCGATGGTGTGAACCCTTTTGTAGAACATCGCACAGGTACAGAAATCACGCTTGAAATGATGACAAGGGCGAACCGTGAAAAGGTAGATTTGTTATTCACTGAAAAGCGAATGAAAGGCTGGCAAGAAATACGAGCACAATTTGCGAAGGCTTACGCACGAAAAGGCATTGCAAAGCTGGCTTTAGTTGAAGTACTAGGCAAAGAGAGAGCGGGCAAAATGAACCCACACACGTTGCGGGCACGAGCTAGTGAACTGCTGAATGACTATCGAACCGTTGTACTTATTGAGCAAGAAAAAAGAGCTATGCGAGAACGTGGGCAATCCTTGCCGAAATATCGGAGAAGAGCGTACAGAACGGACTTGATGGCAGAAAAGAGCCAATAAGGGTAAACAATGGCGGAGTTAACACTAAAACAGGAGCATTTTGTAAAAGCCTACATAGAGACAGGCAATGCATCAGAGGCTTATCGCATAGCCTACGATGCTGGCAAGATGAAAGCGGAAACTATACACCGTAAAGCCAACGAGTTAATAAGTAACGGCAAGATTACGGCAAGGATTGAAGAGATGCAAAAAGAACATCAGGAGAGACACAAAATTACAGTAGACAACCTCGTAGACCAATTAGAAGAAGCTTTACAGCTTGCCAAAACTAACGGCAACGCTAACGCAATGATTGCGGCAATAATGGGCAAAGCGAAGCTATTGGGGCTAGATAAACCAGAGCCCGTAAGAATTCAAATAGAAAAAGAATTACCAACGCTTGCGGAATTGTTCGCACAGCCTGGCGAGGTTTAAAAAATGCAATGTATTAGAGCTAAAACAAATCACTTAATCAGACGGCAAGCAATCAAACACTACTTACACGACAAGCGGGCTGATGTATTTACGTTTATGAGCTTATGGAATGATGAAGAGCCTTACCCGCTGAATGAATTGATTATCGCTCAATTGTTTTTCGTGGACGAACTCAAGGCAGATGCGAAAAACCTGAAAGAGCCTGAATACATTCAGAGCTTAATCAGAAGTGAGGAATTGACTTTGCAAAGACTGCAGGCGTTACAGAAACAACGGGGTGGGTGATGAGCAAAAAGAAAAAGCCTAGACTGCAAGAGAGTAAGCGGGAGCAATCAAGGCTTTTGATACCAGATGAACCGAATTATAGCATAGAGAAATTTATCAGTAATCTATATTCAAATTTAAGTATCGTGGGAAATATGAGCGAACAAGGGGCTGACAAAGCAGGTTTAGAAATATCTATGGGCATTAAATTCTTCTTTATCGCTTGTGGAATTGGAATAGCTACTGCCTTGTTTTTGTGGTTAGTGCCTGACTTTATCAAAGCGATAGCCGAAACGATTTTAATGTTTAAAAACTGATTTCTGACTGGCGGAATAATTGGGGCGTTATCGTATGAAATATACGAATTTAATCGTATGAAATGTACGAATTGCCCAATTTAGGCAATAAAAAGACTGTTCCAGACAACTAATTATAGGTATTACAAAACAACGCATTCAGCAATATGCAACGATTTAAACAAATGCCCACGTGGTGGGCACTAAACTCACTAGGTACATTATGGCAAGTTATGCGAAAAGCAAAGGCAGAGCGGAAGATGTAGGTAAGTTAAAGCAAGCTTTAAGCCGTAGCACGTTTACACCGTTACGACACGATTTAATCAACAGTGAGCAATTCAAAAATCTGAGCTTAGCCGCTAAATCGGTATTCTTCCACTTACTAGGCAAATACAACCGTTTGAATAATGGCGATCTCTCTGCACCACTCAATCGGGCAAAGGAAGAGTTTAACCTTTCAAAAAGAAGCTTACAGAAAGCAATTGAAGAGTTGAACGAGCATCATTTTCTGGAAGTGACACGAGTTGGCGGAAAGAATCAATGTTCACTGTATGCTTTAACGTGCTTTCCACTCAACGAAGTAAACAAGGAAGGTATTTTCCTCAAAGCAACGAGAGAACCCAGTGATAAATGGAAAGATACTAGCTAACACCACTCAAATTTTAGTGGCTCAATTTGAGCGACTAAATTTTGGTACTGGTGGTTTTTGCCCAAAATTAAACCGCCCACATAAAACATCTCTATTTTTGGCATAAACACACAGATAAAAAACAAGATAAAAATAATATGCCTATGGCATATATATATATATAGGTGGCTACCTAGTAGCCCAATTAAAGAGGTAAAAATGGGCTGACTGGGCTACTAGGTAGCCATCAAAAAATCGAAATTACCCCAAAAGCACACTGACCCGAAAAATCGGGGCTGCCTAAAATTTAGGAGACCCCAATTTTGTAGAGTTTTTTGACCAGTACGCGTGCGCGCGAGGGAATCCCAATTTAATTGGGAGATTTACCCAATAATCACAGGCAATAAAAAACCCGTACCAAAAAACGGTACGGGCTGAACTTCCAAACTCACACATAAGGCTAATTTAAACAAATTAACGAGGTTATTTTATGATGAACCTATTTCATAATCAATCTATTTCAAATGAATATAAATCACTATGCAAAGTTGCAAGCGTGGTTTATTCTGAATTTACTACAACGAAAAGGGGCAACCGCAGTCCTTATACAAGCGGTATTTTTTTATCTGAATTTTACCATTTCAAACAATGGCACGGCTTTACTACAGGCGTGATCCATTCTCTCAAATTGGTAACAAGGGCGATACGGGGAAATAAGGCTTTAAGCACGAATAACCCGAGCCGTCTTTTCGCGGTAGTTGAACCCTTGTTACACCTTTACAGAATTCTATTCAAAAGCGTGTTACAAGCCTTACTAACTAAACGAAAAGAGGGCATTTCTATGCTTTACACCTATCTATTCAAAGGCATTGCAAGAAGAGATTTAAGCAATACCCGCAAATCTATTGACGAAGTTGCTGGTGTGGTTTATGATGAACTTACTACTAAAGCTACTAGCGGAATCCGCTACCGAAATTCAAGCGGTATTTTTTTACCTAAAGTTTACCATTTCAAACAATGGCACGCTGACACTATGGGCGTGATCCATTCTCTCAAATTGGTAACAAGGGCGACACGTGGAAATAAGGCTTTAAGCACGAATAACACGGCTAGTCTAGTAGCTAGAGTTGACCCCTTGTTACACCTTTTCAAAAGCGTGTTACAAGTCCTTTTACTAACTAAACTACTAGAGGGCATTTCTATGCTTTACACCTTTCTATTCAAAGGCATTGCAAGAAGAGACCTTTGCAACACCCGCAAAGCGATTACCGAATTACCAACTTACACCTTACGCAAACAGGCAGAAAGCGAGCAACAAGCTCGTGCGTTCTTTGCACCGTTTTATGTGATTTTAGAGGGAGGCAAATTATGCTAACCCCTGAAAAAATGAACAGATTGCAAGCGGTTAAAAATGGGCGTAGTATGGCGAACACTACAACCTTCAACGGTAACCGCAACCGTTACACAAGCGGTATTTTTTTACCCAAAATTCCTTTCACAAATGGATCTGGCTTACTGGGCTTTATCCGTTTATCTATCGAATTGGCGGTAAGGGCGACACGCAGAAATAAGACGGGCAACCGTGCGAATAATGCGGACTGTTTGAAGGCAGTAGTTGAACCCTTATCGCACCTTTCAAAGGTTCAAGCGATAAGTTTTAATCACAAACTTACGGAAACCTTCAAAATGAACCCTTACACACTCAACGCCTACATAGGCAACCAATCCTACACCCTTAACCCTGAAAAAATGAACAGATTGCAAGCGGTTAAAAATGGGCGTAGTATGGCGAACGTGGTAGCAAAATCTACCGCCAGCCGTGGAAAGCTGAACACCACAGAGGCGAACACTAGCACGCCCAAAAATAACCGTGCTTTTTTTGTTTGTAGTATTCGCACACCTAAAGAAAACCGCCTGGCGGTATTTCTCTCAATGGTAGAGCGTAGCGGGCAATCTTTATTGATTGGCTGCTATCCTTTGTGGGCAGTTTTCCACCCCGTTACGTTCTACCGCCAAACCGTGGAAAGTCTAGCGGTAGATTCTGAAAATATCACAAAGGAATCTATCAAAATGAACCCTTACACACTCAAAGCCTACACAGGCAACCAATCCTATACCCTTAACTTAACCCGTTCTATGAGCGATTTAGGGGGGATCTATGCGTAACGTACATTACCTAGATTTTGACGAACCACTATTCAGATTAAACACGGCTTATCATTTATTAGGCGAGCTAATCGAACACGCGAATAGATACGATGAAAGTCACGCCACAGCATTAAGCGGAATATCTCTACTACTCTCTGACGGTTACGAAAAACTACAAGAATTACAAGCAAGAATGCAAGGGCAAGGGGCGAAATGATGAAAAACGATAACTTAGCAGAAGCAAAAGCGACACTATGGCAGGTATATTGCTTACTAGAGGCCGTTATCATTGCCGAATCTCAAGCCAATGAATTAAGCAATGCATTCACTGCATTATTAGGCATTAAGTCCTTGATGTTCAGCGGATTGGAAGAGTTGGAGGAGGTTTAGAGATGAATGCTTTAATTAAACCTCTTACCGCTATCTACAAGCGGTTAGAGAATGCGGAAACCTTGCTAGAAATTGCAGTAAGCGGTTGCGGTATAGCCACCAACGGCAAGGGCAAAACGCTCACAAAAGAAGAGATGATGAGCTTAGTATCTGAAGAGCTAAGCATATCGAAAAAGCATATCCGTTACCAGATGGATAAATTAGCCGTTAAAACGTTAAAATATGGCTTAGTATTGGTGGGAGGGGTATCGTGATGGCAAAACTCAAAAATGCACCTTTTGCGAATAAGCAACCAACAGGCAAAGCCTACGAGGTTCAAATTATTGCGGGGGCTGATGCCTGGAATAAAACCCGATGGCAAGCTGTGAAAGAATGGACGAGAGCCGAAAGCGATTATCAGCCTATCATTTTAGGGGGCGAGCAGTTGCAAGAGCTGAAAGCGGGCGGGCTTAAAATTGCGGTAGATATTGGCACGGTAAGCATTTACCAATCTGGCCAACTCAAAGAGGCGGAGAAATCCGCCATCATTGCAAACCTTGCCAAATATTCCACCGCTTGTAACGTTGCTTTCTATGATGAGGCTTGCCAAATGGTAGAGAATGCGAGCGAATATCTATCAAGATTGCGGGCAGAGGCAGAGAGTGGAAAAGAACCGATGACGGATACAGACAGCGTGATACTTTCTGAAAAACCGACCCAAAAAGAAATAATGAAAGCCTTTATCGCTTATCATCATAGACCGCTAGCCTATGACCGATTAACGGGAAGATGTTTTGAATTTACGGGCATTTATTGGGAACGGCTAGAAGATGAGGATTTAAAAAGCCAAATATTGAAATTTCTAGACAACTTAAACGCAGATTACACAAGCACCAAAATAACCAATATCGCTGACTTGGTAAAATTAAAATCTGATCGCTTGCCAGAAGTAAACAATGCCTTGATAGGCTTTAACAATGGCGTACTGAATAAGCTCACGGGCGAATTTAGGGAGCATAGACCCGATGACTATTTAAGAGGAATAGAACACTATGAAATCAATCTAGAAAGCACGGAAACGCCTTTTTTTGATGATTGGTTAGAATATTCTGCCAATGGTAACGAACTCAAAAAGCGGGCATTTCTGGCGGGCTTATATATGGTACTTACGAATCAGCACAAATGGCAGTACTATCTTGAGGTTACAGGCGTAGCACGGGCGGGCAAGTCAGTCTTTGAAGAAATAGCTACCATATTAAACGGGCGGGAAAATACTGCAGTTTTAGATATTGCGGGATTTGATGACCCAATAAGACTAGCTAAAACCGTTGGTAAGACGCTGATATTAAGCCCAGACCAAAAACCCTATATAGGTACGGCTGACGGCTTAAAGAATGCCACAGGGGGTGGATTGATAGCAGTAAGGAATCTTTACCGTGATGAAATCGAATACCGACCGCAATTTGTTTTTGTGTATTCAACCAACCACCCGATTAGCTTTACCGACCGCAATGGCGGGCATAGTGGCAGACGGATTACCTATCATTTTAATAGAGCCGTTCCCGTTGCTAAGCGTGACCCAAACTTCACGGAAAAGGTGCAAAAAGAAATCTATGGCATAGTGAGAAAGCTACTCAATCAATTCACGCCAGAACAGGCGAAAAACACACTGATTGAGTTTATGGCAACCGATGAGGGCGTAGAGGTTAAGCGAGAGGCGAACCACCTTACAGCGTTTGCGGGGGCGTTTTATATCGACACTAACAAAACGCCCGTAATGATATGGGGTAGCACACGTACGAAGAAAAGCGAGCAACAGGCACTTTACAGAGCGTATTTGCTTTATTGCGAATGCCTGAATCAAAAACCGATCAACCTTGCCACATTCAAAAATGCCTTTCCTGATGCACTCAAAGAGAGTGGGGAGAAAAAGCAAATCATCACGGTAGCCAAAGATGGTTACAGTGTTTTAAATGTATTCTGGAAAGACTACCACAAAACCATAACCCAATGGGAAAATGGATAAAATGAAGTGAAATTAAATCAAAAACACTTCATAGAGTAATCAGCCTTAAAAGCCTTGCCAATGTCGGCAGGGCTTTTTTAGTCACTTTTAATCACTGTTTTAGCCACTGAATCACTTTAGTCACTTGCTTACTCACTTGCTAATAAAGCTAGTAATAGCAACGTTCTAGTCTAAAAATAAGTGACAAAAGTGACTAATTTTCAGAAACTTTTTTTATTTTATTTCTATTTTTTCACAGATTTTTTCGTTCAAAATGAAGTGTTGTTGTGTGAATAATGAAGTTTTGGCGGCTAAGAGAAGATGGGTATAGATTGGTTTGATTTAATCCGCTGACAATTCAGCAGATTGAAAGATGTTGAAACTACCAGATGAACTAAAGCATCATTTTCCGATTCCTGAAAATTAAGGAGTGCATCATTTTTTCTGGTAGATGTTTTTTTAATGAAGCAACAAAAAAAACCGAGAAGCAGTTATTAAATAATCCTTAAATACTGACAGAATACACCGCCAACGCATTTCTATGCTCACTACCAAGGCAACGTTTAACACTCTCTAACTTTGGGCATTCCTGAAAAATCAGGAGCGTAACATTTTCTGGTAGATGTTTTTTTGCTGAACTATGCAAAATCTGACCGCTTGCCAGTTGTTAAAAAATAGCCGTTTTTAATGATGACTTTTGATTTTAGTTATACGTTTAGTTATACGCACGATTTTTCAATTTTAAAGAAGTGTTGCAACACAAGGCTTTAAGTCTATCAATTCAGCTGACCCCAGCCCACCAAAACAGATACCTAAGCGGTTCAAAACGAACCTATAAAGCCTTGAACCACAACGGTTTGAGGCTTTTTTATTAACCTAATCAAACCTAAATGAATATGCCAAAGCCTAGATTTTTAGTCGGAAGTTTAGTAGGCTCATTCTTACACTATAAAAAATGCTCCTACTAAAAATGGGTCGTCGGCTCGATCCCGATTATCGGACAGGGGCAGGGTGAAATAGGACAATAAAAAAGCCTTAAACCGTTGTGGTTCAAGGCTTTATAGGTTCATTTTGAACCGCTTAGGTATTGAATTTGGTGGAGATAATCGGGATCGAACCGACGACCTCTTGAATGCCATTCAAGCGCTCTCCCAACTGAGCTATATCCCCGTAAGTGGTTGAAATAATAAATTCCACCACAAATTCTGTCAAGCGTAATTCTTAAAATTATGCTTGTTTTTGAATAAAGTCGATTGCTTTTTGTACACGTGCAAGAGTGCGTTCACGACCGACTAATTTTGCTGTGATGTCCATAGATGGCGATTGACCTGAACCCGTTACGGCTAAACGGAATGGCATCCCCACTTTGCCCATACCGATTTCTAATTCAGTGGCAGTTTGGTTCATTGCATCGTGGATTACTTCAACTGTCCAATCGGTTAGAGCGGTCAATTTTTCCAATAGTTTTGAAAGTGGTACAACCGTTTCAGGTTTGAAGTTTTTCGCTGCAGCTTTTTCATCGTAAGTTTCAAACTCTTCATAGAAATAACGGCTTGCAGTAGCTAATTCTTTTAAGGTTTTTGCGCGTTCACTTAACACAGGAATGATTTCTGTTAAAGCTGGTCCATTTGTGGTGTTGATACCTTGATCTGCCATATGCCATTCAAGGTATTTTGCAACGTGTTCCGCAGGTAGGCTACGCATATAGTGTTGGTTCAACCATTGTAATTTTTCAGTGTTGAACGCACTTGCCGATTTGCTGACCGAGTGAATGTCGAATAATTCGATCATCTCTTCACGGGTGAAGATCTCTTGATCGCCGTGTCCCCAACCTAAACGCACGAGGTAATTAATGAGGGCTTCTGGTAAGTAGCCGTCATCACGGTATTGCATTACGCTTACTGCACCGTGGCGTTTTGAGAGTTTTTGACCGTCGTCGCCGTTAATCATTGAAACGTGTGCATAAGTCGGAATGGGGGCACCCAATGCCTTTAAGATATTGATTTGACGAGGGGTGTTGTTGATGTGATCTTCACCACGAACAACGTGCGTGATGCCCATATCCCAGTCGTCCACTACCACGCAGAAGTTGTAGGTTGGAGAACCATCGGTACGACGAATAATTAAGTCGTCTAATTCGCTATTGCTAATTTCAATGCGACCACGTACAGCATCATCGAATACCACAGAACCTTCGGTTGGGTTTTTGAAGCGCACAACGTGTGGCTCATCAACTGAATGGCTATGATCGTGTAAACAATGGCGGTCGTACCGTGGTTTTTCTTTGTTTTGTTCTTGTGTGTGGCGCAGCTCTTCTAAACGTTCTTTGGTGCAGTAGCAGCGGTATGCTAAACCTTGTTCGATCATTTGGTCGATTACTTGATTGTAGCGGTCAAAACGTTTTGTTTGGAAGTAAGGGCCGTGTTCCCAAGAAAGGTTAAGCCACTCCATACCTTCAAGGATTGCTTGGGTAGCTTCTGGGGTTGAGCGTTCTAAGTCAGTATCTTCAATGCGTAATACAAATTCGCCATTGAAATGTTTAGCGTATAACCAAGAATAAAGTGCCGTACGCGCACCACCAACGTGTAAATAACCTGTTGGGCTTGGGGCAAAACGGGTGCGAACTTTTACGTTTGGATCTAAAGGAAAAAGGGTTTCAATGTTCATTTTATTGCCTATTCAATTGATATATTTAAGAAAAGATTTATCTATTCTACTATTGTTAAGAGATGGGTTAAAGGCAAATAATCCGAAAAAATGCCAAATTGGCATAAAAAATCGGCAAATAAACTATAAAAAGAGAAAATCCGTTTGACGGGCGATGAAAAATCCCTATAATGCACGACACAACAACGGGCGATTAGCTCAGTTGGGAGAGCACCTCCCTTACAAGGAGGGGGTCACTGGTTCGAGACCGGTATCGCCCACCACTTTCTTTTGTGGTCCGTTGTTACAATCTAATATATTTGAAAATGGGCGATTAGCTCAGTTGGGAGAGCACCTCCCTTACAAGGAGGGGGTCACTGGTTCGAGACCGGTATCGCCCACCACTTCAACGTGTATTCATTTTCAAATTCCCATTAGTTTAAATGCTTATCTTAAGTGGGCGATTAGCTCAGTTGGGAGAGCACCTCCCTTACAAGGAGGGGGTCACTGGTTCGAGACCGGTATCGCCCACCACTTATTTTAGTGTTTAAACTAGTCGAAACTTCAGTTTCGGGCGATTAGCTCAGTTGGGAGAGCACCTCCCTTACAAGGAGGGGGTCACTGGTTCGAGACCGGTATCGCCCACCAGTCTTATTTTAGATATTTATTTCAGTATACCTTTCAAAGGTGAATAAATAATTCATATAATACTTCAAACTTGCATAAGCACTTCTTACATTCCTGTGCTCATAAGTAAAATAGCCCTTTTCATTCGCTTTATCACTCCGTTCTTTTAAAAAAGTTTCATGTTTTTTAAACCAATCATGCAAACGAAGATAAAATTCATTTTTGAACTTTTAACTAATATTCTTGCAAATATTTTTAGAACTCAACCGCTTGTAACTTTTTATTTCTCCAAAAACACCTGCAAATTTTCCCATTCTCGTTGCATATCACTGACGCCCAAATCATACATGGCTTGGAGTTTATTCGGAGCTTTTTCAACTCGTTTTATGTTTAAATCAACAGAAGGGCGGATCACAAAAATCTCGCCTTTTTCGGCTTGTTCAATCACATTTTCGACTTGCTCGTTATACATCGCATAGCGGTTGTTTACTGCGTCCGCAAATTTGGGATATTTACGATACCAAAGTTTGGCAAGTAGCGGATTAGGCTTGGATTTTCGGTAATTAAGCGTGCGAGTAAGCACCACGATGATTTTGTCGTAGCCCATTTTTTTCATTTGCTCAAGTGGGATGGAGTCGGCAATTGCACCGTCAAGATAAGGTACACCATTGATTTCGACAGGCGTTGAGACATAAGGCATTGCGGAAGTGGCTCTCAGCACTTCCATTTGAGCCAGTGGATCAGTCAGTTTGACATATTCTGCCTGAGCTGTATTCAGATTGGTAATAGTGGCGTAGAAATCCATCTGTGTTTGTTGGAAAGTTGCATTATCAAAAACATCTTGTTTAAATGGCACTTCGTAAAAGGCAAACTCTTTACTGATAATATTACCCGTTTTAATTAGGTTTTTTAGGCTGATATATCTGGCATCTGGCATAAATTTTTTGTTGTAGCGAATAGCACGGCCTTTTTGTTTAGAGGGGTAATTTACGCCGAACAATGCCCCTGCTGAAACTGAGATAACGCCATCCACCCAAAAATCTTTATCTAAAAAAGTATCAAGCACGCCTGCGGTGTACATACCTCGCATCGCACCACCTTCGAGTACTAAGCCAATTTTCATCTGCTTCCCTTATAATGATTATTTGAAATAGTTATGTTTGCTTATAAAAAAATGGCGGACTAAAGTCCGCCGTTAGCATCTGTATATCAAAGACTACGCTTTTTTCAAAAACTCCGATTTCAGCATAATTTTGCCACAATCTACGTTGTGGTCGCCGTTTACTAAACGAATATTTTTGAATTTTGTGCCTTTTTTCAACACTTCTGATGAGCCTTTGAGTTTTAAATCTTTAATCAATAACACATCATCGCCATCAGCTAATAAATTGCCGTTGCTGTCTTTGACGATCAATTGATCTTCATCGTCTTCAGCCACTTCTTCGCCTGTCCATTCATAAGCACAATCTGGGCAAACGAATTGGATCGAATCGTGGTAGGTATTCTCGCCGTTACATTTTAAGCAAGCTGGGAATGTCATTTTTAGTCCTTAATATTGTAAAAGTTGGTATTCTATAACGAAATCGTCTAATAATATAGCTCTCTTATGTCGTAAGCGGGCTTTTAGCCCACCAATAATTAGTTCAGAGCGTTATAGAATGGTGGGCTAAAAGCCCACCCTACAACTAATTACATCATCGCTGAAATATATTTCAACATTACCCCAGCAGCAATGGCTGAGCCGATAACGCCTGCTACGTTTGGTCCCATTGCATGCATAAGGAGGAAGTTTTGTTTGTCGTATTCTTGGCCAACTTTATTCGACACACGTGCTGCCATTGGCACGGCAGAAACGCCTGCGGATCCGATAAGTGGATTGATTTTATCTTTGGTGAATTTGTTCATCAATTTCGCCATTAATACACCGCTTGCTGTACCGATGCCAAAGGCAATCACGCCAAGCACCAAAATGCCGAGGGTTTGCGGTTGGAGGAATTTATCCGCTACTAATTTTGCCCCTACAGATAAGCCTAAGAAGATGGTTACGATGTTGATTAACGCATTTTGAGCGGTGTCGTTTAAGCGTTCCACCACGCCACTTACACGCATTAAGTTACCGAAACAGAACATACCAAGCAATGGTGCGGCATCGGGCAATAAGAGTGCTACTAACACCAACAACACGATTGGGAAGAGGATTTTCTCACGATTGCTGACTTGGCGACCTTGCACCATACGAATACGGCGATCTGCATCGGTTGTTAAGGCTTTCATAATTGGCGGCTGAATAAGCGGTACTAACGCCATATAAGAGTAAGCGGCTACCGCAATCGCACCCAGTAATTCAGGGGCGAGTTTACTTGCTAAGTAAATCGCAGTTGGGCCGTCCGCCCCACCGATAATGCCGATCGCTGCTGCTTGTGGTAGAGTGAAATCAATCACGCCAATCCAGTTAAGGGCTAATGCACCTAGTACGGTGGCGAAGATCCCAAATTGTGCTGCAGCCCCTAAAAGCAAAGTTTTCGGGTTAGAAAGTAGCGGACCAAAGTCAGTCATTGCGCCTACGCCCATAAAGATCACCAATGGTGCTACGCCATAACCAATTGCCACTTTATAGAATAACGCCAACACGCCTGCGGTATAGCCCATATCGCCTGCGATGACTTCTAGTTCGTTTTGCACAGACGGCAACGCTAAAGCAATCGCTTCTTTTAAGCTGTGAACGTCGATGCTTGGGCTGTTTACTTTGGCGGCAATAATTGCCAATTGTTCAGGTGTACCGTGGTGTAAAAGATTATCAAGAGCTGTCATCGCCATTCCCGCTTCAGGAATGTTCGAGAGTAATCCCCCAAAACCAATCGGTAAGAGCAGAAGTGGCTCAAAGCCACGGGCAATCGCCAACCAGAGTAGCACAAGGCTGACGATAATCATCACCGCTTGCCCCCACTCCATATTCATAATGCCCATACCTTGGAAAAGTGCAATAATGCTGTCCATATTTTGTCCTTTTTCTTGTCGCAATATGTGCTTTCTATGTAGGGGCGTGTTGCACACGCCCTTTCACATTATTCGAAATATCAGGGCGTGTGCAACACGCCCCTACAATAATATTAAGCAATTCTCATCATCACTTGTTCAACTGCTACAGCGTCGCCTTGTTTGATGCTAATATCTTGCACTCTGCCCGCTTTCGCTGCACAAATTTGGGTTTCCATTTTCATTGCTTCAAGAATGAGCAACACATCGCCTTCAGCCACTTGCTGACCTTCTGCCACTTCTACCTTTAAGATGGTTCCCGCCATTGGGGCTTTCACAGGTTCAGCATTTGCAGAATTTGGTGCAGATTGTACCGCTTGTGGTGCAGCTGCTGGTGTTGCAGTCGGTGTGATATGAGTAATATCGCCACCTTCGCTTACTTTTACCACAAAGGATTTGCCTTCGAGTTCCACAGTATAAACCGCTGGTTCGTCTGCTTTCGCTGCTGGGGCTTGAGAAGCGGTTGGTTTTTCCGTAGATTTTACAACTTCTTGACCTGTTGGTGCAGGCTCAAAGGCAGCTGGGTTATTGCGGTTTTCCAAGAATTTCCAGCCCACTTGTTGGAAGAGTGCCACAATTAACACATCGTCTACTACGTTGCCTGAAAGAGTGATACCTTTTTCTTTGGCTTGTGCGGTTACTTCGGCGACTAATTTATCCCATTCTGGGGCAATATGATCCGCTGGGCGGTCGGTTAATGGTGCAGCACCTTCTAACACACGGGCTTGTAATACCGCATTCACTGGGGCTGGAGTTTTGCCGTATTCGCCTTTTAAGATGCCGGCAGTTTCTTTGGCGATGGTTTTGTAGCGTTCGCCCATCAACACGTTCATTACCGATTGAGTACCAACAATTTGTGAGGTTGGTGTTACTAACGGAATGTAGCCTAACTCTTCACGCACGCGTGGAATTTCTTGCAACACAAGATCGAGTTTATCAGAGGCGTTTTGTTGGCGGAGTTGGTTTTCGAGGTTGGTGAGCATTCCGCCTGGCACTTGTGCCACTAAAATACGGCTGTCAATACCACGGAGTTGTCCTTCAAATTTCGCATATTTTTTACGCACATTGCGGAAGTAAGCGGAGATTTTTTCTAATGCAGGAATGTTCAAACCTGTGTCGTATGGTGTGCCCTGAAGGGTGGCAACGATAGATTCTGTTGCAGGGTGTCCGTAAGTGCCAGACATTGAAGAAATCGAGGTATCTACGCCATCCACGCCTGCTTCAATCGCTTTCAGCAATGCCATTTCCGCCATCCCTGTGGTAGAGTGGCAGTGTAAGTGAAGCTCTACATCGAATTGTTTTTTGATGGCACTCACTAATTCTTGTGCTGCCATCGGGGTAAGAATGCCTGACATATCTTTGATGACAAGCGAGTCGATGCCGATTTCAAGCAGTTGTTCTGTTACCTCTAACCACGTTTGCAGCGTATGCACAGGGCTGGTGGTGTAGCTCAAGGTGCCTTGTGCGTGTGCACCTTGTTTTTTGACCGCTTGTAGGGCTTGTTTCATATTGCGTGGGTCGTTTAACGCATCGAACACGCGGAACACGTCCATACCATTTGCTACAGAATGCTCCACGAATTTATCGACCACATCGTCCGCATAGTGGCGGTAACCTAACAAGTTTTGACCACGCAATAGCATTTGTAGCGGGGTGTTTGGAATGGCTTTTTTCAATTCACGCAAACGCACCCACGGATCTTCGCCTAAAAAACGAATGCAGCTATCAAAAGTTGCGCCGCCCCATGCTTCTAAAGACCAATAGCCGATTTTGTCGAGTTCAGCAGCAATCGGCAACATATCATCTAAACGTAAACGGGTAGCAAAAAGTGATTGGTGGGCATCGCGTAATACCACGTCAGTAATGGCAATTTTTTTTCGTTGAGTTGTCATAATCCAAATCCTTCTGATAATTTATAAACCTTGTTTTCTTCTGTGATGTGCAATGGTGGCAACAATCACAGGGCGTAAACGCTCGAGATCATCTTGAATAGGTGGCGTTGCCACTTGAGGTTTGCTTACGGGAGCGGGGATAGGTTTGGAAAAATATTGATTGATGAGCTTAGACATCAAAGCGATGGCATAGATCAGGATGAATAAGAAGAGCATCACAAATCCCATACCAGAAATCATCAAATTGACACCTTCGCTAAAGAGTTCTGCATTGGTCATAGTATTTCCTTATCGTGATTGATGAATAATTGAAGAATAATCGTGAATGAATTGGAGTGCAAAGGGTTGAAGTGAAAAGTGTGGAGTAGATCACAAAAAAATTTAATCAAAAAATCAAGCGGTTCATTTTTTCGGAAAATTTGCAAATGTTTCCAAAAAATAACCGCTTGTGATACCGATTATTCCGTTATGGGAAGAATGGGAAGAAAATAGGGAGCAGTATCATTGATATGATAACCGTAATTGCAATTAACGGTAAACCTGCTTTGGTGTAATCAATAAAGCGATAGTCACCAACAGAAAGTACCATCGTGTTTGCGGGCGTGCCTATTGGAGTGGCAAAGGCACAGGAAGAACCGATTACTACCGCCATCAAGACTGCTCTAGGATCAGCACCGAGCGAGCCTGCAATGGAAAGCCCAATTGGAGCAAGAAGAGCAGCTGTTGCAGTGTTTGACATAAAGTTAGTCAGTAAGCAGCTTAATAATAAAATGGTGAGCAGTAACAAGGATGGATTGGGATTATCGCCTAGTAAACCTAAAATCAAATGGGCGATGTCAGCACCAGCCCCAGTGCGTTGTAAGGCATCTGCGAGGGCAAGCGTTCCTGCAAATAAGAATACTACTTGGCTATCAATCGCTTGATAGGCTTGTTTTTCGGTAATGACACGCATAATCACTAAAATCAAGGCACCAATGCAAGCCGAAATATAGAGTTTGATGCCGATCACATCTTCAAACACCATCGCAAGTAGCGTACCGACAAGTATTAATAATGACAAATATTGTTTCCATTGTGGGATGGGGTTGTGGTGATTATGGAACGCATTGTATTCCCCTTCTTCCACGTGAACGTTGGGTTGTGCAGGCAAGAAGCGATAGCCGATAAAAGCAAAGTAGAGAATACCCGCTACTAAAATTGGTAAACCTAATTTTGCGTATTCGAAGAAGGCGAATTTTAAACCAGTTTGTGATAATACACCTTGCACTACCAAGTTGTTGGGTGAGCCGATAAGTGAAAGGTTGCCTCCTAGTGTGGATGCAAATGCCATTGGCATCAGCAAACGTGAGCGTGCAAAGCCCGATTTAGAAGAAATACCGAGAATAACAGGAATGAGAATGGCCGCCGTGCCCGTGTTGGACAATACGCCAGACATCAAGCCAGTAATGACCATTAGAACAACCATCAATTGGCGTTCACTTTTAGCAAAACGGCTGACTACGCCACCAATTTTGTTCGCCATACCTGTTTCAAACAAGGCACCACCGATCACAAACATTGCGACGAATAAAATCACGTTGGTATCGACAAAACCTAAAAATGCCTCTTTCGCAGGCAATACGCCTGTGACGGCTAAACCAACGGTTACCACCATTGCGGTAACAGCAAGCGGTAGTTTTTCGAGTGCAAACATCAAAACGGCAAAGCCGAGAAAACAGAGTGTAATTACACTTGGAGTCATGGATAAGCTCCTCTGAAAGATTGAAATTTAGTTTGCTATCATACCTAACTTAAGTGGGATAGGATTGATCCAACGCAATAAAAGGCAGATTTTGGAGCGAAATAGATTAAAATAAATACTATTTTTGTTTATTTCCTATCTGGTTTGATCTGTGTTTCGTAAGATTTCATTACGCTCACGTAAGTAAGTAGCAAAACGGGGCTTACCTTGTTGTGTTAAACCATGATATCGGTAAGTGATTTGACTCCCAATCGCTGGTGGATTTTCTCGCTCTTTATTTTTAAAGCCAGAACCAATTCGAAAACGTCCGCGATGATTTTCACAGGTAATGGCACCAAGACGATTGGCGTGTTTGCCTTTTCCTTGATGATGAGCAACGACAGTGCACTCTTCATCAGTTGCAGGTTTCATTTTCAGAATTTGAGCCGAACGACCGCGAATATAGTGTGCATTCGGATTTCTTACCACCACGCCTTCACCGCCTTGGTTCAAAATCGCTTGGTAGAATTGCTGTAAATGTGCCTGATCTTGAATGGGAATTTGTGGAATAATCTGAATATAAGGCGTTGGATGTTCCTGCAGATAATTTTCTAAGGTTGCCAAGCGTTCAAACAGGTTTCCCGCTGCATTTGGCACATCGAAAACATGCAGCTTCAACTTATACCAGCCTTTGGGTTCTGCGGAACGAACTGTACCAGAAATGTCTTCAAACTTGCCTCGTTTGCTAAAAAGTTCGCCATCAATCGCAAAAGGCGGAAAATTTTTCAGGAAATAATCGGGCGGGTTGAAAGGATTGCCTTGGCGGCTGATTAATTGCTTGCCGTCCCAATAGGCTCGCACACCATCAAATTTTTCGCTCATTACCCAGCCTGAAATATCTTGATTTTTGTATTCTTGTAAGAGCATTAAATCAGAGGATTTCGCAAGGGGTGCAAGCGGTAAGGAAAGGAAAAGAATTTGCCAAATGAGCCGTTTGAACATAAAAAGTGCCTCCAAATGGAAGCACTATAAAAGAAAGGAAAATAGCGAACAGAAAATTTTATGAAATTTTCGAGCGAGATCGCAAAAATAATCAGAAATTTGACCGCCAGTGGGTTATTTCACTTTTTGAACAAGAGCGGAAATGCCTTCTTCCACGAACTCTTCTTTTTCTGCCATCTCAACAATTTGTTCGTGAGTATATTTTGTGGCGTTATAAACTACCACGATGCTGGTGTCTCCCACTTGTAAGAAGTTGGTTTCACCAAAGGGGGTGTAACGCGTTGCACCGATGCTGATAATTGTTTGAGTAGGGTAGTTTGCTTGTTTAATCAATTCCGCAATGTGGTTCATCGGGCCTTGATTAGGCTGGTTGTTCATTTTGTCGATAATCCAGTTCAACAATTTTTGGTGGAAGTAGCTGTAGCTGACGGCTGGACTGTCTTCACCATAAGTGTTGAGCTTGCCATCGCGTTTGTGGAAGCAAGCAATGTTATATTGGTCAAGGTTTCCGCCTTGCTCGAATTTATCTAAAGCGATGTGGGTGGCAGAAATGCCTTTAGAATTTACACCCCAGTTTTTCTTTTCACAGATTTTGCGTGCGTTTGGACGGCGGATTGAGCAGTCGTTATAAGCCGCAAAATGGGTTGGAATCAAGGCAACTACTTTGCCATCTTGATATTCAATGTTACAGATTAAAGCGACTTCGGGCTCAATTTGCAAATTGTCTGCATCGTTCGGGAATGTGATAGTGTCGTGTGTTAAAGGATAAGTAGAAAGAAATTGTTCAGTTGGTGCAAGCGTTTCACTTGGCACATAGAATGGGAAAATGGCTTTTGGTTGAATTGCCTCTTCGGTTTTTACTGCCATGAAATCCGCTGCTTCGCCCGCTTGTTCTAAATGCCCCGCAAAATTGCCGGCTACACCAAAGCCGATGAAATCTTTAAATGTCATAAATAAAAAGTACCTTAATAGAGTTAGAGAGTGAAGATACTTTAAAGAGATTTACCCCGAATTACAATTATTTGGAAAATTCTTCTGCTAAAATGTATAGAAAATTATCTAAAAATGGTATTTATCTATACTTTTCGCATAAAGCTTCAACAAGCGGTAAATTTTTTAAAATTTTTTGCAAAAAGTGCTTGCACGAGTTTTATTTTTCTCTATAATGCACCCCACACAACGACGCACTGTTGTGAATGATTTAAATTGATATGCAGTGCGTCGTTTCTTTTTGTTCTTTAACAACTTATCAGACAATCTGTGTGGGCACTTGTTGATTGACTTAGTTAAAATATTTTAATTTTGAAGTCTTGATAAAAGTGCTAACTAGAAATTCATTTTTACCTTTAAATTAAAT
>NZ_QEQF01000002.1:0-246487 GCF_003253115.1 Pseudohaemophilus paraphrohaemolyticus | reverse complement strand
CTATATAAGGTTTTACTTCCCTTATTATGTGCTTTCTTCTGGGCTGTAGAGATTATTTTGTCAAGTAATCTGATGAAAAGTTATTCATCTGACTATGTCTATTTTTATAGGCAAGCAGGAAGTAGTTTAGGATATCTGCTTATTTTAATATATCAATTTATTAGTAAGAAAAATTTTGGAGAGACAAGTGATAATATTTTAACGCTACTAACAGATTTTTCTTTCTTTTTTATTGAATTGATATTATTAATTTCATCAGCCTTATCCTACTTTTTATATTATAAAACAATAGATATTCTTGGGCCCGTAAAAGCTGTAGTGTTAAACATTACATATAGTGTATGGGCAGTTTTAATTGGTGGGCTATTTTTTAAACAAGATATAAGTTTAACCCTATTATTTGTTAGTGTATTAATTGTAATAAATATATATTTTATTATTAGGAAGAAAAATTAAATGAATGCAATTATTTTGGCAGCAGGCTTGGGAAGTCGTTTTAAAGATGTTACAAAAACAATCCATAAGGCTCTTTTGCCTTTGAAAGATGGAACACCAAATATAGAAAGAACTATTGAATACCTGATAGATGCAAATATTAAAGATATATATATAGTTACTGGTCATTTGGCTTATCAGTTTGAGTATTTAAGAGATAAATATAATTGCCATTTAATTAACAATCATCACTATGATAAATATAATAATATTTTTTCTTTTATGTGTGCTGTAGATTATTTTGGGGATAGTTTTGTTATTGATAGTGATGTCACTTTATTTAATAATATTTTTCTGGATAATCCCCAAAATAGTTGCTACTATCTTATTCAAAGGCCTAAAGGAGAAAATAAAGAGTGGGTGCCGGTCATAATAAATGGACGGATTAAAAATATTAGAATTGATAATTCTTACTCTCCTAGTTTGTTAGGAATCTCTTATTGGACTAAAACTGATTCGAACATAATTAAAGAATGCTTAAAAAATTATAGTGATGAAAAATATCTTTTAGATCCTAAATTATACTGGGATAACATTCCTATGGAGTTATTAGAATGTTTAGATGTTAGAGCTAAACTCTTAGCAAAATTAGATGCTTATGAAATTGATAATTTGGAAGAATATAATTTTATGTTGGAATTATCTAGTTTTGAGAAATAATATGAAAATTAAAAAATCATACATTATTAACCTAAAAAAGTCATTATTAGAGTGTTTTGCTAGTCATTTTTTACTTTGGGAAAAATGCGTTAAGCTAAAAAATAACATTAATAAATTTATTTATGATATAAAATTGAAATTAGGTATATAAATGTCAATTAAATCTTTTCTGAGAACATTAAGACTAAAAATTGGTAAGCAAATTCTTGATAAAAAAACACCGCTTGCCAGTATTATATTCCCCCCTAAGAGTATTCTATTTTTACGCCATGATGGCAAGATTGGTGACTATGTCGTGAGTTCTTTTGTCTTCAGGGAAATCAAAAAACAAGCTCCTAATACCAAAATTGGCGTAGTTTGTTCTAAAAAGAATGCTTATCTTTTTGAACAAAATCCTTATATTGATCAACTTTATTTTGTTAAAACAAAAGATATTAGAGATTATATTCGCTGCGGTAAAATATTAGCTAAAGAGCAATATGATGTTTTAATTGATCCAACAGTAACACTTCGTAACAGAGATTTACTCTTTTTACGTACAATCAATGCAAAAAATTACATTGGTTATCAAAAAGAAAATTACAAATTATTTAACTTAAGTATTCCAGCTCAAGGTGTGCATTTTTCAGAGATTTATAAACAGGCTCTTGAACGGATAGGATTCAAACAAGTTTCAACTGCTTACGATATTCCATTTACAGACAAAGCAAAAAAAAATATTCAATATTTCTTAGTTAAAAATAATTTATCGAACTATGTTACAGTTAATTTCTTTGGGGCAAGTTCTTCTCGCAGCTTTAATAACAAAGCAATGAAATCATTGTTAGATAATCTAACAAGTAATACTATGAATATAGTATTACTTACCTTTCCTGAAGTAACACAAAAATTGAAAGCTCTAGCAAAAGAATACCAGAATATTTTTGTTTATGAGAAAACAGAAACCGTTTTTGATACGATTGAATTAATTAGAAATGCAAAATGCGTTATTTCACCTGATACTGCAATTGTGCATATTGCATCCGGCTTTAATAAACCACTTATTGCATTTTATAACCAAGATGAAGAAAACTTTAATCATTGGCAACCAAATAATTTAGCACTAACACATATTTTACGATTTAATAAAAGTGTGAATGAATTAGATTTTTCTCAAATAAAATCAGAATGGTTGTGTGAATAATGGACTTCCAATCCCTAAAACTCTTTCTCGACCTCACTCAAACCCGCAGTTTTATCCGCACCGCGGAAAAAAACTATATGAGTGCTTCAACTCTTACACGCCATATTCAGCGAATGGAAGAGGAGATAGAGCAACCGCTTTTGGTAAGAGATAACCGCCAAGTGCATCTTACAGAAGCGGGCGAAAAATTCTTAGAATTTGCAAAACAGAGCTGGGCGGATTGGCAAGCGATGAAAAATGCCCTTTCGCCTCATCAAGGAGAATTAGAAGGCGAGTTACAACTTTTCTGCTCGGTAACAGCCGCTTATAGCCATTTGCCAAGCATTTTGGAAAAATTCCGCCAGCGTTACCCTAAGGTTGAAATTAAGCTGATTACGGGCGACCCAGCTCACGCAGTTAGTTCCGTTCATTCATTACAAGCTGATATTTCCCTTGCAGGTAAGCCAAACAACTTACCGAATAATATTGAATTTCAGCATATTGATGACATCACACTTTCGTTGATTATTCCTCGCGTGGCTTGCGCTGCAACACAATTGCTTCAGCAAAACCCGATTGATTGGCAAAATATGCCGTTTATCTTACCGCTTGAAGGCTCCGCACGTCAGCGTATTGAAGCGTGGTTTAAATCGCAGAAAATTAAAGAACCTAAAATTTATGCCACCGTTGCAGGACACGAAGCGATAGTCCCGATGGTGGCATTAGGTTGTGGCGTGGCATTATTGCCCGATGTGGTGATTAAGCATAGCCCCGTGGCAAATCAGGTTTCTTATCTCAACTTAAACAAGCCGATTGAGCCTTTCGAATTAGGCATTTGTGTACAAACAAAACGCTTACAAGAGCCGATTATTAAAGCATTTTGGGAATTATTTGCTCAAATTTAACCGCTTAAACGGTATTCTAAACAGAATACCGTTCTTTATTCAAACTCCAACTCAACAGCCCCTTCGCCAAGCAGAGTTCTCAAGCCTACTAACATTTCTTCTTTGGGAGTTACTCGCCATTCTACGCCGCCTTTTAGTAAGGCTCTGCCTTGTTCGCTTTGATAGTAGAAGTGCAGTGGTAATGTGCCTTCTTTATAAGGTTCGATGCAAGCGGTCAAATCCTTCACAAATTTTGCATCTAATTGTTCTTGATTAATTGCAAGGGCAAGGCTTTTGGCATTGTGCGTGCGAGCGTCATCGAGCGTCATAATTTCTCGAGCAGACATTTTTAATCCACCGCTAAAATCATCGAACTGCACTGAACCTGTTGCGATAATGATGCTCTCTTTCTCAATGAGATCCCCATAAGTTTCTAAGGCTTCAGAGAACAACGTAATATCTAACTTGCCTGAACGGTCTTCAATGGTCGCAATCCCAATGCGACTACCGCGTTTAGTCACTGCGATACGATACCCAACCACAATTCCTGCCACAGTTGCATTCTGCCCACGGAAAGTCGGTTGCAGTTCATTTAAGCGCACAGGCGCATAGTGAGCGAGCTCTTTGAGGAATCGCCCAATTGGATGCCCGCTCAAATACAAGCCTAATGTTGCCCGCTCACCATCTAAAATAGTTTGCTCACTCCATTTTGGCGTATTAGCATAGGCATTTTGTACCTCTTCTGGCGTTTCAGTCAGCACACCAAACATATCGCTCTGCCCAAGCGCTTCCATTTTAGAATGTTGATCAGAAGCTTTAAGCGCATCTTCCAAGTTTTTCATTAAAGCTGCACGATGAGGACCGAGTTTATCCAAACTTCCCGACATTATCAGCGCATCAAAGGTGCGGCGGTTGATTTTTTTCAGATCCACCCGAGCAGTTAAATCAAACAGATCTTTGAAAATGCCATCTTGTTGGCGAGCAGATAAAATGGCATCAATCGGACCTTCGCCCACGCCCTTAATCGCGCCTAAACCGTAGACAATTTCGCCTTTTTCATTCACGGAAAAGCGGTGCTTACCGCTGTTAATATCAGGCGGTACAACAGTTAAGCCCATATTCATACATTCATCGTATAAGCCTACGATTTTATCGGTATTATCCATCTCTGAAGACATTACCGCTGCCATAAATTCAGCAGGGAAGTGGGCTTTAAGCCAGAGTGTTTGGTAAGAAACCAAAGCGTAGGCTGCCGAGTGTGATTTGTTAAAGCCATAGCCTGCGAATTTTTCCACAAGGTCGAAAATTTTCATCGCAAGATTACCATCAATGCCTTTATTGATTGCTCCCTTTTCGAAAATTTCACGCTGTGCCGCCATTTCTTCAGGCTTTTTCTTACCCATCGCACGACGTAATAAGTCCGCCCCACCGAGCGTATAGCCCGCCAGTTCTTGAGCAATCTGCATTACCTGCTCTTGGTAAACGATAACGCCATAGGTTGGCTCTAAAATCGGTTTTAGGCATTCGTGTTGATATTGCGCATCAGGATAAGAGACTTCCTCTTTTCCGTGTTTACGGTCGATAAAGTTCTGCACCATCCCCGACTCCAACGGACCTGGGCGGAACAACGCCACCAACGCGATAATATCTTCAAAGCAGTCGGGCTTGAGACGAGAAATCAGATCTTTCATCCCACGAGACTCTAACTGAAACACCGCCGTGGTTTTGGATTGCAGCAGCAAATCAAACGATTTTTTGTCATCCAGCGGAATACTTTCAATCCGTACAGGTTCTTTACCCTCTGCCCCCATTCGAGCATTGATCATCTCCAATGCCCACTTAATAATGGTGAGCGTGCGCAAGCCCAAGAAGTCAAATTTGACCAAGCCCGCATATTCCACATCGTTTTTGTCGAAGTGGGTTACAGGATGCATCCCTTCCGAGTCACAATAAAGCGGTGAAAAATCGGTAATCGCTGTTGGTGCAATTACCACCCCCCCTGCGTGTTTACCTGCATTTCGGGTCACACCTTCGAGTTTACGTGCCATATCTATCAGTGCTTTCACTTCTTCATCGCTATCGTAAAGCTCGGGTAATTTTGGCTCTGCGGCAAAAGCTTTTTCTAGCGTCATTCCTGGATCTGGTGGAATCAATTTAGAAATGCGATCCACAAAGCTATACGGATGCCCAAGCACACGCCCCACATCGCGGATTACCGCTTTTGCCGCCATTGTACCGAACGTGATGATCTGCGATACCGCTTGGCGACCGTAAGTGTCCGCCACATGGTCAATCACGCGATCACGACCATCCATACAAAAATCCACGTCGAAGTCTGGCATCGAAACACGTTCAGGGTTTAAGAAACGCTCAAAGAGTAAATCAAATTCAAGCGGATCGAGGTCGGTAATTTTCAGTGCATACGCCACAAGCGAGCCCGCTCCAGAACCTCGTCCAGGTCCAACAGGAATGCCGTTTTCTTTCGACCACTGAATAAACTCCATCACGATCAAGAAGTAACCAGGGAAGCCCATTTGGTTGATTACATCCAGCTCAACTTGCAAACGTTCATCATAAACCGACCGCTTACTTTTGCGTTCCTCTTCATCTGGGAATAAAAATTCAAGCCGTTCTTCCAAACCTTCACGCGATTTTTGCACCAAATAATCTTCGGTTGAAAGGTCGCCTGTTGGGAAATTCGGGAGGAAATATTCGCCCAAACGCACTGTGACCGAACAGCGTTTTGCGATTTCAACCGTATTCGCCAAAGCACTTGGAATATCCGCAAATAGACGGCACATCTCTTCTTCAGTGCGGAAATATTGCTGTGCGGAATATTTTTTCGGGCGTTTTGGATCGTCTAAGGTGTAGCTATCATGAATCGCGACGCGGATTTCGTGTGCCTCAAAATCGTCAGGTTTTAAGAACACCACATCATTGACCGCAACCAACGGAATATTGTGCTGAGAAGCAAAAGGCACAACCGCTTTGATGTAGTTCTCCTCGTCCGCCCGCCCTGTGCGACAAAGAGAAAAGTAAAAATGATCAGGGAAATATTGTTGATAGAAAGCGGTCAGATTTTCCGCTTCTTTTGCATTTTCTTTGAGTAAAGCTTTGCCCACATCGCCCGAACGTCCACCAGAAAGGACGATAATGCCTTCGTTCAATTCAGTCAGCCACTCTTTTTCCACCACTGGTAGGTCTATATAACCTTGCTGATAGGCTTTGGAAAGGAGCATCGTGATGTTGTGATAGCCTGTGTTGTTTTTAGCAAGGAGGGTTAGCTCGTCCAACTCTTCACATTCAGGTGTAGCACGCACAAGAATATCCGCCCCGATAATCGGTTTTAAACCCGAACTGAGGGCTTCGCCATAGAATTTAACCAAGCCACAAAAGTTGGTGAAATCGGTAAGAGCCATCGCGACCATATTGTCTGCCACAGCGGTTTTAACCAGAGGTTTGACCTTCGCCAAGCCGTTGATCATTGAGAAATCACTGTGAACTTTGAGGTGAACGAAACGAGGGAGCATAAAAACCTTTAGAATATGAAATTAAGCTAAAAAGAATAATTGGAAATAAAAGAGTGGATTTTACTACGATTAAAACGCCATTTGTATTTAAAGTGATACAAATGGCGTTTTTTATTTTTAAATTTTTACAGGCTCAATAATCTCACTCGGATAACAGCCTAGCACTTTTAAGAAACTGGTTACTTCTTTTAAAGCTTCCAACGCTTTCTGCGTGTTTTCGTTGTGCATATTGGCTTCAAGCTCAACATAGAACATCTCTTCCCACGGCTTACCGTATATTGGGCGAGATTCTAATTTCAGCATACGAATGCCGAATTGTTTAAATACCACTAACGCATCTACTAAAGCACCTGCTTGTTGAGTGGTCGTCATCAATAGTAGCGTTTTGGTTTGCACTTGCGGAGAGACTTTAACAGCCTCTTTTGCCACTACAATAAAGCGAGTGATGTTGTTCACTTGGTTAGCAATTTCCGATTTAATACTACTTAAACCATAAAGTTTACCGCCATCTTCATTGCCAATAGCTGCCACATTTGGTTTATTTAAGCGTGCGACCATCTGCATCGCGTGTGAGCTACTTTCGCAATATTTGATATGCACGCGATCAAGGCTTTGAATAAATTGGCTACATTGCTGAGCAGGTTGTGAGTGAGTATAAATGGTGTCAATTTCAGCTAAATCCACGTTGCCATTTGTCAACAAACAATGCTTGATGGGATAAGCCAATTCACCCACTAACGACAGTTCAGTATGTTGTAATAAATCGTAAACTTCGTTGATTGAACCTGAAGTCGTGTTTTCCAGCGGTAACACGCCAAAATCCGCTTCGCCTTTTTCCACTTTGGCAAAAATCGCATCAAATGAGGCACAATTTAGTTCCACCAAATTACCTTGGTATTTCTTCACAAATTGGCGTGCAGCCATATTAGAATAAGAGCCACGCATCCCTAAAAATGCAATGGAAAGGCTCTCTTCTTTTTGTTCATTCAATTTATTTTGTAGATAATGTTGCTGCGTTAATACAGAATCTTCAATAATGCGTTGGAAAATTTGGGTCACATATTGTGGATCAAGCTGGTAATTTTCAGACTCAGCAAAATTGACTAACTCTTGCAAAAGTTCTTTCTCACGAACAACATCGCGAAGTGGCTTTTGCGTAATCTCTTTGCTACGCACCACATCAAACGCTAAGCGATGGCGTTCGGATAATAACTTTAAAATATGGCGGTCAAGGCTGGTAATTTGTGTGCGGATATTGGTTAGGTCTAAGGACATAATTTGTTCTCAAAAATAAATAATAGCAAGATTATAACGATTTCAGCCTTAAAGGAAAGACAAGCGATTATTTTCTCTGAAAACGTTGCTAATCATCCTTAATCTCCACAAACTTCGCATCCAACACTTTCGCTAAATCTTGTGGGGCAAGTTCTACATCTAAACCACGTTTCCCGCCTGAAACAAACATCCTTGCAAATTGAGTGGCAGACTCATCAATTACGGTTGGTAAACGTTTTTTCTGACCAAGCGGGCTAATACCACCCAGCAAGTATCCCGTCGTTTTTTGAGCAACTTCTTTATCTGCCATTTCGACTTTTTTCACGCCCAATGCGTGAGCTGCTTTTTTTAAATTTAAAGTGCTTGAAACGGGCACAACCATCACAGCAAGCTTCTTCTGATCGCCATTTTCTGCCACTAACAACGTTTTAAACGTTTGATTTGCATCAATGCCTAATTTTTCGACCGCTTCTTGCCCAAAATTCGTGTTATTCGGATCGTGTTCGTATGGGTGTAGTTGGAAAGCAATTTTCTGTTTTTTCAAAAGATTTACCGCTGGTGTCATCACTCGCTCCTTGAAATTAGGTTATAATTACGCTCTACGCACTTTAAATGCAAATAAGGAAGATAAAATGTCTCAAATTCATCTCGCCATTGCCGCTGATTTTACCCTAGCTGAAAAATTACTTGAAGCATTAGAAAACAGTAATTTGACCTTTGATAAAGTTTCTGCGGTTGAAATCGAACCTTTTGGCGAAGAGCAAAACCTCCGTTTCGGCACGAAAGCCGTTGAGCAATTTGAATTAGATAATCTCGATTGGTCGCAATTTACCCATGTGTTATTTGCTGCCCCAATGGCTCAAGCAGAAACCTTAGCAAAAGCCGCTCAAGCGGGCTGTATTATTCTCGATCTGTTTGGCATTACCTCGCTGATTGGTAATGTGCCTGTGATTGTGCCAAATGTGAATAATGAAGCCCTCATTAACCTTCGTGAACACAACATTGTGGCATTGGCGAACCCGCAAATTTCGCAATTAGTGCTCGCACTACAACCGATTTTAGACCAACAACTTAGCCAGATTTTCGTGACTTCACTTCTGCCATCAGCCTATTTTGGTGAAGAAAAAGTGAAAGAATTAGCAGGGCAAACCGCACGTTTATTAAACGGTATTCCGTTTGATGACAATGCGGAACGCATTGCCTTTGATGTTGTGCCTGCGAATGTGCAAGGCGAAGAAAAACGACTGCCATTCTCGCGTGTGTTTGAATTGCAACTTGCAAAAGTTTTGCCAAATTTAACCGCTTCAGTGACCTTCCATTCCGTGCAAGTGCCTGTGTTCTATGGCGTGTCGCAAATGGTTTCCGTCCAGTCTGAATATGAATTAGATGTGGAAGCATTAAGTGCCGATTGGGCAAATAATGCTTGGATTAATTTCAGCGAAAATGAAGTACAAACGCCGGTAAAAAATGGCGAAAATGAAGAGCAAAATGCGTTGCAAATCAGCCAGTTACTTGCAAAAGAGGAAAATGTCTTGCAGTTCTGGTCTGTTGCCGATGAACAAAAATTCAGCCTTGCATTTTTAGCGGTTGAATTATTGGCATTGGTGTTAGATTACTAATTGAGGCAAAGAGAATGCTAGAAAAATTATTCGCATTAAAAGAAAAAGGCAGTAATGCTAAAACTGAAGTGATTGCGGGGATTACCACTTTCTTCACAATGGTTTATATCGTGTTTGTGAATCCATCGATCTTAGGCATTGCGGGAATGGATACACAAGTGGTGTTCGTGACTACCTGTTTAATCGCCGCGTTCGGTACGATTGCAATGGGGGTATTCAGTAATCTTCCAATCGCACTTGCACCAGCGATGGGCTTAAATGCCTTTTTTGCTTTTGTAGTCGTGCAAAAATTGGGTTACTCGTGGCAAGTTGGGATGGGGGCAATTTTCTTAGGTTCAATCGGCTTATTCTTACTCACATTGCTTAAAATTCGCTACTGGTTTATGGCATCTATTCCGCACGGTTTGCGCGTTGGGATTGGTGCGGGTATCGGTTTGTTTATTGCCTTAATCGGCTTTAAAAATATGGGCATTGTTGTGCCGAATGCTGATACCTTAGTTGCTTTGGGCGATTTGCACGATCCAAAAGTCTTGTTAGGTGTGCTCGGCTTCTTTGTAATTGTGATTTTATCAGCAAAAGGCATTCATTCAGGCGTATTAATTTCCATCGCACTCATCACAGGGCTTGCCTTGATTTTCGATCCTGCAGTAGCTTTCCACGGTATTGTTTCTATGCCACCAAGTTTAGATTCTGTTGTTGGGCAAGTGGATGTTGCTGGTGCGTTTGATTTAGGTTTGCTTGGTATCATTTTCTCATTTTTACTTGTTAACCTTTTTGATAGCTCAGGCACGCTAATTGCAGTAACCACTAAAGCGGGTTTTGCAGATAAACAAGGGCGTTTCCCTCGTATGAAACAAGCCCTTTTTGTGGATAGCACCGCAGCAATGGCGGGCTCGTTAATGGGCACATCGGCGGTAAGTACTTACATTGAAAGCGGTTCAGGCGTATCAGTTGGTGGGCGCACAGGCTTAACGGCGGTTGTAGTTGGCGTGCTCTTCTTACTGACCATTTTCTTCTCGCCATTGGCAAGCGTTGTGCCTGCTTATGCAACCGCAGGAGCGCTGGTGTTTGTAGGCATTTTAATGGCTTCAAGCCTGATTGAAGTGAAATGGGATGACTTAACTGAAGCCACCCCTGCATTCATCACTACCGCAATGATGCCGTTTACTTACTCCATCACAGAAGGCATTGCATTCGGCTTTATCAGCTATTGCGTGATGAAGGCTTGCACAGGCAGATTTAAAGAGATCAACCCTTCTGTTGCCGTGGTGTCGATCTTGTTTTTGATTAAATTTGTTTGGATTGGATAACCGATTTACTATCAATGTAATTTCTTCGCTAATTAAAACTGCCAAATCTCCCCTCCCCCTCTTTGCTAAAGAGGGGGAGGGGAGATTTGGCAGAAGTGAATTAACCTCATATTTAATTAGACATAATATTAAATTATTTACTTGACTGAAAAAATTGAATTGCTAGAATTCTGGCATTCTTTTTTATAAAGAACTGTTCGGATGAAGGTAGCTGGAGAGAAATGAATTAACATTTCACCGACGAGGTAAAATCTTTCAGGTGCACATTGTGCGAGGACTGTTACTGGACGAACCCTTGGAGAGATCCAATCTGCAATGCAGAAAATGGACGCCGAAGGCGAAAATGCTTAATGCCCGTTAAGTGTGAAACGCTCAGGTAAAAGGACAGGGGAGAAAAGTTATTCCATAAACAAGCGGTCATTTTCTGCAAAACTTTTGCGAAAATCGCCCGCTTGCTGTCGCTTTTCTTTCCTTGTAAGCAAAATTTACGAGGAACATCAAATGTCAATCGACACTATTCTTAACCAAATTAGCAGTTTTATCTGGGGAGCACCGTTATTGATTTTGCTCTCTGGCGTAGGTGTTTACTTCACTCTTAGCCTTAAGGGCATTCAAATTACGCAACTTTTCCGTGCGTTCGTCTATATGTTTAAGCCTGAACAAGGGCAGGGGCAAACAGGCGATATTTCCGCATTTGCTGCACTGTCTACCGCATTAGCGGCAACCATCGGCACGGGGAATATCGTGGGCGTAGCAACGGCAATTTATTCTGGTGGACCTGGTGCATTGTTCTGGATGTGGCTGATTGCACTATTCGGAATGGCAACCAAATATGCTGAAGGCTTGCTTGCCATCAAATTCCGTGGACGTGATCGCTCTGGTTTCATCGCAGGAGGCCCAATGTATTACATCGAAATGGGGATGGGCAAAAAATGGAAATGGCTCGCAAAAGCATTCGCCTTCTTTGGTGTTTTAGTAGCTTTGCTTGGCATCGGAACATTCCCGCAAGTGAACGGAATTACCCATGCATTACAATCCACTTTTGATATTCCTGTTGTACTTACAGCCGTTGTGCTTACGTTAATTGTTATCGCGATTGTATTTGGCGGCGTGAAACGCATCTCTAAAATCGCAAGCGTCGTGGTACCATTTATGGCGATTGCTTATGTGGCTGCGTCTGTGTGTGTGTTAGCACTTAATGCAGAAAAAATCCCAGAAGCCGTGAAGTTGATTGTTTATGCTGCATTTAATCCTGAAGCTGCTTTAGGTGGTGCATTTGGTTTTACCGTAATGCAAGCCATTCAATTGGGGGTTGCACGTGGTATTTTCTCAAATGAATCGGGTTTAGGTTCAGCACCCATTGCAGCAGCAGCGGCACAAACCAAAGAGCCTGTACGCCAAGGCTTGATTTCAATGACAGGCACATTCTTAGATACGATTATTGTTTGTACAATGACAGGGCTTGTGATTGTGATTACAGGTGCGTGGACGCAAGGTGTACAAGGTGCAGAGCTGACCAATCTTGCCTTTAATCAAGGGTTAGAGAGCAACGCTGGTTCATTTATTGTAACTATCGGTTTAGTGTTCTTCGCATTTACGACCATTTTAGGTTGGTGCTATTACGGCGAGCGCTGCTTTGTTTACTTAACGAAAGGCCGCACAAAAGGGATAAAATTCTACCGCTTGTTGTTTGTGGCGTTAATTGCTTCTGCTCCATTCTTAGAATTACAAACCATCTGGACAATTGCCGATATCGTAAATGGCTTAATGGCATTCCCGAACTTAATCGCCTTGATTGCATTGCGTAAAGTAATTATTAACGAAACAAAAGCGTATTTTGCGAGATTAAAGGTGGGTAAGGTTGCTTAAAGCAGATGGCATAATGGCGATATTGTAGATAAAACAAAGTGCTTAAATCCTGATAATCTAGGGTTTAAGCACTTTTTCATTATTTCTCAAGCAAAATTTTCGCTGCTTCTACTACGGTCGCAACCGCCGCTTCTTCAGTCGCTTTCATGGTTGCTTCATTTGGAATTTCTTGTTGAGTGCGGTTTACAATTACGCCTGCAACCATCCCAGCACGCAAGCCTAAAGCTGAACACATGGTAAGAAGTGTTGCCGATTCCATTTCATAGTTCATGACGTGTAAATCTTGCCACTCTTTGAGCGTACCTCTGAATTGAGCACACACTTTGCTTGTGTAGGTGTCGTAACGTTCTTGCCCTGGGTAGAAAGTATCCGATGAAGCAGTTATTCCTACAAAAGTTTTCACGCCTTGTTTTTGTGCCGCTTGATAAAGTGCGGTCGTACATTCAAAGTCTGCCACTGCTGGGTAAGCCAGTGGTGCGAAGTGTTGGCTTGCACCATCTAAACGCACAGACCCAGTAGTAACCAATAAATTGCCTACTTCAATATGCGGTTGGATTGCCCCTGTTGTGCCCACACGCAAGAAAGTGCGGATGCCAAGCTGAGCAAGCTCTTCAACACAGATTGAGGTGGATGGTCCGCCAATCCCTGTTGAACACACTACAACTGCTTGGTCACCAATAAAACCTAACCACGAGTTAAATTCGCGATGGTTTGCCAAAAACTCTGGATTCGCTAATTGTTTGGCGATACGCTCGCTACGTGCAGGGTCACCCGGAATAATAGCGAGTGTCGCCCCTTTTAACATCGCTTTGGTTAAACCTAAATGGAAAACTTCAGACATTTTTTTCTCCTTTCCTTTGCCTTGTTTCGGTGAAGTTTAACAAATTATTTCATTAAACATTTTGAGGTAAAACAAGTTTTTAACCCAAAATAAACTGAAATTCTACCTCAAATTCCGTCTCATTCAAACGATACTCGTCTTTCAAATTCGGACCGCACGAATTAGAACCAATTCCGCTCATTTTATAATCGATATTAAAAATCATATAAGGCGATTTTACTAAATCATAACAGTGTATTTTGGCGGTTAATTCTTCCGCAGTATAAGGCGAAAGATTAAAGCTAAACGGCTGGTCCGCCGTCGCATACAAGCGGTCGAATTTCACATATTCACAACCAAAATGGCTTCCGTTTTCTTGAGGTTTCACGTAATCAGTGTGATTCTGTTCTGCTGTTGTTCGATAAACACCTAATTTAGCAAGATGATGTTTATCAATGTAGCTTTCCAACTCACCATAACCAAAATATTCTGCTACACCAATGTTTTTTGATAAAGCAAAACGCAAACCAAAACGAGGTAAAAATGGCAAGTGTGCAGGTCGCTGTGCATTAATTTTTACGGAAAATTGTCCATCTGCCAAAATCGTATAAACCAGATCAAGGGTTAAAATTCTGCCACGAGAAATTGACACGATTGCAGAAGTTACTCGAATTTCTACCGCTTGTTCACTCACATTCACGACAGTTTCGTAAGCTCGCATGTAAGCATTATCGTAACCCGCATTTTGCCACGCTGCACGAATTAAGCGGTCGTTATCAGTTGGTGCTCGCCAAAATTGAAAATCTAACGGCTGTTCAATCAATGGCTCGCCTGCTTTCTCAATTTGGCTAAAAATCCCTTTCTGTTTATCAAAAAGATAGCGGTAATCTTCGTTATGAATTTCAACGGTTAATGCCGTTTCATTCACTGAAAATGCCGTTTGCGTTACCACAAGCAATTGTTTTTTCAAGCTATTTTGCGGATACAAATTGATTTGGTCAAAGCCTAATTCGTGCTCCATCTCTAACAACTCTGTATCCCAATTCTGCGTGTAAGAGAGGTTGAGCAACCAGTGCGAGCCATTATTTTCAGGCAAGGAAATCGGCAAAACCACACTTTGATGCGGTTCGCAATCCACCTCTAAAAATCCACCGCTTGTGGTGATGCCATTTTGCACAAATTCGTAATTTACGGTTAAAATATCCGCTAAATTGGTGAAGTCCAAGTAGTTATGCAGCACAATTTTGCCATCTTCAAAACGAGCACGCACAGGGCGATTCACGTTTTTCACTTCCTTCAAATTGCTGTGTGGAATGCGATCAGGAGAAACCAAGCCATCCATACAGAAATTGCCATCATGCGGAGTTTCACCAAAGTCGCCACCGTAGCCGAACTGTCGGTTTTCACGATACGGGGCATGGTCACACCACTCCCAAATAAAGCCACCACAAGATTGTGGATGACGGTGGAAAGTTTGCCAATAATCTTCCATATCGCCATTGGAATTGCCCATTGCATGGCTATATTCGCACAAAATAAACGGCTTCGTTTTTAGCGTTTCACAATAGCAGTCAATATCTTCAGTTGAACCATACATTTCGCTGTAAAAATCTAAATTGGAAAGATCGTTTTGATACTCTGAATGTTGATAAATCGAGCTTTCATAATGCACCAAACGGCTTGGGTCGCGTTGTTTAATCCACGCCGCTGCTGCCTCAAAATTCTCTCCATAACCCGATTCATTACCGAGTGACCAAATAATCACAGAAGTACGGTTTTTATCACGCTCTACATTCGCTTGTTGGCGGTCTAAAATCGCTTTTTTAAACGCAGGATCACGAGCGAAATAGCAGAAATTATCAATTGTCTCTTGGCGAATGCGAGCCGTTTCTAGATCGTTCTCATGGTTTAAAAAAATGCTCGGCTCAGGTGTTTTTACCGCTAACATTGAAGCCCCGTGCGATTCCACATCACTCTCGGCAATTACGTAAAAACCGTAACGGTCGCAAAGCTCAGTGAACCAAGGGGCATTCGGGTAGTGTGCTGTACGAATCGCATTGATGTTATGCTGTTTCATTAGCTGTAAATCTTTCAACGCTTGTGCATAACTAATTGCATAGCCTGTTTTCGGATCGCTATCGTGACGGTTCACGCCTTTAAATTTAATCGGCTGGTTGTTGAAATAAAACACGCCATCTTTCACTTCCGCTTTTCTAAAGCCAATTTTTTGCACAATCACTTCATTTTCAGTGCGTAAAATCAAAGTATAAAGCTGTGGGTTTTCTACATTCCAAAGTTGCACATTGGTAATCTTTTCGCAGAAATTAACCGCTTGCTTGCAGAAAACAGACACATTTTCTGGTGAGATAAGTTCTACCTTAAGCGGTCTATTTTCAGCGATAAATTGCAAATCAAGAGAAAGTGTCGCTTCGCTTAAATCTTCACTTAGCTCATAGCGAACAAAGAAGTCTTGCAGGTAATTTTGCTCACGCTCCAACAAATACACATCTCGGAAAATGCCCGACATACGGAATTTATCTTGGTCTTCCAAATAGCTGCCGTCGCACCATTTCAACACAACTACGTGTAAATGATTTGTGCCTTGCGTGAGGAAATCAGTCACATCAAATTCGCTAGTGGAGTGACTAACTTGGCTATAGCCGACAAATTGGCGGTTTACATAGAAGAATAAACACGAATCTACGCCTTCAAAATTAAGTAAATAGCGTTTGCCATTTGACTCAAATTGGAAGGTACGATGATACAACCCGCACGGGTTTTGATGTGGCACAAAGGGCGGATCGAACGGGAACGGGTAATTGATATTAGTGTAGTGATGATGGTCAAAACCGTGATTTTGCCAATTCGATGGCACGGGGATTTTGTGCTCAAAGGCAGTATTCAAAAAATCCTCTGGCAAATCATGATAGCTTTCATAATAGTTAAAATCCCAGTCACCATTGAGAAGCGTAAAATAAGGCGATTGCTCACGCGAACTAATCGTTTCCAGAGATTGATGCGGAATAAAATAGGCGTGATGCGGCGTGGTGTTGATGTGAAGCGTGTTTGGATCTTGGAAGTAATTTGGTAAAGCCATTTTTATCTCCTATAAAAATACTCTCTTCCCTTGTGGGAGAGAGACAGAAAAAATTTCGTTCAGAAATTTTTTCAGAGAGAGGGGAAACAAAAAATTTAGTACACAAACCGATAATAAACACTATGGTGATACGGCTCGTTTGCTTGCGAAATCCCGCCAAATGCAGCGAGTTCTGGGTGGTTTGGGCTATCTGGGAAAAATTCGGGTTCTAACGCTACGCCCGCGTAATCTTCGCACACGCCATTCTCGCCACGCGGCTGCCCTGCTAGCCAATTGCCTGTGTAAAGTTGCACGGCAGGCATTGAGGTTTCAAGACGTAATTGCAAGTCTTCCACGCTTAAACAAGCGGTGAAATTTTGAGTTTCTTTTGCAATCAAGAAGGCGTGATCGTAGCCTCGCACCGCACGTTGGTCTGTATCAGCAAGCAAATCTTCTTCAATCGCTTTCGGTTGGCGGAAGTCAAAACTGGTGCTATCTACTGCTTTTAATAAGCCGTTTGGAATACCGTTCTCACCCACTGGCAAATAGTGTGAGGCGTTGATTTGCAAGCTATGATGGCGAATAGTAGAGCTGCTGTTCAAGTTAAAATAGGCGTGATTGGTTAAGCAAAGCGGGGTTGCTTGGTCGCTCACGGCATCAAAATCGACTTCCAACTGATTATCGGTTAGGCGATAAGTCACCGTTGCATTCACTTCCCCGCCAAAGCCTTCCTCACCATCAGCAAAAGTGTAGCCAAATTTTACCGCTTGCGGGCTCTGTTCTAGCACTTGCCATTCCACAAAACTTGCCCCTTTCACGCCGCCGTGCAAATTGTTCTCTCCGTTATTTTTCGCCAGTTGGTACACTTTGCCGTTGAGTTTGTATTCTCCATTTGCGATACGGTTGGCATAACGCCCAACAGTTGCACCAAAGTAAGCTGACTGCTCTGCCCAACGTTTTGGCGTGGTGGTAATTAACACTTCTCGGTTACCTTTTGGATGTTTGACAATGCAAGAGAGCCACGACGCCCCGAAGTTAGAAAGGGTGATGTTGAGATGATTGTTTTCAAGGGTAAAGGTTTTCATAGAGAACTCCTTTTCAAAGAATAAAGGCTGTATATACTAATTTCTCCGTAAATAAGTACTGTCAAATCTCCTCCCCCTCTTTACTAAAGAGGGGGGAAGATTTGGCAAAAGAAAAAACGGAGAAATTATTTTATTTTAGTTTATGAAACCACTCTCACCCCATCACTCGCGGTACAGAGATAGAAGGTTTCTTTAATGCCTGTTTGTTTTTCGTAGTTGTCGGCAATCAATTGGCGTAATGCCTCCACTTTCTCATTTGGCACAAGGCAGACGATACAGCCACCGAAGCCACCGCCCGTCATACGTGCACCGCCATTTTTGCCAATCGCCACTTGAGCAAGCTCCACCAAGTAGTCAATTTCAGGAATGGTAATCTCAAAATCATCACGCATTGAGTCGTGAGATTCGCCCATCAATTGACCGAGTTTCACCATATCATTCGCTTTTAAGGCTTGAACCGCATCAAGCACACGTTGATCTTCATAAACTACATGTTTTGCACGTTTATAAGCCAATTCGCTTTCAGCTTTTAACTCATTTTCACGAGCGTGGAATTGCTCAGGTGACACGTCGCGTAAGGCTTTCACACCAAAGAATTTTGCTGCTTGTTCACACTCTTGGCGGCGGCTATTGTATTCACCTGTCACTAAATCATGTTTCACATTCGAGTTGATGATCGCAATAGAATAGCCTTGTGGCACAGGGGTTGGGGTAATCTCAAGGCTTCTGCAGTCGATCATAATCAAGTGATCTTTTTGACCTAATGCAGAAGTCAATTGGTCCATATTGCCACAGTTCGCCCCCACAAATTTGTTCTCTGCTTTTTGTCCAATAAGGGCAATTTGAGCAAGAGAAAGCGGTAAATCGCCTAATACTTGACAGGTTTTGCCGATTGAAATTTCAAGAGCCGCAGAAGAGCTTAACCCTGATGACATCGGCACATCACTGGTCATCACTAAATTTGCCCCTTGTTTGAAATCTGGGCATTGTTCTTGAACATATTTCACTACGCCACGCACGTAATTTGCCCATTTGTGTTTGCTTTGGGTGAAATCTTGGCTTAAATCAAATTCATCTTGCTCATCAATATCAATTGCGTAAACACGCCAAATGCTGTCGTCACGTTTTGAGAAACTCACTGCCATACCGTAGTTGATCGCACAAGGCATAACAAAGCCATCGTTGTAGTCGGTGTGTTCGCCAATGATATTTACTCGACCTGGTGCGAAAACGGTTTGTTCTGCGTTATAGCCATAATGCTCAGTGAATTTTTGTTGAGAAATTTGTTGTGGGGTCATTGGCTATCTCCTTATTTTTTATCTTTATAGTGAACGCTATCGCTTACTGCATTTAAACGTTCAGCGGCTTGTTCTGGGGTTAAATCGCGTTGACTTTCTGCCATCATTTCATAACCTACCATAAATTTACGCACAGTGGCTGAGCGTAAAAGCGGTGGATAGAAGTGGGCGTGCAATTGCCAGTGTCCATTTTCTTCGCCATTAAACGGAGCAAAGTGGAAGCCCATTGAATATGGGAAGCTGATGTTAAATAAGTTATCGTAACGCGTGGTTAATTTTTTCAACGCTAAGGCTAAATCTTCGCGTTCCGCTTGGTTTAAATCTTCAATCGATTTGAACTGTTTTGCTTTTGGTAATAGCAAGGTTTCAAACGGCCACGCTGCCCAATAAGGCACAACTGCAATCCAATTTTCAGTTTCAGCAACAATACGTTCGCGTTTTTCTAATTCACGTTTCGCGTAATCAACTAGCAATGGCGAGCCATATTTTTTGAAATATTCTGCTTGGCATTCATCTTCAATCGCAATCTCATTCGGTAGGAAATTACTTGCCCAAATTTGACCGTGTGGATGAGGGTTTGAACATCCCATCATTGAGCCTTTGTTCTCAAAAATTTGTACCCATTGGTAACGTTGTTTAAGCTCGCAAGCCTGTTCTTGCCACACTTGGATCACTTGCTCAATTTCTGGCACAGTTAACTGCGGTAAGGTTTTGCTATGGTCTGGAGAAAAACAGATCACACGGCTTTCACCTTGCGTATGCGAAATTTGGAACAGTGGATCATCGTTTTTCTCTGGTGCTGGCGTATCTGCAAGCAAGGCTGAAAAATCGTTTTTGAACACGAACGGTTTAGTATATTGCGGATTTTGCTCACCTGTAATGCGTTTATTGCCAGGGCAGAGATAACAATTTGGATCGTAGCTTGGTTTATTATCTGCCACCACTTCTTCTTGCTGCCCTTGCCATGGACGTTTTGCACGATGCGGAGAGACTAAGATCCATTGATTTTTTAATGGATTAAAACGACGATGCGGATGGTCGTTTAAGACAAATTGCTCACTCATAATCATATACCTATAGAATTTAGTTGGAATTTTGGAGTGAGTATAGAAGATTTATGAAAAAAAATATGTGACGAACTTCACAATAAGCAATTAAATTTAGAGGAAAATTTACAAAATTGGTTATTTTCGCTCCAATATATTTGAACAAGCCCACGAGGTAGAACGGCACTTCAAACATATGCAAGATTTTCAACACCACGTTTATCGGTCACATATCCCAAAATCGGTTGGAAACAGAGCGCAAAGAAAGACATAGAGGCAAACACAAAGTAATGCTCGCTAAAGGCAAAGATTATTTTTATTATGATGTGATTGTATGCGGGAACGACCATATCGCGATACTCACCTATCAATTGCTACTCTCGCAAGGCTTTCGCATTCCCAAAGATGTCGCCGTAGTGGGATATGATAATATGGTTGGTGTGGCAAATTTATTCTTGCCACTACTAACCACCGTGCAACTCCCCCACTACGAAATGAGTAAACAAGCCGCCTTGCATCTGATTGAAAACCGCAAAGGCTCGGAAATTTCCCCAATTAAATGCCCGCTAATTGTCAGGGAGTCTTGTGGATCCTATTTATAAAGAGGCTTATATTTATACTCTCTCATACATCTGTTCAATCTGCTCTTGATAACGCTGCATAATTACCTTACGACGTAATTTCAGCGTTGGTGTGATCTCCTCCATTGCTTGACTGAAAGCTTGAGGCAGAAGTGTGAATTTTTTAACTTGTTCAAAACTTGCTAGCTCTTTTTGTACTTCCTGCAACCGTTTTTCAAACATTTGGATAATTTCAGAGTGTTTAATCAGCTCTAATCTATCCTGATATTTAATATTCAACTGCTTCGCATACTCTTCAAGACTATCAAAGCACGGTACAATCAAAGCAGAAACATATTTTTTCGCATCGGCAATAATCGCAATTTGCTCAATAAATTTATCTTTGCCAATTTTTCCTTCAATATATTGTGGTGCGATATATTTGCCATTTGAAGTTTTCATTAACTCTTTAATACGGTCGGTAATGTGCAAATTGCCATTCTCATCCATCTCGCCTGCATCACCTGTTTTTAAGAAACCATCGGCTGTAAAGGCATTAGCGGTTTCTTCAGGCTTTTTATAATAGCCTCGCATTACCATTCCGCCACGGACCAAAATTTCGTTGTTTTCGCCAATTTTCACTTCTACATTTGGCATCAGTTTGCCAATGGAATTTGGATTGAAACCGTGATCTTCCCAGCAAGAAACGGTTGCGGTGGTTTCAGTCATTCCATAGCCTAATTTGACATTCACGCCTAAGCTATGGAAAAACTTACCGATGGTAGGTTCTAATTTCGCTCCGCCACAAGGCATCATTCGTACTTGTCCACCTAATAAGGCACGTAGTTTTGAAAGCACAAGTTTGTCTGCCCATTTATGTTGCCATTTTAACCAGCGAGAAGGGATTGCAGATTGATAATGTTTTTCGCCCGCTTGTATCGCCCAATGGAAAAGCGTTCTGCGGATAAATGGTGCTTTTTCAACCTTATCTAACACCGCTGCATAAATTTTTTCATAGAATCGAGGTACAGCACACATCACCGTAGGTTTGGTTTCAACTAAGGCTTGGCGGATTTGATTGGTATCTTCCAAATAGCAGTTAGTTGCCCCACGATGGAAAATATAGGCAACCCAAGCACGTTCAAAAATATGCGAAAGTGGTAAAAATGAGAGTGAGACATCTTGCTCGGTAATATTGAGTGCCTGATCGTGTGATTGAAGTTGATGGGCTAAATTCGCATAATCTAGCATCACACCTTTTGGATCGCCTGTTGTACCAGAGGTGTAAATTAGCGTAAAAAGATCGTCTAAACGTTTTGATGCAATACGAGCTTCAAGCTCTGTCATATTTTTGTCTACTTGAATGAAGCTTTCCCAATGGCAAGCAAGCGGATGATTATGAAGATTGATGCTTGATTTCATCGCCACAATTTTAACTAATTGTGTACAACTGTTCGCTATTTGAATCGCACAATCCATCTGAGCTTGTTCGCCCACAAAGAGAATTTTAATATCGGCATCGTTGATAATATATTCAACTTGAGAAGGTGTGTTAGTGGCGTAAATTGGCACGGTCACAACACGTGCTTGCATTGCCCCAAAATCGGCAATGCTCCAACGAGGCATATTGTGAGCAAAAATGCCAATTTTATCTTGAATTTCAATACCTTGAGCAATTAAAGCAAGTGAGAGATTATCGATCTCTTGTTGAAAGGTAGACCATTGCATATCACACCATTTTCCCTGTTTTTGGAAGCGTAAAGCGGTGCGATTTGCGAAATTTTTTGCTTGAAGACGAAGACGATTAACAAAGTGAAAGTCTAAAGCAGACATCTAATAATACCTTAATATTTCAGCTAACAATTGTTCGCTAATATACTGGATTTGAAATGAGAAATCCAGAAAAAGAGAACAAGTGTAAGCTGAAAAACAGAAAAGGTATTAGATTATTTTCTTAGGAGCTTATAAACCTCTTGAAGTAAACTCAGCGGCAAAATTCTTGGAATTGCGCGCATTAAGAAGATCGCAAGCCCTGAAATTGGATTTTGGATTTTTACTTGGTTTTTAAGCCTATAAATTTCCCATTCATATTGGAACTGTTTCCAACCACGACGACGACCAACCATTCCATTTCCCACGCGAGCATAAACTAAAATATCTGATAAATTTGCTACATTTAAGCCTGTTGCTACCATTTTAATCCAAAGCGTGTAATCTTCTTGCAAACCTTGATAACCACCACATTCAAGCACTTTCGATTTTTTATAAGCCACAGTCATATGGTTGAACGGGCAACGTAAACGGGTAAAACGCACAATCTCTTTCTGCGTGGTGGGCACGTTACGATAAGCCACAATGTCATTGATATTTTCGCCAAATTCAGCAATTTGCCCACCAAGCATAATGACATTTGGATGCTGCTGAATAAATTTTACTTGTTTTTCAAAACGTTCTGGCACGCAAATATCATCGGTATCCATACGGAAAACCCATTCGTGGCTACAATAATTTAAGCCATCATTAAGCGTTTTACCTAAACCACGATTCTGAGGAAATTTCACCGCTTTTATCGGTAAAATTGCCTCATATTCGGTCACAATTGCTTCTAATTCAGCTGTTACAGCACCATCAAATAATACGACTATTTCGGTTGCGGGTAGGGTTTGATTTTTTAAACTTTCAAAACATTCTTTAAGATATTGTGGATTCTCTTTAATATAAAGAGACATTAATACTGAAAATTCCATTAGAAAAACCTTTTCATATTGATTGCTAATTTAGGCGAAATAAAGCTAATAATTGCAATAGCAAAATGCTTTATATTATGGCTACGTTTAAATATTTTAAAATAATAACTTGCCGCCTTGCGAGATAAATTCATCGCATAAATATAAGAGAGAATATAAAGTGAGTTAATGGCAAAGTTTTGTTTTTGCTTTTCTGTTTTGACATATTTATGCTCAATATATTCAATTGCCTTTTCGGTATTCTCCGTATTGGTTGAAACACTTGAACGCTTAGTATGGAAGTAACAAATACTCAAAGGTTGATTAATAAATCCTGCTTTTAAATTGGGGCTATCTGCTACTTTTAACACAAATTCATAATCTTCCAATGATTTTAATTCTGAATTTAATCCCCCTAAGGCAATGAAAAAGGATTTTTTAATCCCCATCATCGGCATTCCGCCCAATTTATTAGCTAATAAAATATGATCTAAATTGATTTTATTTGGTTCAATTGGGCTTGTAAAATATTGGAATTTTTCATTTACCATTTCACATTGAGCAGAATGGTAAATAAAATTTATTTGTGGATATTGTTCAATATATTGGCTAATCACTTCACATTTATTATTGGCAAAGCGGTCATCGTCATCTAAAAATAAGAGCCACTCTTGTGAAGCGAGTTGTGCACCAACATTACGGCTACCAGCTGCCCCTTGATTTGTTTCGTTACGAAAAACCTTCACTTCAAAAGGATAGTTTGGCTCAATAACAACAGCTTGTGGGGAGCAGTCATCAACAATAATCACTTCAAAATTATAAACCGTTTGAGCCTTTAAACTCTCAAGTAATTCAAGCACTTCCCTGTTGCGACTATAGGAAGGGACAATAATACTAAACATTTTCTTCCTCTTTTTTCTTGCAATAAATAATAAAATTTTTACCGCTTGTACCAAATAAGGAGAGGAACATCAGCAAGCCAAACATTACACTTGGATAAGCGTAAGTATCTGCTTTAATGTTCCAAATGGTCATTAAGCCTAATGTTGATAAAATAAACAACCAACTACCGTTAAACCAGTTATCAGCAACTCTTTTCACAAAATAAGCGGTGAAAGCAAAGCAAGAGAGCATATAACCAACGCCACCATATAAGGCTTGGCGAATAAAACCAGAGTCAGAGCCACCATAATAGCTCCAACCATTCGGTTGATAATATAAGCCATCACCCATTAAGAGCTGTTTATTTGTTGGCATAAAAAGATGCTTGTTCATAAGAGTATCGGTTGAAGAACTTAGTCGTTCTCCGCCGTTAATCAGGTTAATAACGGGTTCGAGTGCGTGTTCAACATAGCGATTTTCTGCATGAAAATATGCCAAATAGAGCACTAATGCGACAAATGCGAGTAACGCAGGCAGATAACGCCAGCGGAAGTAGAGCAAGCAGCTAACTAATGAAAAAGTTAAAAATAACCGCCCCGCAATCAGCCCGATACACAAAAGTAAAAATAGCCAGATTGGATTTAATGCTTGAGTTTTTGCGTGATAAGCAAGCATAAAGTGAAGCAACAGCACGTAAAACACGCTAAGCGGGAAAAATGCCGCTGAGGTTAAATTATAGAGCCGATATTCCTGTTCTGAACCAATAAAACGAGCAAAATGCCCGCCCATATTGGAATTGGTGTTAATCGCAAAATCAATCATAAACGGCACGCCAACCAAAGCAAAAAATCCAATAAATGCTTGCACGCCAATACCAATTTTTAGGTCGCGGATAAGTTGCGGTTTGCCATTTTCGTGTTGGTAGAACAGATTATAAATCGTCATCCCCAAGATAAACACAAACAACGATTTGGCATACATACTTAATACGCCTATCTCTTTCGTGCCGTTAATAATGAGCGGAATCGCAGAAATAATTAGCAATGCGATACAAGCAATCAGGCTATCTTGCGGAATAACCACACTTTTTTGACTTTTATTCCACCATTTATAAGCTAAAAATAGCAGTGCGATGGAGCCTGTTATTAGCCCCATTCGGATAAAATGTAAAAACCACGGATCGTATAAATAAAAAAGACTTACTAAAGCACTCATTATAAATTTCTCTTAATGGCTAACACTTTTTTAAGCGGTAGTTTTAGTAATTTTTTAAATAGATTATTTTTTAAAGAACCACGTAAGTCTTCTAAATTACTCGTAAGATTTGGGTTTTCAATAACCATTAATGGGCGAATAACTAAAATATCTAAATTAAAATCTTGTCCAAATAGAATAAAATCGTCCGCTAACCAATATGGCTTATGCGTTTCTAACTCTGCAAGAAAACGTAATGCTGCCGATTTTTTAATTAAATAAGCTACTGTGCCTGCAAAATAATTTTTATAAGGATAAGAATAAGTGTAGCCTGTATTTTCAATTCGTTTTTGCCAGCATTTAAATGTACTTGGATAGTTAATTTTTAGCTCTACATCATTAAAGGTAAGGATTTTTGATTGCCCCACTAAAACAATATCTGCTTGTAGGTTTTGCTGTAATAAAGCGGTTAAATTTTGCTGAAAATTTGCAGCGAAGAGAGCATCATCTTCACACAGTAAAACATAATCGTTAGTACTGATGGTTTGATCTTCTGCAATCAGTTTATAAACGGCTAAATGGCTTAAAGTACAACCAATTTCCCCCTTAGTGACAGGGCGGTGATAGCGTTGCTTAAACTGCTCAAAGTTAAATCTATTCTGTAACTCTGTTTCTTCTAACGCCATTGTATTGATAGCGCGAAAGACTTCAAAATCAGAAGTGTCAGGTTGAGAGAAAAATAGTTCTCGTCTTTTTACATCTTTCTCTAATGAGATTAAATATTTTTTCATTTTATTTGCCTAGAATTTTATTCTTTTCGATAGGATATTTAAAATAATAAATAGTTGAGATGATCAGTCTCGTAAGACTTGCCCCCAACAAGGCATAGGCTACGCCATATAATTGATGTCCTTTGAATAGGTAGAATAAACTCACAAAGACTGCAATGGAAATAATCTGGCTAATAAATAACAGAACTTGTTTTCCTTGAATCAGCATATTTTGTGAAAATAGCCAAGATAAGCCTGCAATAATAGAGTTGATAACAAAGAAAATAAGGACTGGTGCAACCTCTATATATTTAGCACTAAAAAAGAACTTAATCACGGGTTCTGCTAAAAGAGGGACAAGAATAATTGCGCCAAGACTCATCAAAGCAATAATTGCCAATACTGTTTTTAATCTATTTAAGTTATTTAACAAGCCTGAATAATAGTAATCAGTCAGCATATTAATAAATTTTGTAACTAATGCATCAAATGTAATACAAACAGTATAGAGTCCCAAAGTATAATGACCTAGCAGAGCAACAATTAAAAACTTATCAATGCTTGCAGTAGTTGCGCCAAAAGTTTGATATAAATTCTGTTTAATCCACGTTTTTAAGAAAAATTTACGCTCTATAGGTTGTATATTTTCTTTCTTTTTGAATTTACTTTCTATTTTATGTAAATAAAATAAGCAAGTAATAGATTGAATAATGCTATATAAAGTTAAGAGATAAATAACAACTCCAAGAGGTTGCTCACTCCAAAATAAATAAGCCGTTCCATAAACAAGCACTAAAAATATCGGTTGCTGAAGATTGATTGCACGATAAATTTTTAGGCTTTCATCAATTTTACTTTTTTCTAGCGTAATGGTAATAATCGCTGTTAATAAAACATTGATAACAAATAATAAATGAAATGTTGTTATATTAAAAAATGTTGTTGCGATTGTAGAAGCAATTAAGGCTAATAATAGGAATGCGATAAAATATTTTCGCCATCCCCAATATTGTTGATTTCGCATTGAAAGAGCAAATGAGAATCCTGCCCCGCCTGTTGCAAAAGTCACCGCATAAGATACAGATGTAATAAAGAGTTGATGAGCTCCGCGGTCATCAACTGATAATAATCGGGCAAGTATCAACGTACTTACCATCGTTAATCCCATACCTAATAGGGTAACAATAATGAGATGAATTAGATTACGATTTGTGCTCATATAATTTTGCAAAAGAAATATCTTTTGTCCATTGGTTGTAATACCCAGAATTTTTTCCATAAGAATTATCACAAACTTCGTTTGGGATACCTAAAAGGCAAGCAAAAATATGTCCGTGTAAACGACTTGTTATAATATTATCGTAGTTTAAAAAGATATTTTGACAACGGGTAATAACATCCATTGAATGACGATACCACACATCATTAATTTTATCTTTTACAAAACCTAAATTAAATTTATTCGCTAAAACAGAAAAACGACTACACCATAATTCAAATTTCATATCAGAAGGTAATAAAAGATCATCCCAATCTTTAACATTATTTAAATCAGATAATGTCGCTTGAATTTCCGACTCAATATGGCTCTTTTCAATATCTTTACGTAAGAAATAAAGCGTGTTATTGCCAGAAGTTTTTTCTTTTTGTGGTAATGAGCCATAAAGCTGGTGAGCCATATCAGGCGATAATGCGACATTGGGTGAAAAATATGCTTTCATCATCTCAAAAGTATTTGTATCACGAGAAAAAAGATGCAAATCTTTGTGCTGAGAAAAAATAGATGCTGATTTTTGCATCGCAGCTTCATTTGAAAAATGTGCTGTTTGTGGCAACAAAATAATACGATTATTTGGAAAAGCTTGCACCAAATCTTCACGCATTTGTTGAATGCTTGGATAAAGATCGCCAAAGTTACCACCACCGTGGCATAAAATTGTCGTATTTGGATGTACGAATTTACGCACTTCCTCTAAGTTAAAAGCTTGCAAACAGCGACGTAAGCGAATATTGATTTGGTAATCCTTGAAAAATTGTTCTGTGCCTGCATAAATCAGTAGATCCCCGACATTTTGATGTAGCGGATAGTCAAAATAAAGCACATCATTTTTATCAATAATTTTTTCTTCAATCTGTTTTAATTGTTGTTTTAATGCTAAAAGCACTTGGTTCATCGTAATCTCTCAAAAAGTAAAATAAAAAAATGAGCGAGGATAAGACCACACTCACGCAAAAGCGTTCTAAAAACTCTCAAAATAATGGTGCATTTTAACAATAATTCACGCAAAATACGCAAAAATCTTTTTGAGGTGTCTATGTTTTTTTATCTAACTAAAATTCTAACCGCAATTGCCCTTCCTCCCTTTAACATTGCGGTGATTTGGATTTTTTCGCTCATTTTAAACCGCTTGCATTACAAGAAAATAAGCCGCTTTCTGACTATTTTTGGCATTGCAATGCTCTATCTTTTCAGCACGCCTTTTATGGCAACGATGCTCAGCAATTCTTTGATTGAAGAGAATAAACTCACGCTGCAAGATTACCAACAAGCGCAAGCGATAGTCGTGCTTGGTGGTGGTTTACGCGATAGCACAGAGTTGTATGGAAATATTACTGTGACCAATAACGAACTTGAACGAATGCGTTATGCTGCGTTTTTACACAACGAAACTGGCTTGCCGATTTTAGCCACTGGCAGATCGCCAAATGGTAATTCAGAAGCAAAAGTGATTGCCAAAGAGTTCCAACAATTCTTTGATGTGCCAACCAAATGGGAAGAAAGTGAGGCAAAAACGACCAAAGAGAATGCTCTCTATACCAAGCAAATGCTTGAAAAAGAAGGCATCAATAAAATCATTTTAGTGACACAAAATTGGCATATGAAACGAGCAAAAATGCTCTATGAACAGCAAGGTTTTAAAGTGCTACCAGCTGGCGTAGGCTATGGCAAAACGCCTTGGGAATATATCAATTTTATGTATTTTGTCCCGCAATCGGGTGCAATGGACAATATGATGCAGTTGCTTAAAGAGTGGTTGGGGTATTGGAAAGAGAAATAAACCTCTAAAAAACCTCGCAAACGCAATCAGTTGCGAGGTTTTTGTATGCTAGCCGACTAACTGCCCCACAATCGAGCGGGTATCCAAACGCACTTCCGTGAGTTTTACTTTCACTTTCTGCCCGATTTGGTAGGTTTTTTCGCCTTTAATGTAAATCGCTAACTCTCCAGGGAGGAAATCCATTTCGGCTTTCTCATCATGAAGGGTTGAGAACGGGACAAAGATAGAAGCACCGTTTTCAATCACTCTTGCACGTAAACCTCCACGAGAAACATCGGCAAGTTCGCACTCAAATTCAACCGCTTGTTCCACCATTGGATGCAAGTAGCGAGCGTAAAGCCAATCTGCAATATCGCGTTCTACCATTCGGTTTTGCTTACGTGCTTCTTGCAAGCGGTCTAAAATACCCTGTTCAACGCAATTTGCCTCTTTACCTGCCAATACTTGCTTAATTAAACGATGGTTTACCATATCGCCATATTTACGGATTGGCGAAGTCCAAGTCGCGTAATGGCTAATCCCTAAGCCAAAATGCGGAGCAACTTCAGATTTAAATTCAGCGAAAGTGAGATAACGACGCAAACGTAGCTCCAAGAAGTTTTCAGGGAACTCACGCACATCACGTTGCATTGCACAATAGCCTTCTAATGTTGCCAATTTTTCTGCAGAATAACGAGCATTAAGCTCAGCAAGCTGATCTTCTTCTGTGGTTTCATCGGTTAAAGTCTTTAACAAGAAGGTTTTAACGGCTTCCATATTTTTCGGGTCGAAACCTGCGTGGGTGTTGAATACCCCCGTTTTAGCATGATTTGCTAAGAATTGTGCTGCACAGATGTTCGCGATAATCATCGATTCTTCAATGATTTGGTTTGCAATTCGGCGGAACTCCAAATGAATTTCTCGCACCGAGCCATCTTCATTCAATTCGAATGAATAATCGCCTTGTTCATTGAACATCAAGGCATTTTCTTTACGCCAGTTGATACGGGCTTGCGTGAATTGATGCAACCAGTCGATTTGCTGTTTGACTTGTTCATTTTCAGGCTGCCACGCATTTTCTACGCCTTCTAGATAGTCTGAAACGTGGTCGTAAACTAATTTAGCTTTGCTCTCCACCCATGCAGAAACAAATTCCACTTCTTTACTGATGTTGCCTGCCAAATCCGTTTCAATATAACTCACCAATGCAGAGCGTTTTGCATTTGGCACTAACGAGCAAAGATCGTCCGATAACTCACGTGGTAACATTGGGATGTTAAAGCCTGGCAAATAGTTGGTAAAACAACGTTGACGTGCAGCTTTTTCAATCGCTGAATCTTCTGGAATATAGGCTGTCGGATCAGCAATCGCCACCGCCAAACGCCAGCCAGTTTGCGTGCCATTTTCTTCAATTGGCTGAATGAATAAAGCATCATCCATATCTTGCGTGCTTTCGCTGTCGATGGTGGTGAAATAAAGGTCGGTTAAATCTTGGCGTGTTAGTTCATCGTTTAAGCTATAACTTTTCTCGGTTGCCACAGGCTCTCGCGGTTGTTCGTGGCGAGCAAGCGTTACCCACCAAGGGGCAAAGTTATCACTCTCAGCACAAATAAATTGTGTCACTTGGGCAAAGAAAAAGCGATCATCACGCAATGGATGCGTTTTCAATTGTGCCACGACCCAATCGCCTTCTGCTAATTTTTCTTTAACATTTTTATGCGTATTCGCAGGAATATTATTTTTAATGCTTGGATGATCTACCACAAGTTGTAACTTGCCATCACGGTTATAGCGAACTTGAGCGATAAAGCGCTCTAACATCGGTTCAATTAAGCTATCAATTTCTACTGAAGCCTTATCACCTTCACGTTTTACCACCGCTTTTACGGTATCACCGTGCATCACTTTTTTCATTTCCGTAGGCGGAATAAAAAAGCTCTCTTTTTCGCATTCTAAAAAGCCATAAGATTTATCGGTTGCTTTAACGCGTCCTTCCACATATTCTTTATTAGCTTCCATTTGCTGTTTTAATTGAGCCAAAAGTGGGTTATTTGAAAACATAATTCTCTCTTAATAAAAAGCCCACCCTGTACAAGGGCGGGCAAAAATGGTTAATTTTAGTTCAACTTAGGCAATTATTCCGCACTAATATCACCCATTGCCACGATACTGAAACCAGCATCTACGTGCACCACTTCACCAGTGATACCACCAGCTAAGTCTGAGCATAAGAACGCTGCAGAGTTACCCACATCTTCAATGGTTACGGTACGGCGTAAAGGTGCTGTTTTCTCGAAATTCGATAGCATTTTTTTGAAATCTTTAATACCAGAAGCAGCTAAGGTACGGATTGGACCTGCAGAAATCGCATTCACACGAATGCCTTCTTTACCTAAATCTGCCGCCATTACACGAGTACTTGCTTCTAATGACGCTTTTGCTAAACACATTACGTTGTAGTTAGGAATTGCACGCTCAGCACCTAAGTATGAAAGAGTTAAAAGTGCTGAATTTGGGTTTAAGAATGGACGAGCTGCTTGAGCCATTGCCACAAAACTGTATGCACTGATATCGTGTGCAATGCGGAAACCTTCACGGGTTGCCGCTGCCACATAGTCGCCATCTAATTGGTCCGCTGGTGCAAAACCGATTGAGTGAACGAAACCATCAAATTTTTCCCAACGTTGGCTTAATTGTGCAAAACAATCTGTAATGTTTTGATCTTCGGCAACATCCATTGGTAATACGATGTCTGAACCGAACTCTTTTGCAAACTCTTCTACACGACCTTTTAATTTATCGTTTAAATAAGTGAATGCAAGTTCTGCCCCTTCACGGTGCATCGCTTGTGCAATACCGTATGCGATTGAACGATTGCTTGCTAAACCTGTGATTAAAATACGTTTACCTGTTAAGAAACCCATAATTTAGTTATCCTCTTGAAAAATTTTGTAAATTATACCGAAAATTCGACCGCTTGGGGGATTATTTCTGCTTGGTCGGACGTTTCCAACCTTGAATATGTTTTTGTGCCACACGGGTAATCACTAATTCATTTTCGCCCACATTTTTGGTAATGGTCGCTCCTGCACCAATGGTTGCACCCTTGGCAATTTCAACAGGAGCAACTAATTGGCTGTCTGAACCAACGAATACATCGTCGCCGATGATGGTTTTGAATTTGTTTGCTCCATCGTAGTTACAAGTAATCACGCCTGCACCGACATTCACATTGCTACCCACTTCTGCATCGCCCACATAGGTTAAGTGGTTTACTTTCGAACCTTTACCGATCATTGATTTTTTAATTTCAACGAAGTTACCGACGTGCGTTTCTTCTGCTAATTCCGCACCTGGACGCAAACGAGAGAACGGACCAATCGCTGATTTCGCACCCACCACAGAATCTTCCAACACAGAATAAGGTTTGATTTCGACGTTATCGCCAATTACTACGTTTTTCAGCACACAACCTGCACCGATTTTCACGTTGTTACCCAGTTTTACCGAGCCTTCTAAAATCACGTTCACATCAATAGTCACATCTTTACCGTGTTCAATTGTTCCGCGAATATCGAAACGGGTTGGATCAAGTAAAGTCACACCTGCAAGCATCAATTTTTCAGCTTGTTTTTTCTGATAAAAACGCTCTAATGCAGCTAGTTGCAAACGATTATTTGCACCTTCTACTTCCATATATTCTGTAGCTTGAACAGCCTGCACTTGGAAGCCCTCTGCATTTGCCATTGCGATTACATCGGTAATGTAATACTCGCCTTGTGCGTTGTTATTATTTAAATTACCCAACCATTTTTTGAAGCTCGCACCGCTTGCCACCATCACACCTGTATTCACTTCTTGGATTTTCAGCTGCTCTTCGTCGGCATCTTTTTGCTCCACAATCGCAACCACAGAACCATTTTCACGAATAATACGCCCGTATCCCGTTGGGTTATCTAATTTCACCGTTAAAAGTGCGATCCCATTTTCAGGTTTTGCCGCAATTAAGCGTTCTAATGTTTCTTTTTGGATTAACGGTGCATCTCCATAAAGCATTAACACATTTTCATCATCAGCAAAAAAAGGCGTAGCTTGTTGCATTGCGTGTCCTGTGCCAAGCTGTTCAGCTTGGAAAACCCAGTTTACAGGCTCAGAAACTAAACAATCTTTTAATAAATCTGCGCCGTGACCGTAAATTAAGTTGATTTGACGAGCATCAAGCTGTTTTACTGTATCGATCACATGTTTTACCATCGGTTTGCCTGCAATTGGGTGCAAGACTTTCGGTAAATCAGAATACATACGCGTGCCTTTGCCCGCGGCTAAAATCACCACGCTTAATGGTTGTGTCATAGAAATGTCCTTTTAAAAGAAAAATTAGGCGTATTTTATCAGAAAAATAAATGAAAACAAAAAGCGGGCAATTTCCTGCAAAATTTTGCAAAAGATTGACCGCTTGTGAAACTAATACAAATTTAACAATTATGCTTCATTTACATGATTTTCGATTTTTTCGACCGCTTGTGTCTCATATTTTTCTTCATCAAATTCGCGTAAAGGTTTGTGTTCTTGACCTAAGAAGGTATAGATCACAGGCAATACGAATAAGGTAAAGAGCGTGCCGATACTCAAGCCTGCCACGATCACAATACCAATACTGAAACGTGCAATTGCACCTGCACCAGAAGCTAACAATAACGGGATTAAACCTGCCACCATCGCAGCTGTCGTCATCATAATCGGACGTAAACGAATAGTTGCGGCGTGAACAATTGCCTCAAAACGAGATAAACCGTTGTTTAACTGCTCTTCTTTCGCTACTTCACACATTAAGATCCCGTGTTTGGTGATTAAGCCAACTAAAGTTACCAAACCCACCTGAGAGTAAATATTCAAGGTTGCCCCTGCCACTTTGGCGATACCTAATACATTAAGCACTAATAACGCACCACTCACGGCTAACGGTACAGATACCAAGATTACCATTGGATCACGCCAAGATTCGAACTGAATCGCAAGTACAAGGTAGATAATAATTACCGCTAAGCCAAAGGTCATCACCATTGCGTTACCTTCTTGTACATATTGGCGTGCTTCTGATTTAAAATCGTATTGATAACCTTGTGGAAGCGTGCGATCTAATTCCGCTTTTGCCCAGTTTACTGCATCACCAATTGAGCCTGACACAACACCACCAATCGTTGCTGAGTTTAGCTGGCTCATACGTGGTAATGAAGATGGTTCTGTGGTCAGCTCTAAGCTTACGATTGAGCTTAATGGTACAGCTTCGCCGTTTGCAGCTGTCACGTAATATTTCGTTAAATCTTCTGGATTTAAACGATCTTTTCGAACCGCTTGTGATACGATCGGATACGCACGGGAATCAATATCTACACGGGTAATAATCGCACCAGAGAGATAAGCCCCAAGAGTGTTACTCACCTGTTGCATCGTGATACCGTAAACGCCCATTTTTTCACGATCAAACTTCCATTTCATCGTCACCGTGTCAAATTTCAAGTCTAAGTTTGCAAAGAAGAATTGACCCGATGATTGTGATTTTTTCAGGAATTCACCCGCCACATCGGCTAACTTAGTGTAGTTATCTGCTGTAGTAATGACCAATGAGAACGGTAAACCACTTTCACCTGTGGAAATTTCAGGGAAGGCGATAGCATTGATGTCCATTGGAACAATATTTTTTGCAATCGTGGCTACATCTTTTGAAATTTCTGCTCGTTCACGAGTACGCTCACTCCAATCTTTTAATGAGATGATAGAGAGTGCACTGTTCGAACCATTAAAGCCTGAAATCGTCATCATTGCAGAGACTTCTGGAATTTCAGCAACTTCTTTGTTGAACTTCTCTGTTGCTGCTTGGGTGTAATCTAAGTTGGTATTTGATGGGCCACTACCGATACCTACGACAAAGCCTCGGTCTTCGGTTGGAGCCACTTCACTTGAAAGTGAGCCTAAAAGGGTTGGTAAAGTACCAAAAATCACTACCGCAAACACCACGATAGCCCAACGCACCGCCATAACTCCACGTAACATATTGGTATAGCACGAGGTCATTTTATCCAACATACCGTTGATACACTTTGCAAAACGGCTTTCGTGTTCTTCGTTGTGTTCTTTTAACACACGGCTCGACATCATTGGCGAAAGCGTTAATGCTGCAATCCCTGAAATGAATACCGCACCCGCAAGAGTTAAGGCAAACTCTTTGAAAAGTGAACCTGTTACCCCTTCCATCAATGCCATTGGGGAATATACCGCCCCGAGTGTGATAGTCATTGAGATAACCGGGATTGCAATTTCACGCGTACCAATAATCGCCGCATCAAACGGTGACTTGCCTTCTTTTACGTGACGTTCTACGTTCTCAAGTACGACGATCGCATCGTCCACCACCAAGCCGATCGCAAGAATTAACGCCAATAAGGTTAAAAGGTTGATCGAGAAGCCAAACATTTGTAGGAAGAATAATACCCCGATAAGCGAAATTGGAATCGTGATAATTGGCACAATCATTGCACGCAATGATCCTAAGAATAGGATAATTACTACTAATACAATTACCGTTGCTTCAATAATTGTTTTATAAACTTCATTGATAGAGCTATTAATGGCAATCGTTTTGTCGTATAAAATCTGACCGTTAATTGTTTCTGGTAAATTTTTCTGCATTTGTGCAAATACAGGATAAATATCTTTAGCCACGGTGATGGAATTTGCTGTAGTTGCAGCAGAAACACCTAAAACGACCGCTTCTTTACCATCAGCCACCGTACGAGAAGCATCTTGGTATTTGTCGAGTTCAACCGTTGCAATATCTTTTAACTTGATGGTTTTACCGTCTGATGTGGTTGAAATCGTTACGTTCTCAAGTTCTGAAACAGATGGCGTACTTGATTCTACTTTGTTTTTGTAAACTGTGTAGTAGCCATTCGCATTACCTGCGGCAGTGTTTAAGTTGTTTGCTGTTAAAGCAGCTAACACTTGTGCTCCAGAGAGATTATTTCCCGCCATTTTGTCAGGATCTAACCAAATGCGTAAACCAAAAGTCGTCGCACCGAAAATATCAACACTTGATACCCCATTTACCGTAAAGAATTGTGGTTTAACCACTCGGTTAATATAGTCGGTAATTTGGGCTGTATTTAACTCATCAGAGACAAATCGGATATACATCAACGCATCGTTCGAACCTGATGAAACGCTGATTGATGGATCATCAATCCCGCTTGGAAGATTAGAACGAATCGCACTTACTTTCGAAGAAATATCCGCCAACGCCAATTGTGGGTTGGTGTTCAATTTCATCTTGATCGTAGTAGTTGAAGTACTTGGTCCACTTGAAGAAGTCACATAGTCGATGTTATCCGCCTGTGCAACCGCTTCTTCAATTTGGGAAGTTACGAGTGCCTGCATCAAACTTGCATCTGCACCTGAGTAGTTCACACTCACAGTTACGGTTGAGATGGTCATCTCTGGGTATTCTCGCACCTGTAACTTATTGATGGATTGCAAGCCAAGAATCGTAATCAGCAAGCTAATACACACCGCAAGTACAGGGCGTTTAATAAATAGATCGGTAAATTTCATTGATTACCTCAATTAAAGTTTACTACTTTTCGCAGGTACGGTTACACCAACAGCTTCTTGATCAGAAACAATGATAAGCGAATGGTTATTTAAACGCTGGAAACCGCCCGTTACGATGACATCACCCGCTTTCACGCCTTTCGCTAATTGTGCGTAGATACCGTTACGGTCTTTCGTTCTTACTTCCACTTGTTTTGCACGATACATTTTATTTGCATCTAATTTCGGATTTTGCTCTGCCATTTTGCTTACAAGTGCTTTATCTTCATCTGAAAGTTGCTCAAGCACATAAACGGTTTCGCCATACATCGTATAAGTAACCGCAATTTGTGGCACCACGATTTGTGCTTTTTCAGTTGGCAATGCCACATTTAAACGCACAAACATACCTGAAAGCAATTTGTTGCCACCTTCAGTAATCACTGCTTCTACGTTAATTAAACCTGTATTGCGATCAACTGCAGGATCGATTGCTACAATTTCCGCTGGGAAGGTTTGCCCCACCAACGCATCCACTTCTGCAGTCACTTTTTGCCCCACAAAAATATTCTCAACATCGGTTTGAGGAAGCGTAAAACGCACTTTCATTGAACTTTGATCTTCAACACGCACGATTTCTGTACCGGTTGTGATGTATTGACCTACGTTCACATTTACGATACCTGCAAAACCGCTAAATGGAGCATAAATTTTACGGCGTGCAATTGAAGCTTTTAATGACTCAATATTTGCTACTAATTGATTATAGGTTGCTTGAGCACTGTCTAATTCTGCTTTTGAAGCACTGTTAGATGCCACCAAGTTACGATAACGATCTAACGTAAGTTTTGCGTTTGGTAATTGTGCTTGAGACGCTTTCAAAGTCGCCACTTCAACAGCATCATCAAGCTCCACCAATAAATCACCTTTATTGACATGTTGACCTGATTTCACGTTCACACTTTTCACCGTACCAGAAGCCTCAGCACTTAACATCGCCCCTTGGTTCGGGCGGATATAACCTACCGCTGAAAGATAAGGCGTCCATTCACGAGGTTGTACCTGCATTGCGGTAATTTCACTCACCGTTTCAGGCATATTCGCTGCAGCTTCCGCTTTCTTGCCTGCGATAAAACGTTGCATTCCCGCCACGCCCGCAAAAGCAACAAGCACAACCAATAGCGTTACTACAATAAGAAACTTTCTGCCACGAGAAGGCTTTTGGTTTTCTGTTGTCATGTTTTCTCCAATATATTTAAATAAAAAATAAACAATTTACACCGTAATTGCTTTCCAAGAACACAATAGCATTTGTTCTATTGTCTCCTTCGAATACTCTTTTTGTGTCAATTGCTGTAAATAAGCAATTTCCACCACAATACCAATGCCCAAAACGTATAATAATTCCGCAGGCATTTGAGCGATGATGCCCTGCTCCTGCCCATCTCGCACAAATTTATTCCAGATAAAATCATCATCGTGAATCAGTCGCTCAATAATCTCGTTAAAACCGAGCATCGCTTGATATTGCGATAAATTCGTTGCGAGCGTTGGGTTATCTCGCAAAAATGCCAACTTATTTTCAAACATCTTGCGGTAACGATTAAACAGCGTGTCAGTTTCATCATAGCCATCTTGCACATAATGCGTAAAACGGTCACATAAATCGTAAGCCAGCTTATTTAATAAATCGTCTTTGGTCTTAAAATACAAATAGAGTGTCCCTAAGGCTAGGTTCGCTCTGGTTGCAATTTTTCGCATAGAAAGGTTTTGAATGCCAATCTCTGCGATGAGTATTTCAGTTACGGAAAGAATTTGGCGAGCCATCTCATCTTTTGATGAACTTTGCACTTCGTTTTTTTGTATTTCCGTTTTCTGCATTTCACTCTCCATTTTCCAAAATGAACAGTTGTTCATTTTATAGATTTCCACCTCTTTTTGCAAAGAAAAATCCATTTTCGACCGCTTATTTCTCTCTATTTTGCTAAAAATATGCTAGTATTTGCCCAATTATTCACTCAAGAAAATCAACATGGCTGTAAAATCTAAATATCAAAACAATCAATTCGATACCTTATTACAAGATTTATTTATCGTATTAGAACAACACAAAGCACCTGCTGATTTATCACTTATGGTGCTTGGCAATATGGTTACTAACATTATCCAAAACCGTGTGCAAGATGAACAACAGCGTGAACGCCTTGCTGAGGCTTTTGCCAATTCGTTAAAACACTCTTTAAAAGCAAAATAACCTATGCTTAATCGCCTACGTCAATTATTTCCAACCAATACACTCCAATACCGCGAACAAACCTCGCAGCGTATTACGTGGGGGCATTGGTTTGCACTTTTTAATATTGTCGTGGCGATTTTAATTGCCTCTCGTTATGCTTTTAATGCCGACTGGCCGAATACGTTGGTCGGTAAACTCTATTTTTTCATCAGCCTTTTTGGTCATTTCAGCTTCGTTGTTTTTGCCTTTTATCTACTCTGCCTTTTCCCACTTAGTTTTTTAATCCGCAACGAACGCGGTTTCCGTGGCTTTTCGGTCATTTTTGCTACCATTGGACAAACGTTGCTCTTGGTTGATACCGAAATCTTTAAACAATTTTATCTACATTTATCACCGCTTGTTTGGGACTTATTAGTCAATCCTGACAACGGCGAACTCTCACGCCAATGGCAATTGCTGTTCGTACCAATGCCACTAATTTTACTTGCAGAAATGCTCTACTCCCGTTGGTGTTGGCAAAAATTACGTAGTTTCAACCGCCAAACTTGGGGCAAATATGTTGCGATGTTTTTCTTGAGTTGCTTTATCGCGACCCATCTTATTTATGCGTGGGCAGATATGAGCATCAACCGCCCAATTACTTCGCAAAAAGCAAATTACCCGCTTTCCTACCCGATGACAGCACGTAGTTTCTTAGAAAAACACGGCTTAGTCGATATGGAAAAAATGGAGCAAACCATTGAGCAAACAGGGCGTTTAGATACTTTCTACTTGGACTATCCGAAACAGATGCTTCAAATGACCAAAACGCCTGAAGTAAATGTGTTGTTGATTAACGTCTCAGGCTTAACCAATCAAGCGATTGATGGCGAGCAGATGCCATTTGTTCGCAACATAGCGGGAAAATCCTACCGCTTTATGCACCACTATGCGAGTGGCGATACGCCAATGGAAAGCACGCTGGGCATTTTCTACGGACTAAGCGGAAAATATATTGATGCGGTATTGAACGAAAAAACTAGTTCGCCGTTAATGACCGCATTTAAACAATATGGCTATCAATTCGGCTTATTCTCTGCAAACAATTTTGCTGAACCGCTCTATCGCCGTGCGTTATTTGCAAATATGCCTTTAGCCAAAACGGAAGATAACGAACAAGCACTGAAGGCGTGGCAAACATGGCTGACAAAACAGGGAGCAAACAAGCCGTTCTTTAGCTATTTACAGTTAAATATGACAAGCAAAAACCAACTCAATCAGCAAATTGAACGCATCTGGCAACAGCTTGAAAACCGTGGCTTAATGGGCAGAACTTTAATCATTCTTACTGCAGATTTAGCTCATACCGAGAAAATGAAAAACAGTTTCTCTGCAGCACGATTAAAAGTGCCACTAATGTTCTATTGGCAAGGCGAAGGACGGCTCTATAACCAACTCTCTAGCCATTTAGATATTATGCCAACGCTCTTTAGCCAGTTCTTTGGCGTACTTAATCCTGCAAATGATTACACTCAAGGCATTGATTTATCTAAACCGAATAACCGCCTTTGGGTACTGGCGTCCAACCATCAATGGAATGTTGCGATTATGCCAGACGGCGAACAATTCCATCTAGATCGTCGTGGACAAGTTGAGAACTTTAACGCAGAAGGCACGCAAATAAAAAGCGAAAAACCACCTCTTGCATTGTTCTTGCAAATGATTAAATTGAGTAATCAGTTCGTGAATAAATAACCTTAAAGATAAACAAGCATAACAAAGTAAATCATATGGTGTAAGCTAACCGCTCCGCATAAACGCATTAAGAAACCATAGAAGAAAGTGTCAATTGTCCCTATTGAGGCAATATGTTCACCTACTGAGACCAACCAATTTTGGAATGTTGACCAAATGAGGAAGAAAATTGCCCCCACAAAAATGGCTGAAAAGGCAGTCACTATGGGCACAAAGCGCTAGCCACCAAAGAACCCAAGATTTGTGGTAATTGAATATTGTGATATTTGTTGTGAAGCTTAATGGTAATCAAGCCTATCACGCGCGCCCCAATTACCCCTGTATCAATGCTTTTCGTTTCAGGCGAGAAGAGCGGAATAAGAGCGGCAATTGTTCCTGTCATAATCAGAGAACCAACTACAGTTGCCAAGGCTGCTATGCCTTTATCACGTTTGGCTAAGCCGATTCCCAAACCGATGCATAGCAATAAAGCTAAACATAATTTGTAAAATGCCTTGCAACAATGAATTATCCAAAATCGGATACACTTGCACCGTCGCTTTGTTCTATAATGCCCCGCCAATACCGAGCAATAAGCCTGCGGTAGGAAGAATGGCAATTGGCAACATAAATGCCTTACCGACTTGTTGAAGTTGTTTAAACATATTTGCTTCCTAGCTTGTATGTTTATTTTTCTTACAAAATTAAAAATCTAACAAAATCTTACTTCAAGTGAAGACGAAGAAATGTGATCAAGCTCAGACCTTGAACAACAAGCAGTAGACTTTCCCCCACTATTTCATATAGCTAAAAAGGGCAATTTTCATCCTTCTAATTTGAAGCTATGTTATAATTCTTCCATTTTAATATGCATAAAATAAAACACGCTATATAAAATAAAAGATAAAGGATTCCCATGCTAACCAATCTCGAACTTGAACAAATCTTAGATACCAAACTAAACGCTAAACAAATTGCAGACTATGCGCCTAACGGTTTACAAGTCGAAGGGCGTAAACATATACAAAAAATCGTCACAGGCGTTACTGCAACATTTCCGCTGATTGAAAAGGCCATTGAGCTCAATGCCGATGCGATTTTGGTTCATCACGGCTACTTTTGGAAAAATGAAACACCTTGTATTCGTGGTATGAAAGGTAAACGCATCAAGCAGCTTTTAATCCACGACATCAACCTTTTCGGTTACCATTTACCTCTCGATATTCATCCTCAATTGGGTAATAATGCCCAACTTGCGAACTATTTAGGCGTGCATAATCTGGTCGGTTTGGAAGATAAGCCAAATTCAATCCCTGTTTATGGCGAGCTGGAAACGCCGATTTCTGCCAAAGAGATGGCTGCTCGAATTGAGAGAGCATTAAACCGTAAACCAACGGTATGCGATGAGTTTATTGCGGATTACCCGCATAAACTGATCAAAACCGTGGCAATCTGCACAGGTGGCGGACAAGGTTATATTGATTTAGCCGCAGCTAAAGGCATTGATGCCTTTATTACAGGCGAAATTTCTGAACAAACCACACATTCAGCCCGCGAGCAAGGGATCTATTTCTTTGCAGCAGGACACCATGCTACCGAACGCGATGGCGTGAAAGCCCTCGGTGAGTGGCTTGCTAAAGAGTATCAACTGGATGTCACTTTTGTGGATATTGATAACCCAGCATAAATTTAGTCTTACTTTTTACTCACTCTCTTCCCTGGTGGGAGAGAGACAGGCTACGGATTCGTTCAGAATATGTAGCCAGAAAGAGATATGTATACAAACACAACATTTAATCACTAGATCTTTATGACAAAACAACTCGAACAAATCACACTCCAACCTATCGCTCGCGTTGAGGGCGAAATCAACTTACCTGGTTCAAAAAGCCTTTCAAACCGTGCTTTGCTACTTGCTGCATTAGCTCAGGGCACCACGATCGTGGCCAACTTGCTTGATAGCGATGATATCCGCCATATGCTAAACGCCATCAAAGCATTGGGCGTAAAGTATCAACTTTCAGAAGATAAAACCGTTTGCACTATTGAAGGCGTTGGTGGTGCATTTGATTGGCAAAATGGCTTATCGCTCTTTTTAGGTAATGCGGGCACAGCGATGCGTCCATTAACAGCGGCTCTCTGCTTAAAAGGCAAACAGGAAGCTGAAGTGATCTTAACAGGCGAACCAAGAATGAAAGAACGCCCAATTTTGCACTTGGTTGATGCGCTACAACAGGTTGGGGCTGATGTGCGCTATTTAGAAAATATCGGCTATCCACCTATTGCGATCCGTAATAAAGGCTTGCAAGGCAGTAAAGTGAAAATTGACGGCTCAATTTCTAGCCAATTCTTAACGGCATTATTGATGGCAGCGCCGCTTGCAGAAGACGATATGGAGATTGAGATTATTGGTGATCTGGTTTCAAAACCTTACATCGACATCACGCTTGCGATGATGAAAGATTTTGGCGTAACTGTTAAAAACCAAAACTACCAAACTTTCTTCGTTAAAGGCAATCAGCGTTATATTTCGCCCAATAAATATTTAGTAGAAGGCGATGCTTCGTCTGCTTCTTATTTCTTAGCGGCTGGGGCAATTAAAGGCAATGTGAAAGTGACCGGCATTGGTAAAAATTCTATCCAAGGCGACCGCTTGTTTGCTGATGTTTTAGAGAAAATGGGCACAAAAATCACGTGGGGCGACGATTTTATTCAAGCCGAACAGGGCGATTTGCACGGGATTGATATGGATATGAACCATATTCCTGATGCAGCAATGACGATTGCGACTACGGCTCTCTTTGCACAAGGCGAAACTGTTATTCGCAATATCTATAACTGGCGTGTAAAAGAGACCGACCGTTTAAATGCTATGGCAACAGAACTTCGCAAAGTGGGGGCTGAAGTGGAAGAGGGAGAAGATTTCATCCGAATTCAACCGCTTGCATTAGAGAAATTCAAACATGCTGAGATCGCTACTTATAACGATCATCGAATGGCGATGTGTTTCTCACTCATTGCGTTATCTAATACATCTGTAACGATTTTAGATCCAAAATGCACCGCAAAAACCTTCCCAACTTATTTTGCGGAATTTGAGAAGTTATCAGCGAGATAATATTCATTTTATTTACATAATTATTCATACTGAGCTATAACTACTCACAAAATTTGAGAGGAAATCTTATGCGTAATACTGAATTAGTCCAATGGTTTAGACAATCCACTCCCTATGTGAATATGCATAGAGGCAAAACGTTCGTCATTATGCTAGATGGCAACGCAATTGCTCATTCCAATTTTGTGAGTATCGCCAACGATGTCAGCCTACTGCACAGTCTAGGCATTAAGTTGGTCATTGTATTTGGCGGGCGGCTACAAATTGACGAATTATTGGCAAAAAACAACCGCTTGTCTCACTACCACAACCATATTCGCGTGACCGATCCTGAAACACTTGAATACGTGAAGCAAGCGATTGGCGGTTTGCATTACGATATTTTCTCCAAACTCTCTCTTCGCCTGCCAAACTCGCCCGTGTTGAATGTGGTTAGCAGCAATGCTATTTTAGCTCAACCGCTTGGCGTGATTGATGGTGTCGACTTTGGTTTGAGCGGTAAAATTCGTCGTATCAATGTTGAAAGCATTCAGCAACAGTTGGAACAAGATGCGATTGTCGTGATTGGACCAATTGCCCCATCAGTAACGGGCGAAATGTTTAATCTCCCGTTTGAAGAAATTGCAACGCAAATTGCGATTAAACTGAAAGCCGATAAGCTAATTGGTTTTTGTAGCGAGCAAGGTTTGCTGAATGAAAATGGTGAAGTGATTTCTGATATTCACCCTCGCGAGGCAAAGCGTTACCTGAATAAATTTATTGAAAATAACGATTATCACAACTCTGCCGCTCGTTTCTTACAAGCGGCGATCGAAGTTTCCTATTCAGGGATCAAACGGTCACATTTGCTTAGCTATAAAGAAGATGGTTCACTCTTGCAAGAACTTTTCTCTCGTGATGGTATCGGCACACAGCTTTCTGAAGAGAGTTCTGAGCATATCCGCATTGCAACTTCGCACGACATCCCTGGTTTACTTAACCTGATTAGACCGCTTGAAGAACAAGGCATTTTAGTAAAACGTTCTCGCGAGCAATTAGAAGTTGAAATCAGCCGTTATACTATCATCGAACGAGATGGCATTGTGATTGCTTGTGCGGCATTGAACCCTTACTTAGATGAAAAAATGGCAGAAATGGCGTGTGTAGCTGTGCACCCAGATTATCGCGATTCTTCCCGTGGCGATGTGTTGCTAGACGCTATTAAACGCCGTGCGATTCAAATGGGCATCGAAAAACTTTTTGTACTCACTACTCGTACAACACAATGGTTCCAAGAACGAGGCTTTGAAATTAAAGGTACAGAAGATTTGCCAGCCTATAAACGCGAGCATTATGATCATCAGCGGAAGTCGCGGGTTTTGGTGTTGAATTTAAAATAAAAAAATCACCGCTTGTCTTGTTCTAAGTCAAGCGGTGATTTTCTTTTAATGTTTTGCTAATTAGAGTTTCTCAACCAACTCCACCGCATAGCCAATATAGCTTGCTGGTGTCATCTCTTTTAAGCGAGCTTTTTCAGCTTCTGGTAAGCTCAATCCATCAATGAATTCACGCATTGCTTCGCCTGTTACACGTTTGCCTCGGGTGAGTTCTTTCAGTTTCTCATACGGTTTTTCGATGCCGTAGCGACGCATTACTGTTTGAATTGGCTCTGCTAACACTTCCCAGTTTTGATCTAATTCATCACGTAAGTGCTGCTCATTCACCTCTAATTTACTAATGCCTTTTAAGGTTGAAGCATACGCAATTAATGCATAACCTAAGCCGACGCCTAAGTTACGTAATACAGTTGAATCAGTTAAGTCACGCTGCCAACGAGAGATTGGCAATTTTTGACCTAAATGGCTCATAATTGCATTTGCTAAGCCTAAGTTACCTTCGGAGTTTTCGAAGTCAATTGGGTTTACCTTGTGTGGCATGGTTGAAGAACCAATTTCGCCTGCAATAGTACGTTGTTTGAAATGATTTAATGCGATATAACCCCACATATCACGGTCGAAGTCGATCACGATAGTATTGAAACGAGCGACACAATCAAAGAACTCAGCGATGTAATCGTGCGGTTCAATTTGGGTTGTGTATGGGTTCCAAGTGACACCTAAAGATTGTTCGATGAACTCTTGGCTGAAAGTATGCCAGTCGATGTCTGGATAAGCCGATAAATGAGCATTGTAGTTACCTACAGCACCATTGATTTTCGCTAAAATTTCTAAATTCTCGAGCTGTTTATATTGGCGTTTTAGGCGGTAAGCTACGTTTGCCATCTCTTTACCAATCGTTGTTGGACTGGCTGGCTGACCGTGTGTGCGAGAAAGCAATGGGATGTTTTTGTAACGCTCAGCAAGTTCAACTACTGCATCAATCACTTTTTTCCACTCTGGCAATAACACTTCTTCACGAGCAGTTTTAAGCATTAATGCGTGCGAGGTATTGTTGATGTCTTCTGATGTACAAGCAAAGTGGATAAATTCGTTGATTTTGTGAAGCTCTGGCAAGGCTTCGCATTTCTCTTTTAAGAAATATTCCACCGCTTTTACATCGTGATTTGTGGTGCGTTCAATGGTTTTGATACGGTTTGCATCTTCAATAGAAAAATTCGCCACAATATCATTAAGGTAATCGTTTGCGTTTTTAGACAAAGCTGGAACTTCCTCAATTTGTGCGTGAGAAGCGAGCTTTTGTAACCAACGAACCTCTACCGTCACTCGGAATTTTAATAAACCAAATTCACTAAAAATTGGGCGAAGGGATGCCGCTTTGTCTTGATAGCGACCATCAATTGGGGACAATGCTGTTAAAGCGTTAAGTTCCATTGAGATTTCTCCGTAAGATAAATAAAAATAAAGCCAAAATATAGCCCTAGAAATATAGCATTTTTTTACGCATATTTCACGGGCTAAATAAAAGAGTGCTCATTTTAGGCTAAACATTCTCGCAATGCCTTACCTATTTCCGCTAAACTTCTTACACAAGTAACACCCGCTGCTTCTAAGGCTTGGAACTTCTCTTCTGCCGTGCCTTTTCCGCCACTGATAATTGCACCCGCGTGCCCCATTCGTTTGCCCTTTGGTGCGGTTGCACCTGCAATATAGCTCACCACAGGTTTGGTCACGTGAGTTTTAATGAATTGAGCCGCTTCTTCTTCCGCAGAACCGCCAATTTCGCCAATCATCACTATAGCTTCGGTTTCTGGATCATCTTGGAACAGACGTAAAATATCAATAAAACTGGAACCTGTAATTGGATCACCGCCAATGCCAACGCAAGTGGATTGCCCAAAGCCTTCGTCTGTCGTCTGTTTAACCGCTTCATAGGTCAGCGTGCCTGAACGCGATACAATACCAATTTTGCCTTTTTTGTGAATATTGGCAGGCATAATGCCCATTTTGCATTCATCAGACGTAATAATTCCAGGGCAATTTGGGCCAATCATTCGCACGCCTGTCTCGTTTAATTTTTGTTTAACAACAAGCATATCGAGCGTTGGAATACCTTCAGTAATACACACAATCAGTTGAATACCTGCATCAATGGCTTCCAAAATGGCATCTTTACAACCGCTGGCAGGTACGTAAATAATGGTTGCAGTTGCCCCTGTTTTTTCGACCGCTTCTCGCACTGTATTAAACACTGGTAAGCCCAAATGTATTGTGCCACCTTTATTTGGTGAAACGCCTCCCACTAATTGTGTGCCGTAGGCTAAAGCCTGCTCGCTGTGAAATGTGCCTTGACTGCCCGTGAAACCTTGGCAAATCACTCTCGTATTTTTATCAATTAAAATCGCCATTTTATATCATTTCTCTTTTTTAGTCTTTACGCTTGATTTGCAAAATTCACGGCAGAAATCGCCGCTTGTGTTAAGGTTTCAGCAACCGTTAGATTCAGCCTGCTTTTTGCTAAAATGGCTCTGCCTTGCTCCGCATTCGTACCTTCTAAACGCACGATTACAGGGACTTTTACACCTACTTCATTCACCGCAGAAATAATCCCCTCAGCAATCAGATCACAGCGTACAATACCGCCAAAAATATTAACAAGTACTGCTTTTACTTGGCTGTCAGATAAAATCAACTTGAATGCTTCAGCAACACGTTCTTTAGTTGCACCACCGCCTACATCAAGGAAATTCGCAGGTTCTCCACCTTGTAATTTGATCATATCCATAGTTCCCATTGCAAGCCCTGCACCATTTACCATACAACCGATATTGCCGTTTAGTGCGACGTAATTCAATTCCCATTGAGAAGCATAGACTTCACGCGGATCTTCTTGGCTTTCATCTTCAAGTGCTTTCAGTTCAGGGTGACGATAAAGAGCATTGTTGTCAATAACCGCTTTGGCATCTAAACAGATAAGGTTTTGCTGTTTAGTTACCACCAGCGGATTCACTTCAAGCAAAGCAAGATCTTTTTCAAGGAATAATTTAGCAAGATTCAGAAAAATCGCGGTAAATTGTTTGATTTCTGTCCCTTTCAAACCAAGCTTAAAGGCAAGTTCACGTGCTTGGAAAGGTTGAGCATTAGTGAGAGGATCGAGATGGATTTTATGGATAAGCTCAGGCGTATTTTTAGCGATCTCTTCAATATCCATTCCGCCCGCACTCGATGCCATAAACACCACTTTTTGCGAGCTACGGTCAATAACAGCTCCAAGATAAAGTTCACGCTCAATCTCACAAGTTTCTTCCACGTAAATGGTATTCACAGGCAAGCCTCTGCTATTGGTTTGGAAAGTCACCATTTTTTTGCCTAACCACTGTTCCGCAAACTGGCGAGCTTGCTCGGCATTTTTTACTAACTTCACCCCTCCGGCTTTCCCCCGTCCACCTGCGTGGATTTGGCATTTCACGGCAAAAATATCACCACTTAGCTGGCTGAGAGCTTGCTCTGTTTCTTCAATAGAATGGCAGGCAATGCCACGATTGATAGGTAACCCGTATTGGCTAAAGAGTTGTTTTGCTTGATATTCGTGCAAATTCATATGCTTTCTTCCTGTATAGAGTAGGATTGTGTTTGAGATATTTTAGAAAGAATAGCTCGAGATTACCCGAAAATGAAGGAAAAATGAATAGGAACATTTAACAAATTCTTGTTAAAATTCGACCGATTCATTCAATTTACAGAATAAGGAATAATTATGTCAATGCAAATTACCCTGTCAAATACGCCCGCATCCGAAAAGTGGGGCAAAAAAGCCATTCTTTCTGCCAATGAAAATGGAATGACGATTCATCTTAACGAAAAGCCTGAGAGCGAAGCATTTATCACTATTCAGCAAGCCGCTCGTAAAATTAAAAATCAAGGTATTTTAGCGGTAACGCTTGCAGGCAAAGGCTGGGATTTAGAACAATGCTGGGCATTTCATCAAGGATACGTCAGCGTGAAAAATGCAGGCACAGTGCAATATCCCAATTTGGGCGAAGCACAAACAGAATTTGATGCTCGCCTTGAATGCACCACATTTACACGCACGATCATCAATAAACCCTCTGACCAATTAACACCTGTACAATTAGCTGAACAAGCGGTCGAGTTTGTTACTCAACAAGCGGTTAAAAAAGGCTTGAATTCTGCAATTTCTGCGGAAATTATTTCAGGCGAAGATTTAAAAAAACAAGGTTATTCAGGCATTTGGACGGTGGGAAAAGGTTCTGAAAATCCGCCTGCTTTCTTGGCGTTAGACTTCAACCCAACGGGTAAGGCAGATGAGCCTGTATTAGCCTGTTTAGTCGGCAAAGGCATCACCTTCGACACAGGCGGTTATAGCTTGAAACCAAGTGATTCAATGTCTACCATGCGAACCGATATGGGCGGTGCGGCAATGCTTACAGGTGCATTAGGTTTAGCGATCGCACAAGGCTTGCAAAAACGCGTGAAGCTCTATGTCTGTTGTGCGGAAAATATGGTTAGCCATAACGCCTTTAAATTAGGCGATATTATTACCTATCGCAATGGTGTTACGGCTGAAGTTTTAAACACCGATGCGGAAGGTCGTTTGGTGTTGGCTGATGGTTTAATTGAAGCAAGCAAGCAAAATGCACAGTTGATTTTAGATGCAGCAACACTCACAGGTGCAGCAAAAGTGGCGGTGGGGAATGATTATCACAGTGTGCTTTCAATGGATGAAAACTGGATTTCAGCATTATTCACTGCCGCAAAAAATCAAAATGAACCTTTCTGGCGTTTGCCATTTGAGCCGTTCCATCGTTCACAAATTAGCTCAAACTTTGCGGATATTGCTAACATTGGTTCTGTGCCTGTTGGAGCGGGTGCAAGCACAGCTTGTGCATTTCTCTCTTATTTTGTGGAAAATTATCAACAAAATTGGTTACATATTGATGCTTCCGCTACCTTCCGTAAGACAGCAAGTGATTTATGGGCAGCGGGTGCAACAGGGCTTGGTGTAAGAACAGTAGCAAATTTATTGCTCAGTGCTTAGGGAAAAGAATGGCAAAATCAAATTATATTACCCGCTCAGGCTGGCAGATGTTAGACCAAGAGCTGAAATTCTTATGGAAAGAAGAACGCCCGAAAGTGACCCAAGCCGTTTCTGATGCAGCTGCCCTTGGCGACCGCAGCGAAAATGCAGAATACATCTACGGCAAACGTCGCTTGCGTGAAATCGACCGTCGCGTGCGTTTTCTTTCCAAGCGGTTAGAAGTGCTACAAATCGTCGATTACCATCCGCAACAAGAGGGCAAAGTCTTTTTTGGTGCTTGGGTGGAATTGGAAAACGAAGCGGGAGAGATTGCAGAATATCGCATCGTGGGATGCGATGAATTTGACCCTGCGAAAAACTGGATTTCGATTGATTCACCCGTTGCCCGAGCTTTAATAGGTAAACAGGAAGATGATGAAATTACCGTTCAAACGCCAACGGGTAAAGTGATGTGGTTTATTAACCGTATTTGGTATGAAAAAGAGTAACCGCTCTGTTCTTCGTCTTCTCACCTCTCTCTGCTTGCCACGACTGAACATCGTGTCAAGCTGTCTCAATATTCGCTTCGCAGCCGTTGTCAAAGGCAATGTTCAAACGCAAGCGTTTGTCCCATAAGGGAAGAAAACAATAAAACCACGTTCGTAACTATACTCTCTTCCCTTTCGAGAGAGGGGGAAGAAAATCCTTAGGATTTTCGGAGGGAGAGGAGTAACAAGTGGAGCTATATGCCCGATCTCGCATTTATGCTAGAATAATACCAATTTTTCTATCTAATGCTTAAACGTAAAATGAAACCAAACTCGCCGAAATCTTCGCAAAAAAATCCTAAAAACCAACCGCTTGATAACACACAAAAGGCTCTGATTGCCCAGTTAAAAGCTCTGACTACTAGCGATTATCACCGTTTGCGTTCACGCATTTATGGATTGTCGAATGTGAAAAAGACAGAGGTAAAACAGGCGATTCAAACAGAAATTGAACAGGATATTTTGACCGCTCAAGCCTATTTTCAGGCTCGAAAAGCACAACAAGAAAGTCTGAAAATCAGCTATCCTGACTTGCCTGTTTCAGCACGGCGTGAGGAAATTCTCAAACTGATTGAAGAGAATCAAGTGGTGGTGATTGCAGGAGAAACAGGCTCTGGCAAAACCACCCAGTTGCCCAAAATGTGTTTAGAGCTTGGGCGTGGCGTGAAAGGCTTGATTGGGCATACCCAACCTCGCCGTATTGCTGCACGTTCGGTGGCAAGCCGTATTGCAGAAGAGCTGCAATCAGAGATGGGATCGACGGTCGGTTATAAAGTGCGTTTTAATGATCAAGTGAGCGAAAATACGTTAGTCAAATTGATGACCGACGGGATTCTGCTGGCTGAAATTCAGAACGACCGCTATTTAAACCAATACGACACGCTCATTATCGACGAAGCCCACGAACGCAGCCTTAACAACGATTTCATTTTGGGTTATCTCAAACAGATTCTACACAAACGCCCTGATCTTAAAGTGATCATCACCTCGGCGACCATTGATGTGGAACGCTTTTCACGCCATTTCAATAATGCACCGATTATTGAAGTGTCAGGCAGAACCTTCCCTGTGGAAGTACGTTATCGCCCGATTGTGGAAGAAGACGATCAAGACCAACTGCAAGGTATTCTAAATGCGGTAGACGAACTGCAAGCTGAAGGACGAGGCGATATTCTGATCTTTATGAACGGTGAACGAGAAATTCGCGACACCGCTGAAGCGTTACAAAAGCAGAATCTGCGTTTTACCGAAATTCTGCCGCTTTACGCTCGCTTGTCTGCAGAAGAGCAACAACGCATTTTCCGTCCGAGTAGTTTGAACCGTATTATTTTAGCCACCAACGTGGCAGAAACATCGCTTACCATTCCAAATATTAAATATGTGATTGATACAGGGACGGCACGTATTTCACGTTATAGCTATCGTACTAAAGTGCAACGTTTACCGATTGAGCCGATTTCACAAGCCTCCGCCAACCAGCGTAAAGGGCGATGCGGACGTGTGTCTGAGGGGATTTGTATCCGTTTATATTCAGAGGAGGATTTTAACAGCCGCCCTGAATTTACCGATCCTGAGATTTTACGCACCAATTTAGCTTCGGTTATTTTGCAGATGGCATCGCTTGGGTTGAGCGATATTACTGCGTTTCCATTCGTGGATTCGCCCGATGTTCGCCAAGTGCAAGACGGGATTCGCTTGCTTGAAGAATTACAAGCGTTTCACATTCGCAAAACTAAATTTGGCGAAAAACGTGAACTCACCCTAATCGGTCACCAATTAGCACAATTACCTATCGATCCACGTTTAGGAAGAATGGTGATTGAAGCGGCGAAAAATGGCAGTTTGCACGAAGTGATGATGATTGTCTCCGCACTTTCGATTCAAGATCCGCGTGAACGCCCGCAGGAAAAACAGCAAGCATCAGATGAAAAACATCGCCGTTTTGCTGACAAAGATTCGGACTTCTTGGCATTTGTGAACCTTTGGCACTACATTGAAACCCAGCAAAAAGAGCTAAGTAAAAACCAGTTCCGCAAGCAGTGCCAGAAAGATTACCTCAACTATTTACGCGTGCGTGAGTGGCAAGACATTTATCATCAGCTCCGTTTGTCAGTACGTGAAATGGGCTTGCCGATTAACACGCTTGAAGCAAATTATCAGCAAATTCATACCGCTTTATTGGCAGGCTTGCTCTCTCATATCGGTTTAAAAGATAGCGAAAAAATGCACTATCTAGGGGCGAGAAATGCACAATTTTTCATCTTTCCGACCTCCGCACTTTTCAAAAAACAGCCGAAATGGATCATTGCTTCCGAGCTGGTTGAAACCACTAAACTGTGGGCAAGAACGGTAGCAAAAATCGAACCTGAATGGGTCGAGCCGTTAGCACAGCATTTGGTGAAAAGCAGTTACAGCGAGCCACATTGGGCGAAGTCCAAAGGGGCTGTGATGGCGTATGAAAAAGTCGCACTCTATGGCATTCCGATTGTGCAAAAACGCTTGGTTAATTATGGCAGCATTGACCCAACGGTGAGCCGCGAAATTTTTATTCGCTCGGCAATGGTGGAAGGCGAATGGATCAACAATTACAAATTCTTCAAAGAAAATAACCGCTTGATCAAGGAAGTGGAAGATCTTGAACACAAATCTCGCCGCCGCGATATTTTGGTGGACGAGCAAGTATTGTTCGACTTCTACGATCAACGCATAGGTACGGAAGTGGTCTCTAGCCGCCATTTCGACAGCTGGTGGAAAAAGGCAAGCAAAGCCGATCCTGAATTGCTCAATTTTGAAAAATCGTTCCTGATGAACGAAGGGGCGAATAAGGTTTCAGAATTGGATTTCCCGAATTTCTGGTATCAAGGTAAGCTCAAATTGAAGCTTACTTATCAATTTGAAATAGGTTCAGAAGCCGATGGCGTAACCGTTCATATTCCATTGCCACTGCTCAACCAAGTAGAGCCTGAAGGCTTTGACTGGCAAATACCAGGGCTACGCCACGAGTTAGTGGTAAGTTTGATTAAATCATTGCCGAAAGCGATGCGTCGTAATTTTGTGCCTGCACCGAACTATGCCGATGCTTTTTTAGGACGTGCCGAACCGTTAGTTAAACCATTGCTGGAAAGCCTGACTTACGAGCTTCGCAGAATGACAGGCGTAACGGTTGAGACTGAATTGTGGGATTATTCGCAACTGCCCGCACACTTAAAAATGACTTTCCGCGTGGTAGATGAAAAAGGTAAAAAAATTGCCGAAAGTGGTGATTTAGACGCACTAAAATTCCAGCTCAAAGATCGGGTGCAAAGTACACTTTCTAACATTGCTGACGATGGCATTGAACAAAGCGGTTTGCATCTCTGGAGCTTCGCTGATTTACCGCAATGCTACGAGCAGAAAAAACAGCATTTCAGCGTTAAGGCGTATCCTGCGATTGTTGATGAGCAGACTTCAGTCGGAATCAAATTGTTTGAAACTGAGGCGGAACAAACGCAAGCAATGCAAGCAGGCTTACGTCGTTTGTTGTTACTGAACGTGCCTTCGCCGATTAAATACTTACACGAAAAATTGCCGAATAAAGCTAAACTTGGCTTATATTTCGCCCCGTTTGGCAAGGTATTAGAACTGATTGATGACTGTATTTCCTGTGCGGTGGATAAGTTGATTGATGAGTTCGGCGGTTTTGTGTGGACGGAAGAAAAATTCCGTGAACTGCAAGAGTTTGTGCGTGCCAATCTGAACGACACCACCGCAGAAATTGCCCTGCAAGTGGAAAAATGCTTAACTTTAGCATTTGAACTCAACAAGCGAATGAAAGGAAAAATGGACTTCACGATGGCGTTTGCGTTGTCGGATATTAAAACCCAGTTAGCAGGCTTAGTGTATCCAAATTTCGTAACTCAAACAGGCTATCAACGTCTTTCAGATCTTTACCGATATTTGACAGCTATTGACAAACGTTTAGATAAACTCGGCACAGATACCAACACTGACCGTACTAAAATGCTACGTGTTGAGCAGGTTCAAGAAGCCTACAAACAGCTGCTTGCTAAACTGCCAAAATCGAAAGCAATTCCAACAGAAGTGCTAGAAATTCGCTATATGATCGAAGAACTCCGCGTAAGCTTATTTGCCCAACAAATCGGCACCAAATACCCGATTTCCGATAAGCGGATTTTGAATGTGATTGGAGAATTTAAATAATTCTAATATTTATAATGATTTAGGGGTTGCACCAACAATATTTAGGTACAACCCCTTATTTTATAAATCAATTAACATTAAGGAAAAAGAAAAGGATTTAACCCACTTTTCGCAAACTCTTTTTGTTCCATTTCAGCATCAAGCAAAATCGTAGCAAGATCATCTGCGACAGGTTCAACATAGGCATCTTTTTCTTGATACATTACTTTTAAATAACTTCCACAATCGCCACAGCTTTCGGCTTTCACGCCTGCATCGACATTATCAAAACTCCAGTAATCTAATTTGCCACTTTGATCGCAGGTTGAGCATTGTGAACGGGTCATATTCCATTCACTTTCACAAAGCGAACAGTGCATATAGCGTAAACCTTGTTCACTGCCAAAATGAATCACGCTTGCCACAGGTGCTGCATCGCATACAGGGCAGGTATGGCGTTCGCCTACTTCGGTCATGGTATTACGTGGCAGTTGTTGAGTGAGTTGCACCCAATAAAGTGAAAGTGCTGCCCATAAAAAGACTGCTTTATCTGCACCAACTTGTTCATAACGTTCATTAAACAAATCGGTCGCTAATTTTTCTAGCTCAGAAGACGCCGCTTTTTCTAGCCATTCCAATGTTGGTAAGGTAGTTTCATTAGCGTAAGGTCTAAACTTCTTAATGAGTGCAAGTAAAAGTTTCTGCCATTCGTTTGAACGTGGAAAATTTTTGGCATTCAGTGGTTTATTACCTTGCGTTTGAGTAATGCAAGCGGTCAACTTTTCTTGTTCATTTGCAATAGGGTGATTTTCAAGCAGATCTAATTGCACTTCAACCAAATTTGCAGCGAATTCTAAATAATCTTTGAACGGATTATCTGCCGCTAATTGACGTAAACGTTTTGCACGACGTGCGTATAAGTTTTTAGGGTTAGCGAACAAAAGTGGTGGATGTTCGAAGGAACTTGCAGCTTGTTTGATTTCAGTATCAGGTAAAATTCGGATGCTCATTTTGTGTCCTTAAATGAAAGGTAGGGGATGAACTGGAACAATGGACACACGCTTGCAAAATATTGAATAAAATTAACCGCTTGCGTGCATGAATACTATTCACACCCTACTTAAAAAGAAAGTGCGGTATTATACCGCACTTTAATCAGAAGTTATCCTTTGCTTGCTTCTTCAGCGAGCTCTTTTTCGAGCTCAGGTTTCACTTCTTCATTATACCATTTTGGGTGATGTTTTTTCGCCCAGCGAACCGTTACCCAACCTTCTACCATACCGCGAATTGAGCCTTTAATCCAGAATGCCATATACATGTGGACTAAAATCCCTGTAAATAACGCAAAGGCACTGGCAGAGTGAAGTAAAATCGCAATACGTAATGTTTGGATAGAGAAGTTATGCGAGAAATATTTTCTCCACATAATGATCCCTGTGATCAACAAGGTAAACATTGCCAAATTTAATGTCCAAAATAACATTTTTTGACCAAAGTTATATTTACCATTGTAAGCCACTGCGTGTTCATTCCCTTTTAACACTTCGTGCACGTTCATTGCCCATTTTAGGTCATTTTTTTCTGGAATGTTATGATCCCAATAAATCAACGCCATAATGATAAAGGCAATAAACATCACAATCCCCGTAAATGGGTGGATTGCACGAGCTAATTGTGGTGTACCGAGAATTTCAGTTAACCACGCGAAGTCAGGGAAGAAGAATGCAACCCCTGTGAACATTGTCATAAAGAATGAAATAACCAAGAACCAGTGGCTCACACGAGCAAGAGGTTTATGGCGAATAATACGGGTATCATTCGTGATTTCCACTTTTTTACTCATCTTTGCCTCCTTTTTCTTGATGTTCACCTTCTGCGTGTTCGTGGTGATCTTCCACATCTTCTTCAATGTTTGGTCCAACGGTCACATAGTGAGCCACTTCTGCAAGTGCTAAGCCACCCATCGCAACAGCCGCAACTGGTTTGAGAATGTCTTTCCAAAGCTCAACCGTCACATCAACTTTCGGATCTTTCGGTAAGCCAGAATAAAGCTCAGGTTTATCTGCATGGTGCAACACATACATTACGTGTGTTCCGCCCACACCTTCAGGGTTATAAATGCCTGCATTTGGATAGCCGCGAGATTTCAGATCTTTCACGCGTGTTTCTGCGTAGTGAAGCATCTCATCTTTCGAACCAAATCGGATTGCACCTGTTGGGCAGGTTTTCACGCAAGCTGGCTCTTGACCCACATTCACACGATCCACGCAAAGGGTACATTTATACACACGGTTATCTTCATCATTCATACGTGGAATGTTAAACGGACAACCTGCAATACAGTAACCACAGCCGATACATTTATCAGATTGGAAATCCACAATACCGTTTGCATATTGAATGATCGCACCTGGTGATGGGCACGCTTTCAAACAGCCTGGTTCAGCACAGTGCATACAACCATCTTTACGGATCAGCCATTCCAAGCGGTCGTTTTCTTCCACTTCGTTGAACTTCATCACCGTCCACTGTTTTGCGTTCAGATCGCGAGGGTTATCATAAACCCCCACACACTCTTCCTGCGGAGCACGAATGTCGTTCCATTCAGAACAACCAACTTGACATGCCTTACAGCCGATACAGGCTGAAACATCAATGAGCTTTGCAACTTCCACCACGTGCTCACGTGCTTGTGGTGGTGGCGTTACGAACGAAGTTGCAGATATTTTAATAATGTTTTGATCTTGTACACCTGACATTATACTGCCTCCGTTACTTTCTCAATGTTCACAAGGAACGTTTTATATTCAGGGGTTTGCGTATTTGCATCACCTACACGTCCCGTTAAGGTATTCGCCAAGAATGATTTTTTGCCTACTGTTGCGAAACCACCATGGAGTGGAATACCCACAGTGTGAATACGTTTACCGTCAGCATCAATTGAACGAACACGTTTTGTTACAACGGCTTTGGTTTTAATATAACCACGTTTTGAAGTTACTTTTACCACATCACCATTTTCAATGCCTTTCTCTTTTGCCAACTCTTCACTAATTTCCACAAACGGTTCTGGCTGAGCAATCATATTGAGGTTAGATTGTTTGGTCCAGAAGTGGAAGTGCTCAGTTAAGCGGTAAGTTGTACCCACATAAGGGAACTGACTTGCATCACCAAAGCGGTCTTTATCGCTCTCTAAAATACGAACTGTTGGGTTTGAAACCACATTCGGGTGAAGTGGGTTCGTGCCAATTGGCGTTTCAATCGGTTCATAGTGTTCAGGGAATGGACCTTCTGTCAGTTTATTTAATGCAAATAGACGGCTAACACCTTCATTATTCATAATAAATGGCGTTACATTACTATTTGGTGGTGCAGTACCGAAGTCTGCCACATCAATGTAGTTCCAGTTTTTGCCATTCCATTTTACAAGCTGGCGTTTCGGGTTCCACGGTTTACCTGATAAGTCTGCAGAGGCTCGGTTATAAAGTACACGACGGTTAAGAGGCCATGAGAATGCCCAACCTAATGTATTACCTAAACCAGATGGGTCGCTGTTATCGCGGTTCGCCATTTGGTTACCTTTTTCTGTCCATTGACCGGTGTAGATCCAAATCGCTGATGAAGTTGAACCATCATCGCGAAGTTGAGCAAAGCTTGAAAGCAATTCGCCTTTTTTCGCAATTAATTTACCGCTTGCATCATAAAGATCTTCTAATGCGTAACCATTATTCTCTTTCGCGAGTTCATCCGCTTTCGGCTCTAATGGGTTGTTATAATCCCAGGTCATTGCCTCAATGGTTTCAAGCGAAACAGGTGTTTTACCTTGTGCTTTCTCTTCGTGATACATTTCAAGCATCACTTCACGGATTTCTGCAAGAATATCCACATCTGGTTTTGCTTCTTTTGGCGGTTCAGCCGCTTTCCAGTGCCATTGTAACCAACGACCAGAGTTTGCAATTGAGCCATCTTCTTCAGCAAAACAGATGGTTGGTAAACGAATAACCTCAGTTTGAATATCAGCAGGATTTACATCGTTATATTCACCATGATGTTGCCAGAATTCTGAAGTATCAGTCGCTAATGGGTCACAAACAATTAAGAATTTTAATTTACGTAACGCACTTGAGATTTTATTTTTATCTGGATAAGAGGCTAATGGATTATAACCTTGGCAGATATAACCATTGATTTTGCCTTGATCCATCAATTCAATAAATCTCATATGATCCATTTTTTTCTTATATTGTTTCGGTAAATTGTGGTAACCGAACTCGTTCTCTTTAGTAGCATTCTCTCCATAGAAGGCTTTAAGCATACTCACCATAAATTTCGGGGTGTTTTGCCAGTAGTTTGTCTGACCATCTACCGCTGTTTTTGGTGTAATACGTTTTAGGAAAGCATCTAAAGTAGTATCTGTTTCAATTGGTAATGGAATATAGCCTGGTAACATAGATGGGAATAAGCCCATATCTGTTGTACCTTGTACATTCGAGTGACCACGCAATGCGTTTACGCCACCGCCAGACATACCGATATTACCTAAAAGCAACTGGATCATCGCCATTGAACGAATATTTTGTGCACCCACCGTATGTTGCGTCCAACCTAATGCGTACAAGAATGTCGTCGTACGTTTTGGATCAGCAGTTGAAGCAATGGTTTCTGCAAATTCTTGGAATGCTTTTTGTTTTGTACCACAAACACGCTCAATCATTTCAGGCGTATAACGTTCCACGTGTTTTTTCAATAAGTTGATGACACAACGTGGATCTTGAAGTGTCATATCACGTTTTGGCTGACCATTTTCATCCAATTGATAAGACCACGTTGATTTATCATAAGAACGTGTTTCAGGGTTATAGCCCGTGAATAAGCCATCTTCAAAACCAAAGCCTTCGTGAATTAAGAAGCTTGCATTGGTGTAATGTTTTACATATTCGTGTTGGATTTTATCATTATCTAAAAGATACTTAATCACACCTAATAATAAGGTGATGTCTGTACCTGAACGAATTGGAGAGTAGAAATCAGCCACTGAAGCCGTACGGTTAAAGCGTGGATCAACCACCATTAACTTCGCACCATTTTGTTTTTTCGCTTCAATAGCCCAACGGAAACCAACTGGGTGAGCTTCTGCAGCGTTACCGCCCATTACCACCACAACGTCCGCATTTTTAATATCAACCCAATGGTTGGTCATCGCACCGCGACCGAAACTAGGAGCAAGACTTGCTACCGTAGGTCCGTGTCAGGTACTCGCTTGGTTATCTAAAACCAACATACCAAAGGCACGACCAAATTTTTGGGTTAAAAGAGCCGTTTCATTACTTGCAGCTGAAGCTGTCAAGAAACCTGTGGTTGCCCAACGATTAACTGGAGTACCTTCCGCATTGGTGGCTTCCCAGTTGGCATCACGGTCTTCTTTCAATAATTTCGCAACTTTATGAATCGCATCATGCCAAGAAATGCGTTCCCACTTGTCAGAACCTGGCGCACGATATTCTGGATATTGCAAGCGGTTTGGACTGTTTACATAATCCAACACCCCTGCACCTTTTGGACATAATGCCCCGCGGCTAACTGGATGGTCTGGGTCACCTTCCACGTGGAACAATTTACCACGTGAATTCATTGCCCCATCACCGAGACTATACATCAACATACCGCAGCCTACGGCACAATAAGTACAGGATTGGCGAGTTTCTTTAGCTCGTAAAAGCTTGTACTCGCGAGGGGCTGCTAACGCTTCACTTGGTGCAAAACCAAGCATTGCTGCAGAAGTCCCTGCCATACCACCTGCACAGATCTTGAAAAACTTACGTCTTGAGACCTGCATAAATCACTCCTACTAGTAACATTAGCAACATTTTGCCAATGTGATGTTTAAAATGTAAAATACATCGTCATATTACAACCCCAATTGTATCGAGTTGTATTATTTAACAATTATTTTACCTTTGGCTATAATAAACCATACCCCATCTTTAGTAAATTTAATAAATCTAATTATTTTTTGATCTATTTAAAATTTAATTTATTAAAATTAAATTATTGAGAATAATTCTTATTTATTAAAATTAAATATTAAAAAATATATGAATATTTTACACAAAATAAATGCTACCCGTTTAACCTTAATTGATCAACTCATAACAGCCAAACCGTGCGAAGATAACCTAATTAGTGAAATTGCTGTTGCTCTGGTTTATAACGGCATTTCTCACGCGGTGATGATGTGTACGCCAAATAATTTAGAAGATTTTGCGATTGGCTTTTCGCTTTCGGAAGGAATTATTTCTAGCAAATCAGAAATTTATGGCATCGATATTATTGGACAATGCGATGGTATTGAAGTGCAATTAGAAATTAGCACTCGTCGTTTTGTTGAATTAAAAGAAAAACGCCGCTCAATGACAGGCAGAACTGGCTGTGGCATTTGTGGCGTTGAACAATTAGAACAGGTAAAACAGAGTTGCAATTTAGCTAAAAAATCTGACCGCTTGTCGAATATCAACCCACTTATTTTTAACCACTCACTTGAGCAACTCGAACAAATGCAACAACTTTCCAAAGAAACGGGGGCAAGCCACGCCGCCGCATTTTTTAGCCCCGAGGGTGAATTACTTGCCATTCGAGAAGATGTCGGCAGACACGTTGCTTTAGATAAACTTATCGGTTGGTACGTTTCAAATAACGAACCACTTGGCTTTGTGTTTGTCACCAGCCGAGCCAGTTTTGAAATGGTGCAAAAATGCGTTGCAGCAGGCATTGAAATGCTATGCGCCATTTCCGCCACCACCGAAATGGCAGCCCAAATGGCACAAGAAAACGGATTGACTTTACTCGGCTTTACCCGAAAAGGCAAAGCAACGGTTTATTCGGGAATTGGGCGATTGATTATTTAAAAAATAATAGGCTGAATGCTACAAAATATAGCATCCAGCCTTTACATTGAGTAAATTCTTTTCTCTACTCTTCTTTAAGATGACCAATCTCTAAATGCACCACATCCACTAAATCAGATGGGCTCACTTGGAACGCTTGACCGAACCCTTTAACGAATAAGCCTTGGCTTGGTGTGAAGCCAAAGATTTTAAAGTCGGCATTTTGTGCTAATTCATCAATTAAATCACCGTGGCGGGCTTTAAGTTCTGCTAAACAAGCCTGGCCTTCTTCTGAAAGTTTATCAATCACTTGCGAAGTTGCATCAAAACTTAACCGCTTACGGGCAAAAATTTGACGGCTTAAGCTCTCATCTTCAATCAACATCAACGATACTTTCTGTACTTTTTGCAGATTGCGGGCATGGCGAGCGATTTCTGAAATTAACACCACATATTTGCCATTATGAATCACAAACGGTGCATAACTTACGTTTGGGTTGCCTTCTTCATCTAAGGTTGCCAACATAATCGTACGGCATTGTTCCTTCAACTCTTGAATTTGTGGTCCTAAGCGGTTCTGTAGTACTTCTTGACGAGCAGTCATTATTTTCTCCTTAATAAAAATCCCTATTGAAAGGCATTGAATTTTTCCACTTGTTCAGGGAAAAGTTGGCGTTGCTCATCACGCCCTAAATATACTTTAAAAATGGTTTCGCCGTTATGAGCAATAAAAGCGATGTTGTAGCTCTCTTTACCACGGAAAGGCAGGCTAACAAAGGCAATTTGAGCAATGCCATCTAATTTCAAATGCCCGTGCAGTGCACCTTGGTCGCCTTTCATATTCAGATTGTAGTAGCCACGTCCTACAATACCTTCTGGGAAACGATCTTTAATTTCAAAGATCGAACCGCATTTTTCAATAATGGTGGTAAACGTGCCCCATTGGGCGATTTGGGCAAAAATCTCTTCGGCACGATTTGCCTCAAACACACGCACAAATTGTTCTGGCAGTGCCACTAAAATTTTACCTTCAGGCAGCCCAAAATGAGCTGCCATATCAAGAGTGATCGCCTGTGGATTTTCCGCAATATAAGCGGTGATCTTTTCTGTGAGATTTGTCATTTTTCAATAAAATCCTACCACTTATTGAGCTGCCTCTTGTTTAATTGCACCAAATACACCGCGTGATTTATCGTTATCATTGGTAAATACCCCAGAAAGTATTCTTGCATTTTCGCCGAAGAAACCACCTTGGGTCTTAATGTTGTTGACGTTGCCTGCAAAGCTATTATTTGTAATTTTGCCACCAAAATGCATTTCTGGTATTTCTAATCCATTACGAGTTGTTTCTTTTTTCTCTACATCAATACTAATAGTTTTATTAGCGAAATCAGCATTTGCAGTTAAGCCCTCATCAGTAACGTAATCCGCTCGTTGACCATCTTTTATGTAAGCCAATCCACCTGTATATTTAACATTTCCACTAGGAATTTGAGACATGTCTGTAGGCTTACCTTGCACATAAATTAGTTTAGCGGATTTTTGAGTATTATAAGGATCAGAATAATACACGCCAAAGGAAACATCTCTATCAAATAAATTAGTATTGAGAATTTGATTTCCTGACTTACCTAAATAAGTATTGAAATCAGAATCTGCAGTTGATAAATTTTGTTCTCTTGCACCATTATCATCAGCTACAACAATTGCTTTATAATAGGTAGTTAAAGTTGGAATTGATATAACCTCTTTACCATCTTTTAAACTTAAATTGATTCCAGATATCTCATCTGTCATTAAACCACTAATACTACCAAAAGCTATAGGGCTAATTGGAATTCTTGCTTTTTCTGCATCTTGAAGATTTTTATAACGTTCAAGATCCTCAATTCTTTTTTGAGCAGCCGCTTCTTTTTTCTTGCTTTCTTCAGCGACTTTTTCGATAGTTTTATTTGCATCATTTACAGACTGATTAGCTTTTTCAAGATCAGCTTTTAATTTTTGAATATCTTGTGCACTTGCTTTGCTTTGTTCGGCTTGAGCAAGAGCTAGTTCAGTTTGAGCTTTTTTCAAATTTGCTACTTCAAGTGCTAGCTTGGCAGCTTGGGTTTCTGAAGCATTAGATAATTTACGAGCTTCGTCATACTTAGCTTGCGCTTGTTGTGCTTGAGTTTGTGCTGCTTTTACTTGTTGATTTAATTCAACCAGTCTTTTAGTTAGAGCAGTTTCAGTTTGGCGAATTTGTTCAGAATTATCAGAACCGCCACCAGAACTTGAAGAACAAGCAGCTAAAAAAACAGAACAAGAGAGATAGATGAGAGAGAGTTTAAATTTATTCATAGTAAAGACCTATTTTGAGAGTAGAGAAAAATTTTAATTAGAATAAAACAAATAAAAATGATTTTCAATACTTCTTGTAAAACTTATTAAATTTTCGTAAACTGGTTTCATATCTTATTTACATTTTAGGTGAAAATATGGCTCGTCAATTTGCTCTTTCATTGGGTGCAATCTGTGTTGCAGTAGCATTAAATAGCTATGCAGAAGAAGAAACAACGCTTGGCACTGTGCATGTAGAGGGTACGCAAGTAAAAGCGAATCAAATTAAAAAAACGCGTAAGGCAATTCAAGAAGAACTGATTGCGAATAACCACGATTTAGTACGTTATACAACGGATGTTGGGATTAGCGATAATGGTCGTCGAGCAAAAGGTTTTGCAATGCGAGGTGTTGAGGGTAATCGTGTAGGGATTAGCGTTGATGGCGTAAATTTACCTGATTCTGAAGAAAACTCTCTTTATGCCCGTTATGGCAACTTCAACAGCTCACGTTTAGCGATAGATCCTGAATTGGTTCAAGGCATTGATATTATGCGAGGTTCAGATTCGTTTAATTCGGGCAGTGGCTCATTAGGTGGTTCGGTTAACTATCGTACGCTGGGGGCGGATGATATTGTCTTCCCTGAAAACAACTGGGGGATATTGCTGAAAAATAGTTATACAAGCAAAAACCGTGAATGGACACATACGGCAGGGGTAGGCTATAAAGATGAAAAATTTGATATGGCATTACTCTATTCTTATCGTGATGGTCATGAGATGAAAAGTAATGGCGCTGGTGAGGCTATTCGGGGGCGTGAACGTGGTGTACCTGATCCTGCCACACACAAAAACCGCAGTTATTTAGCAAAATTTGGCTATTTTATTACGCCATCGCATAAAGTAAGCCTCTCGTTTAATGCTCAACGTGATAACAATTGGGTGGATGAAGAGTCTTACAGCTTGACACAAAGTTCATGGCGTGAAGTCAGAGATTTTGGGAAGCGTTATAACAGTAACCTTGCTTACGAATATTTTCCAGAAAATAACCGCTTGTTAAGCTACATTAAAGCGGATATTGATTTACAAAAAACGGAAATTGGTTCTGAAAATACGAAAGGGAATCAGCAATATGATTTCTCAGTACCTTACTGGCCAAAACCTCTTAAACCTGAAAGAAAAGCAGATGAAATTCAAACCACGAATATGAAAAACAAGTTCAAACGAGCTTCATTACGTGTAGATTCTGTACCTTTAGATATTTTATGGGGAACACACCAATTCACAGTAAGAACTTCAGTTTCACAAAAAGATTTTGAAAATGAAAATAACAAAACTTTTTATACTGGAGAACGAACTGAAGAAAGTATCCAGCACCCAGTAAGAACACGCTCTTTTATGGCTCAATTACAGGATAATGTGATTTGGAATGAGATTTTCTCAAGCCAATTGGGTGTACGTTATGATTGGGATCAACTTGTACCACAAGATCTAAAAGCAACTTGCCGAGCTTGCTCCGCAAAACCTGCTTCTAACACATTCCAAAGCGTAAGCGGCTCATTAGGGCTTGATGCTCAAGTTAATGAAACTTGGAAAGTCGGCTACAATATTTCAACCGGTTATCGAGTACCAACTGCTTCAGAGATGTATTTCTCATTTGAGCATCCGCAAGGAAACTGGTTCCCAAATCCAAAATTAAAAGCGGAGCAAGCATTAAATAATTCAATTCATATTCAAGCCGAACATTCTGTTGGTACGTATAATTTGAATGTTTACCATAGTCGTTATAAAAACTTCTTAACTGAGCAAGAATCTCTTTTTGAGAAAATTAACTCTTACTATTTTGAAGATTCTCGAAGTGGAGAACCGTTCTATACAACAATTGCTCAACAAGCGGTTAATATTGATAGAGCCACTGTTTCGGGCGTGGAACTAACTACTAAAACAAACTTAGATCAGGTGATTTCTTTTATTCCTGAAGGCTGGAAATTTTTGGCGAATTTAGGTTATTCAAAAGGTCGCTTAAAAGGCACTGAAGCAAGCATGCTTTCTATTCAACCAATTAAAGTAATTTTAGGTTTTGGTTATGAAGATCCTGAAGACCGTTGGGGATTAAACGCAAGAATGACCTATTTAGGGGCGAAAAAAGCAAAAGATGCTCAAGTTATTGACTATTCATCTCGTCGCTATAAAGAGATCAAAACCTATCCATATCTAAATGGTTCTGCTACTTTATTCGATGTGTACGGTTTCTATAAAATCAATAAACATGTCATTCTGCGTGCAGGTATCTACAATATTCTAAACCGTAAATACCACACTTGGGACGTATTACGCGGCATCAACCAATTCAGCACAACCGATGCCGTTGACCCACAACGCAAAGGCTTAGAACGTTTCTATGCCCCAGGTCGCAATTTTGCAGGAGCGGTTGAAATTCGTTTCTAGTTTGCCAACTACATAAAAAAATAGCTAGGAAATAAATCCTAGCTATTTTTATTTAATCTTTACTGAAATTATAACGCTTGTTCAACAAAAGCCGCTAATTGAGATTTTGGTAATGCACCTACCTGTGTTGCAACCACTTGACCATCTTTAAAAAGAATTAATGTTGGGATTGAACGAATACCGAATTGGGCTGGCACTTGTTGATTTTCATCTACGTTCACTTTGGCAATTTTCGCACGACCTGCAAACTCTTCTGCTAACTCATCTAAAATTGGGGCTACCATGCGGCAAGGACCACACCAAGGTGCCCAGAAATCTAATAATACTGGCACATCAGATTTTAGTACTTCTTGTTCAAATGTTGCATCGGTAACTTGTAAAGTCATAATTAATTCCTTGTTTACATTATTTAAATAAAGAAAAACACCACCGAGAAATCAGTGGTGTTCGGTTGGCGTTAAGATAAGGTTTCAACCAACTGATTTCAAGTCTATTTTTCCAATTGCTTTGATAATTTTACTCTTTATCTTTAGGTAAAATTAGGTTAAGCACAAGAGCTAACACAGAACCTACGGTAATGCCTGAACCAAAGACTTCTTTAAAGAAACTTGGCAATTTATCAAGCAATTCTGGACGAGTGGTAACTGCTAAACCACAGCCGATGGAAATAGCAATAATTAAACCATTACGTTTTGAGCGCTCTACTTTATCGAGCATTTGAATACCAGCGGCGATAATCATTGCAAACATCATCAAGCCAGCGCCCCCTAATACAGGACTTGGTATAGAAACAATTAACGCCCCAAACCAGGGGAAAATACCTGCGAAAATGAGTAATACGCCCATTACCGTCACGACGTGGCGGCTTGCCACACCCGTTAATGAAATCACACCAATATTTTGAGCGAATGATGAAAATGGAGTGGTAGACATAATTGCTGCAAAGGCTGAGCCTACCCCATCACACAATACGCCACCGCGTAAATGCTTGCCTGTAATCTCTGTTTGAGTGGCATTACCCAATGCTAAGAAGTTACCACTTGATTCCACAATGGTAACTAAATAAGCAATCGACATCCCAATAATCCCCGAAATTGGGAACGCTAAACCGAAGTGCAGAGGTTGAGGAATTGCAACAATTTCTGCATTTTTAACCGCTTCAAAGTTGATCCAACCTAAAGTTAATGCCACCACATAACCTACCATCATCCCAATAACGATAGCCGCAGCCGAGAAAATTCCTTTACCCCATTGCACCAAAATGACCACGAGCACAAGCACAAAAGTTGCCATCGCAAGATTAGAGGGATCGGCATAATTAGCATCACCTTTTTGACCACCTGCAAACCAGTCTACCGCCACAGGAATGAGACTTAAACCAATCATCACCACCACTACGCCAGTTACGACTGGTGGAAATAATTTACGCACATAAGGCATAAAGAAGCTACCAATAATCATCACCAATGAGCCCACTAATGAAGCCCCTAAAATGCCCGCTACACCGTGCTCACTAAAACCAATTGCCAATGCCGCCGCTACAAACGTAAAACTGGTGCCCATTACGCTTGGCAAACGTAAACCAATAGGGCCAATCCCACGGCATTGAATGATGGTGACAATGCCTGAAACTAAGAGGGCAGCATTCACAAGTACAATGGTGTCTGGCGTTGGAAGTTTTAACACGTTGCCAATAACAAGAGGAACGGCGATGATGCCGCCAAGTGCAGCAAGAAGATGTTGAAGAGCTAAGAGAAGGGTTAATCCGAAAGGAGGTTTTGAATCAACAGGATAACGTAAAGTTTGCATATAAGCCTCAAAGTAAAAAAACTGAGGCGGATTATACGGATTTGCAACCTTTTAAGCAAACGGTTACGCAAACGTTTGCTATCGTTAGCTAAAAAATAGCCCTTTACGGGCTATTTTATTTAACGAATAAAAATAGATAGTTTACTCTTCCGATACAGTTTCATCTATTTCTTCATCATCCGCATCACAAATACGCTCAAGACTTACCACTTGCTCGTCTTCTGCAGTGCGAATAATGCGAACCCCTTGGGTGTTACGACCAACAAGGCTTACTTCTGAAACACGAGTACGCACTAATGTACCCGCATCGGTAATCAACATAATTTGGTCAGTTTCTTCCACTTGAACTGCTGCAACCACTTTACCGTTACGTTCATTCACTTTGATAGAAACTACGCCTTTGGTCGCACGGGATTTCACAGGATATTCCGTTAATGCAGTACGTTTACCATAACCATTTTGTGTGACGGTTAAGATGTCGCCTTCAGTATGTGGAATGACAAGTGAAACAACCTTATCGGTGTTGAGATTGATGCTTTCATCACTCTCTTCGCTTTCAATATCAACGATTTCCGCTTCTTCCACTTCATCGCTGATTTCAGTTGTTGCCAGTTTAATACCGCGCACCCCTGTTGCGGTTCGTCCCATTGCGCGCACGGCTTTTTCTTCGAAACGAACCACGCGACCTTGTGCAGAGAACAACATAATTTCGCTTTCGCCGTTAGTAATATCAACACCAATAAGCTCATCACCCTCGCGGAGTGTGAGTGCAATAAGGCCGTTCGCACGCACATTGCTAAATGCGTCTAATGCAACTTTTTTCACTACGCCACTTGCGGTTGCCATAAAGACAAATTTATCTGCCGAGAACTCACCATTTGGAATTGGTAAAATTGCGGTAATACGTTCATTTTCTTCTTTTACAAGCGGTAAAATATTCACGATTGGCGTACCACGTGCCCCACGGCTTGCTTGCGGTAATTGATACACTTTCAATTGATATAAGCGACCACGGCTTGAGAAGCAAAGGATGGTATCATGGGTATTCGCCACCAATAATTTCTCGATGAAGTCATCCTCTTTCATCTTCGTTGCTGATTTACCTTTGCCACCACGGCGCTGTGCCTCGTAGTCTGAAAGTGGTTGATATTTCACATAACCTGCGTGAGAAAGAGTTACCACTACATCTTCTTGGGCAATTAAATCTTCAAGATTGATATCGCCTGAAGCTGCCGTAATTTCTGTACGACGTTCATCCCCAAAACCTGCTTTTACAGCTTCTAGCTCTTCACGGATCACTTCCATTAAGCGATCTGCACTATTTAAGATGTGTAATAATTCCGCAATTTCAGTGAGTAATTCTTTGTATTCATCAACAATTTTTTCGTGCTCTAAACCTGTTAAACGGTGTAAGCGTAATTCTAAAATTGCACGAGCTTGCGCTTCAGAAAGGTAATATTCACTATCACGCACGCCTAAATGTTCAGGTAGATCTTCAGGACGAGAGGCATCAACACCTGCTGCATCTAACATTGCAGCTACATTACCTAGTGCCCAAGAGCGAGAAAGCAAACCTTCGCGCGCTTCTTCTGCCGTTTTTGAATTACGGATCAAGGCGATAACTGGGTCAATATTCGCTAATGCAATTGCCAAACCTTCTAAGATATGTGCGCGCTCGCGTGCTTTACGAAGTTCAAAAATAGTACGGCGCGTCACCACTTCGCGACGATGTTTGATAAAGGCTGCAATGATCTGCTTGAGATTTAATACTTTTGGCTGACCGTTGTCTAGTGCGACCATATTGATACCAAAAGTTACCTGCATTTGCGTAAGCGAGTAAAGATGGTTTAACACCACTTCCGCAACTGCATCGCGTTTTACTTCGATAACAATAGAAATCCCTTTTTTGTCGGAATAGTCATCAATTTTGCTGATGCCTTCAATTTTTTTATCTTTAATGAGCTCAGCAATCTTTTCAATTAATTTGGCTTTATTAACTTGATAAGGCAGCTCAGTCACAACAATATGCTCGCGACCTTTATCAGTCGTTTCAATGCTTGCTTTCGCTCGCACATATACTTTACCACGACCAATTTGATAGGCGTCTACAATGCCTTTACGACCATTGATTAACGCCCCAGTTGGGAAATCTGGGCCAGGAATATATTGCATCAACTCATCAATCGAAATTTCTTCATTTTCGATATAAGCCAAGCAGCCATCTAACACTTCGTTTAAGTTGTGTGGAGGAATGTTAGTTGCCATACCCACCGCAATCCCTGATGAACCATTGACTAACAAGGCTGGAATTTTGGTTGGAAGCACATCGGGGATCATCTCTTTGCCATCATAGTTTGGAGAGAAATCTACGGTTTCTTTATCTAAATCAGTGAGCAATTCCTGCGTGATTTTTTGCATACGCACTTCGGTATAACGCATCGCAGCTGGTGCATCGCCATCAATCGAACCAAAGTTACCTTGCCCATCTACCAACATATAACGCAATGAGAACGGCTGCGCCATACGCACAATGGTGTCATATACCGCAGAATCGCCATGCGGGTGGTATTTACCGATTACATCCCCTACCACACGCGCTGATTTAACGTGTGGGCGATTATAAGTATTGTTGTTTTGATCCATCGAAAACAACACACGGCGGTGAACAGGTTTTAATCCATCACGCACATCAGGTAATGCACGCCCAACAATCACGGACATTGCATAGTCGAGATAAGACGTTTTCAGTTCGTCTTCGATACTGACGGGGGTAATATCTTTGGCTAATTCGCTCATTGAAATTTCCTAATCAAGTTTGTGAAAAAGATAGCCTTCATTTCATTTATTTCTAAAGGCAAAAATTGAGCGGATTATAGCATAAAAAGGGAGCAAAAGGGGATTTTATATTATAGAAAACACTGCTGTTTCTGAGTATTAAACAGATAAAAAGATTATTTATGGACGAGGATATAAACGTCGAGAATGGATCACGGAAATAACAATAATATCATTACTTTGTTATTGATAAACAATGCGATATCCACAGCAAAATGCTTCTCACTCTCCATCTTCTCGTTTTCCACTAATAGCCGTAAGCATAAATGCAATTAATTCAAAAGTTTTATTAAATTCAGCGAGTGATTTTTGTAGGGTAGAAACAAATCCTGTAAAGTCGTAAACATTAGCTAAAATTTCATCATAACCTTTTTCTTTAAACATAAAAATGCCCTCCGTTATTTGAGGGCATTGTATTGTTTATATAGTAAATTCTCAACCTCTATAGCTTAATAGAGTTAATTTGCAAACTACTCTGCTTTTTCAACCGCTTTCACACAACAAACATAATAGATTATCGCAGCTAAAACTACGCAAAGAGCCATCGCATAAAGCATTGGTTTAGCACTAGTTACTGTAATTTGTGAAAGCAATGCACCCACCACTGAGCCGATACCAAAACGAGCCGTTCCTGCAACCGCATTTGCCGTGCCTGCCATTTGCGGGAATTTATCAAGCACGGCTGCCGTTGCATTACTACCTACTGTTGAAAGCATTCCTACATAGAATGGCACTCCAACTACCATTAGCCAGAAATTTAGTTCAAAAGTAGCCACAATCGCCAACCAAATACCTGCTGTTAACATGGTGATTAAACCAATTCGGAGCATGGTTTCAGAGCCAAGTTTAGTGACTAACTTACCGTTAATTGCCGTCATGGAAATCATCACCACCATATTGAGCATAAAGAAGTAACCAAAGTGCTCTTGCGAAACACCGTAGATTCCAATGTAAACCAGCGAGCCCGAAGTTAAGAAACAGAACATTCCCGCAAAAGTAAGCCCGCCAACCATCACATAACCCAAAGTTGGTTTATGCGAAAGTAATTTTGCATAGTTGATGAGAACCTGTTTAAAATTTATTGGTTGGCGTTTTTCAGGCACTAACGTTTCTGGAATTTTCCACGTCACCAACACCACACAAGCAATTCCCATTGCAACCAGCGTATAGAAAATAGAGTGCCAATGCAGATATTTCGCGATATAGCCGCCCAATACAGGTGCAACGAGCGGAGCAAGCAAGGTAATAATCATAATCACTGACATCATTTGTGCGAAGCGGTTACGCTCAAACAAGTCGCGAACTAACGCACCAAGCACTACCGCGGGTGCTGCTCCAAACAAACCTTGAGTTAAACGTAAAAAATAGAAGGTGTTAATATCTTCTACTTGCGTTAAAAAATAGGCGGCTAATGCTGCACCTGCCAAACCAATCAAAATAATCGGTTTACGCCCGATGCTATCAGCAACAGGCCCCCAGAAAAGCTGACCGACTGCAAAGCCAAAGGTAAAAACCGCCAAGGTAGTTTGTACTTTTTCTTGTGAAACGGCTAAATCTCTCGCAATATCCAAAAACGACGGTAAATACATATCAATGGCAAGCGGTGGAAGCATTGCCATCATTCCTAAAATAATAAAAAAACACGGATGCGGTTTTTTCTCACTCATTAAAAACTCCCAATTTCTTCGTCTGTAAGCGGGCGGAATTCGCCTTCTTCTAATGTCTCATCTAAAACCACATCGCCAATTCGCCAACGGTGCAAGGCTTCTACCTTATTGCCCAAGGCTGCAAACATTCGTTTTACTTGATGATAACGCCCTTCGCTGATGGTTAAGTTCACATTATAGTCATCAATAATTTCCAATTGAGCAGGCAAGCACGGTTCTTTCTCGCCACGCAATAAAATCCCCTCTGCCAATTTTTCTGCATAAAAATCTTCAACAGGATCTGCCAATGTGACCAAATACGTTTTCTCACAATGATGTTTCGGCGAAGTCACTCGATGCGACCATTTGCCATCATCGGTTAAAAGTACCAAGCCTGTGGTATCCACGTCCAAACGCCCAGCGGTGTGCAATTTGGTCATTAGCGGATAATCAAAAAATTGATAAACGGTTGGATATTCGCCATCATCATTCGAACAAATATAGCCCTGTGGTTTGTAGAGCATAAAATATTGCCCTTCCTCCATCCACTCAAGTGACTCACCCTCGTAGCAAATCTGATCTTGTTCGGTAATTTTAGCCGAACCACTTTTTACAATCTCACCATTTACGGTCACTAAACCGCCTTTCAATGCCTTCACTGCCTGTGAGCGGGTTAAGCCTGTGTTTTCTGCAATAAATTTATCTAAACGCATTGTATTCTCTTATTTTTATTTCATTTGAATTTATTATACGCCCTAATCTTCACTTTCTAAAATTAAACGCAAAAATTCGCTGTTTTCATCAATTAAAGGCAAATCTGATCCTTGCCAGCACCGTAACAATTGCCGCTGCATCAAATGTAACGTATCCAGTCCTGCCACCATGTCAGGCGTATATTGTTTGGCAATGCGTGCCAACTGCGTTAAGCCCAAACTGCTTTCAATACTGGAGCTAATTACTGCACTTATCCCTTGCGAATGGGCTTGTTGAATCAGTGAAACGCATTTTTCAAGCGAACCTGTTAATGTTGGTTTAATTACAATAGCGGTCAAATTCGGTTCAGCTTTTAACCCCAAATGAGGCTCACGCACGCTTTCATCCCACGCAATATTGATGCCTGTGATCTCTGCAAATTGTCGGGAAAGCGCTGGCGTTTGGCAAGGTTCCTCAATAAATTGAATGCGAGATCGCAGTGGCTTTGCAATTTTCTCGGCAAATTTTACCGCTTGTTCGAGCGAGAAAGCTCGATTTGCATCTAATCTAAGTTGTAAATCAGGGAACTGCATAAACAACTGATTGGCAAGTTCGCCCTCTTTCTCTGCATTAAACCCGATTTTGATTTTGCCTAAATGAGCCTGACAAGCGGTTAATTTTGCTGAAAATTTTGCAACATCACCATCGCATAAAATCGCAGAGCGAAAATCGCCTTCGGGCTGTAATGTTCCGTTTAATTCTGCCAATGCGCAGCTGATGCCAAAGGCAACAGACGGGGCGAAGTTATCCATCAAATCAGTTGGCTTTTTAAGCCATTTCCGAACATCGGCTTCACATTCTGCCAAGGTTTCACAGCTAAAAGTTGGTAATGGGGCGATTTCTCCCCAGCCGATATTGCCATTTTTCTCTAGGCGAATAATCAAGCCTTGCCGTTCGGTTAAAGGCTGTTTGCGAAGCACGACGCCTGTGCGACAAGGGATAGTGTAGTGGTAGAGTTTTATTTTCATTTGATAAACTTGTGAATATCTACTATTTATAGAGAAATGAGTTTAATTTACCCATTCTGCAACGTATCAAAAATCACTTCCGCCAAGGCTTTGGAAATTCCTGGTACAGATTCAATTTCTTCCAACGTTGCCGATTTCACACCTTGCATTCCGCCTAAATATTTCAGCAAGGCTTGGCGGCGTTTTGCTCCTACGCCTGCAATGGATTCCAAACCGCTTTCGGTAAAGGCTTTTTGGCGTTTTTTGCGGTGTCCTGTAATGGCATGGTTGTGAGACTCATCGCGAATATGCTGAATTAAATGCAATGCAGGGCTGTCGGGCGGGAGATGAATTTCCTTATCCCACTTACTAATCAACAAGGTTTCCAAACCGGCTTTACGTTCCACACCTTTTGCCACACCAATTAAAAGCGGTTTTAATTTATCCCACGACACCTTCAAATTGGCAAAAGTTTCCAACGCACGGTTTAGTTGCCCTTTGCCACCATCAATAAAAATAATATCTGGGATTTTCTCTGGCTCAAGTGGCTTATCATAACGTTTCAGCAAGGCTTGTTCCATTGCAGCATAATCGTCCCCGCCTGTGATACCTTCAATATTAAAGCGGCGGTAATCCGATTTAAGTGGCCCATTCTCGTTAAACACCACGCAAGACGCGACAGTTTGATTGCCCATCGTATGGCTAATATCAAAGCACTCCATTCTTGCAATTTTCGGCAAAGAAAGCACCGCTTGTAAGGCTTCGTAGCGGGTTTTAATGTGAGCATCTTGTTGTAATTGCAGTGTGAGTGCGGCTTGAGCATTGGTTTTCGCTAAGGCAAGATAACGGTTTTTTTCGCCGCGCACATTCGCGGTAATACTGACCTTATGCCCTGATTGCTCAGAAAGTACCTCTTCCAACGCCTTCGCTTCACTCACTTGATGATCAATAATAATCTGGTTCGGAATGGTGCGATGCTGGTTCATCTGCAAATAAAATTGCCCGATAAAGGTATCACTCAGCTCTTCAAATTCGGTATGGCTTGGCACTTTCGGGAAGTAACTTCGATTTCCTAAAATCTTACCCTGACGCACAAATAAAATATGCACGCAAGCAATGCCGTGTTGGTAGGCAATGGAGATAATATCCAAATCGTCTAAACGTTCGTTTGAGACAAACTGTTTCTCTTGCACCGCTCGCACCTGCTGGATTTGATCGCGAAAACGTGCTGCTGCTTCAAAATCCAGATCTTCCGCAGCCTTTTCCATTTTGCCGATTAAATGCTCAACCACTTGGCTATCTTTGCCTTGCAGAAAGAGTCGCACCAGATTGACTTGTTGATCATATTCCTGTTGCGAATAATAGCCTTCCACACAAGGTGCAAGGCAACGCCCAATTTGATATTGCAAGCAAGGGCGGGAGCGGTTTTTGTAGAAATTATCTTCACATTGACGAATTGGGAAAATTTTTTGTAGTAAATTCAGCGTTTCTCGCACTGCACCTACGTTCGGATAAGGGCCGAAATATTCGCCTGCAATTTTTTTACTGCCACGGAAACTCGTTAATCGCGGATGCTTATGTTTGGTAAGCAAAATGTAAGGGTAAGATTTATCATCGCGAAGCAACACATTGTAGCGAGGCTGATTTTCCTTGATATAATTGTGCTCTAGCAACAGGGCTTCTGTTTCGGAATGGGTAATGGTGGTTTCAATATGGGCAATTTGTGAAACTAATGCTTCCGTTTTTCGGCTGGCGAGGTTGGTGCGAAAATAGCTCGACAAGCGTTTTTTCAGATCTTTCGCCTTGCCCACATAGATAATCGTACCTTTGCTATCATACATTCGATAGACCCCTGGCAGATGTGGCACATTAGCTAAAAACACTTTGGCATCAAATTCGCTCATTTTCTCCTCATTTTGCAATTGAAAGATCGTTAAAAGCGGTCATTTTAGCGGGATTTTTTGCAATAAAACATCTTTAAATTACATTATATACTTCACAATCGGATAAACGCCCACTAAAAGTACTATATAGCGGGCAAATTTTCCGATCAAAATGCAAATCGTACTTTGCAGAATGGGTAGGCGTAACCAACCAGCTAATCCACATAGCAGATCGCCAACAATGGGTAACCAGCTTAATAAAAGCATTAACGTGCCATAGCGATTTAGCTTGTCAATTGCCCAATCAGCATATTTATTTTCTTGTGCTTTAGGTTCTGGCAATAATTTTCCCATCGCAAAAGTAATCAAGCTTCCTAATGTGTTGCCAATGGTTGCAACCGCTATTAGTCCAAATAATGAAAAAGAGTAAAGTGAACGTTCTGAAATAATAAGTTGGCTTGCAATAGTGGTAAATACGATCTCAGAATTTCCTGGTAATAATGATGAGCTAATTAGGCTACTGACAAACATCACGACAAATTGATGTTCGCTTAAAAAAAGCAAGCTAAAAAGAGAAGTGAGGTAATCTGTGATCATAAAGTTGGTTAAAAGTTAATAAAAAGTTAAATAAATTTTAACAAAAGTTTGATATTTTTTATAAAGTTGAGATACATCAAAAAAAGATGCTCAAATCCCCTTAAATAGGTAAGTTTTTGATTTTCAGACGAGCGGAACAAGTCTATAATTCCACACAAATTTTATTATGTCTTCAATTTTAGTTTATTCAGAAGTGTTTTTGAATAATCGTCAACGTTAACACGAAGGGATTATCCATGTTTTCTCCTACTGAAATGGCAAAAATCACCGAAGATGGTGCAGTTTATAAAGCAACTAAACACCAACTCTATTCTTTTATCTCTGCAATTTTAGCAGGCGGTTTTATCGGTCTGGCTTTTGTTTTTTATACCACAACGCAAACAGGCACAGCGGATGTTGCTTGGGGCTTATCTAAATTAGTAGGCGGTATCGTGTTCTCTATTGGCGTGATTATGTGCGTGATTTTTGGTGCAGAACTTTTCACTTCATCCACATTAACTGCTGTCGCAAAAGCAACTCATCGTATTACTTGGTTTCAAATGTTTAGAAACTGGTTTGTCGTTTATGGCGGTAATTTTATTGGCGGTTTAAGTGTTGTGGTATTGATTTGGCTTTCAGGTCAGATGATGGCAGCAAATGGGCAATGGGGCTTGACTATTTTAAAAACAGCCCAACATAAAATTCATCATACTTGGATGGAAGCTTTTACCCTCGGTATTTTGTGTAACATTATGGTGTGTATTGCGGTTTGGATGGCTAATGCAGGAAAATCATTGACTGATAAAGCATTCATCATGATTTTACCTATCGCATTATTTGTTTCGTCTGGCTTTGAGCACTGTGTGGCAAATATGTTTATGATCCCAATGGGAATGGTGATAGCTCATACTTCAGATGCATCATTCTGGACAGCGATTGGTGTTGACCCTATGCAATATGCAGACTTAGATTTATATCATTTTGTGGTAAAGAACTTAATTCCCGTTACCTTAGGTAATATCGTAGGTGGCGTGTTCTTTATCGGTTTAGTGCAGTGGTTCTTATATATTCGTAAGCACTAAAAATAACCTATTTATAAATCTGGCGAGAAGTTGAACTAAGATGTAAGCGGTCAAATTTCGCAGAGATTTTACAAACTACGATGTTTCGGCATCACAAATTTTATTTAAAACAAATAGAGGATTTAAAATGACTCAATTAACTGAAACTCAACAAAAAGCATGGGAAGGTTTTACTGCTGGTGACTGGCAAACCGAAGTAAACGTGCGTGATTTTATCCAAAAAAACTATACTCCATATGAAGGCGATGAGTCTTTCTTAGCGGGTGCAACGGCTGCAACCACTAAATTATGGGAAGAAGTGATGGAGAAAATCAAAGTTGAGAATAAAACGCACGAACCGTACGATATCGACTGTGATATTCCTTCTACAATTACTTCTCACAAACCTGGTTATATTGACCAAGCATTAGAAAAAATCGTTGGTCTTCAAACAGATGCTCCATTAAAACGTGCTATCATCCCATTCGGTGGCATCAAAATGGTTAAAGGTTCTTGCGATGTTTATCGTCGTACCTTAAATCCTGAAGTGGAAAAAATCTTTACTGAATACCGCAAAACGCACAACCAAGGTGTATTCGATGTTTATACGCCAGACATTTTACGTTGCCGTAAATCAGGTGTCATCACAGGTTTACCAGATGCGTATGGTCGTGGTCGTATCATCGGTGACTACCGTCGTTTAGCGATCTATGGTGCTGATTTCTTAATGAAAGACAAACAACGTCAATTTGCATCATTACAACCACGCTTAGAAGCAGGTGAAGATATTCAAGCAACCATTCAATTACGTGAAGAAATTGCTGAACAACACCGTGCTTTAGGTCAAATCAAACAAATGGCTGCTTCATACGGTTTCGACGTTTCACGTCCTGCAGAAACAGCACAAGAAGCGGTTCAATGGACTTACTTCGCATACCTTGCTGCGGTTAAATCTCAAAACGGTGCGGCAATGTCATTCGGTCGTGTCTCTTCATTCTTAGATATCTATATCGAACGTGACTTAAAAGCCGGTAAAATCACAGAAGAAGAAGCTCAAGAATTAATTGACCACTTAGTCATGAAATTACGTATGGTTCGTTTCTTACGTACACCTGAATACGATCAATTATTCTCAGGCGACCCAATGTGGGCAACTGAAACTTTAGCAGGTATGGGCTTAGATGGTCGTACATTAGTCACCAAAAATAGCTTCCGTATCTTAAATACTCTTTACACAATGGGACCATCTCCAGAGCCAAACTTAACAATCCTTTGGTCTGAACAATTACCAGATGGCTTCAAACGCTATTGTGCTAAAGTCTCAATTGATACTTCATCAGTTCAATACGAAAATGATGACTTAATGCGTCCAGATTTCAATAACGATGACTACGCAATCGCATGTTGTGTATCACCAATGGTTGTGGGTAAACAAATGCAATTCTTCGGTGCACGTGCGAACTTAGCGAAAACCATGTTATACGCAATCAACGGCGGTATTGATGAAAAATCAGGTGCACAAGTGGGTCCGAAAACAGATCCAATTACCTCAGAATACTTAGACTTTGATGATGTAATGAGCCGTATGGATCACTTCATGGATTGGTTAGCAACACAATATGTGACTGCATTAAACATCATCCACTTTATGCACGATAAATACAGCTACGAAGCAGCGTTAATGGCGTTCCACGATCGTGATGTATATCGTACAATGGCGTGTGGTATCGCAGGTCTTTCTGTTGCGGCTGACTCATTATCTGCAATTAAATATGCGAAAGTGAAACCAATTCGTGGCGATATCAAAGATAAAGATGGCAACGTGGTGGCTACAAACGTAGCATTAGACTTCGAAATCGAAGGCGAATACCCACAATTTGGTAACAACGACAACCGCGTAGATGACATCGCGTGCGACTTAGTTGAACGTTTCATGAAAAAAATCCAAACGCACAAAACTTACCGCAACGCAGTACCTACTCAATCTGTACTTACTATCACTTCTAACGTGGTATACGGTAAAAAAACAGGTAACACCCCAGATGGTCGTCGTGCAGGTGCGCCATTCGGACCAGGTGCAAACCCAATGCACGGTCGTGACCAAAAAGGTGCGGTAGCGTCATTAACTTCTGTGGCTAAACTTCCATTTGCGTATGCGAAAGATGGTATCTCATATACTTTCTCAATCGTACCAAACGCATTAGGTAAAGATTACGAATCACAAAAACGTAACCTTGCGGGCTTAATGGATGGTTACTTCCACCACGAAGCTGAAGTAGAAGGTGGTCAACACCTGAACGTAAATGTATTAAACCGTGAAACATTATTAGACGCGGTTGAACACCCTGAAAAATACCCACAATTAACAATTCGTGTTTCAGGCTATGCAGTACGTTTCAACTCATTAACTAAAGAACAACAACAAGACGTTATTACTCGTACATTCACAGAATGTATGTAATACGGAAGTTGTTACCGTTTAGTGTTATAAGCTAAATTAAGCGGTCAGATTCTGCAAAATTATTGTATAATCTGACCGCTTGTTTTATTTAGATGAAAAGTTGTCAAGACGGTTCCTGAGCCTATCGAAGGATAAATCGAAACCATATTCGCAGTATCTTGAAATAAATAAGTTCGCACAGATTATTTATTTCAACATATTACGAAAGAATTAGGAGAACAGTATGTCAGTGATGGCTAGATATCATTCTTATGAATCTTGCGGTACCGTAGATGGTCCAGGTATTCGCTTTATTCTCTTCTTACAAGGCTGTTTAATGCGTTGTAAATACTGCCATAACCGCGACACTTGGGATTTAGATGGCGGTAAACTGATTAGCGTTGAAGACCTAATGAAAGAAGTGGTCACTTATAAACACTTTATGAAAGCGACAGGCGGTGGCGTTACTGCATCAGGCGGTGAAGCTGTGCTTCAAATGGAGTTTGTGCGTGATTGGTTTAGAGCGTGTAAAGCCGAAGGCATTGATACCTGCTTAGACACCAACGGTTTTGTGCGTCATTATAGTCCTGTTGTCGATGAGATGTTGGAAGTCACCGACTTGGTAATGTTAGATTTAAAACAGCTCAACGATGAAATTCATCAAGATCTCGTCGGTGTTTCAAACAAACGCACCCTTGATTTCGCTCGTTACCTACAAAAACTCAACAAACGCACGTGGATTCGCTATGTGGTTGTGCCAGGTTATACTGATGATGATGATTCTGCTCATCGTTTAGGAAAATTTATTCAAGGTATGGAAAATATCGAAAAAGTAGAACTGTTACCTTACCACCGTTTAGGGGCTCACAAATGGGAAACTTTAGGTTACAAATATGAACTTGAAGGCGTATTACCACCACCGAAAGAGACGCTAGAGCGTATCAAAGACATTATTGAAAGTTACGGGCATACGGTGAAATATTAGAAATGAAGACCACATTGAGAAATGTGGTCTTTTTCATATAGAGCTTTGTTACCCAATATCCATCGGATCAATATCCATTGCCAGCTTAATTGAATTTGGTACAGCTATCTGTTCTTTTTCAGCATCAAACATGTTCAGTAGTTTTTGCAACGCTATTCGGGATGGATGTTGAATGAGCACTAACCAACGGTAATAACCAGCCTTTTTCGCAAGCGGTGCAGAAAAAGGTGGGCGAATTTGCAAGCCTTGTAAGGCTAAATCATTTGCTTTTTGGGCAAAGAAATTTGCCAGTTCTTGTAAAAATTGCACCGCTTGTTCGCTGTTTTTGCTCGTTGCTTTAAACAGCACTTGCGAGGAGAATGGCGGAAGCATCATCAATTGACGCATTTTTAGTGCTTCTCCTGCAAAAGCTTCGTAGCCCTTTTCCACTAAATTTTTTAGCAAAGGATGGTCTGGATAATGTGTTTGCAAAACGACTTCCCCCTGTTTTTCAGCTCGCCCAGCCCTCCCTGAAACTTGTAAATAAAGTTGGGCTAAACGCTCTTCGGCTCTAAAATCAGTTGAAAACAGTGCTGAATCCACGTTGATAATCGCCACCAAAGTCACATTCGGAAAGTGATGCCCTTTTGCAAGCATCTGTGTGCCAATCAAAATCTGGCTTTTGCCCTCACGAATATCGTTGAGATGCGTTTCTAATGTTCCTTTACGAGCGGTCGAATCGCGATCGATACGGCTAATTTTATAATCTGGGAATTGTTCGCCTAAAACTTGCTCTAGCTGTTCTGTGCCAACCCCTGTCGTAATTAAATTAGTTGAACCACAATGCCCACATTGGCGAGGAATAATCCGTTGCGAAGAGCAGTGATGACAACGCAACACACGCTGTTTTTGATGGTACGTGTAGGGTTTATCGCATGCTTCACACTGGCATATCCAACCACATTCGTGGCAGAGCAACACAGGGGCGAAACCGCGGCGGTTCAAAAATAGCATCACTTGGTTGCCTTTGTCTAAATGAGATTTCATTTTAGCAAGTAGCTGCTCTGAAAGCCCTGCTGTCACTCGTTGTGTTTTTAAGTCAATGATCTGTTGCTTGACCGGCTCTGCATTACCCGCCCTAGTGGTTAAAGTAAGCTCAGTAAACTTACCTTTCTGTACATTTTGCACGCTTTCTAAACTTGGTGTGGCTGAACCTAAAATAATTGGAATCGCAAGATTTTTTGCTCGAATGACCGCTAAATCACGAGCGTGATAACGCCAGCCTTCTTGCTGTTTGAACGAGCTATCGTGTTCTTCATCAATAATAATTAAGCCCAGATTTTGGAATTGAGTGAAAAGTGCTGAACGCGTGCCAATCACAATTGCACTCTCACCATTTCTTGCACGAAGCCACGCATTCAGGCGTTCAGTCTCATTCATATTGGAATGCAGCACATCCATTTCTACATTAAAACGAGCTTTAAAACGCTGAATAGTTTGCGGTGTTAAACCAATTTCAGGCACCAGTACAAGTACCTGCTCGCCACGATTAAGTGCACTTTCAATTGCCTGCAAATAGACTTCGGTTTTGCCCGAACCTGTCACACCATTGAGCAAAAAGGTTTCAAACCCGTTGCGAACACTCAAACGACTAACCACCAAAGTTTGCTGCTTATTTAGTACTAAGCGATTTTGGCTATTGACAAGCGGTTGATTTCCCAATTTTTCTTGCCAAGATTGCGGTTTGAATGGAAGATCGACTTTTTCAATAAAACCTTTTTCAATCAATCCTTTCCAAGCCGATGGGCTGCAAGCGGTCGGTTTTTCAAAAAAGTTTGCCGATTGAGATAATTCATTTAGCAAATCTTGTTGTTTTTTAGCCCGCTTGAGTTCGCCAGATTCAAGTGCTGAATGCCCAAATTCTGTTACGATAAAATAATCAGGCCGTGTTCGTTGAGCTGAATCACCTTGCCGAAGCTTAACAGGCAGCGCACTACTCAATACTTCGCCGATGGGGGCATGGTAATAGCTCGAAGCCCAGTTGAGTAGTTTAAACATCTCTTCATCAAAAATTGGTTCTAAATCTAACACTGCTTTGATGGGTTTGAGTTTTTCGACGGGAATGTCACTTGTTTCAGGAAAATCAATCACAATGCCAACTTTGGTTTGCGAACCAAAAGGCACAGAGACTCTCACCCCTTTTACTGCAGAGAAAAAATCAGGCAAAAGGTAGTCGAAATAGCGATTTAACGGCACGGGTAAAGCAACGCGGATTAGTTTCATAAGCTTATTTCATCGGCTTAAAAGAGAAAAGGCAATAGCGTTATTATCTATTGCCCTTTTAGAATTTTCAAAAGATTTTGAAAGGAATTATTTCACTTCACGAATCATAATTTCAGACGGAATAACCTGACCTTGCCAGTATAATTCAGAAGCCACTTTGCCAGCTAACTCAATATAGGCTTGGCTGATTTCGTGAGTTGGATCTGCCTCAACGGTTGGCATTCCTGCATCTAAATCTTGACGCAAACGAATGTGCAACGGCATTTGCCCTAATACTTGCGTGCCGTAGCGTTTCGCAATTTTTTCTGCTCCACCTGTGCCAAAAATATCTTCGTGGTGTCCACAATTTTGGCAGATGTGCACGCTCATATTTTCAATAATGCCCAATACAGGTACGGACACTTTTTGGAACATAGAAATCCCTTTAATTGCATCAAGCAATGCAATGTCTTGTGGTGTTGTTACTACTACCGCACCTGTGACTGGAATTTGTTGTGAAAGGGTAAGTTGAATATCACCTGTGCCTGGTGGCATATCGATAACCAAATAATCCAACTCATTCCACCAAGTTTCATTGAGTAATTGGCTTAATGCACTGCTCGCCATCGGTCCACGCCAGATGGTTGCGTTATCTTCTGCCATTAAATAACCGATAGAGTTCGATTGAATGCCGTAAGTTTCAATTGGAGTAATATGTTTATTATCTGGCGAAGTTGGACGCTGATCTTTTGCGCCTAACATATGCGGAATAGATGGACCATAAATATCCGCATCTAAGATCCCCACTTTTGCCCCTTGAGCTTTTAAGGCTAACGCTAAATTTACCGACGTGGTTGATTTCCCTACACCGCCTTTGCCTGAAGTAACTGCAATAATATTTTTCACCCCGTTAACTGCAGGATGCTGATTTGCACGTTTTAAGGTCGCGATATTGTAGTTCAGAATCCATTTAATTTCGGTTGCACCAGTTACTTCTTTTAATTTCGCTTCAATCGTTTGTTTTAAAGCCTCAAAACCTGTATTCCATGCAAATGGCATGGTGAATTCAAGGCGTAAAATGCCTGCTCCTAATTCTGCTTTTTTAAGTGCATTTAAAGCAATTAAATCTTTTTGCAAGGTTGCGTGCGTAAAATTTTGGATCACAAACTTAATGTCATTAAGTTGTTGTTCGGTTAGTTGGTTCATAATAATCCTTAATTGATACAGGTAATCACCGCAAAGTATGCGAATTAATAAAGAAAAACAATCCCTAAAAAGGGCTAAAAAATTTATTTAGAAAATTCATATAATGGCAAAATTGCCACATCTTGTTCTAATAGCTCAACAATTTGTTGAATCACTGCCTGACGTTTAGATTTACTCAATTTCTGCTGTTGTAGTTTTGAGAGTAATTTATCCACCTCTGGATTTACATAACCATTCTTATTTTCTGTGCTTTTTGAATAAAATCGCCATAAGAACAGTGTAGGATCAGGTTTGTCGATACATTGCTCATTACGAATAAGCTGGTAATTGCCGTTATTTCGCTGTGCAATCAATTCAGATTTTTTGACCGTTTGTGGATTTACTCGAATAAGATCCGATTGTGCTAACACTCTGCTTATTTGTCGCCCAATCACATTATGCGGTTTTTGATTTTCAAACAGAATTTTCAACTGTAATGGCGACTTCGGGCTTACGCCACTTTGAGCAAGCAGTTGTTCGACAACCAAAGGCGACCAATGACTTTCGGTTTCCACTTGTAATGACTTTGACAAAATATGGTGATTGGTTTCACCATTTTCGTATTTGATGCGATTTGAAAATATCATTGCTTTAATGGCTCGGCGAACTTCAGGCTTTTTTAACTGCGGATCGTGAAAATTAAAATCGTAAAAATAAGTGCAAAGTTTAGCTGGCGAAGCGGCTTTTTCCACCGTTTTGGCATTCGCAGACAAAAAGAAACAAAAACAAGCGGTAAAGATTGCAAGATTTTTTGCAAATTTCACCGCTTGAGATTGAAAAAGAGAATAAGCCATACAAATACCTGAGTAGATTTCTAAACTATGGCTATTATACGCTAATTTGGGAAAATTGATAAAGAAAAGGACGGAAATTATCTCCGCCCTAAAATAACGCAATAGCTGATTACTGCGCTGTAGAATTTAGTTGTTGCATAAACTCTTCATTCACATCAATTGACGCACGCTCACGTAAATTGTTGATTAAATCAGCACGTAACGTGGTGCGATTTGATTCATTAAATTGAGCTTGAAGTGGTTTAAATTCACTTAATAAACCATCTTCTACTTTATCTAATGCCACCAATAGCACATCGCCTTGAACATTACGGGCGACACTGAAAGTTGGTTTATCTGTCGGTTTTGGCATTGCAAATACTACTTTAGCAAATGCAGGTTGTTCTGCTTGTGCTTGAACATAAACCAGTGTTTGAGCTCCGCCGAAAGTAACTTCATTTTTGCCTTCGCTTAACGCTTTTACTTGAGCCTCTGCTTGAGCTAACAATGCCGTTTCCGCTTTTTCACGTTTTACCATTGCTTCCACTTCTGATTTTGCTTCATCAAAAGTTTTCTCACGCTGTGGCTGATACTGTTTTACGCGAAGAAACATTGTGCGAGAGGCATTTTCATTACCCACTTCTAACGCTTCTGAATTTTGACCTGATTGAGCTAAATCACCTTCAAAGAGCACTTTAGTTACCGAATCAGATTTTAATGCTTCTGGTAATGTCTCACGAGTAAACATAGGGGTAGTTTGAACTTCAACGCCTGCCACTTTTGCGACTTCTTCCAATGATCCCGCATTTTCATACGCAGAAGTTGCCATATCACGCGTCACCGTTGAGTACTCAGCCCCAACTAATTCTTGACGCAAAGTATTCACAATGTTTTCTTTCACTTTTTCAAGTGGTAAAGCTGTCTCCGGTTTACGATCTAACACTTTAATAATGTGATACTCGTCGCCCATTTTAACAGGTTGGCTAACTTGCCCTACTTGCAATGCATTTGCAGCCTTTTCAAATTCAGTTGGGAATGTCCCTGCTTTTGCCCAACCTAAATCGCCGCCTTTGGTTGCTGATAATTTATCTAATGACTTTTCTTTTGCAAGGGTTGCAAAATCAGTACCTGATTTTAATTGCTGTTCAATGGCTTGCGCTTCTGCTTCATTTGCTACTTGAATATGTGCAAGTTGAGATTCGCTTTTAGTAACATATTGCGCTTTATTCGCTTCATAATAAGTTGCAATTTGCTCATCCGTAATCTGCACTTTATTTTCTACTTGTTTTGGCGATAAGGTCACATATTCCACAACAAACTGCTCTGGCAACACTAATTGCGCTTTATGCTTATCGTAGAAAGCTTGCAACTCTTCTTGTGAAGCGGTCTGTTTTTTCACTTCATTTGCTAAAGAGTAAGAAGCTAAACGCACTTGGCGTTTTTGGAATAACAATTTGGCTAAGGTTTCTTCTTGAGCAGGCACATTAAAGTTCGTCCCTAACACACCCTCTTCCATTTGAGAAAAGAGAATGCCTTGTCCTACAATTTGAGCATATCCGTCAGCGTTTAAGCCCGCGTTACGTAAAGTTTGTTGATATAAATTATTATCAAACTTGCCATTATTTTGGAAATAAGAGCTGTGCACAATTTCCGATTTAATTTGATCTACACTCACGCCCAATTTTAATTCATCAATATATTGGCGAAGCAATTCATCATTAATCAGGTTATTCAGAACGGATTGATCAAACTCCGCAGCAAATTTTGGATCATCCATTAAATCCCAGAATTGAGATCCCATTTGGTTCGCCATCGTTTGTTGCTGACGATTTTTTGCATCACTAAATTCACGCTGAGAAATCTCTTTACCATTCACTTTCACCGCTGAGGTATTTACCCCAATAAATCCAGTACCTACACCCGCTAACACAAACGAAAGCGAGACAAGGGCAAAAATAATTTTGAAAGCAATCCCGTTGCTTTTTTCATGCCATTTTTCAATCATAGAAGTTTCCTAAGTTTAAAATCAGAAAATGCTGTGAATTATACTGTAAAGTCAACTTTTCTCAAATCTGATTTTTCCATTCTTTATCAATTGATTTGTGATAGAATGCCCCCTCTTTTCATTTCTCTATTCAGAAACATACAGGATTTTCTTGATGAATATTTATGCCTATATTTGCTTTCTGGCAGCACTTTCTATCTTACTTGGATTCATTACAAGCAAAATTTCCGCTCGCGTACAATCAACCATCGCTATTACTGCAGCAGCAATGGTTTGCTCGCTATTAGTCTGGATCTTAGGTTCTTTCGGTTGGTTTAAAATTGACGTTATCGCTAAAAATGTGATGGAACAAATCGATTTTAAAAGTTTCTTGCTCAACGGGATTTTAGGCTTCTTGCTTTTTGCGGGCTCTTTAGGGGTAAAATTACCCGTGCTCAAAGACCAAAAATGGGAAATTACCGCATTCGCTCTTATCTCAACCCTCATTTCCACTTTCTTGATTGCATTATTGATTTGGACACCTGCCAACCTTATCGGCTTGCCAATTGACTTTATCTACTGCGTCGTTTTCGGTGCATTGATTTCCCCAACCGACCCAATCGCAGTGTTGGCAATTATCAAAAATTTACGTGCTCCAAAACGCTTATCCATGCAAGTAGAAGGGGAATCGCTGTTTAACGATGGTGTCGGCTTAGTGATTTTCGTGACTGTTTTTGCGGTGGCTTTTGGCGGTCAAGATACTTCCGTTGCCAATATTTTTAGTCTCTTTATGCACGAAGCCATTGGCGGGATTTTATTCGGCTTCCTGCTCGGTTTTATTGCCCACGTGCTGATTTCCTCAACCGATGATGGCTCAATGGAAATTCTCATTACTCTTACCATCCCAACCGCTGGCTTTATGTTTGCTTCCAACATCTTGCACGTATCTGGTGCTTTGGCAATGGTTGTTGCAGGGATTATGATTGGTAACTGGACGCGCCGTTCAGGTTTCTCGGAACAGAGCCAACGTTATCTAGACCACTTCTGGGAGATGATCGACCACTTCCTAAACTCATTGCTCTTCTTTCTGATCGGCTTTGCGTTATTGTTAGTAGACTTTGAATTCTACGGGATTGTGCTGATGATTATCGCGATTCCTGTTTGTTTGATTTCGCGTTATCTCAGTCTCTGGATTCCATTTAAAGGAATGCAGCAATTCAGAACCTACAACCCTTACACGCTTAAAATTATGACATGGGGTGGTTTACGTGGTGGCTTAGCATTGGCAATGGCACTTTCCATTCCAAGCAAAACTGCGTTTGCTGGCTCCATTGATGTGAAAGATTTGATTTTGGTGATGACTTATGCCGTCGTAATGTTCTCAATTCTCGTACAAGGTTCAACCATTGAACCGATGATCAGAAAATCAAAAACGGTTGATCCAAATCGAGAGGAATATTTGCAGCCTAGCAAACATTAACCTAAAGGGTAGCACTGATCTGCTACCCTTTATTTTTGCAAAATTTTTTTAAACTCTATCACTTATTTCATATAGAAAACGATAGGTTTACTCCATCTCCACCACAACAGGCTCAAACTCTGCCTTGCGGTTTGCGTTTACTTCCCTAAAGTTAATCGGAAAATGGCAGGCAAATTCGCGTTGTTTGAACTTTTTAAGCAGTGGTTTTTGAATGCATTTTTTCTGTGCAAAAGGACAGCGTGGTCCTAAGCGGCAACCAATTGGCATCTCTTGTAGCATAGGAATACTACCTTTGAGCGTGTTTAAATGGCTTTTGCTTACTAGCGGTTGCGAGAAATCAGGAATGCTATTGAGCAACGCGGATGTATAAGGATGCAAAGGCTTGGTCAGAATATCCTCTTTATCGCCAATCTCGACCGTCTGCCCACAATAGAGTACGTTAAACGAATCTACCCACGGGGCAATATTTTTCATATCGCTGCTCACTAGCAAAATTGATGTGCCAAGGTTTTTATTCATACTGGAAAGTAAGCGGTAGATTTGCAGCTGCGTGGTTGCCTCCATTGTATTAGTTGGCTCGTCTGCCACCAACAATCGAGGTTGGTTGGCGATTGCCATTGCAATCATCACTTTTTGCGCTTCGCCTTCGGTAATATCGCTTGGGTAGCTTCGCATAATGTCTTTGTGATCACGAATCCCTACACGGTGCAATAGCTCAATGGATCTTCTCCTTTTCCAACCAAACCATTGCCACCATTTGCCTTTAAATTGCACGCTTTTAATGAGCTGTTTGCCGATTGTTTCACTCGGATCTAAGCTTAACAACGCATCTTGAAAGACCATTGAAATCTGCTCACCTACCACTTGTCGGCGTTGTGCTACAGGCAGTTTGAGCAATTCAATATCATTAAAGCGGAAGCGATCCGCGCTGACCACCCACTCATCTTTGAGTACACCGCAAATCACTTTGGCAATCAAACTTTTACCCGAGCCCGATTCGCCCACCAAGCCGCACACCTCGCCTTCATCTAAAGTCAGGTTGATGTTATCTACCATTTTCACGCGTCCGTTTGGCGTATTAATCTCAATACTGAGATGTCGAATATCTAAAAGAGCCATTCATCACCATCCATTCTCGATTAAAAATAGGAAGACGCTCGATGCTTTTTAAGCACGCGGATCAAGCTGTTACTTAACAACGTAATAATCAAAATGCTAAAGGTAATCGCAAGCCCTGGGAGCACAATCGCCCACGGAGCGATGTACACCAATTCAGCTGAATCGCGAAGCATGACACCCCATTCTGGTGTGCCACTTTTTGCCCCAATGGCGATAAAACCCAGCGCGGTAATATCCAGAATGCTAAAGATAAAATAGACCGAAATTTCCTTGATTACTACCACAGTTAAATTAGGCAAAATCACCTCACGAATAAGTGTTTTTTTGTTCGCACCATCTAATCGTAAAGTCACCGCATATTCACGCTTTAACTCCAGTTGGGTTACCTGATAAATGCGATGAATAAAATGCGGTAGAAGTGCTAAAAAAATCGCAAACATCGCATTGAGTAAGCTGGCTTCCATTAGCGCTGCGATAATAATCGTAATCAGCAATACAGGAATAAATGAGAAAATATCGAATAAATGACTCAAAAATGACACCGATTTCCCTTGGTTCAAGCCTGCGAAAATGCCAATAATGCCGCCAATAACTCCGATAGCAAGGCAAACCAGCAGCGAAGAGCCAACCGTATAATAGAAACCGGCAATGATTCGGCTGAAAATATCTCGCCCTAAATCGTCTGTACCAAAAAAGTGGCGAATTTGACCGCTTGCATCCCACGAAGGCGGTTGCAATTCCAGCCCAACAAACTGTTGCTCGTAGTGATAAGGTGCAACAAATGCCCCGCCAAATACTAACACTAACAAAGCAAGAAAAAGATAGAGGCTGATAAGGGCGATTTTATCTTCACGAAAGCTCTGCCAAAATGAACGGAAAGAGTGACTTTCGCGGAAATATTCTGGTTCTTTATTTTGCGTTGCGATCATTTCGTGTACCAATCCTTTTTCTGTGAGGGATCTAACAGCGTTTTGAGAAAACTGGTAAAGAGATCAATCAAAAGTACAAATCCGCCAATGACCACTACACCTGCGGAAATCGCATTGTAATCTTGCACCGCCAAAGCGTTAATCAGCCAGCGCCCAATACCGCTCCAGCTGAAGATATTTTCAATCAACATCCCAAAGGCAAAAATCACGGTAAAATGGCGGGCAATGGTTGGAATTAACGCAGGTAAAGAGTTGCCAAGCACGTGACTACGAAAAATCCGAAATGTCGACCACCCCCGCGTTTGTGCTACTTTGATATAATTCTGCTTCATCACATAATTTGCTCGTTCTTGAGTGAATCGCATTACTTCCAAAATGGAAGGAATACCGAGCACTAGCGTTGGTAAAATCAGGTGATGCAAAGCACTCTGCATCATTTTAAGCTGATGAGGCGAATCAGTTGAGAGAATATCCAGGATACGGAAGCCTGTAAGCGGTTGAATTGCATAAATTGGATGCAGATCACCAACGGCAGCAATTTCCCAACGGTTGATAGAAGCACTATAAAGTAACAGCAACGCCAGCCAAAACACGGGCATTGAAAAGCTTAATGAGCCCAACCAAGTCATCACTTTGCCTAGCGTACTTTTTTGAATATAGGCCACCCAAAAGCCAAGCGGCAAGCCAATTAACAACGAAAGCAATAAGGCTGACACGCATAGCGTAATGGTCGCAGGAAACACGCTCAACATCTGCACCGTTAAAGGTTCGCCATTGATATAGCTAATGCCTAAATCCGCTTGCAACAAGCTTGCGACATAGCGGAAATAGCCCGTCATTACGCCGATACCATTGAGTGAGTTCAGCGGATCTCGAAGTAAAATGTTGTAGCTGATAATCGAGAGAATGATGAGCGTAATCAGCGTTAATAAGAATTTTCGTAAGAGAGCAATAAGCATTGTTTTATCTCTTTATTTCTGATGTTTTTTCAATCGAATTTCCGATAACTTCACCTGCCCCATTGAGTTAATCGCCATGTTGCTCACTTGAGGGTTTACTAACAACAATCGCTTGGCATTCACAAGCGGTAAAATTGGCAGTTCTTGTTGTAAAATCGATTGACTGAGATGGTAAAGCATATTTTGTGTAGCCTTGCTTGATGTGGTTTTAGCTAGGTTAAGTAACAGATCAAAATAAGGGTTACACCAATTCGCTAAATTGGTCACATCACGTTTGGCATCGCACGATAAAATGGGTTTTAAAAAGCCATTTAAATCCGCATTATTCGCAAGCCAGCCCGTTAAAATCAGATCGTAATCCGCCTTGCCATTTGCCAATTGTTGCGCAATATAGGCTCGATTCACAGGAATGAGCGTGGTAGGAATCCCTTTTTGAGCAAGGTCGAAGCGGAGCATTTCTGCCATTTTCATTGGGTGCAAATTAAACACCCGTTTTTCATCTACTACCCAAAACTTAAGCGGTTTTTGCAACGAAGGCTGTGCATGGCTTGTTGCGTAATCAAAAGGCACTTTGCCGTATGGATCTTGCCATAACACTTCGGGCAACACTTGATCGGCGACGTGGGCTGTGCCAAAAAAGAGACGCGAAACCAAACGATGACGATCAACAGCTTGGGCAATCGCTTGGCGAAGCGTGATATTTTGCATCACAGAGCTTTGCATATTAAAGGCTAAAAACGCTAAGTTTGCCCCATCATTTTCAATGCGTTGCTCAGTTGGAATTTGCGAAAGCTGGCTTGGTTCAGGGAACGCCACCACATCGCACTCGTTGTTTAAAAATTTTGCCAATCTGCCCGTGCCATCAGAGGAAAAATCGACCACCATATTCTCAATATGTGCCTTTTTACCCCAATATTTTGGATGTGGTTGCAGGCGAATGTAGTCCGATTGCGTCAGGCTTGCAAGCTGATACGGACCTGTTCCAACAGGCAAAAGATCAAGCTGAGGTAAGTTTTCATCCGCATTAAGTTGCAATGCGTATTCTTTCGATAAAATCACCGCATATTGACTCGCCAAGTGCGATAACAACGCTTGGTCAGGCTCGGTTAGCGTAATTTGTACGGTATGAGTACTAATGTCTTTTATTTGAGCAATTTTTTGCTTTAGCGCAATGCTCTCAAAATAGGGATAGTGCGCCAAATTCGCTTTAGTGCGATATGCCATCGCTTGAGCCAGATGAAATTTACCACTTTCGCTACTTTCACGGTTTAACGCAGGTAAATCGCCTGCAATGCCCATCATTCGATTCAGTGAAAAAATCACATCTTCCGCATTGAATTTGCGCGTTGGTGTGAACCAGCGAGTATTGTGAAACGACACATTTTTGCGTAAATGTAGAGTGATTGTGAGCCCATCAGCACTCACATTATAATGCTCAACGAGCATTGGTTTTAGCTGATTTGTTTTTGGATCAAGTTCAAATAGTTTGTCATAAAGCTGTTCGGTCACCACATTCACGTTCGCCCCCATATCTGCCTGTTGCGGATTGAGCGAAAAGCTAGAAGCATTGGTGCAATAAATCAAGCTACTCTCACGCAACTCATCTGGAATACTAGGTGCGGAATAAGCGGTCGGATTTAGCCCAAGAATTGCAAAACTACAGAGAAATTTCACCGCTTGAACAAGAGATTTCATAACTACCCTATCCTATTTGCTGTTGATTCCATACGCACGCAATTTATTGGCGATAGCGGTGTGTGAAATGCCAAGCCGTTGGGCGAGTTTTCGTGTACTTGGATATTCAGCATAAAATTTACGTAGTAGCTCAGCTTCATACTGTGCCATCATTTCATCTAAGGTGCCTGTTTCGGGAAGATGAGTGGCGATTTCTGCCGTGTTCAAGGTTGTATTGGGTAAATTGAGATCTTTAACAGATAAACGATAGCTATGTGACAAGGTGCAAGCTCGATAAAGCACATTGTGCAACTCACGCAGGTTGCCCGCCCAGCTATAGCGAGAAAAGGCATTTAAAAAGGCGTGATCGTACTCTAATTTTGAGAAACCCAGTTGATTGCTGATTTCGCTTACAAAATGCTCTACCAGCAACGGTAAATCGTCCAAACGTTCACGCAAGGGCGGCAACTTAAGAGTGAGCACATTTAAGCGATAATATAAATCCTCACGTACTTTCCCCTCAGCCACTAACTGATTAAGCGGTTTTTGACTAGTGCAAATCACACGAATATCCACTTTGCGTTCTTGATCTTCGCCTACGCGACGAAATGAACCATCATTCAAAAAACGTAACAGCTTCGCTTGCATTTCAAGCGAAAGTTCCGACACGGCATCAAGCAACACCGTGCCACCGTTCGCATATTCAAAAAAGCCCACACTCTCATTTTGTGTCCCTCGATGCCCAAACATCTCCGTTTCGGCCTCTTCTTCAGGCAAACCCGCACAATTCACAGCAATGAATTTTTGTTCTGCACGATGGCTAAATTGATGGCAAGCTTTAGCAAGTAAGTCCTTGCCCGTGCCTGTTTCGCCCTCAATTAACAGCGGTGCATTGAGCAGAGCAAACTTTTTAGCTTGCTCAATCACATTTTGCATATTCGGAGATTGAGTTAAGATTTGGTCAAATGGCGTAGTGTTCTGAGTGGCATACTGAGTTGTGTTCATAGTAAAATCCTCAAAATTGATGAGCAGATCATACTCTGAAAATCTATTTTTGGAAAGTTTTGTTTACAGCAAGAACAACAAAATTTATATTTACATTCCAAGCCTAATCCCCTAGACTTTTCCACAATCATTTTGCCCTACAAGCGGTAAAATTTTTCCTCTTTTTTACATTGTTAAGGAACTTTTATGTATTTAGATCAAATCAAAGCCGAACTACAAGAGGCTGCAGATGTGCTAGATAAATTTATGCACGATGAAAAAAACATTCAGCTTATTCAAGAAGCGGCATTGCTTATCTCAAACAGCTTCAAACAAGGCGGTAAAGTGCTCTCTTGCGGTAATGGTGGCTCACACTGTGATGCTATGCACTTTGCAGAAGAATTAACCGGCCGTTACCGCGAGAATCGCCCAGGTTACCCAGCTATCGCAATTTCAGATGTGAGCCATTTAAGCTGTGTAAGTAACGATTTCGGTTATGAATACGTGTTCTCTCGCTACGTTGAAGCAGTTGGTCAAAAAGGCGATGTGCTTTTCGGTTTATCAACCTCAGGCAACTCTAAAAACGTCTTAAATGCAATCAAAGCAGCCAAAGAAAAAGGAATGAAAGTGATTGCAATGACGGGTAAAGATGGCGGTCAAATGGCAGGTCTTGCGGATATTGAAATTCGCGTACCACACTTCCGTTATGCAGACCGCACGCAAGAAATCCATATCAAAGTCATCCACATTTTAATGATGTTGATTGAGTTTGAAATGGCGAAAGTAGCGTAAAAAAGGAAGGCATTGTGATGAAAACAATGCCTTATTTTTTCTTAAATAACAATATTATATATATCTATTATTTCTCATTTCTCATATTTGAGAAAATATTCGCCAGAATTGGCCCTGAAACGTTGTGCCAGAAACTAAATAAAGCACTTGGTACAGCAGCAATTGGATTGAAATGTGCGGCAGCTAATGCGGCGCCTAAACCCGAGTTTTGCATCCCTACTTCAATGGCAATTGCTTTGCTATCAGCGACATTTAATTTAAAGAGTTTAGCTGCCCAGTAGCCGATTAAATAGCCTAAACAGTTGTGCAATACCACTACAGTAAAAATCAACAAGCCTGATTCTACGATCTTATCTTTGCTTACCGCGACGACAGCCGCCAAAATCAATACGATTGAAATAACTGACACTAACGGCATGGTTTGGCTGGCTTGTTCAATTGTTTTCTTAAATAATGCACGCACAACTAGCCCCAAGAAGATTGGAAAAAGCACCATTTTTAATACGGATAAGAACATTGCGGATGCATCAATTTCTAACCATTGGCTGGCAAGAACGTAAAAAATTGCAGGTGTTAATAATGGCGAAAGCAATGTTGAAATCGTTGTACAAGCAACAGAAAGTGCTGTATTTCCTTTAGCAAGGTAAGTCATTACATTTGAAGATGTACCACCAGGGCAAGAACCAACCAAAATCACACCAACGGCTAAATCAGGTGGTAAGTCAAAGGCTTTAGCGAGAACAAAAGCGATAGAGGGCATAATCACAAATTGTCCAACTACGCCAATCGCAACTGATTTTGGGTGTTTTGCCACTTCACCGAAATCATTGAAGGTAAGCGTGATGCCCATACCAAACATTACCAAGCCTAATAAGTAAGGAATGTAAGGCGCGAAGATTTTAAATTCAGCGGGGAAGTAGAACGCAAGAACAGCAAAAACGATCGCCCAGAGTGCGAAGGTTTTACTGACGAATTGTGTAAGTTTGAGAAGAGTTTGCATATAAGTCCTAATGAATTGTTAAAAGGACTTTTTATTCTAATCGGCTTTAGCCAAAAAATAAAGACATAGCACTACACTATGTCTTTCGTTATTAAATGATTTTGTAAATTATTTTACATTTTTCTTCGCCCAGTCTAAGAAACGTTTTTGGGTTTCTTTATCAGCTTTAGAGAAGAGTAATTGCAATTGTTCTTCTTTAATATTTTTGGTTTCTACCACAATTTGACCTTTTGCTTCAAAAGTCGCATTTACAAATTCTGGCACAGCTGCTACGCCTTTGCCAGCATTATATTTGGCAAGGTTATCTTCAATTCGGCTATTTGGAGCGAAACCTTCTCCTTTTAACATATCTTGTTTAAAGGGAATTTCTTTACCAGCTGCAGTTTGAATTTTAAAGGTCGGATTAGCTTGAAATTTATTCACATCGTGAGATGAGCGGAATTGAGGCACAACAAGTGTCATTTCTTCAGGTGTTCCCTCAAAAGTTAATACGATTGGATTCATTGAGAAATATTTACCATCAACAATGTCTCCTACGCTCACCACCACTTGGTGTGTTTTGTTATCGTTAATTTGGACATCTTCCCAACGTTTTACCGACTGACCATCTAAGGCTAACATTTCCACGGTATTAGGGGTTTTTAACGTGCCTGCTGTCGCAAAAGTTGCCGCTAAACAAGCGGTGGTAGTCATCATCAATTTTGCTAATTTCATAATACTTCCTTAAATTACAATGGATTTGAAAAAAGTTATGCCTATGCTATGCTAAATTAAATAAAATAGAAATAAATTTATTATCAAAGCGTTATTTTTGTGGGAAAATCACGCTAATTTTTAACAGGAATAATTATGAATGATGAACATCAGGGCCTCGGCTCAATAGAAAAAACAGAGAAAAAGAATTTAATTCAGTCGTTTTTAGGCATTTTTCAAACAGAACCTAAAAACCGTGAGGATTTGGTGGAAGTAATCCGCGATTCAGTCGAAAATGAGTTGATCGACAGCGATACCAAAGAGATGATTGAAGGAGTGATGGAAATTTCCGAACTTCGTGTGCGTGATATTATGATCCCACGCCCACAGATTATTTCGATTGATTCCAAACTGCCGCTTGAAGCTTGCGTGGATATTATTATTGAATCTGCCCATTCTCGTTTCCCTGTGATTTTAGATGATGGCAAAGATAGCATTCAGGGAATTTTGCTTGCTAAAGATCTACTCAAATATCTCCGTTCTGATGCAGAAGAATTTAATATGGAAGCCATTCTTCGCCCTGCAGTAATTGTGCCAGAGAGTAAACGCGTGGATCGAATGCTCAAAGAGTTTCGCTCGGAACGCTTCCATATGGCATTGGTGGTCGATGAGTTCGGTGCGATGTCTGGCTTGGTCACCATCGAAGATATTTTAGAGCAAATTGTAGGCGATATTGAAGATGAGTTCGATGAAGAAGAAGTCGAGCCAATCCGCCAGCTTTCTCGCCATACTTATGCCGTTTCTGCCTTAACGGATATTGAAAAATTCAATGCGTTTTTCGCTACCGAATTTACGGATGAAGAGGTAGATACCTTCGGCGGTTTAGTCATGCAAGCCTTCGGACACTTGCCACAACGCGGTGAGCAGCTTGAGCTTGAACAGATGAATGTAAAAGTGACTTCTGCAGACAATCGCCGCTTGATTCAATTGCGTGTAACCGTTTCAGACGAGCAATTAGAACAAATGGAAAGTCGTCAGATAGAAGCTGAAGAATAATAGCAATAATGCGTAGGGCGGACTTCAGTCCGCCTTTTATTTAACTTACCTATTGGCGGATTAAAGTCCGCCCTACGTTATATGTCAAATTTCGTAAAAAATCCCCCATTTTTAACCGCTTGTATCATCAGTTTTCTCTTTGGATCGATCGGCACACTTGCTTTTTCCCCTTTTGATTACTGGATTATCGCTTTTGTTTCCACTTTTGGCTTAATCTGGTCGGCCACTTTATCACAACGAAATACCGCATTGTGGGCAACTTTTGCTTGGTCGATTGGTTATTTTGGCATTGGCGTAAATTGGATTCACGTGAGTATGATCCAATTTGGCGGCGTGCCTGTGGTCATTAGCTATCTTGCAGTTCTTCTGCTAGCTTGCTATTTAGCACTTTATAACTTGCTATTTACTTGGGGCGTGCATAAATTTAAGCTGAAAAATCCGTTTGTGCTTGCAAGCCTTTTTACTGGAACAGAATATCTCCGTGGCGTCGTTCTCACTGGTTTCCCGTGGCTTCAGCTCGGTTATAGTCAAGTTGATAGCCCTTTTGCCCATATCGCTCCGACTTTTGGCGTAGAAGGTATTACTTTCTTCATTATTGTGATTGCTACTTATCTTGTTCAATTTATTTTGAAAGAAAATCGGAAAATCAAACCGATGGCGACTTTTGCATTGCTCATAGCGGTCAGCTTTGCCACACGTTTTGGCAATTTCTGGCAAATTGATGCTGAAAAACAACCGCTTACCGTGAGCCTTGTGCAAGGCAATATTGAACAAAAAATGAAATGGGACCCAGATCATTTCAACTATTCGGTGCAAACCTATGTGGATCTTATTCGTCCATTGCTTGGAAAAAGTGAAGTGATTATTCTGCCTGAATCGGCAATTCCCGCATTGGAAAATCAGATTTCATCGTTGCTTAATTCGATGCAAAACGCTGCGATGGAAAGCCAAAGTGACATTATTATCGGCACGCTTTATCAAGATAATCGAAATCAACTCTTTAACAGTGCGTTATTACTGAATGAACAACCTTATGATGCTGAACAAGCACCTCGCTATAAAAAGCATCATCTCGTGCCTTTTGGCGAATACGTGCCTTTTGGTTCGGTATTAGATTGGATGCGTGAGGTCTTTATTCTGCCAATCAATTTATCGCAAGGTGACTTTGTTCAGCCTGAATTGCACTCAAAAAATGCTCGTTTTAATTTAGCGATTTGCTATGAGATTATCTTTGGTGATCAAGTGCAGCAAAATCAAAAAGCACACAATGCCGATTATCTTTTAACCATCACGAATGATGCGTGGTTCGGCACCTCAATTGGTCCGTGGCAACATTTCCAAATGGCAAGAATGCGTGCTTTAGAGCTTGGCAAACCACTTCTTCGCTCTGCTAATACGGGAATTACCGCAATAGTGGATGCAAACGGCAAAGTTATTCAGCAGTTACCACAGTTTGAAAAAGGTGTGCTTACCGCTCAAATTTCGCCTGTAATCAGTCAAACGCCTTTTAGTTTATGGGGCAATACGGTGCTTTATAGTTTGAGTACGTTGATTGTGGCATTGGCGGTGATGAGACGTAAAAACTAGAAACAAGGGCAGTTTGGTTATGTCAAACTGCCCTTTATATATTAACTAAACAACAAATCCATTCCGTCAATCAATGCCTTGTTCGGTTTATCGAAATACACACCGCTGTTCGGCTCACCGTTCATTCCGCGCAAGAATAAATAGGCAACGCCACCAAAATCTCGGTCGTAGTCGTAACTCTCACCTAAGCGAGCACGTAGGTAGCGATGTACCGCGAGGGTGTAGAGCAAGTATTGTAAATCGTAGCGATATTGCCCTATTGTTTTCGCAAGGCGTATTTGGCGGTAATCTTGCGGCAAATAGCCTAAGAAGTTTGATTTATAATCAATTACATAAAATTTGCCATTTGCTTTGGCAATACAGTCTATAAAACCGCGCACATAGCCTGAAAGTTGCGGTAATCGCAATGGTGGTAATTGACGAGCCAAGTCACTCTGTTCTTGTAATAGCTGATTGAGTTTGCGTAAGCCCTCTTCATTTTTTAGGCGTAAGAAGAATTGCCATTCATTTAAGCGATATTCATTGGTAAGATCGCTTAATGCTAAATTCTCCGCAAATAGTGTAGTGCGGACTTGTTCTATCCAGTGTTGCACGGGTGCTTGCCACTCTTCATCTAAATTGAGCTGTTCGCAAATTGGCAAAATATCTTCAATTTTAACCGCTTGTTGGAAGTCGCAATGCTCCATAAAACGGTGCAAAATGTTCCCCACTTTGGTGCTATGCGGGAATTGGTAAGCGTTCAAACCATTTGCAGTTTCTTCCACAAAATCGCCCGCTTGTTCAATGCCTACCTCAACTAATGGCTCGCTGTAAGCGGTCTGATTATCGTAATCTTGTGCAAAATCACTAATTTCAGTGAGGTAATCTGTTTGAGTATTGTGATAATTTTCTAATGCCCACTCATTATAGTTGCTTAATGCACTAAAACTCGTGATCTGCCCTTGATTTGTCGGGATCGTGTGGTTAAATTCACGCACTTGTAACAATGAGGTTGTCTCTTGCTCCGGCGACCAAAAATGTTCTTCAGCTGTTTCAGCAAGCGTTTGTAACGCACAATTTAGCCCTTTCTCTGCAAAATAAGTTTCCGTATGGATGCTTGTTTCTGCCTCTTTTAAACCAATTTTGCCGTTGCTCAGCAAATAATGTACGCTGTTCCAGCCTTTGCCAAATTGAGTAGGCAAAATCAAATTCAGTTGTGACTCGGCACGGGTCAAAGCAACATAGAGCAAGCGCAGATCTTCGGCATATTCCGCTTGATTTTTAAGTTGTTTAATTGCGTCATCTTTTCTGCCAAAATCCCACTGCTTTTGTGCATTTTCATCGTGGTAAATGGAAAGTGCGGAGGCTTTTACGCTGGTGCTGTTTTTACCAATGAATGGTAGCCAAACGACAGGATATTGCAATCCTTTGGAGCCGTGAATGGTCACAATTTTAATCAAAGCCTCTTCGCTTTCTAAACGCAAAGTATGAGTGTCGTCGCCATTTTTGGCATCGTTTAACGTCTGTTCATACCAACGTACTAAGGCACTCTCATTTTCCACCTCTTGCATTGCCGATTGTAAAATTTCCGCAAGGTGGAAGAGGTCAGTTAATAAACGATCCGCATTTGCTCGCGCTTTCAATCGTTCGATCACACCTTCTTGCAAGAACAGTTGATGCAACATCGGTAGCACGCCTTGCGATTGCCAAATCTGTTGATAATGAACAAATTTATCAACATAGTTTTCCCATTGCTGCTCATCATTTTTGAGCTGATAAATCTCTTGTGCGGTTAAGCCCCACAAGCTCGAACCCAAGGCACAAAGCAAGGTTTTCTGTTGATACGGATTTAGGCAGGCTTTTAATACCCACGCTAATTCTGGTGCAACTTCACTCTCATAAACACGGCTACGCTCAGAGAGAAAAACAGATTTCAAACCTCGTTTAGCTAAAGCACGTTTCATCAATTTGGCCTGATTATTGCTTCGCACCAAAATCGCAATGTCTTTCGCCTCCAAGCGAATTTGACTACTGTCTTTTGCATCTTTTAGGTAAATTTCACCCGCTTGCATCGCCATTAATTGTTTCTGAATTTGATCGGCACAATGTTCAGCCGCCTCATTCTCGTTAAATTCAGGCTGCAAATAGCAAACCACATTTTCACTACCGATTAATTCTGCCTCTGGCGTTTTGGCTTTTACCGCTTGAAATGGAATGCCTTGATATAAAAACGGATGATTTCCGCTATTTTCTGGGAAGGTAAAAATCTGATTTACTGCTTCAACAACCTTCGGCAAAGAACGCCAGTTTTTATCTAAAGTGCGTTTTTCATCCGCTTGCTCCGAGGCCTTCAAATAGGTAAAAATATCCGCCCCACGGAATTTATAGATCGACTGTTTGGGATCTCCAATCATAATAAAGCCCTGATTTTGAGCCTCTTCTGCCATATAGATTTGGCTAAAGATTTCATATTGGGTTTGGTCCGTGTCTTGAAATTCGTCAATCATCGCAAACGGATATTGTTGGCGGATCTGGCTTGCCAACTGCTTGCCACGGGTGTTTTTTAAGGCTTGATTGAGCACAATCAGCAAGTCATCAAAACTTTTTTCAGGATGTGTAGCTTTATAATTAGCCAATTTTTCCCGCAAATGCATTAAGAATTGATAAAGCAAGATTGATTTCTGCTTTGCTTCGAATTGGCTTTGATAAGAGGTCAAAAATGCTTGATTAGTTGCGAAATGCGTTGATGTTAGCGGTTCTGCTCCCTCTTCTGCTTTTTCAATAAGGCTTGTTTGGCAAAAGCGTGAAAAATGCTCTGCGGGGAAATAAATGGCTTCACTTTCTGCCCACTCGTCTACTGATTTTAACCAATTTTCCACATAACGCATTTGATATGAGCGGCGATTTAATGCTTTTTTCACGCCAGTTTTATATTTTTTATCCAGTTCATTGATGATTGGGCTTACAATTTCCTCACGGTTGGCACGCCAATATTGGCGAACTTCGGCCAATAATTGTTGATAGGCTTTTAAATGCTCGGCAAAAGGTTGGTTAATGCCTTGTTGATCGTCGTTTAACTCAGGCAAAGTTTCTGTCAGATAAGCTCGCACCGCATCCAATGCATCTTGTGGTGTTTTGAGCTCATCCGCAACAATGCTTGTTTCGCTCAAATTCATCGGGTAGAACTGCTCACGCCACACTTCTTGGGCAAGACGTTCAAGCAATTGCTGTTCGTTTTTTTGCAGTTCAAACTCAAAACTGATACCCGAATCGAATGCAAATTGATAGAGCATCTTTTGGCAGAAGCTGTGAATGGTAAACACACTCGCCAAATCAATCTCTCGCTCGGCAATTCGCAAGCGGAGCAACGCTTCCTCTTTCTTTTCGACTTTCTCGAAAAGTTCTGCAAAAAAATCATCATTTTTCACCGCTTGCTCGGTGAGTTTTGCCGAAAAATAGGCGTAGCAATCTTGAATATTTTGGCGGATACGGTCTTTAAGTTCTTCAGTTGCCGCTTTGGTGAAAGTTACTACTAAGATTTGTTCAACTGTTAATGGTTCTAGTGGTTCACCATCGTGGCTGATGCCCAGTAATAAACGAAGATAGAGGTTTTTAATCGTATGTGTTTTGCCCGTGCCAGCCGAGGCTTCAATCAGGCTGGCACAGTTAAGCGGAAGTGTGAGAGGGTTGAGCGTTTGCATAGATTATTTTATCCGTTCCAATTTCTGAATTAACACTTCGTGCGGCACTTTCTGAATTTTGCTAATTTGCCAAATTAATAGACCGCTTGCAAGGCTTAAGCTAATACAAAATGTTGTCCAGAAGCCTTGTGCCGCCATCGGTTCAGTAATAAAATCCGTTCTGGCAAGAAGATAGCCGAGCGGCATGCCGACAATCCAATAACAGATAATGGTGACATATAAAATCGGTTGCGTGTGCTTGTAGCCACGTAATACCCCATTCGCAACGGCTTGGAGTGCGTCGGGGATTTGGTAAACCGCTGCAAATAAGAGTAAGTGAGCAGCAATCGAAATCGAAATCGGATCGCGTGTAAAAGCAAGTGGAATGTATTGGTCGAGCAACACAATAACTACCGCCGCCATCGTTGCAAAAACTAAGCCTGTAAGCAGGGCGTGATAACTTAACACTTTTGCATCGTCTAAGCGTTTTTGTCCTAAAGTTTGCCCGATTACAATCGTCGTTGCAATGCTAAATGACATTGGAATCATAAAAAAGAGCGAGCTGGTTTGTAATGCGGCTTGATGGCTTGCCACTACTTGTGCACCTAATGGTGAAAGGAAAAGTGCTGAGGTGGAAAACAGCATCACTTCGGTGAAAGTCGCAAAGCCGATGGGTAAGCCGAGTTTGCAAATTTTTAGCAAAGTTTGACCGCTTGGCATTTCCATCCATTTGCTGAATAAGCCAATGTCGCGTTGTGATTTGTTAGTGTAGCAATAGTAAAACATCATCAAGAACATCACCCAGTTGACGATAGCAGTTGCTACCCCACAACCGACCGAGCCCATTTCAGGCAAGCCTAATTTACCGAAAATAAAGATGTAGTTGAGCGGAATATTCAGCAATAAGCCGAAGAAGGTAATGATCATCGCAGGTTTTGGGTTCGACAAGCCGTCATTCATACAACGAAGATTGATAGCAAGCAAGGCAGGCACGATGCCGATTGCCATAATCATCAAATATTGCTGTGATTTGCTAGAAAACGATTCGGGCGTATGCATATAATCCAAAATCAGATGGCTATTGCAGAAAATCAAAATCAGCGGAATGGATATAGTCAGTACAAGCCAAAAGCCCTGTCGCACTTGGTGAGCGATAAGGTGGCGTTGGTTCGAACCATTTAAATAAGAGACGGTTGGCGTAATCGCATTGAGTAAGCCGAGCACAAAGAGAAAAAGGGGGAAATAAATCGAGTTACTTACCGCAATCGCTGATACATCATCATCGCTGACTAAGCCTGCCATTACAATATCTGCAAGTCCCATCCCCGAAGCGGAAAGTTGGGAGATAAAAATGGGGATAGTGAGTTTAAAAAGTTTTCTCGCGTTGTGCGGATATTTTTGCCACTGTAAATTCATAAAAACCTCAAATTAGAACGACTTATTATAGCGAGCCTTGCGCTTAAATGCCATTTTTGCTATAAGTTTTCGAGGCTCAAACAATTGACTATTGCATAATCAATTTAGATCCGCTAGAATTTCGCCCGTTTTTGTCTTAAAAGGCAAACGATTTAAACAAAATCTGCTTTGATGCAGCTTACATATAAACTAACTAGAGGAATAATACTATTAAACCTGTAAAACGTGTTCAGTCAAATCGCGCTCACCGTCTTAACGAAGAAATCCGTGGCGTGAAGGAAGTTCGCTTAACTGATGAAAATGGCGAGCAAGTTGGTATCGTGTCAATTCAAGATGCTTTAGCGAGAGCGGAAGAAGCTGAGTTAGACTTAGTAGAAATCAGCCCGAATGCTGAACCGCCAGTTTGTCGTATTATGAACTACGGTAAGTTCATTTATGAGAAAGAGAAAGCAGCAAAAGAGCAGAAGAAAAAACAGAAAGTCGTTCAAGTGAAGGAAATCAAATTCCGTCCAGGTACAGATGAAGGCGACTATCAAGTTAAATTACGTAGCATTATGCGTTTCTTGGAAGATGGCGATAAAGTAAAAATTACCGTGCGTTTCCGTGGTCGTGAAATGGCCCATCAAGATATCGGTTTAGACGTGTTAGAACGCGTTAAGCAAGATACCGCAGAAATTGCAGCAGTTGAATCAGCACCAGGTAAATTAGAAGGTCGTCAAGCCGTTATGGTTATCGCACCTAAGAAAAAATAGTTAAGATAAAGGAGATGCAACCAATAGGTTGCATTTTTTATTTCTAAAATAACCGCTTGCAGAACGCTTAATATTTCTGTAGAATTTCCCCGTTTTCTGTATCGGAAAACAAAGATGATAGCAGGCACACTACGCAGCCTAAATCACTTTAGATAATGCAATAATATTTATTGCTTGAGATGTAATCAGTGCTTTACAAGTAATGTTAGCAATAATATTCGCCTGATTACTAATGATTAACAAAACAATGCGGAGTTTTTAAAACAATGCCTAAAATTAAAACAGTACGTGGTGCTGCTAAGCGTTTCAAGAAAACAGCTTCAGGCGGTTTCAAACGTAAACAATCTCACTTACGTCATATTTTGACTAAGAAAACCACTAAACGTAAACGTCACTTACGCCACAAATCAATGGTAGCGAAAGCAGACCAAGTATTAGTAGTAGCGTGTTTACCATACGCATAAGCGTTTGCGTGAAGACGTACTTTAGTGAATTTTAGTTTTTAAATATACATTAGGAGATTAAATAATGGCTCGTGTAAAACGTGGTGTTATTGCAAGAGCACGCCATAAGAAAGTTCTTAAGGCTGCTAAAGGTTATTATGGTGCGCGTTCACGTGTTTATCGCGTTGCGTTCCAAGCAGTAATTAAAGCTGGTCAATATGCATACCGTGACCGCCGTCAACGTAAACGTCAATTCCGTCAATTATGGATTGCACGTATCAACGCTGCAGCACGTCAAAACGGTTTATCTTACAGCAAATTTATCAACGGCTTGAAAAAAGCGTCTGTTGAAATCGACCGTAAGATCTTAGCTGACATCGCTGTATTCGACAAAGTAGCATTCGCTGCATTAGTTGAAAAAGCAAAATCTGCACTTTAATTTAAAGTTTAGATAAAATTAGGGCACCTGTTGGTGTCCTTTTTTATTACCTAGCAGTATGAAAGGCATATAGATACATAATAACTAATTTAATAATGACTAATTTATAAGTGAATCAAGAATTGATAAAAGAAGAGAAAATCAAATGGTCCCCCCTACCGGACTTGAACCAGTGACCAAGCGATTATGAGTCGCCTGCTCTAACCGACTGAGCTAAGGGGGGATTGAAAGAGATTTAGATTATAAAAGAAAGTACTGATTTCGTCTATCTTTTTCGGCTTGTTCGTTTAAAAAGTAAGCAACTACTCAATCCAAATAAGAGATGCCATTCTACCCGTTTGCTTATCTCGGCGGTAGGAGAAAAATTTATCTTGCTCTGTGTAAGTGCAATGTCCTCCGCCTGAGATTTCGGTAATGCCGAGCCTGTTTAAGCGTTGAGTCGCTAGTTGGTAAAGATTGCCGAGAAATTTACCGCTTGTAGTGAGATCAGGTCTAAAGGCTAGTTTAGCATTAGAATCAAAGGCACAAAATTGTTCGATAATCTCTTCACCTACTTGGAAAGCGGTTGGTCCGATAGCGGGACCTAGCCAAGCAATAATATCAGAAGTTGGGCATTTAAATTTTGAGACAGTCTCTTCCAAAATACCATCACATAAACCTCGCCAACCTGCATGAGCTGCTGCAACTTCTGTGCCTTCTTTGTTGAAGAAGAGTACAGGCAAACAATCTGCGGTCATTACTAAGCAAACTTGATTCGCTTGTTGGGTGTAAACCGCATCAGCCTCAACATTGCTTCCCGTAAAAGGTAACTCAATAACTTTCGTGCTGTGAGTTTGTGTGAGAAAAAGAGGCGGATGAGGTAAGTCAAATTTATCCACTAGCAAAGAGCGATTTTGTTGCACTGCTTTGGGGTCATCACAAACGTGATCGCCTAAATTAAAGCTATCAAATGGCGGAAGACTTACACCGCCCGTTCTGACGGTCGTGAGAGCTTTAATATTTTTCGGTGCTTGCCAATCTGGATAAATAGCGTTCATTCGCACTCCCTTTTTATTTCTGTATTTTATTTTGAAAAAACAACCGCTTGTAAGCTTATGGACGAACAGCAATCGCTTCAATTTCTAAGCCAACATCTTTTGGTAAGCGAGCTACTTCTACGCAAGAGCGAGTAGGGAATGCAGGGTGATTATTTTCACGGAAGAATTTTTCATATTCAGAATTTACAGTTGCGAAGTCGTTTAAATCTTTCACAAAAACCGTTGTTTTGATGATGTTTGCAACACTCAAACCTGCTTGTTCTAAAATGGCTTTAACATTTTCGAGCGCTTGGCGTGCTTGCTCGGTAATATCTGCCGACACTTCACCTGTTTTAGGATTAACGGGGATTTGGCCTGATGTGAAAACAAGATTACCTAAATCAACCGCTTGTACGTAAGGTCCGATAGCCGCAGGGGCATTTTCTGTGTGAATGACTTTAGTCATAGTATTTCCTTAATCTTAATAAAATAAATAAGCGATACGATTTTATGCTAAAAAATTCTATTTTAAAACAGAGAAAATATCTCTTTTTTATTTGCAGCTGTTGCATAACAGGCTACAATAAGTAAGAAGATAGGATAATAATGATTATTTCATTTAAGCATAAAGGACTGGAGTATTTCTTAACAGGCTCAACTGCAGGTATTCAAGTTGTCAATAAGTCAAAATTAGCAAGGATATTAGCTCGACTTGATAGCACCCAAACACCCAACGACATGAATTTACCTGGTTGGGTGCTTCACCAATTAAGTGGGAATTTAGCAGGATGCTGGTCTGTAAAAGTAAATGGAAAACTGGCACATGACCTTTAAATTTGAAAGAGGTCATGCTGAAGTTGTTAGTTATCAAGATTATCATTAGAGGAAATATGATGCGTATGTTTAATCCGCCGCATCCAGCGGAAGTTTTAAAAGAAGATATTTTGCCTGAACTTGGGCTTACAGTGACAGAGGCAGCCAAACAACTTGGTGTAAATAGAGTAACACTTTCTCGCTTGCTTAATGGAAAAATGGGAATTAGTGCAGATATGGCACTTCGTTTGCATCAATGGCTTGGTGAAAATAGCCCATCTGCAGAGAGCTGGCTTTATCAACAAGCAAACTATGATTTATGGAAAGCAAGTCAGTCAGCTCATTTTAATATTATTCCTATTTGTGCGTAAATTTTAATAAACAGAAAAGAAGAGAGCCGATTTTATGAGCATAAATTTAGAAGAAATTGTTTTACACCAAATTCAGCATCACGTTGAAAGAGAGAATGTGGAACTCAAAACGGTATTGCGTGAGGAATTACTGCCTATTAGTCCTGCTGCCGAGCAAATGATGTTGCAATTACACCAAGCCTATCAGAGTAAAGCAAAAGGCTATGGTGTGTTCAAGAGAGAATCTGTATTTGCACAACAGCTTAATCGTTTTCTGGAAAAAGAGACTGATTTTCTAGCATTTAGCCATCAATCTGCTAATATGTTAGCGACTGAATTAGCGAAATATCCTTTTGCTTCAGGCGGGACTTTTATTCTCTGTCGATATAATTTTTTAGCGACTGATTATCTCTTTATTGCGTTAATCGATAGCCGTTCTTCCATCTTGGTAGATGACCATTTAGATGTAAAAAGCACTCAATATTTAGACATCACTCAATACGATATTGCTTGCCGAATTAACTTAACGGAACTTAGCATTAATGCCACCTCAAACCGTTATCTTACCTTTATTAAAGGTCGTGTAGGGCGTAAAGTTGCTGATTTCTTTATGGATTTCTTAAGTGCGGAAGAAGGGTTAAACCCACAGGTTCAAAACCAAACTTTATTGCAAGCGGTAAACGATTTCTGCGAACAAGGCGAGCTTTCAGTACCACAAACTCGCGAAGTTAAAAAACAAGCATTTGAATATTGCAAAGGACAAATCAATCAAGGTGAAGAGATTGCGATCAACGAGCTTGCCGAATCTTTACCAACCTTAAATGAGTTAAATTTTGCTCAATTTACTCAAGAAAAAGAGTATGGTTTGGAAGAGTCTATCCCACCAGTTCGTAGTGCTTTAAAAGGCTTAACCAAATATTCAGGTTCAGGTAAAGGGGTAACAATTAGTTTTAATGCAGAATTATTAGGTGAGCGTTTAATTTGGGATGAACTAAATGACACTTTAACAATCAAAGGATTACCCGTAAACTTGCGTGATCAACTTGAACGCAATAAATGATAGTTTTTTTCAGCCAATTTCGGTATGATCTGGACAAATTTCAATTTATTAAGGTATTGATATGAAAATGAAATCTCTTTTAGCGATAATTTTACTTGCGATGGGCGTTACAGCTTGTTCAACAGTAAAAAAAGTGGTTTATCGCATTGATGTTCCTCAAGGTAACTATTTAGAGCAAGATAAAATTGATCAGTTACAAATTGGGATGAATCAAGTTCAAGTGCAATATTTACTCGGTACACCTGTGTTAAGAGATGTTTTTGCAGAAAATCGTTGGGATTATGTTTTCATCAAACGCGAAGGGCATAATGATCCCATCCAACGCACTCTGTTAGTTTATTTTGATAATAAAGGTATTGTGACAGATATTAAACTTGATGATATTAAAAATCAGAAAGTAGTTGAAAAAAAAGCACAATAAATGATAAGCGGTTAGATTTCTACAAAACGTTGTAAGAAAATGACCGCTTTCTTTTTGCTAAAATTAAACATTAGAATTTTTAATCATAAAATTTCTATTTATAAAATTTATTTTCCTCCCTTATTTTTGCTTAAAAAGGCTCCTTTTAAACCATTTCAATATGCTTTAAGTTCAAAAAACAATCACTTAAACCTAATTTTTCTAATTTATTACATTATTTTTTATTATCCCTCTTTTCAAGCAAAAAAAGTTTTGATACATTGCGAGCCATTCCAAAACACAACATCCTTAACAAATTTAAACTATCTTTACACAGGAGTACATCATGAGCGATTTAAACGCACTGTTCCAAAAAATCAAACAACGTGATCCTAACCAAGCACCATTCCACCAAGCGGTTGAAGAAGTTTTCGGTTCTTTAGCGCCGTTCCTTGCAAAAAATCCGCAATATACTAAACACGGTATTTTAGAGCGTATTGTTGAGCCTGAACGTGTAATTACTTTCCGTGTAACCTGGGTGGATGATAAAGGTAACGTGCAAGTGAACCGTGGTTATCGCGTACAAATGAACTCTGCGATTGGTCCTTATAAAGGCGGTATCCGTTTCCACCCAACTGTGGATTTAGGCGTATTAAAATTCTTAGCTTTTGAACAAGTTTTCAAAAACGCATTAACGACATTACCAATGGGTGGCGGTAAAGGTGGTTCTGACTTCGATCCGAAAGGAAAATCTGACGCGGAAGTCATGCGTTTCTGCCAAGCGTTTATGACTGAATTATCTCGCCACATCGGAGCAGACACAGACGTACCAGCTGGCGATATCGGTGTGGGCGGTCGTGAAATCGGCTATATGTATGGTCAATACAAAAAATTACGCAACGAATTTGCTTCCGTATTAACAGGTAAAGGCTTAACTTGGGGCGGTAGCTTAATTCGTCCTGAAGCGACAGGTTACGGTGCTGTGTACTTTGCTGATGCGATGTTAGCAACACGCGGTCAAGGCTTTGAAGGCAAACGTGTGGTGATTTCTGGTTCGGGTAACGTAGCACAATATGCTGCGGAAAAGGCAATCCAAAAAGGCTCGAAAGTATTAACGGTTTCAGACTCAAATGGCTATGTGTTATTCCCAGATTCAGGTATGACTGAAAAACAATTAGCGGATTTATTAATGCTTAAAAATGAACGCCGTGAACGTTTATCAGTTTATGCAGCAGAGCAAGGCATTCAATACTTCGAAGGTCAAAAACCTTGGGGCGTGAAATGTGATATCGCTCTTCCGTGTGCAACCCAAAATGAATTAGATGGCGAAGCCGCGAAAGAGTTAGTGAAAAACGGCTGTATCTGTGTAGCAGAAGGTGCGAATATGCCAACCACATTAGAAGGTGTGGAAGTGTTCATCGCAGCAAAAATCCTTTACGCACCAGGTAAAGCGGCAAATGCAGGTGGTGTAGCAACTTCAGGTTTAGAAATGAGCCAAAACGCCATCCGTTTATCTTGGAGTCGTGAAGAAGTGGATCAACGCTTATTCGGCATTATGAGTGCAATCCACGAAAACTGTGTGGAAAACGGTACAGAAGCAGACGGTTATGTAAACTATGTAAACGGTGCAAACATCGCAGGCTTCAAAAAAGTAGCAACCGCGATGCTAGAACAAGGCGTTTTATAATGAACTAATCCTTACGGTTGTGATTAAAATAACCTTGATACCAAGCCGAACTTCGTGTTCGGCTTGTTTTTATCTGATATTTTCCTTCCTCAAAAATAATCTTCACCATACCCACTTTGGATGTATCTAAAATCTGCACGCCATGCTTTTCTAGTCGTTCGACGACATTTTTATTCGGCATTTTCCACGCATTCCAACGCCCAACTGAAATCACCGCAATATTAGGTTTGGTTGTTGCCACTAAAATCTCACCTGTGCTTGTTTTACTACCATGATGCCCGACTTGTAAGAAATCGATTTTTCCAATTATCGGAGAAAAAATTCGCTCTTGCTCTACGCCTGCATCGCCCGTAAAAAGCAATTTCAAGCGGTCTATTTCGACTAATAAAGTGCAAGAATGTTGGTTTTCTGCTCGCTTTGTGATTTGTTCAGGGAAAATTGCGGTCAGCTTTATACTGTCAAATAACCATTCTCTGCCCGCAACACAAGGCTCTGAGATACGCTGAGCATAAGCCGTCTGCCCACTTGAAAAGAGCTGAGCTTTAGGGTATTCAGCCAGCAGCTCGGCAACGCCGCCAGAGTGATCGTTATCATCATGGCTGATAAAAATCGCTTTAATTTGAATATTATTGCGTTTTAAATACGGCAATACTTCTAAATTTGCCATTGAATTGCGTTGCGAACCTTCTCCCCAACTTGCCCCCGTATCGTAAAAAATTGCCTGTTTTTGACCGCTTGTATCTTGGTAAATCAAGGCTTGAGCCAAACCCTGACCAATATCAAAAGTAACCCATTCAATGTAATGATCTTTTTTCAGGTAGCAAAGCCCCGCTAGATAAATAGAGGCTAAAATCGTGCTGAATTTGGCAAAAAATTGCCAAGATTTCATCCAGCTTTTGGCATAAATTCCCACCAAAATCAGCACGTTAAACGCCAGCAAATGCCATTGGTTTTGCAAAGAAAGTGTTATCCAAGAATGAGAAAGCGGTTCAATTAACCATAAGCTAAATTGCGCTAACCAGTCCGCTAATTGCCAAGTGTGAAGCAGATTATCCGTTAAAAGAGTAAATAGAATAATCGGTACAAGCACAAGGCTGTAAAATGGAACAATCAATAAATTGGCTACAAAGCCGAGCGGCGAATAGCCTTCAAAAAAGAAAAATTGTACAGGCGAGAAAAGGAAAAAGATGCCCGTTTGTAGATGCAATAACGATAAAATAGGCTTGAAAAAGGGACGGTTTAGCCAATGCGGAATAAGCCACTCAAACTGCTTTAGCGGGAAATAGCGATACCACAAAATCAGGCTTGCTACGGCTAAAATAGAAAGCCAAAAGCTGTCGGATAGCACCGTAATCGGGTCTAAAATCAGCAAGATCGCAACAATTCGCCACCAAAATTGGCTGGGCGTGTAATGCCTGCGAGCGAATTGGCAAAGCAAAACCAAACTAATCGCAACAATCGCTCGAACGGTTGGAATGGTAAACCCAGCCAAATAGCTGTAACTCAACGCAAAAGCAAAGCCCATTAAGTGAGGAAGCAGATAAGAAAAGCTGATTTGTTGCACAAAATCATAGCGACATTTTGTACGGAGCATAAGCCATTGCCCTAGCTTGGCAAACCAGAAGCCGAAACCAAAGGCAAGAGCAATATGCAGCCCTGAAATGGCAATCAAATGTGCAGTGGTGGTTTGTTGGAAAATTTGCCAATGTTCTGATTTCAACCAAGCACGTTCACCGAAAGCAAGGGCAAGTAACAATCCTTGTGTTGCTAAGGATTGTGTTTGCTCATAAGTTCGGTTAAGCCATCGGGTTCGAAAAGGCAAATTTGTTTGATCAATCAATTCTGCTTTTCTAATGGTTGCAAGCCCATCAATATGATTAGCAAAATACCAACGCTGACGGTCAAAATTGCCGATATTACTTCGTCCAGAAATGGGGCGAAGATTAAACTCTGCTTGATAGACAGCATTGAGTTGTAAAGGCGTTTTCGCTTGCCAATTAAGATAGATATTTTGACCGCTTGTAAGCCTGCCAATTGCGGTCTGATAATCTTGTTGCTTTAAAATTTTAACAATTTCAATCGGTTGTGAGCTTTTATAAGCGGTGAAATTCTCTGCTTGATTTGCAATATTTAAAACTTGCCCGTAACTTAACAACATTGCCAAGCCCAACATAAACGGAAAAATTTGGCGTTTAAAACCAAAGTAAAGCATTAAGAGTGTGGCAAACAACATCACAGACAACAAAGCCTGTTGCGGCAGCCATAAAATGGGCAGGAAAGAGAGGCAAAGAAGAATGAAAAAGCGGTCAAGTGTCATAGCAATCTGTTTTTGCTAGACAGTATGCCGAGAAATAGAAAAGTGTGCAGAATTTTCTTTTAAATTTTCGAGCGCGATCGAAAAAATAAAATCCGCATATTAAATATGCGGATTATGCAAAACTAGAATACTTTCTTAAACGGCTTAATAATCACATCACCGTAAACGCCAGCTTCTACATAAGGATCTTCAGAAGCCCAAACTTGAGCATCTGCCAGCGAATCAAATTCTGCAATTACAGTTGAGCCAGTCACACTTGAGCCATCTTCTGTCGGGTTAGGGCCTGCGGTTAAGAGTCTGCCTTCAACTTGCAATTTTTCAAGTCGTGCAAGATGAGCTGAGCGAACTTCAAGGCGTTTTTCCAACATATTTGGGTTGTCTTGGGCAAAAATTACGTAATACATCGTTATTTCCTTCTGTTAATAAATGTTTATTTTGTTTTTTCTTCGGCTTGGCTTGTTTCTAACAGTGCCAATGCTTCGTCTAATTCTGGGTTATTTTCACGTGGAATTGGGCGAGGTTTCCCCTCTTTATCAATTGCCACATAAGTGAATAAGGCTTCGGTTACTTTAAAGCGTTCACGTGTGCCTTCATACACTTGTTTGATAAACACATCCACTTTTACTTGCATTGAAGTGCGACCTAAACGTACTAATGTGCCGTAACAGCAAACCACATCACCGACAGAAATAGGAAGGTGGAAAATCATTTTATCGACAGTAACGGTTACAACACGCCCTTTTGCCAATTCTTTGGCTAAAATCGCACCGCCTAAATCCATTTGCGACATAATCCAACCACCGAAAATATCACCGTTGGCGTTGGTGTCTGATGGCATTGCCAGTGTACGTAAAATCAGCTTACCATCAGGATTTTTTGTATAAGGTTCGTTTTTCATTTGTTATTCCTTGTTCTGTTGGTTTTCTTGTAAATGAGGGTAAACCACCACCCCCGTTAAAATCGTTGCTACTAGACTTAAACCTGTTAAGCCAAAGACTTTGAAAGTATACCACGCATCATTCGACATAAAATGGCTTACATAGAGGTTAAGAAACATACAAATAATAAAGAAGATCGCCCAACCCGTATTGAGTTTTGCCCACACGTTTTCTGGTAAGCAAATTTCTTTACCCAATAGATGTTTGATAATAGGATTTTTCAATACAAATTGGCTAATTAACAGCACTAATCCGAATAATCCATTTAAGAGAGTGACTTTCCATTTTAAAAAGGCATCGTCGTTAAAATAAGCGGTTAGCCCACCGAAAACAACGACAAAGCCAGCCATAAAAAGCTGCATTTTTTCAATTTTGCCATAGAGCATTTTTAGGACAATTAGTTGAACAAGCGTTGCGATGACCAACGTAATCGCAGCTTCTTGTGTGCCAAAAAATTTGTACACTACAAAGAAAAGAATAAGAGGAATAAATTCAAGCAATTGTTTCATCATTGATCCTTAATTAACCGTTTTTGGGCGAATGGTTTGATAAAAACGGAAGCCCAAAATGGTGGTAAAAAGTGATAAAAAAGCAGAGATCACGAAAGATAGCATCATAATTGCGACATTATCGCCTAAACGCCCAACTAGAGCAGTAATTAAAATTGGTAATAGGTTTGCTAATAATGTATAAGCAAAAAGGGCTGCCATTTTGCCTTTTGCAAGTTGCCACATAAATTTGACCGCTTGTCCAACACGATAATTTTCAACAAGAAAGACATAAATAGCGAGATTTAAGCGCACAAATACAAAAATCCCAATTGCTGATAGGGGTAAACTAAAAATGCTTGCCCCACTGCCTGAAATATTACTAAATAAAATCGACGACATACCGAAAGAAAGAGGCAGCACCATAATAATGTAAAGCGAAATCGCGGGTAGCAGTTTTGCCAAGGCTTTGCTCGTATTTTGGAAAAAAGATTGGAATATGCCCACATTAATATCGTTAATATTAAGCACTAAAAGCACAGAAATAAAAATATTTCCAATACCAATTAAGAGAGAGGGAAGCAATGAAACAGCTGAAGCTGAAACCATAAAATTAGAAAGCACAAAGGTTGCCAGTAATTGAATAGCAAGCAATAATCCCATAGCTGTTAGCGAAAACTGACGACGATTTCGGATAAAATTCCAACTATCTTGTAATAATTGAGGAAAATTAATCGGCATAAAAATCCTTGTTTTTTCGTTAATAAAAAGTAAAAAAATTGCTCATAAGTATATCAATAGATAGCTTGAAGTGCATTAAGTTTTGCCACAAGCTTTTCGTATTTCTTAGAGTAATATTACACATAAAAAAAGCCTGAACTCTTTCGAGCTCAGGCTTTGAATTAAATGATTAGCTTAGCAATAAGCTAGATTACCATTGGTAACCCACACTTGCTGCAGTCCCTGTATCACCTCGACTGTTGGTATCAATAGATAATTTCACACCAACTTTACCATTATCGGATAAACGAGAATAACCCATTGCAACTGCACTTTCACCTTTATAGGTACCAATACCTGCTGAAATCATTGATTTACCAGGAGAAGTAACTTGATATAAACCTCCGGTTGCTTTAGAACTAGCAATACCTGCACGTAAAGTTTTATCCATTTTATTCATATCATTACGAATATTAGTTACAGCGCCTTTTAATTGGTTAACATTAACAGCATCCGTACCTTTTACACCAGGAGCAACATTAATAATGCGATTGCCGCCGTTATTCAATCCATTCTCAGTAACTGATACCACTCGATTGTGATCTGAATGATGGATTGTTACGCCCTCATTATTTACCACAGTTTTACCCGTAGTAACCGATCCTTTATCACCAAGATCAATATCTTTAGTAAGTTGAACTTCTAAGGTGTCATTACCATTCGATTTAACGTTGATATTACCTTTCGCAGACTGAAATTTCTCAGATTTCTCTTTAGAAACGCCTTCACCTTTCACTTTAACGGTGCTATTAAGCTTGTTGTTATTCACAACTTCATTATTACCCGTGAATTTCAAACCGTCATCTGGATTGAAACCAATACCGTCTTTGCCATCCTTACCGTCTTTACCATCTTTCACAGTTGTAGTCGTCACTTTGCCGTTACCGTCTGTGATTTTAATAACGTGGTTTGAACCCTCTTTGGTAACTTCTGCTACCGCGTTTTTACCATCTTTACCATCTTTCACAGTGGCTGTTTTGATCGTGCCATCAACATTAGTAATGGTAATAGTGGTTTCACCTTCTGCCGTTTTTTCACCCACTTCAATTGTTGGGCTCTTACCATCTTTACCATCTTTACCATCTTTCACGATTACTTTTTTGCTCGTGCCATCAGGATTCTTAATGGTAATAGTGGTTTCACCTTCTGGCGTTTTTTCACCCACTTCAATTGTTGGAGCTGTTGAGCTCTTACCATCAGCACCATTCGAACCATTCGTACCATTATAGAGGGGAGCTTCACTGATTAAATCATCGATACCTGGGTCATACTTACCATTTCCATTATTGTCAAAGTAGCTCCTAATCAATACACCATCTCTTGATGTTTCACCAGAAGCATTTACAGGTGTTTCACCAGAAGCATTTACAGGTGTAGAAAGTAAACTAAAAATCCCCATTATAGCCATTGCAAGAAGAGAAATCCGTTTTTGCAATTTGCTTTTTTGTTGAGTGTTTGTCTCATTTGAGCTTGAGGACTTGACATGCCCACGAGATAACTCTGATGTAACAACCCAATTTTGAGTAGAGTGATTCCATAAGACTTTGTAGATCTTATTCATATTTATTTCCTTTTTCTTAAGTTTTTTGTCAAAAATAGCCGATTGCTTTTAAAACCTACTATTCGTGAAGAAATATTTCATTTTTTACATATATATGAATATATTTTCCAAATATTATATGTCTAGCTTAATTTTCTGTTCAACGACATTATTGTAAATTAATGTAAATTTCACTTGTCATTTCCTGCAATTAAGGTTACTAAGAAACATCATTACAATATTTAGATTCAAAACTATGATCGAAACACTCCAATCAGGACAACGCTATCTAAACACCTATCCTCAACAAAAGAAATTAAACGTGTTTATGATCGATTACCGCCTTATTCAGATTATTAAATTTTCAGGCAAGTGGATGCCCGCTTTTGCTTGCTTTACAATTTTGTGGCAATACTTTTTTAAAGACCCTAGCCAATCAATTTTGGTAAATTCGGTAATTACCGCCCTTTTTGCGGTAAGTATTCCCTATCAAGGTTTATATTTTCTCGGCAAGCGGTCAAAATCGCCACTTCCTTTGCATTTAATGGGTTGGTATGAAGAGCTGCGTCAGAAATTAGTAAATGAAAAGGTAAAATTAACCGCTTGCCCCGTGCAATCGGTGCCGACCTATCAGGATTTTGCAAATTTATTGCAACTTGCAGAAAAAACGTGGGGCAATAAATACTTTGATGAGTTATAATTCCCCCAATTTTTGGATGGCACTAGCCAATTTCTTGGCTTGTGCCGTTTTCTTTATTTTGACAGAATAATTTTTATGACAACACAAACCGACAAAGAAAAAAAACAAACCTACAACCTTAACAAACTGCAAAAACGTTTACGCCGCAATGTAGGTAATGCCATTGCCGATTTCAATATGATTGAAGAGGGCGATAAAGTAATGGTCTGCCTTTCTGGCGGAAAAGACAGCTATACTCTCTTGGATATTCTGCTTAATTTGAAGCTCAACGCCCCAATCCATTTTGATGTGGTGGCGGTAAATTTAGACCAAAAACAACCTGGTTTCCCAGAACATATTTTGCCTGAATACCTAGAAAGCATCGGCGTGGAATATAAAATCGTGGAAGAAAATACTTACGGCATCGTAAAAGAAAAAATTCCAGAGGGCAAAACTACATGCTCGCTCTGCTCGCGTTTACGTCGTGGGATTTTATATCGCACTGCAACTGAACTTGGAGCAACCAAAATTGCATTAGGGCATCACCGCGATGATATGCTCGAAACCCTCTTCCTAAACATGTTTTATGGTGGTAAATTAAAGTCAATGCCACCAAAGCTAATTAGTGATGATGGCAAGCAAATTGTGATTCGTCCGTTAGCTTACTGCAAAGAGAAGGACATCGAAAAATACGCGGAAGCGAAACAGTTCCCGATTATTCCGTGTAACTTATGCGGCTCGCAACCTAACCTGCAACGCCAAGTGATTAAAGAGATGTTGCAAATGTGGGATCGTCAATACCCTGGACGAATTGAAACGATGTTCAGTGCCTTGCAAAATGTCACACCATCGCACCTTTGCGATCCGAATTTATTTGATTTCAAAAATATCAAACACGGGCAAGTGATTGAAGGCATAGAAGGCGACCTTGCCTTTGATAAGGAAGAGATGCCAGCAATTCCTGTGGGTGCGGTCATGGATGAAGACGATCACGAATTTGCACAAGAAGGGTTAATCCAATTTAAAGCAGTTTAATCTTTAACATAATTTGCAAACATTTACGAAAAGGAGGCTTCATGTTTTCTAACGAAGTCGTGATTTCGATCATTGTATTACTCGCATTAAGTTTGATGCGAATTAACGTGGTCATTTCACTTATTATTGCAGCCTTGGTTTGCGGGGTTATCGGCAATTACGGTGTCGAAAATGCCACGCTTTTCCAAGCATTAGAGAAGACCATCGGTAGCTTTACAGGTGGTTTAGGAGGAGGTGCAGAAACCGCGATGAACTATGCCGTGCTCGGTGCGTTTGCGGTTGCTTTATCTAAATCAGGCGTAACCGATTTATTGGCTTACAAAGTGATTTCGCATTTTGGCAAACGCCCATCTGGTCGCTCCGTATTTTGGTTTAAATACATCATTTTGTTTGTATTGACTGCCTTTGCGATTTCATCTCAAAACTTGATCCCGATCCATATTGCGTTTATCCCGATTGTGGTGCCACCGCTGTTAGGTGTGATGAACCAGCTTAAAATCGACCGCCGTGCGGTGGCTTGTGGATTAACTTTCGGTTTAACCGCAACTTATATGTTGATTCCAGCAGGTTTCGGGCAGATCTTTATAGAAAGCATTTTGGTGAAAAATATCAATAATGTAGGCTCGCAATTTGGTTTAGTCGCAACTACTTCGGATATGACTAAAGCAATGTTCGTGCCTGTATTGGGGATGATTTTAGGCTTGCTCTTTGCCTTCTTGGTCTCTTATCGTAAACCACGTACTTATGCGGAAGTGCAAGAAAAAAATGCGGATGATATTGCAGAGCGTGTTACACACGTAAAACCATTCCATATCTGGTTAAGCATTTTTGCTATTATAGCAACCTGTTCGACACAATTAGCCACAAATTCGACCATTATTGGCGGTTTAGTTGGCTTAGTGATTTTTGCTTTAGGTGGCGTATTTAGACTTAAACAATCCAACGACATCTTCCAAGATGGCTTACGCTTAATGGCAATGATTGGCTTTGTGATGATTGCCGCATCTGGCTATGCAAGCGTGGTGAATTCAACAGGTGGTGTTGCCGAATTGGTCGAAGGTTTACGTGGTTCAATTGATAGTAAAGGTTTAGCCGCATTCTTAATGTTGGTTGTTGGTTTGTTTATCACTATGGGCATCGGTTCTTCTTTCTCAACCGTACCAATTATTACCTCTATCTATGTGCCTTTGTGTGTGGCTTTCGGTTTTTCACCGCTTGCAACGATGTCTATCGTGGGCGTAGCCGCCGCACTTGGCGATGCGGGTTCACCCGCATCAGATTCCACTCTTGGCCCAACATCAGGCTTAAATGCTGATGGCAAACACGACCACATTTGGGATTCGGTTGTACCAACTTTCTTACACTTTAACATTCCATTGTTAGTGTTTGGTTGGATTGCGGCAATGACGTTGTAATTATTATAATGCAATCATTTACTGGGGCGTGTTGCACACGCCCTTTTATTTCGTTCAATATATAAAAATATTCCGAAAAAGGCTATTTATGAAATTTATCTCTTTTAATATCAATGGCTTACGTGCTAGACCGCATCAACTTGAAGCCATTATCGAAAAACACCAACCTGATATTATTGGCTTACAAGAAATCAAAGTTTCAGATGAAGATTTCCCTTATGACTTAATCAATCACTTAGGCTACCACGTTTTCCACCATGGGCAAAAAGGACACTACGGCGTGGCACTTTTAACCAAAAAACAACCGCTTGCGGTGCGTAAAGGTTTTCCAACTGATAGCGAAGATGCACAAAAACGAATGATTATGGCGGATATTGAGACTGAATTTGGCGTGCTTACAGTATTAAACGGCTATTTCCCTCAAGGCGAGAACCGCAAGCATGAAACTAAATTCCCAGCAAAAGAAAAATTCTACGCAGATCTCCAAAATTATTTAGAAACAGAATTGAAACCTGAAAATCCAATCGTGATTATGGGCGATATGAATATTAGTCCAACTGATTTAGATATTGGCATTGGTGAACCAAACCGTAAACGTTGGTTACGTGATGGAAAATGCTCATTTCTACCAGAAGAACGCGAATGGTTAGGGCGTTTGCAAAGCTACGGATTGGTTGATACATTCCGAGCAATGCACCCAGAAGCAGATGACAAATTCTCGTGGTTTGATTACCGTTCAAAAGGCTTTGATGACAACCGCGGTTTACGCATTGACTTAGTGCTTGCCTCAAAACCATTGGCGGAACGCTGTGTAGAAACAGGCATTGATTTGGAAATCCGTGCGATGGAAAAACCTTCAGATCATTCTCCTGTTTGGGCGGTGTTTAAGTAATCATTAAATGAATGATTAAGGCTTTTTAGCTAAATACGCCGCTAAAATCTTAACTTCTTCATCGCTCAATTTCTGTTTGGCGGTGTTACCACCGCCATTTACTTTGCCATTTTTACGATCCATTAAAGCATTTAAAATCTCTTCTTGGCTCATTTGATTAATGATTTTAGATTTCCCCATCGCTGGTTTTTCTGCGGTTCTACCGTGGCAAGTGGCACAAGAACGGCGGTAAAGTTTTTCAGCTGGAGTTATATCCATATCAGCCCAAGCAGAAAAACTCAAATTGCCAAGCAAAATAGCCAACATCCATTTAGCGTATTTCATACACTATCCTTTAAATAACTTCTCCAAATCCGCATCGGGAATCTTACCTTCATATTTGGCGGTAATATTGCCTTTTGCATCAATAACATAAGTGGTCGGTGTGCCAACAAGGTGATAGCGTTCGGCTGTAATTTTCAGCTGATCTTTCACGACAGGCAATGTAAGTTTTTGTTTATTTACGACCGCTTGAGTATCTGCTTTTTCGCCATCGACGTTGATTGCAATCAGTTGCACCCTGTTTGGATGAGCATCAGCCATTTTCTCGAACATTTTTAGCTCCATAATGCAATACCCACAGGTTTCCGACCAAAAAGTGAGTAAGCGGGTGCCTTGCCAATCCTCTAATTTCACAGAATTGCCTTGCAAATCATAAGCCGCAATCTTAGGAGCGGCTTGACCAATTACTGCACTTTCTTCTTTGCAAGCGGTAATACCAAAAACAATCGCAAGTAAACTCAGTTTGAATAAGGTTTTTGTCATCATTTTAATTTCTCTCTTCTTTTAAAAATCTGCCGTGTTGCAGATAAATAGTGCGGTTGGTGAGTTTGCCAAGTTCTGGATTATGCGTCACCATCACGATGGTTCGCCCTTGCTTGTTAAGCTCTGTAAGCAGATCGAGCACCAATGTTTCATTTTTTTCATCCAAATTCCCCGTCGGTTCATCCGCAAAAATCACAGGTGGTTGATTGACCAAGGCACGGGCGATGCAAACCCGTTGTTGCTCACCGCCTGACAGTTGGCTTGGACGGTGATCAATACGGTGCCCAAGCCCCACTTGTTCAAGCACGGCTTTGGCAGCTTCTTCATCAATCACACTGTGATAATGCTGAGCGAGCATCACATTTTCGAGTGCGGTTAAGTAGGGAATTAAGTGGAATTGTTGGAACACTAAGCCAATTTTTTCCGCTCGGAAACGCTGGCGACCGATTTCGTCCAGTTGGGCGGCATCTACTCCGTCTAAAATCACCTTGCCCTCGCTTGCAGTGTCTAAGCCAGTGAGAATGTTCATCAGCGTGGTTTTTCCTGAGCCAGATGCGCCCATAATGGTAACAAATTCGCCTTGTTTGATTTGGATGTTGATGTCTTCAAGGGCGGTTACCTGCCCGAAGCGTTTGTATAAATGTTGGGTTTCGATTACAAAGTTGGTCATACTATTCCTTTTGCCGTGGGTAAGTATACCCACAGTTACGCATAGTTATACCCCTTTGGGGTATTTCTAACTACCAACCCCAAAGGGGTTGAATTATGCCTAACCTAGGGTAACTTGTTACCCTAGGCGTAAAAGTCATTCACCTTTTAAAACATTCGCCATATTAATATTCAACGCTCTGCGCGTTGGAATAATCACCGCCACGAAGGCTACCAATAACGACAACACAATCGTAATAGGCAGCACAGGCAAGCGCATATCAATGTAGGATTTAAACACCATCAAGCCGAGCACTTGGGCAAGCAAATAGCCTAAGCAAAGCCCGGTAATAATTGCACCGCTTGCGATGATAAAAATCTCGGTGCTGATTTGGTGAATAATGTCCGATTTTTTCGCCCCCAAGGATTTTTGAAGCGCGAACTCTTTGGCACGTTCGCCCACAATCGCAATCAGCGTGGTGTTTACGCAAAGGGTTGCAAGCACCAAAATCACCAGTGAAATCAAGCCCATTAAGCCTTTGATTTTATCCAAAATCTGCCCTTCGGAAGCGGAGACTTTACGGATTGGACGAGCGGTTAAATCAGGGTGTTGTTGCATAATTTGTTCAGCGAATTGCTCCGCTTGGTTTGCACCTTGCTCATTTTTCACGTTCAGCAACGCATTATTCGCCAAGCCTTCTTTTTCCAGCCAATTTTGGGCAAAGGCGAGATTGACTAGCAACATATTGTCGGTAGCATCACCCGCTTCCACAATAGCTTTGATGGTGAAGCGGTGTTTTTCGACGGCATTTTTGGAAAGTTGAATGCTGTCGCCCACTTTTAAATGCAACCGTTCGGCAAGGGTTTTGCCGATCATTGCGTTTCGGTCATCAAAGTTCACGTTGATTGCCGAGCCTGTGATTTGCCAATAAGGGGCCAGAGTTCGCATCGCATCGAAATTCACGCCCATCAGCACAATTTTTTCCAAATCGCTACGCACCACGCCGTAAAGATAAGGGCTAGATGCGGTCACTAAATCGTTCGGGACATTTTGCAAAATGGCGTTGAGTTCAGTTTCGTTGATCATTCCGCCGTCGGCTGAACCAATATAGAAATTTGCCCCGAAGGTTCGGAGTTCTTGGCTCATTTTGGTGTTGATGTCGAAGTAAACCGCCGCCATCGCCGTCACGATACTCGCCCCCACGGTGAGTGCAGTGAAAATAATCAACACGCGTTGCAAGCGAAGGCGTAGAGCACGGAAAATCAATCGCCAAAACATACTGCTATTTGCTACTTTATTGTCTGCTTTTTTATGCTCTACCATAGAGCACCTCCACAGGGTAAAGTTTTGCGATTTTATGAGCAGGGAACCAGGTGCCAATCACGGCAATCAGCATTGAAAGCACCAACACGCAAGGTACAACAATCCAAGCGAAATCCAGTGGTGTACCGAACAATGAAGAACCGATAAATTTTGCCAAGCCCCAACCAGCAATACAGCCAAGCACGCCACCAACCAACGCACTGAGCACCGCTTCGCAATAAAACAGCAGCGTGATTTGCCACTGATAAGCACCAAGTGCTTTCATCAAGCCAATCTCTTTGGAACGCTCGATAATGCCTGCACTCATCAACGATGCGATCCCCATTGCCGCTGCGATTAACGCAGCCACAGTCACCACCGCAAGCAAGAGCTGGATTTTGCCAATCACTACGCCTTCCGATGCCGCCACTTGCCAAATCGGGCGAACGATTGCCCCTGAAATCGCTTCTTCCAACTGGTGCGAAATGGAGGAGACATAAGCCGTGCAATACCAGCGGTCATATTCTTCCGCATCTAAGGCATCCGTATTGACACGTGCTTTACGAGAAAGATCGTTTTCAGGCACGGTGAGCGCAGAAACACGAACGGATTGCACTTTGCCTTCCAAACCGAGCAAGGTTTGTACAGGGTTTAATGGCATCACGAGTTGATTATCTTCTGAGCCGCCAGTGCTTAAAATGCCTTTGATTCCCACAGATCTTTTCTGCGTTTCATTATTCTCGTTAGTGTAACTGAGCGTTAATTTATCGCCAATTTGCCAGCCGTTCGCCTTGGCAAGTTGTTCGCCTGCCAAGGCAGGGATGAACTCGCCAAACTCACCGCTGAAGTCATCTACCCATTCGCCGTTCACTTTCCAGAATGGGCTGATAATGCGCTGCCCTGTATGGTAATCATCTTCATCGGGAATGGCGATTTGGTGATCGAAAAACGTACCCAACACGTTAATAGTTTTTGCTGAAAGAGCGGTCGATTTTTTAGGTGAATTTGCAGAATAGTCCGCGAATTTAACCGCTTGCACGTTGGCAGAAAGCAGCGGGGCGAAGCCAACAATATTGTTTCTCCAGAAAATATCTTTGATATTGGGCAGTTCTTTTTCATCCAGAAAATCTTGGCTGGAAAGTGAACTACTATGGCTCAATTCATCGGGCAAGGCGGCATTGCTGGCAGGCTCTACCAAAATATTCGCGCCGTAAGATTTCAGCTCTTTCGCCATTTTGTCGCCAATATCAATGGAAACTGCAAGTAGTGCAGATACCAAGCCTGCTGCTAAGAAAATCGTGATAATGGCAAGCAATTTGCGTTTTAAGCTGAACCGCCAAGATTGAAATAACATTCTTGCCAGCATTAGTCCCCCTTATTCTCGTTCTCTTTGCCACCGAGATATTTTTCAGGGTCGTCACGGAATTGATCGAGATTTTTTTCGTTCTCGAAGAAATAAGTGTGCCCTTCGTGGCTATATTTGAACTCCGTTTTAGTATTTTTGAGTTTCGTGCCACTAATCGGATCTTGCACATCAATTTCCACGATGGTGCTGAACAAATTCAAGCCATCTTCCAAACTTTTGCGAGAAATAATGATTTCGCTGTCGGTTTGTTGCCAATCTTCAATCGGCACAGGGTTGCATCCACCCGGTTTGCCGATGGATGGAATGAACATATGCACGCCGCAGCCCACGCACACCACTTGGTTGCCTTGCATCACGTAACCTTGATCGCCACAGAGCAAGCAAGCATCAAACACTGCCGCCATACTCACTTTGTTTGGTTGACGGTTGATGATAAAAAATCGCACCGCTTTGCCGTCGTCGGCAATCCACACAAAACGGTGTAATTTGCCATCTTTAAGTGGTTCAAGGGCTAAATGCACTTCGTCTTTTTCATTGAGTTGTACAGGCATAGCTTCGGAAAGTTGCGGTGGTTGTGATGCTACTTTTTCCCAATAAAGCTGACTTACGCCTATCAATAAAAGCCCGAAAGCACCCCAGCCGATTAAGCGTTTGGAAATCTGCACCAAGGCGAGTTTTTTGCGTTTTTCAATTGGATCGCTTTCTGTATTGGCGTGTTTTAGGCGTTTAACATGGGTTTGAATAGTAAAGATAGCCAAAATTATCGCCATTAAAACCACACAAATCGTATTCAGCCATACGGTGATTTCGCCCGATTTTGCGACAAAACTGAGTCGTGGTTTGGTGAGTTCGACAAGCTGTAGTTTCATCAGCGTGAGCAATAATTCAGCCACAAGCGGTAAAATTAAGGCGATAAAAAGCAAAAAGTTCAAGGCTAAAAGTGCGGTAGATTTGCCTTGTGTTTTTTGTTGCTGTTTAAGTAAAAAATAAAGCCAAGCCGAAGCTGCAAAGCAGAAAATCATCCCAGAAATGACTGCACTTAGGTTCAAAATAAAATCGGTGTTAATGACATCGGTGTTGCTAAGTGCGGTGATATTCGGATCTTTCGCCCACGTTGCACCTGCGATGAGCATTAACGCAAATTGCCAAAAGCCCGCAAGTTTTGCAGATGGAAGCCATTGGCAGATCGCAAAAAGAAAAAATGCGATTAAAAAGCCAAGGGTAAGAATCAGGTTCTGCACTTGTCCGTTCGGCAGATTTAACCGCAAGACAACGCCACAAGCCAAGCCGAACAGGCTGAGCCAGATCAGTGTTTTAGGGAAAATCGTGCCTTTTTTGATTGCCCATGAAGCCCCGAGTAAAAGCGAAATTGGCAATAAGGATTGGAGTAGGAAGATGAAGAAGTAGGTCATAGAATACTGTTTGTAAACGCCTAGGGTAACAAGTTACCCTAGGTTAAGCATAATTCTACCCCTTTGGGGTAGATATTGCTGGTTTCCTAAAGAGGAATAACTATGCTTAACCGTGGGTATACTTACCCACGGTCTAAAAGTTATTTCAAACCTGTAAATTTAAACTCATAACTCACATCAAACGGTTTCCACCAGCGACCTACGCCAGTTTCTTCGTCGGTGTGGCGGTGCATACCTGCTTTTGATGGTGGGTCGATGTGGTAAGTTAATTTGTAGTTACCCACGCCCATCATTTTCACGTTCGCGCCATAGTGTGGACCGTCGCCTGCTACCATCGGCATAAAGGTACCCTCTTGTTTCGCACCTGTGTCAGTGTTCACTAAAGTATAGTTGATGGTTAAGTATGGCATCCATTCGCCTTCGCCGAAACCGTTTTTATTACCTTTTACAGCGTGGATGTCGGCTTCTAAGTGAATGTCAGATTTCGCTGCTGGTAAGCCCATTCCACGTGGTTCCATATCGATTGGTTTTAAGTAAACTGCAGCGATTTCCAGTTCGTTCATCGTCACAGCTTCACCTATTGGATATTCTTGGAAAGCATTCGCAGATGAAGCAGCAAACATTCCAGCGAGTAATGTTGTAGCAAAAAGTACTTTTTTCATAGTTTCTCTCCTGAGAGTGGTTTTAAATGTAGGGTGAGCATTCTTGCCCACCGATAAAAATCAACACGGTGTTAATGGTGGGCAGAAATGCCCACCCTACGTTATGCAGCTTTTTTGCTTTGATATTTCATCACAAACAACGCAAAAATTGCTGCGATGATTAAAATCACTTGTGGTACAAGGGTTTCGACGTAAGGGTAAATACCAAGCCACGAAATTTCTGGGACGCCGTTGACTAATGTTGGTTCAAATAATTTGCCTTCAATAAGCTCAAGCACGGATTTACCTGCAAATACAAACGCCATTAAATACATAAACGAACCTGTGAACATAAAGAACGGTTTGAGCGGCAATTTTACCACGCCATAACGCATAATGAAGTAGCAAATCGCGAGTAGAACCGCCCCTGTGATGAAGCCTGCGAAAAGATAAAATAAACTGACCGAGCTTTTCGCATCGCCCACTAAGGCATAGTAGAACAATACGGTTTCCGCCCCTTCGCGATAGACAGCAAGGAAGCTGGTAAGCCATAAGCCAAATAGCGAACCTGCGGTGAGTGCGGTAGAAAGTTTCCCTTCAAGGTAGCGTTTCCAGTTTTGAGCTTCCACTTTGGAGAGTAGCCAGTAGCTCATACTAAACAGCATAAACACGGCGATGATCATCGTGAAACCTTCGAGCAATTCGCGATTTTGCCCTGAATTTTCAAAAATCAGTTGGAAGATAAACGCAGTCACCACGCTGGCAGACAACGCCACGTAAACCGATTGGCGAATGACAGGTAATTTGTCGTGATGATTGTTTTTCACCATATAAGCCACGATTGCTGCCACGATAAGCAAGGCTTCCAAGCCTTCACGTAAAATAATGAGTAGGCTATAAAGGAACATCGACAAGTCGCTTTGTTCGCCACCTTGCAGCATATCAACGGCTTTTGCAAGATTTTGGCTTAAACCGACCGCTTGATCTTGCAATTTATCGCCTTGCCCTGCTTTCATTAGGCTGACTAAGCGGGTAAAATAGCCTTCGAGTTCAGCTTTGAAATTGCTATCACGCGAGCCAACTTTGTTTTCCATTCCCAAATTTTCGAACACGTCAAAATAGGTATCTTGCACGAAAAGCATCGCTTTTTTCGCATCTCCTTGATTGTATAAATCAATGGCTTGTTGAATGCGTTGATTAATTTCTGCGCTGATTTTCGCCCAGTCTTGATCGGCTGCGTCATTTACAGTCTGCGTACCAGATTGCACCGCTTGCATGTTTTGTTCTTCACGTGTAGTCGGTAAATTTGGCAGCTGTTCTTCAATATCTTGCAAAAGTTGCGTGCTTTGATAGGCGATTTCCGTCATTTGATCGGGTTGTTCACTCAAACGGATCAAATTGTAGAATTGTTGATTGATGGCAGATGAAATCTCAGATGAACGGTTGGTTCGCACCGACATTTCCATTTCAGAATTTTTGTAGCCGTCGTATTGCGCTTGTTGGAAGGATTTTTTCGCGTTGGCAAAATCACCGTTTTCGTAGTAAGTAATAGCTTGAGCAACTAAATTGTCAATAGTTTTGAAGCTTTGTTGCCAGTAAGGTTTGATTTCTGCATTATCGTAAACCCCATGCTGCCCATCGGCGTTGAGTTGGTGTCCTTCAATCAAAGAAGGCAACACTTCCTGCAATTCCTTTTTTAGCCCTTCGAGCTTTGCTCGAATTTCGCTCATCGGTTTGCCTTCGCCAATCATTTTGCGAATTTCACCAAAAGTGGCTTCCATTTGGTAACTTTTTTGAGCCGAAAAGTTAATGCGAATCGGGCCTTCTAAATTCTCAAACACCTCAAAATACGCCATCTGTACTTCGGTTTTAGCATCATCAATTTTGTTCTCTTTGAGCAGTTGCTCGGTATTGTTGAGACGATTAGTGATGTCGGATACCCATTGTTGGTAGTTGTCTTGGGCGAAAAGAGATTGAGATAATCCCAAAATGAGAGAAAAAATAATGTAGCGAATAAAATGATGCATAGATCACTTCCAAATGAAACTAATTCTTAGTTTGCTATTATCCTCTTCTCTTAGGAAAGAGCAAGGGGAGATTAGAGGTATTTTATGAAAATTTACTCTATCTCATCAAAACATACTCCCTCTAACCAATTCTTTATTTTCCCTTTCATTCATCATAAAAAAATTTAACGCTTTATATTTTATAAAATATGGATGGATATGCTAAGCAAGCGATTAAATTCAAAATTATTCTTATAAAAATCTAAACTTAGCCAATTTTAAAAATTTTATGCTGTTTTTAGCAAAACTTGACTGCTAGACAAACGCGAGAAACTCTTGCACAATGTTGCCAATTTAATCGTATATTTGAGTTGTGAATAACATTCACAATGCTATAAGAAATTGGAGGATTTAATGAAAAAACTTTCTGGTGCAGAAATGGTTGTGCAATCCTTGTTAGATGAAGGCGTGGAATACGTTTTCGGCTATCCAGGAGGCTCAGTGTTAGATATTTATGATGCAATTCATCAATCAAGCCTTAACCACGTGTTAGTTCGTCACGAACAAGGTGCGGTGCATATGGCAGATGGTTATGCTCGCTCAACGGGTAAAGTGGGTTGTGTGTTGGTGACTTCAGGTCCTGGTGCAACCAATGCGATTACAGGGATTTTAACCGCTTATACCGATTCTGTGCCGCTTGTAATTATCACAGGTCAAGTACCTTCTTCGTTAATCGGTTCGGATGCGTTCCAAGAGTGCGATATGATCGGCATTTCTCGCCCTGTGGTAAAACACAGCTTTATGATTAGAGATCCGCAAGAAATCCCTGAAACGATCAAAAAAGCGTTCTATATCGCTTCCACGGGGCGACCTGGTCCTGTGGTGATCGATATTCCTAAAGATATGGTAAACCCTGCCAATAAATTTGCTTATGAATACCCGAAAGAAATAGCATTGCGTTCTTACAACCCAACGGTGCAAGGGCACAAAGGGCAAATCAAACGTGCATTAAAAGCCTTGATGGTGGCAAAAAAACCTGTACTTTACGTGGGCGGTGGCGTGATTTCAGCAGAATGTAGCAACGAACTTGTCGATTTTGCGAAAAAATTAAACTTACCTGTAACTAGTTCGTTGATGGGGTTAGGGGCTTATCCTAGCTCAGACCGCCAATTCTTAGGGATGCTTGGCATGCACGGCACTTATGAAGCCAATAATGCGATGCACGAAAGCGATTTAATTTTAGGTATCGGCGTGCGTTTTGATGACCGTACCACCGCAAACTTGGCGAAATATTGCCCAAATGCGAAAGTGATTCACGTAGATATTGACCCAGCTTCCATTTCAAAAACCGTTCAGGCTTACATTCCAATCGTAGGCTCAGCGAAGAATGTGTTAGATGAATTTTTAAGCTTGCTTGAAGATGTGAATTTGGCAAAAAATCAGGCAGATTTGACCGCTTGGTGGAAACAAATTGACGAATGGAAAGCAAAAGATTGCTTGAAATTTGAAGAGAGTTCAGAGGTGATTAAACCGCAACAAGTGATCCGCTTAATCCATAAACTAACCAATGGTGATGCTTATGTGGCATCCGATGTAGGTCAGCACCAAATGTTTGCAGCTCTTCATTACGGCTTTGATAAGCCACGCCGTTGGATCAACTCTGGTGGTGCGGGCACAATGGGCTTCGGCTTACCTGCTGCAATTGGGGTAAAATTTGCACACCCTGAAGCAACAGTTGTGTGTGTTACGGGTGACGGTTCAATTCAAATGAATATTCAAGAGCTTTCTACCGCTAAACAATACGACACGCCAGTGGTGATTGTCAGCCTTAACAACCGATTCTTAGGGATGGTAAAACAGTGGCAAGATATTATTTATCAAGGTCGTCACTCACAAGTGTACATGAACTCATTGCCAGATTTTGCAAAATTGGCGGAAGCTTATGGGCACGTGGGCATTACCATTGATCACCCAAGTGAATTAGAAGAAAAACTCACGCAAGCTTTCTCTATCAAAGATAAATTAGTCTTTGTTGATGTGCGTATAGATGAAACCGAACACGTTTACCCAATGCAAATTCGTGGCGGTGCAATGAATGAAATGATTTTAAGCAAAACGGAGCGTACAGATGCGTAGAACATTATCAGTCTTACTTGAAAATGAATCAGGTGCTTTATCTCGCGTGGTTGCCCTTTTCTCACAACGTGGCTTTAATATCGAAAGTTTAACCGTTGCACCAACTGACGATGAAAGTCTGTCACGTATGACGATTGTAGCAAACGGTGATGAAAAAATCTTAGAGCAGATTGAAAAACAACTGCACAAACTTATCGATGTGTTTAAAGTGATTAACCTCAGTGCGTGCGAACACGTAGAACGTGAAGTGTTGCTATTAAAAGTGCGTGCGACAGGCTCTGCCCGTGATGAATTAAAACGAATGACCGATATTTTCCGCGGTCAAATCGTGGATATCGCTCCAAAACTTTATACCATCCAATTAACAGGCACAAGCGAAAAACTCAACGCCTTTATTGAAGCGGTAAAAGCAGAAACAACTATTATTGAAATCGTGCGTTCAGGGATTATTAGCCTCTCTCGCGGTGAGAATAATTGTTTGTAAGCCTCTAACCCCCACATCTCCAAATGTGGGGTTATTTTTCACACTTTCCCTATCTTTACCCTATAAGAACCCTAAATTTTTTTGTATAATCCCGACTGAATTACATCGTTTTAAGCGGTCGTTTTTCTATCAAATTTTACACATTGGCAAAGCTCGAGGTATTTATGAAAAAAGAAGAAGTTGGACACAATTTCCTTGCTCGCTTAGGCAAAACCCGTTTACGTCCAGGCGGTAAAGTCGCAACCGATTGGCTTATCGCAAATGGCGATTTCAACAAAGAGAAAAAAGTACTCGAAGTGGCGTGCAATATGGGGACAACCGCGATTCAGCTTGCTAAAGAGTATGGTTGCCATATTACGGGCATTGACTTAGACGAAGAAGCTTTAGAAAAAGCACGTGCAAATATCAAAGAAAATGGCGTAGAAGAGTTGGTGCAAGTGCAACGAGCGAATGCCACCAAACTGCCTTTTGAAGATAACAGCTTTGATATTGTAATCAACGAAGCAATGCTGACTATGTTGCCAATTGAAGCGAAAGAAAAAGCAATTCGCGAATACCTACGTGTGCTTAAACCAAATGGTTTATTGCTCACCCATGACGTGATGCTAAATACCGATGATGCCGAAGGCGTGATTGCTGATCTACGCGATGCGATTCACATTACCGTTACGCCACTGAAAAAAGAGGGCTGGAAAGAACTTTTCCACCGTTGTGGTTTCCGTAATGTAGATACTTACTCAGGCGAGATGTCTCTGCTTTCACCAAAAGGGTTAATTACCGATGAAGGCGTGCTTGGCGCAATGAAAATTATCAGCAACGCACTTAAACCAGAAAACCGTGAAACCTTTACTAAGATGTTCAAAACCTTTAATGACCCAGAGAAAAAAATGGGCTTCATTGCTGTGTGTAGCCAAAAATAGTCTATGTTAGAACAAATCCAAACGTGGTATCGCCAAAAATTTAATGATCCTCAAATCGCGGCTCTTGCAGGGATTTTGCTGATTGGCTTTGGGATCATTTATTTTTTCAGCAACCTAATTATGCCATTGCTGGTTGCGATTGTTCTGGCTTATTTGCTAGAAGTGCCAATCCGCTTGCTTGAACGCTTTATGCCAAGAACATTGAGTGTCGTTATTGTACTTGGCTCGGCGCTCTCGCTTGTTTCATTCTTATTGGTGGTTATGCTGCCAAGTTTATGGAATCAAGCAGTCAATTTTATTCGCGATTTACCCAATATGCTCAACCTCTTGAGCGAATGGGTGCAAACCTTGCCAGAGCACTACCCTGAGCTGATTGATTATTCGATGTTGGATAGCGTCGTCAGTTCGGTAAGGGCGAAAATTTTAGGCTATGGAGAATCGCTGCTATCCATTTCAGTGAACTCGCTGATTAACTTGGTCGGCTTAGGTATTTATGCGTTTCTTGTGCCGTTGATGGTATTTTTCTTGTTGAAAGATAAATCCCTCTTTTTAAATTCGCTTGCTAATTTATTGCCAAGAAACCGTCGCTTGGCGACCCGCGTATGGGTAGAAATGCAAGATCAAATCGCAAATTATATTCGTGGAAAATGTTTAGAAATCGCGATTGTTGGCGTAATTACTTATATCATTTTGATCTTCTTCGATTTACGCTACCCCCTCTTGCTTTCAGTCATCGTTGGGCTTTCTGTTCTAGTGCCTTACATTGGTGCGGTACTTGCAACCATTCCAATTGCCTTGATTGCCCTGATGCAGTTCGGTTTATCACCTGAATTCTACTACTTAATTTTGGCATTTGTGATTAGCCAATTATTAGACGGGAATTTAGTCGTACCGTTTTTATTCTCTGAGGCAGTGAATTTGCACCCCTTAACCATCATTATTGCCGTCCTTATTTTTGGCGGATTATGGGGCTTCTGGGGCGTATTTTTCGCCATTCCATTGGCAACCTTAGTCAAAGCCGTATTTAATGCGTTTTCTTCTAGCGAACAAAGTTAATTTTTAGACCAATATTTATGACGTAGGGACAGGGTTTATCCCTGTCTTATTTTATTTGAGCAAGGACGGGGGCCCCCTCCCTACAAATCAATTATTAAGCGGTCTAATTTCCCTTATTTTTTACCAAAGAAGGACAATATGTTAGTTTCCGATTTCCATTTTGATTTACCCGATGAGCTCATCGCTCGCTACCCAACCAAAGAGCGTACCGCCAGTCGACTACTCTATTTAAACGGTAATACGGGCGAATTTGCTGATCAACACTTCACCGATTTGCTCGAACATTTAAACGAAGGCGATTTGCTTGTTTTTAACAATACTCGTGTAATCCCAGCTCGTCTTTACGGTCGAAAATTAAGTGGTGGCAAGGTTGAGGCTTTAGTTGAGCGCGTATTAGATGAACACCGCTGTTTAGCTCACGTGCGGGCGTCTAAAGCACCAAAAGAAGGCACTGTTTTAGTGTTTGGCGAAGATAAATTAGGCGAAGGAAATGGCCTAGCCGCAACGATGACGGCTCGTCACGATGCTCTCTTTGAATTGCAATTTGAAGGCAAAAAACCGCTATTTGATTTGCTTCAACAAGCAGGGCATATGCCACTTCCGCCATATATTGACCGGCCAGATGAAGATGCAGACCAAGAGCGTTATCAAACCGTTTATAGCAAAGTGTTAGGCGCAGTAGCAGCACCAACAGCAGGCTTGCATTTCGACCAAAATTTATTAGTGAAATTAAAAGAGAAAGGGGTAAACACAGCATTTGTTACGCTTCACGTTGGGGCGGGTACCTTCCAACCTGTTCGTGTGGAAAATATTTTAGATCACAAAATGCACGCTGAATATGCGGAAGTTTCACAAGAAGTAGTAGATCAAATTTTACAGACGAAAGCGAATGGCAAACGTGTTATCGCCGTGGGCACAACCTCTGTTCGCTCCATTGAAAGTGCAGCACAAGCGGTCAAAAATCCTGAAAACCTGATTGAACCGTTTTTCTCCGACACCTCAATTTTTATCTACCCAGGTAAAACATTCAAAGTTGCCGATGCTTTAGTGACTAACTTCCATTTGCCAGAATCTACGCTCATTATGTTAGTTTCTGCATTCGCTGGCTATCACACAACAATGAACGCCTATGCCCACGCAGTAGCAGAAAAATATCGTTTCTTTAGCTATGGCGATGCCATGTTTATTGAGAAAAATCCGAATGCATTGAAGGATGTGCCATAGGATTTAAAGTTGGCATATAGGAAATTCATCCTATATGCCTAATTATCCCTACTCTACTTTTAATTTTTTACCTACAACAATCTTATTATTTTTAATGTCGTTCAGTTTGCTAAGTTTTTCTGGCGTTGTGTTGTAAGTTCGAGCAATAGAGTAGAGCGTTTCATCTTGTTGAACGACGTGATAACCATTATTTGATTTTTGGATTTTACGAGATGAATCTTCTTTTTCGCTCTCGTTTGTTTTTTCTTTTCCTTTAGGGTTATCTACTTTAGTCTCAGTACTTTTTGCTGATTTTTCGTTATTTTTGACCGCTTGCTTAGCATCTGTATTGTCTACTTTTTTCTCTTCTTTAGATGCTTTTTCTTTAGGCTCTTTTTCAGCAATGGTTTTATTATCAGAAAGCCTTCCATTTTGCTTTCGGTAAGAGACTAATCCATCATAAATTGCTTTTGCAATCTGTTTGCGATAAGTCATTGTTGAGAGCTTTTGTTCTTCAACGGCGTTAGATAAAAATCCCGTTTCAACTAGCACAGAAGTAATATCTGGCGAACGGAGCACGCTTAAACTTGCGTGTTGTGGTTGCGATTTTGCTAATGAGGTAATTATTGCCATTTTCCCAATCACATTTGAACCTAATGCGTATCCCGTGCGTTGTGCGTGCGAAAATTGCAAATCCAGCACCGTTTGGTTCAAATAACGTTCGTTATTGTGTGCCAAAATTTGCCCTGCACCGCCCAACAGTTCTGACTTTTTTTCACTCTCTTCTAACCATAAACCCATTTCATCATTAGCTCGACGGTTAGAAAGCACCCAAACGGAAGCACCTTTCATATCATCGGAACGAGGCGAGGAGTCGGCATGAATTGAAACCAGATAGTTCGCACGATTTTTACGGGCAATTTCTGTTCGCTCAGGTAATTGTACAAAAGTATCCGTTTTACGTGTCATAACCGCTTCGAAATTCGGGTCAGCATCAAGCAAGGCTTTTAATTCTTTAGCGATCGCAAGAGTAACATCTTTCTCTTTAATACCAAGCTTTTTACCAATGGCACCAGGATCTTTCCCGCCGTGTCCCGCATCAATTGCCACAACTGTCTTCGCATAACTACTTACGCTTAACAGACCGAATAATGCGATTGTTAAGCAACGGATAAACTTATTCATATCATTCCTTTATTTTACAAATATTACAAATTACAATCAGTTAAATTTCTGTGATTTTGTGCAAAAATGAGGTGATTTGGATGCCTTTTTCGGATTTTGGATATAAGTGCAGATTTCTGCCCTCTTCAGCATAATCAATTTGCACCAGAATATCTGCCTCTGGAATCATACCTTCGCCTTTTGATGCCCATTCTAGCAAACACAATGTTTGCGGTCGGAAATAGTCTCGAATGCCCATAAACTCTAGCTCTTCGGGATCGGCTAAGCGATATAAATCAAAGTGATACACAGAAATAGGCGAAAGTTGATACTCTTCCACTAAGGTATAAGTTGGGCTTTTCACGTTACCTTGATGACCAAACTGACGAACGATACTGCGAGTCAGCGTGGTTTTCCCAGTACCTAAATCGCCATTCAAATAAATCACTACGCCTTCACCTATATGTTGCGTTAAATAATCTTGAATTGCAGTAGCAAATTGTTGCCCGAATTGTAATAAGGCTTCTTCGTGAGGAAGATAAAAAGCATTAGGTTCTGTCATAGCAAAAATAGTTTATTTAAAATAAAAACTAAAAGTAAATTGACATGAAGAAATTTGAAGAAAAAATGGAGCGGGAAACGAGGCTCGAACTCGCGACCCCGACCTTGGCAAGGTCGTGCTCTACCAACTGAGCTATTCCCGCATTTGAGGTCATTCAGAATTGAATAGCGACATTATACAAATTTCTCAGTGCCTCACAAGCAAAATTTTAAAAAATGTCACAAGTGAGAAAAATATATCAATTCAAAGGAAATTTAATCAAGTTTGATAAAATGCTCTCGATAAAATTTTAGTTCATTAATCGATTCTTTAATATCATCTAAAGCCAAATGGGTATTTTGTTTTTTAAACTGTTCTAAAATTTCAGGTTTCCAACGGCGAGCTAACTCTTTTAGCGTACTCACATCTAAATGACGGTAATGGAAATAATCTGCTAAATCGGGCATATATTTGTATAAAAAACGTTTGTCTTGAGCAATGCTGTTACCACAGATTGGAGAAGCACCTTTTGGCACCCATTTTTTTAGAAAATCTATCGTTTGAAGCTCCGCAGCACGCTCCGTCAGCTTACTCGCTTTCACTCGTTCAATTAAGCCATTTTCGGTATGCGTTTTCACACACCAACCGCTCATTTTACCAAGTAGTTCATCAGATTGTTTCACAGCAAAAACAGGACCTTCCGCTAAAATATTGAGATCTTTATCGGTCACAATGGTCGCAATTTCAATAATGCGTTCTTTTTCAGGATCTAAGCCTGTCATTTCAAGGTCGATCCAGATTAAATTTTGTTTATCTTGGCTCATTTTTATTCCTTTTCTGTTCTATTTTTTAATAAATCCATCACGCAGCCAGGTACAAAAGGCTGAATGTCACCGTGATGTTTATGAATTTCTCTCACCATGGTTGAAGAGAGATAACGCCATTCCACCGAAGGAGGCAAGAAAATTGTTTCTAATCCGTGAGCTAATTTATCATTTAATTGAGCAAGCTGAATTTCATATTCCAAATCATCGCTACCACGAATACCACGCACTAATGCGGTAGCTTGGTTTTGTTTAGCAAAATCAGCAAGTAATCCAGAAAAACTGACCGCTTGTACATTAGCTAACGCTTGACAACTTTGCTCAACTAACGCTGTGCGTTCTTCAAGTGAAAACATTGGCTGTTTGCTAGAATTTTTAGCCACTGCCACAATGACTTTATCGAACAAGCTCGCGGCACGGCGGATAATATCTAAATGCCCATTAGTAATCGGGTCGAACGTTCCTGCGTAAATTACAATATTTTTCATCTTTATTTTTCTAAATAAGGTGCTAATAAATGCAAATGGCGAGCTAATGCTCCTTGGTTTTCTTTTAATACTTCAAAGCCATAACGAGCAATTTTTTCTCGAGCATTCGTATTTTCAAGTAAAAATGCAACCGCTTGTGCAAGTGCTTCTTCTGAACTTTCTACTTCAACGACACCGTGAACAGAACGTAGCTTCGCAAAAATTTCTGGGAAATTATAAGTATGTACACCAGAAATAACTGGAAGTTCAAACGCAATCGGTTCAAGCGGGTTGTGCCCCCCGTGTTTGACTAAACTTCCGCCAACAAATGCAATTTCCGCCAAACCATAAAGAACCATCATCTCCCCCATCGTGTCTCCAAGTAACACTTGCGTTGTCTGTTCAAGCACTGCAAATTGGGAGCGTTTTCGATAAGATAAGCCCGATTTTTGAATAAGCTCTTCCACCGCATTAAAACGTTCAGGATGACGAGGCACTAAAATCAACAGCAAATCTGAATGTTTTTTAAGCAGCACTTGATGCGCGTTTAAAATCATCTTCTCTTCGCCCTCGTGCGTGCTCCCCGCAATCCACACCAAACGCTGACTAATATTTAACGCCTCTACCGTTTCAAATACTTTTTTTCTTAGCTGTTCGGTAATCTCAAGGTCAAATTTTAAATTCCCCGTGTTTACTAATTTTTCGTGCGGATAACCTAAATCCAAGTAGCGTTGTTCGCTTACTTTATCTTGAGCTAAAATCATATTGATGCGTTGCCACGTACCTTTTAACGCCCGTTTAATCCAACCATAACGTTTAGCCGAACGCGGAGAAAGGCGAGCATTTGCGACAATAAAGGGAATGTTCCGCTGATGAAAACGTGCAATCAGATTCGGCCAGAGCTCGGTTTCAATCACAATTATCAATTTAGGTTGCACAAAATCAATAAAGCGATCAATCGCATCAGGCAGATCGTAAGGCAGGTAAAAGTGCGACACGCTCTCTCCAAATGCGCCTTTTACACGTGCCGAACCTGTTGGCGTCACGGTAGTCACCGTAATCGGCAATTCGGGATAACGTGCTTGAATCGCTTTAATTAACGGCGTTGCCGCAATAACCTCGCCCACAGAGGCAGCATGCACAATAATACCGTTTGGCATAGGCTTCGTTAAATTAGAATAAACCCCATAACGTTCACACAAACGTTTGCGATAATCGGACTGTTTTAAGCCTTTCTTCCACATAAAAAGCAAAATTAGCGGCTGAATGCAATAGCTCAATAAGGTATAACAAAAACGAAGCATTGATAAAGTCTCTCCAAGCGGTTAATTTTGCTGAACGTTTTACAAAAAATTGGTCGTTATTCTAGCATAAAATCTGAAAGGCTGAGGGAAAGGCTGAAGAAAAGAAATAAAGAAAAGAGAAAAGACTAAGCTCGCTAGTATTCTGACCTCAAAAAGTTAGACTTATTTAGTTCAAGCACTGAGTTCTATAATTCACGGGGCTCAGTCCTTTTAGTTTCCCCTGAATGTGCTCATTGTTGTAATGATCTTGCGGCGTAATGCGAAGCTACTGCAATGAGCCGAATGCGGTGTAGTAGGTTTCGGGAATTGCAGCAAGAGTTGTCCAATCCAAATCGGTATGAACAGGGTAAACTTGCTTGTTAGGCAGCAATACATATTCGGCGTAGCTACCGTCAAAGGCGCGTCCCATTTCACCCATAATAGAAACAACCTTTTGTCCGACCGCCAGCACGGGCGTGGAACTTTGCGCCACTTCGCTCACACATTCGATGCTCAAGATACGCTGAAATTGGACAGACGGCAATTTGCCTTCTCGTGTAAAAATCTCAGAATGGTTGATGCCGAAGCCTTTGATTTTCACCAGTGACTACCCCTCTTTGATATTAGGTGTTGGCACGTTTTGATAAATCAGTTGCTCCGGACTGCCGGCTTGGTAGATTTTCATGGCTTTCATAATACCTCCCTAAGAATCTAATGCTTTCAGGTAGCCTGCTGCCAATTTTACTTTCCTAACAACCCATTTTTCTCTAAATAATCCCGAGCCACATTTTCCGCACTTTCGCCTTGCACTTTTACGCGGTAGTTCATCTCGCTCATTTCCTCTTCGCTAATTTTTCCCGCCAGTCGGTTAAGTGCGGTCACAATTTGCGGATTTTTTTCGGCAAATTCTGCCTTCATCAGCGGCGCCCCCTGATAGGCAGGGAACAGGGAAATATCATCCTTCAGCAGGCTCAATTGATATTGTTTCAACTCAGCATCAGTAGAAAAGGCTTCCACTAGGTCGATTTTGTCATTCAACAATGCCGTATAGCGTAAGGCAGGTTCTAGGCTAACAATATGTTTTAGCATGATACCAGCTGCCTGCATGCCTTTATAGCCATCCTCTCGGTCGATAAATTCTAGTGAGAAACCAGCTCGAATATCGGGCGCTACCTGCTTCAAGTCGCTGATTGTCTTCAGTTGGTGCGATGCACCGTAGCTTTCTTTGACCGCCAACGCGTAAGTGTTCTGATAAGACATCGGTGGTAGAAACTCTAACTGATATTGTTCCGCCAATAATTGTTTGCCCCGTTGATAGGTTTCATCGGGCGACAGATGGCGGTTTTTCTGTTCAGTTGGCACTTGTACTAAGGCTTCCAGCACGGTGCCAGTGAATTCGGGGTAAATGTCGATTTCACCACTATTGAGTGCGTTAAACAGGAAGGTGGTTTTACCAAAATTAGGTTTGACTGTGACTTTCACATTCGGATTTTCTCGTTCAATCAAGAATTTATACATATTAATCAGAATATCAGGCTCGCTGCCCATTTTGCCGGCAATCACCACGTTTTTTGTGGCAGGTGTAAATGAAATCTGCGATAGACCGAGAGCACCGAAGCCTACCGCCAATGCAAGAATAATCGGCAACTTGCGTCGCGATTTTTGCAACAGCCCGATAATGCCGCTTACGCCGACAGCCAGTAACGCGGAGAGCAATGCGCCAGTGAACGTCATCGTCATATTGTTGCGGTCGATACCTAGCAGAATCAGGTTGCCCAAACCGCCTGCGCCGATTAACGCCGCCAGTGTTGCCGTGCCGACAATCAGCACTGCCGCCGTGCGGATGCCCGAAATCATGGCAGGCAGCGCCATCGGTAGTTCAACCCGCCACAATGATTGCCAACGCGATAGCCCGAATGCGGTGTATGCATCTTGAATCGATTGGTCGATTTGGGTTAGCCCCAGATAGGTATTTTGAAAAATCGGCAACAATGCGTATAGCGTGAGTGCAATCAAGACGGGCGGCGAACCGATACCGACAAACGGAATCAGCAAACCTAGCAATGCCAAAGACGGGATGGTTTACAATATATTGGTGAACTGCAACACCGCTTCTGCTGCCCGCTGTCTGCGCGCAAACAACACGGCGGCAGGCACCGCAATGGCCACTGCAGCGAGCAAAGCCAGTCCAGAAAGCCATAAATGCGTAAGCAACATTTGCCAGAGTTCTGCTGGGGTAACGTTTAGGGATGAGAACATAGTTTTAAATTTATAGTTAGTATGTTGAATAATAGATGTTTATGTTTACTTTACTTCAAGGTATTAGCACCTTGAAAGAGGTTTCAGACAGCCTTCACCATCATAACACCGCCCTTCTCACAGCTTCCTGTTCCTGTTTATCCAACCGTAAGAATTGGTGGATGATGCGTTCGGCATCGGGGGCGTCGGCGGTGGAAAACAGCGATTGCACGTAATCATTTGCCGGTTGCTTTTTGATTTCTTCAGGTGTGCCGATTTGTACCAGTTTGCCGTTATGCATTACACCGATACGACAAGCGAGTTTTGCGGCTTCCTGCATATCGTGGGTAACGAAAACGATAGTGGTGCCAAATTTTTGGTGAATCATAGCTATTTGGTCTTGCAGCACGGTGCGCACCAGCGGGTCGAGCGCGGAAAACGGTTCGTCCATCAGCAGCACTTGGGGCTTGGCGGCAATGGCACGCAAAATGCCGATGCGCTGCTGTTCGCCGCCGGAAAGTTCGTGCGGATAGCGGTCGCGGTAGTGTGCAGGGTCAAGTTCCACCAACTCCAATAATTCATTCACACGCGTTTTGCGTTCTGCTTTCGTCCAGCCCAGTACGTCTGGCATGAGTTCGATGTTTTCCGCCACAGTCATAGTGGGGAACAGGGCGATTTGCTGCAATACGTAACCAATTTGGTGGCGGAGCTGGCGGATGTCGTAGTCTTTAATCCGTTTGCCGTGCAGATAAACGTTGCCATCGGTCGGTTCAATTAGCGCGTTAATCATGCGTAAAGTGGTGGATTTACCACTACCCGATCCGCCCACCAACACGAAAAATTCACCCTCATAAATAGTCAAATCCAAATCGCTCACGGCATATTTGCCGTCATATTGCTTGCCTACGCCACGAAATTCGACAAATGGAACAAGATTATTTTGCATATTGTGCCTTTACTACATCTTCAAAATTAAGCGGTGTGCGTCCCAACAACTGTGGCAGGTCGTCTGAAACGGCGGCAAGTTCGCCTTTAGCAATGGCGGTGTAGGTGGAAACCCAGGCTTCAATCTGCCAATCAGGCATGTCAGAATACTCAGCTTTGCGGATGGCGAAGGCTTCCTCCACGGTTTCATTGTGGTAGCGGTGCGGTTTGCCGGTAATTTCGGTTAAGACGGCAGCTATTTCAGCACAACTTAATGATTGGGAACCTGTCAACGTGTAGGTCTGATTATCGTGGCGGTGGTTGCCGCATTCGATGTCGGCGATAACGTTTGCCGCCGCTTGGGCGACATCGCGCTGCGAAACGCAGGCAACGCGCCCATCTTCGGCTGGGCCTGCGATGATGCCGTCTGCGTTGGCAATCGTTGCCATCATCTCGCTGTAAAAATTGTCACGCAGAAAGGTGTAGCACATATTCGTTTGCCGGATCACATTTTCGGTAACCGCATGGGTACGTGCCAGCGTGAAGATACTGTCCAACGCAGCCTGTGCAAAAGAGAGATAGACCATGTGTTTCACACCCGCTTCCGAAGCAGCCTGCACCAAAGTCAAATGCTCCTGTTCGCGCGTCAGGCTTTCGGCGGCGGACACCATAAACAGCACGTCCACCCCGTTTAACGCCTGCTTAGCAAGCTCCAAATCTCCATAAGCAAACCGTCGTGCCTCGCAGTTCGTTAGATCGGGCGCTTTGGCGGGGTTGCGCAGCGGCAGAATTAACGGAAGGCTGCGTGAATTGAGGTGTCGGGCGACCATACCGCCGATGTTGCCGCTGGTGCCTGTGATGGCGATTTTCATTAGGAACTCCTTGGGAAACGGTGTAAATATAAGATAAGGGTAGCTGAAAAAGTGGCTTTAGGGTAGTAGTAATTTCGCATTCAGGCATAACAACTCTTAATTGTCCATATTTTCTATCAATGATGCAACATCACCAAAAAGTAACACTGCCAACCCCATATCAGCACAAGCATATTCTCGTGCCACCAATGAGAAATCATGACCACATGGAGCATTTCCTGCCGTTGATTAAAATAAAAAATATTCGGAATTCATCTGAATTTCATCCCTAGATAGATCGTGGTAGAACGTTTTTTGAATAACAAATACAAAAGTGCGGTCAAATTTTTAGGTATTTTTGCAAATCTTCCTAGAAACTTGACCGCTTGTTTTTAAAACTTCACTGTTTCACCATCTTCTGGAATTGCTACATTTTCAAGCTTGTTTGCATGGACAAATTGGCGTAAATCCTTACGGTACACAGACATATGATTTACTGCATCCATATGCACCGTAATAAGTTTTGTATTCAGTAGCATTTGGCGAGCATGAGCAACATCTTGTAACCCCATAATAATGCCGTCATTCGGAAAAGCTAAGGTCCGCGCATCACCGGTGTTCATAATCATTACATCAGGTTTATAACGATTAATGGCTTTGTTTACTTCAGCAGTCCAAATTGTGTCACCAACCAAATAAACAGTTGGATGGTCTTTCGCTTGGAATGTTACGCCCATCGCCTCATCTAAAATCTCAGCTAATTGTGGTACAGCGTACATGTCCGTTGTGCCGTGAGAACCGCCGGTTTTATTTAAAATAATACCTTCAAACTCCACCGATTTTTCCAACGATAAACTGGTTATATTAGTAAAACCTTGCGCTTTGAGTAGGTCGCCATCCCGTTCATGTTGCACAAAAATTTTGATGGATTTAGGTAAAATTTTTTGTGCAACCTCATCCCAATGATCTTCATGTGTATGAGTCAAAATAATGGCATCAACATCTTTGAAAGTATCTTCTGCTTTCATCGGCAATTCCACAAGTGGATTACGCAAATGGCTATTTAATGTCCCTTCAAAGCCTGCATAACGTCCTTTTTCAGCAAGCATCGGATCAATTAAAAAAGTTTTCCCTGCGTAGTTCAGACGACCAGTGGCATTGCGGATGTGTTGGTAGCTATCAGTGTTTTTAGAGGAAAGAGCTACAGCGAAAGTATTTGCGTTAATAGCCAATGCTGTAGTGCTAATTAAGGTTTTTAAGTTCATTGTTTTTCCTTTTCTATACGTTATTGAATGAATAAACATATTATAGAGAGAACAAAATTGCGCAAAAATGGATAAAAAATCAATAAACGTAATAATCGGGTCATTTCTGTGTTATGCTCATATTAAATAGGAGAATAAAATGAATACACCCACAGTTGCTTTTATTGTGTATGAACAAATGATGCCTATTCATTTTGCGATGGCATATTCCGTTTTTTCTATGTCGGATTTAAACGGCAAGCCGTTATTTGACTGTAAAATCGTTAGCGATTCGGACAATCTGACAAACTCGCTATTTCACATACATTTAGATGGAGGTTTAGAATGGTTGGAGAATGCCGATATTGTTGTGATGACTGGATGGCATGATACTCAAGTGATGCCGAGTGAGGCTTTATTAACAGCATTACGGCAAGCGTATCAACGTGGTGCGACAGTAGTGGGTTTATGTTATGGCGCCTATGTGTTAGCGTGCAGTGGTCTACTTAACGGCAAAAAAGCAACCACACATTGGCTGGGAGATAGTGATTTTACTCATCATTTTCCGCAGGTGAAATGGGATTTAAATCCTATTTATTTGGAACAAGATCGACTGATTACCTCCGCAGGAACGGCCGCTTCTATGGATTGTTGTCTTTCTATTGTCCGTAAATTATATGGTGTGAAAATTGCCAATCATATTGCCCGAATACTGGTTATCCCCCCTCATCGTGAAGGCGGACAAGCACAATTTATCGAACGCCCTATTTCTCGTTCCACACCTAATCATAATATCAATGAGTTACTTGCTTATTTAAATGAAAATCTGACCGCACTTCATTCGACGGATAGTCTTGCTGAACGTTTGTCAATGAGCCGTAGCACTTTCACCCGACATTTTCGCAAAGCAACCGGAATGCCATTAAATCAATGGTTAATTGAAGCAAGGCTACAGCGAGCAAGAGAGCTTTTGGAAAGCACAGATTTATCTATTACTGATATTGCAGAACAAAGTGGATTTCATAGCGATACCGCCTTGCGTCAGCATTTCTTGAAAAAACATAAGATTTCACCGAATCGCTGGCGTAAGCAGTTTCAAATTGAGGATGTTTAGATCTTTTTATTTTAAAGTGCGGTCAGATTTCAAAGCATTTTTGCAAATTTAATTCAAAATTAGACCGCTTGTGTGATCTAAACTCAGCCTATTCATCTTCCCTCTCTCCGTTAGGAAGTTTGATTAGAGAAAAATAAAAAAGGTAAGCAAAAATACTCACCTTCTAAACTAATATTTTGTAATTAACCGAATACTTTTTCTAAATGTGCTTGGTAGTCTACTAAGTATTGTTCCACTTGTGGATTTTTAATCACATCGTTACATAAGAATGTCGGCAGACGGGTCAAGCCGATAAACTCATTGAGTTTGTGGAAGTGCATATACAATACATCCACACCTTTACCTTCAAAGAAGTCGCCTTCACGGGTGAACGCTTCAATCGGGGCATTCCAAGTAAGCGAAAGCATGTGTTTTTTGCCTTGTAATAAACCACCTGTGCCGTAGCCTTCAGTCGGATTAACACGATGGCGACCATCACTTTGATAAAGCTTGCCGTGTCCTGCGGTTAATACTTCATCTATGTATTTTTTCACTGTCCAAGGTTCGTGCATCCACCAGCCTGGCATCTGCCAAATCACGGCATCCATCCACAAGAATTTTTCAATTTCTGCTTCAACGTCATAGCCGGCATCAATCACGGTTTCTTTTACATTGTGTCCAAGTGCGGTCAAAACTTCTTTCGCTTTTTTGTGAAGTGTATGATTTAACTCACCGTGTGAATGTCCGAAATTTTTACCACCGTCTAATAATAAAATATTCATCTTTTTGCTCCTACAACAAATAATTCTGAAAAATGAGGGCTTCAATTATGCCTTTTTACTGCATCTTTTAAAAGTGCATTCGCTTATACGCTATTTACAGACCATAAATGGAAATTTCTCATACCTATCATTATCATTCATCATTCTTTTTCAACCCAAACAAGCCTTTTCAATCAGCCCCTGATCCAGCGATAGGCAGGATCTTTATGTATCCGTTCGTGCCAAATCAATGTTTTGGTGAAACCTTGAATTTTAAGAGGGGGTTCAAAGCGTTTGAGATTACCTAAGTGAGTAATCAAGTTGTAGCAAGGCTTGAAGGAGTAAAACAGATTTTACATTCCGACCAAGGTTGGCAGTATCAGATGGTAGGCTATCATAACATACTCAGGGAGAATGGCATTCAACAAAGTATGTCAAGGAAGGGAAATTGTTTAGATAACAGTATGATGGAAAGCTTCTTTGGACGATTAAAAGCGGAATATTATTAGGGTAAACGATTTGAAACGTTCGAACAACTGGAAAAAACGATCCACGAGTACATTCATTATTACAACCAGGAGCGCATTCAGGGGAAACTAAAAGGACTGGGCTCTATGAATTACAGAACTCAGTCCTTGAACTAAATAAGCCTAACTTTTTGAGGACAGATCAAATTTTTTTAGGGGGATTTATTTAGATTTTAGGAATTTCCACTCCTGATGAAAGCAAATCTTGAATATCCGATTTCAATACATCAGCTTTTGGTCCGTAGATGGCTTGAATGCCTGTGCCTTTGGCGATAAAGCCCATTGCACCAACTTGTTTCCATTCCGCTTCTTTGCCCACTAATTCTGGATTATGAACGGTGATACGTAAGCGAGTCATACAAGCATCGACATTCGAGATGTTATCTTTGCCGCCCAGTAAGTTAATAATTTTCACCACTTGTTCACTAGCGTTTGCCACTTTTTTATCATCTGATGGCGCTTCGTCTGAGGTTTTTGCATCATAGTTGCCGTTACGACCTGCAGTGGCAAGGTTAAATTTCTTAATCATAAAATTGGCGATAAAGAACATGACCACAGCGAATAGGATTGAAACCCAGATGAAGTTCACTAAATCCATTCCAATGCCCGCTTTAATTGCCATTGGCGTACGGGTTAAGAACTCGATGTTACCGAATGAATGCACGCGTAAGTCCACAATATCTGCCATCGCGAACGCTGCACCTTGTATTACAGCATACACAAGGTAAAGCGGAAGTGCTACAAACATAAACATATATTCGATTGGCTCGGTTACGCCTGTTAAGAACACCGCTAGTGCAGATGAAAGGAAGATCCCTTTGTACACTTTTTTCTTGTCAGCATCGACATTGATGTACATCGCAAGGGTTAAGCCCATTAAGATACCGCTTGAGCCGATCATTTGCCCCACTTTAAAGCGAGCTGGAGTCACATTATTAAGTAATTCGTTGTATTGTACAAGATCACCAGAATCTTTTAAGTTGATGAGGTCAGAAATCCATGCAAGCCATAATGGGTCTTGACCGAAGACTTGTTTGCCCGCTTGTGCCCCTGTTAAGAATTCATAAGTGCCACCTAATGAAGTGTAGTTCATCGGAATGGTAAGCATATGGTGTAAGCCGAATGGCAATAAGAGACGCTCTAATGTACCATATACAAATGGTGCAAGAATTGGTGCCGAGCTTTGTGAATTGGCAATCCATTCACCGAAATGGTTGATCCCTGTTTGTACAATTGGCCAGAATAAGGCTAAGAAAATTGCCACAATCACAGAGCGGAAAATCACCACAAAAGGCACGAAACGTTTACCGTTGAAGAAAGTAAGCACTTCTGGCAATTTACGGAAGTTGTAGTAGCTGTTGAACGTGGTTGCCCCCACAAAACCCGCAATAATCCCAACGAATACGCCCATATTTAAAGCGGGTTGTCCGAGAATATTTACGAAGTAGTGTGCAACTGGAATCTCGCCTGCGAATACGGTGCTTACGTGTGCAGTTGGATCGCTTAACATTTCCAATTTTACGCCGAAGAAATTCCCTGTGATTAAGTTAATCAGGATAAATGCCAAGCCAGCCGCGAATGCTCCGCCTGCTCGTTCATTCGCCCAGCTACCACCAATGGCTAACGCGAAGAGCAAGTGAAGGTTACCAATAATCCCCCAACCGATTTGGGCAATAATGTTCCCCACCATCGCGAGCCAATGAGCATCGCTAATTAACGGCAATGAGTTACCGATACTGACCATTAAACCTGCGGCAGGCATAACGGCAATCACCACCATTAAGCACTTGCCGAATTTTTGCCAAAATTCAAAACTGAGTAGTTTTTTCATTTATATCTCCTACAATAAAAGCTCAACTTCTACACCAAAATGGTCGGATACAATCGGTTTATTTTTACCGTTAAAAATCACCTGACTGGACAAAACCCTTTGGGCTTGATTTAAAAAAATGTAATCTAATCGCTTCTCTTGACTATGCCCTTGCCAACCGTCAATTGCTTTTTCCACCGTCACGCCACTGTCTTTTTGCTCAGCAAGTTCAAAAGCATCAAGTAAACCAAGCGATTTAATTTGTTGATAAGATTGCAAATCACCAATAGCATCGGTGTTGAAATCACCCATCAAAATTTTAAGATTACCGCTTTGACTACGCTCAACAATGTTGCGAATGTTGTCAATCTGATTTTCGCCTTCGCAGTTTGGCAAATTGATATGGCAAGAGTAGCAATCAATCCGCTTGCCTTGATATTCCAAGGTTAAGCCAAGAATTTTGCGGGAAAGGATGGAATCAAGGCGTTGATGCTGGCTGCAATAAAACGGATCAACTTCGCACACAGGTAAGCGGGTTAAAAAGGCGATGCCTTCGTCATATTTGTCGTAACCAATGTGTGAATTACTCCAAAAAAGGGAATATTTTTGCACCGCACTTTGGTTGATTTTATTGAGCAAAATCACGCCATAGTTATCCGCCTTTAACTCCCGTGAAATGGCAGGAGATTCCATCAATTGATTCACCTCCTGCAATGCAATCACATCGTAGCCTTTTTCCGCAATGGTGTCGGCAAGAATGTCGATTTTTTCCGCTTGGTTATCTTCTAACCAAGCGTGTACGTTGAGGGTTAGTAATTTCATACCTTCCCCTTAGCCCTCACAGTGCCAGATGTCGGCGTTGTATTGCGCAATGGTTCGGTCGGATGAGAAGAAACCTGCTTTGGCAATGTTTTGTACCACTTTTTCGTTCCATCTATCCTGGTCTTCATAATCAGCTAGAATTTGCTCTTTCGCTTTCACATAAGCATCGAAGTCGATTAAGGTCATAAACCAGTCTTTATTCAACAATTCGTTGTAAAGACGAGTTAAGCGCATTTCGTTGCCTAATTTCACAATTGCAGGATTCAGAATAAAATCAACCGCTTGTTGAATGTTTTTGTCCGCTTCGTAGTAATCTTTTGATACATAGCCTGCAGTTTCATAAAGCTTGATGATGCTTTCTGAATCTTTACCGAAGGTGTAAATGTTTTCCGCCCCTGCTAATTCCGCGATTTCCACGTTCGCACCGTCCATTGTGCCAAGGGTTAATGCACCGTTTAGCATAAATTTCATATTGCCCGTACCAGATGCTTCTTTTGAGGCAAGGGAAATTTGCTCTGAGATATCGGTTGCAGGAATTAATTTTTCTGCCACGCTCACGTTATAGTTTTCCACTAAGAATACGTTTAAATATTGATTTACCTCAGGATCGTTATTAATCAATTCTGATAAGCAAAGAATTAAGTGAATAATATCTTGGGCAATAATATAAGCAGGTGCTGCTTTACCGCCAAAAATCACTGTGATTTTACGTTTTGGTAATTTACCCGCTTTAATTTCAAGATATTTATGAATCACATAAAGTGCATTCATTTGCTGACGTTTATATTCGTGGAAGCGTTTAATTTGTGTATCAATAATTGAATGTTCGTCTAATTCAATGCCTTTATTTTCTTTCAGATATTTTTTCAATGCGAGTTTATTATTAAATTTAATTCCCGCTAATTTTTGATGCACGGCTTTATCATCTTTAAACGCTAATAATTTTTCTAACTCTGTAGCATCGTGCAAATAACCTTCTCCAATTAATGTTTTAATATAAGCAGCTAATTCTTGGTTTGAAAATTCTAACCAACGACGGAACGTAATCCCATTGGTTTTATTATTGAATTTTTTAGGATAAATCGCATAGAACGCTTTTAATTCTGAATTTTTTAAAATTTCTGTATGCAATGCTGCTACGCCATTCACCGAATTAGAGAAGTGAATATCCATATGTGCCATATGCACACGTTTGTGTTCATCAATAATTTGCACCGCAGGGTCTTTATAGGTTTTGCGAACTAATTTATCTAATTTTTTAATAATTACTACAAGGTGCGGCACCACTTCATTTAAATAAGCTAACGGCCATTTTTCTAAGGCTTCCGCTAAAATAGTGTGGTTGGTATAACCCACCATATTACGGACAATTTCCACCGCCTCATCAAATTTCAAATGATGCTTTTTGGTTAATAAACGAATTAATTCAGGAATCACCATGGAAGGGTGAGTATCATTAATTTGCACATAAGCGTAATCTGCTAAATCGTGTAAATTACTGCCACGTTCAATCGCTTCATCAATTAATAATTGCGCCGCGTTAGATACCATAAAGTATTGCTGATAAATGCGTAATAATTCACCATTTTTATCAGAATCATCTGGGTAAAGAAATAATGTTAAGTTTTCTTTAATTTTGGTTTTATCAAATTCAATGCCAGTTTCAATAAGATTATAATTTAAGGCTTGAATATCGAATAAATTTAGATAGTTTTTAGTCTCTTTTTTATAGCCTAAAATATCTATACGATCTAATTTAGAGGTTAAAGTAAAGTGTTTGAACGGCACTTCATAGCTGATTTCTGTTGGAATTAACCAAGAATTCTCTTCAATCCAATTATTTGGCTCTGCGTGCTGTTCATTCTTGTTAAATACTTGTTTAAATAAACCGCAGTGATAATTTAAGCCCACACCTTCCGCATTCAAGCCTAGAGTGGACATCGAATCAATAAAGCAAGAGGCTAAACGACCTAAGCCACCATTTCCTAAAGACGGCTCGGGCTCAATATCTTCAATATGGCTTAATGATTTCCCCGCTTCAGCTAATTCAGCTTTGATCTCTTGATAAATCCCAAGATTGATCAGGTTATTAGAAAGTAATTTACCAATTAAAAACTCTGCTGAAATGTAGTAAACCTTGCGTTTTGCGGTGTTTTTGGTTTTGTCGGCAGAGAGGCTTTTAACATAATTTAATAACTGAACGTAAATTTCACGATCACTAAGTTGTTCTAATGTTTTATGAGTGGCAGTTTGTACGAAAGTACTAAATTGAGTCATTGTGATGTTCCTTTTAAAATTAAGAATTTTGATGCATTTTACTCCAAACCAAGTCTTAAGCAATAACTTTTACGTAAAAGTTGGGATTTTTACGTAAATTTGTGATATTGATCACATTTTTACGTATAACTTATCCGGTTTTATGGTATGCTATAGGGCATCTAAAGAAATAATGGATAAAATAAGAACAAAAGAACGGATAAAAATGAGTAAATATCAGCAAGTTTACAATGAAATCAAAACTAAAATCAGCCAGGGGCTTCTAGCACCTAATCAAGAATTACCGAGTGAATACGAGCTGATGCAAAGCTATGGTTTTTCTAAGGATACTATTCGCAAAGCCCTGTCTTTACTTGAAATGGATGGTTATATTCAGAAACAACAAGGCAGAAATTCCATTGTTTTAGAACGTGATTTATTAAAATTGCAACCTCTCTCTGAACTTAAAACAATGAGCGAACTTAACAATAAGTCTGCGCATCAAGTAAAAACAACACTTTCGAGCCTCTATATTGTTCAAGGTGAAGAGACGCTTATGCAGATCTTTAACGTAAATGATCAAATTGACTTTTACCGTATAAGTCGCCTCCGTGAAATTGATGGCGAAGCCGTGGAATATGAGATCTCTTATTTTGATCGACGGATTGTGCCTTTTATTAGCCGTGAAATCGCTGAACAGTCTATCTACCGCTATTTAGAAAATGAACTCGGCTTGAAAATTAGCTATTCTCAGCGGGAAATTAGTTTCCGTTATGCTAACGATGAAGAAAAAGAGAAAATGGATTTAGCCGAATATGAGATGGTAGTCAGCGTAACCAGCACAACTTATCTTGCCGATGGTCGTCTATTCCAATACGGCAGCATCAGCTATCGCCCAGATAAAATCACCTTTGCTTCAACGGCGAAGCGTTCGGCGTAGATTATGAAATCAAAAATATAATCTAGTAATAAAAATGCCAATTGAAAAATTAAATTCAATTGGCATTTGATAATATATTCAAAATTATTGCACTAAATTTTTGACTAAACCAATCACAGTTTGAATTTCCTCATTCGAAAGTTTACCTTCTTTTACAAACTTCACTTTGCCTGATTTATCCAACACAATAATCATACTCTCTTTGCTTTTTAATCCCCACGCATTTTTCACTGCGCTTTTATCATCTAACACTACTTGGCTGTGTGGGTTTTCTTTTTTGCCATTTTCTGCACTGCTTTTAACAAATAAGCCTGTGCCAACAATGGCATCATCAGCATTGATAATCGTCGTGGTTTGATATTGGGTTGAGTTAAAGTGAGCCGCTTTAATTGCATCAATGACTGCTTGGTTTTTCTCTTTTGCTGCGCTTCTGCCTGCTAAGTGATGCACAATGCGAACTTTGCCATTTAAAGTGGTCGATTTCCACGGTTGATATGCTACTTCTTTGCCTTTCAATACGATTTCACCTTCATCTGAAACGCTTACTTGCGGTAAAGATTGTTCTAATTTGAGATTGTGTGCTAAAGCAGTATTACCTAATAAGATTGCACTTGTTAAAAGTGTGAAAAGGGATTTTTTCATATTAATTCCTTCGTTGTTAAAATGTATTATTACTTTCTCCCTTTGAGGGAGAAGGGGAGAATTTACCAACTTCCGCCAGCACCGCCGCCGCCAGAAGATCCGCCACCAAAGCTGTCACCGCTACCACGGCTTCCGCCACCAAAGCTACCACTGAATCCGCCGCCAAATCCGTTATTGCTGCGAGATGCTCGCATCATTTCTCGACCTAATTGGTCTAGAGTGCTTGGGCTAACATAACGGCTGTTACCTCGAGGATAGAAAATCACAAAGATGATCAACCCCATTCCTAAGAAAAAGAGTAGCCCGTTAATGTCATCGAACCGTTGTTCTTCTTCACCATAGCTGTCGTAAGCAGCATATTCACCGTTGATAGCTGCCATAATTGCCGATAAGCCGTTGGCAATACCTTCCGCATAACGCTCTTGTTTGAAATAAGGCGTGATGTTATGGCGAATAATGGTTGAAGCCGTTGCATCAGGCAGTGCCCCTTCAATACCTCGTCCTGTTGCGATAAAGAGTTTACGGTCATTTTTGGCAATGAGTAATAATACACCATTATTCTCATTATGCTTGGTTCGACCAATGCCCCATTTGTTGAATAAATTAGTCGCATATTGCGCAATCTCTTCGCCTTGCGTGGTGGGAATAATCGCTACAATAATTTGAGAGCTGGTTTTATTGCGGTTTTCAATCAACGCATTTTCCAGTGTTCGCCATTCTTGCGGGCTGAGTGTGTTAGTGTAATCGTTCACATAATAGAACGGATCAGGTGCTTTAGGATAATCAACCGCCCAGCTGTTTAAGTTAAAAAACAATAAAAATAGCCCAAACAAGCGGTAAAAATATTGAGAAAATTTGCTAATCATTTAATTACCACCTCATTTGGGAGTTCATTCACATCATTCGCTTGATAAGGGAAATAACGGGCGAGTTGTTCTTCAACTTGAGCAATGCCATCGCAAATTGCTTGGGTGTAATTGCCCAATTGAAGTTGTTTTTTCATTGCTTCATAAACCGCTTGCCAAAAATCGTTCCCCACTTTTTCGTCAATACCTTGATCGCCAATCACCGCTAAATGATGTGGTTTAAAAGCAAGGTAGATCAGCACACCATTACGATCTTGCGTTTCTCGCATATTTAGCTCATCAAAAAGCTGTTCGGCACGAGCAATAGCATCGAATTTACTCGTGTTTTTACGCTCAACCACTACACGTAATTCAGCGGAGGTCTGTGTTTCTAAACGGGCAATAGCTTGTTCGATTTGTTTGGTGCTAATGGGAAGTTTTTTGGAGAAGAAAGGAATTGAGGGCATAGCAAAATCCTTGTATTGTAGCAATCATTCGTTTTTGTAGGGGCGTGTTGTACACGCCCTACGCTAATCTGGAAACTAATTAAAATTCACCACAGGTGCTTTTTCTGCGCCCGCTTCGGCTTTAAATTGTGGTTTAGCTTTAAAGCCCATAATTATTGCTGCAATTTTGGTTGGCATTTCACGCACTTGTTTGTTGTACTCTTTTACTGCTGCATTGAAGTTATTGCGTTCAGTATTGATACGGTTTTCTGTGCCTTCAAGCTGAGCTTGTAAGTTTAAGAAACCTTCGTGGGCTTTCAATTCTGGGTATTTTTCAACCGTAACTAATAAACGCGAAAGCGATGAGTTTACATCTTGTTGAGCCGCTTGGAATTTCGCCATTTCTTCTTCGGTTGCGGTGTTTGGATTAATCGTTACCGCTGTTGCTTTTGAGCGAGCATCCATTACCGCGGTTAGCGTCTCTTTCTCAAAATTCGCTTGCCCTTTTACTGCATTGACTAAGTTTGGAATGAGATCCGCACGGCGTTGGTAAGCCGATTCTACATTCCCCCAAACAGAGTTAATATCTTCTTCCGCACGCATTAAGTCATTGTATTTGGTAAGAGAGTAGCCGCCTAAACCAACCACTGCAATTAACACAATCCATAAGATTTTTTTCATAAAAGTCTCCTATTTAATTAAATGTAGTTTAAGAAAATGGGGATTGTATAGCACAATCCCCAAAAGACAACAAAAATTACCTAGCTTTACAAGCGGTGATTTTTTGCCTTATTTTTGCGGTGCATTCGCTAATAATTTGGTTAGCAATTCCCAATAAATTTGTACCGCTGGAATATGTACTTTTTCATCTGGTGAGTGTGCATTGCGGATAGTTGGCCCGATAGAGACTAAATCCATGTTTGGATATACCTCTTTGATTAAGCCACACTCTAAACCCGCGTGAATGACTTTGATTTGAGCGTCGTAGCCCAATACTTCATCATAGATTTTTTTCGTGAGTGCCGTAATTTCAGAGTTTGGTGCAGGTTCCCAACCAGGGTAATTACCTGAATATTCGACCGTTGCTCCTGTTAATTGAGCTAAAGCATTTAAGCGACTACGCACCTCTTCTTTGCCGTGTTCAACTAATGAGCGAGACAAAATAGTGCCAACGAGTTGCTCTTCTTTTAACGCCAATACACCGATGCTGAGTGAGGTTTCCACCACGTTTTTTACCGCATCACTATTGCGGATCACGCCGTTTGGCAACATCGTTAAGAACTGTAATGCGGTTTGGGTTGCTTTTGCAGTAAAGGCTTTTTCGGCTGAATTTGTAGCTTCCGCAACCAGTGTTAAATTCGGTTCTGCTAAGTGATATTCTGCTTGGAATTGTGCTTGTAGTTGCTCAATGCAAGCGGTGATTTTTGCCACATCTTTTACCAAAAGGGTAGCGTGAGCTTCACGTGGAATCGCATTGCGTACTGAACCGCCCGTAATGTTTACAAGCTGGAAAACTTCTGCTTGATAAAGATCTGAAAGAATACGCGTTAATAGCTTAATGGCATTCACTCGGTTGGTGTGAATATCGCAGCCAGAATGCCCACCACGCAAGCCTTTAAGCGTGATTTGCAATGCTTGACCTTCTACTTTTTCAAACTCAACAGGTAAGTGGATTTCTACGTTTTCACCACCTGCACAACCGATATAAATTTCACCGTTATCTTCAGTGTCAGTGTTAATCATAATGTTGGATGTTAACCAGTGTGGACGCAAGCCCAATGCCCCTTCCATTCCCACTTCTTCGCTCATTGTGAGAAGCACTTCGATTTCTGGGTGAGCTAAATCAGTTGAGGAAAGCACGGCAAGGCAAGAGGCCAAACCGATGCCGTTATCCGCACCAAGGGTTGTGCCTTTGGCTTTCACCCATTCGCCATCTTGGTAAGGTTGGATTGGGTCTTTTAAGAAATCGTGTACGGTGCTTGTGTTAGCTTGTGGCACCATATCTAAGTGAGCTTGCAGAGCAATAGTTTGGCGGTCTTCCATACCTTGAGTGGCAGGCTTGCGGATTAAAATATTGCCTGCATTATCACGTTCAACGAAAAGTGATTGAGACTTTGCCCAATCCACGATGAAGTTGGCGATTTGCTCTTCGTGATAAGAAGGGTGGGGAATAGCACAAATTTTATCGAACCATTGCCAAAGTGCTTGTGGATTTAAAGAAGCAATTTCAGACATATAACACCTCATTTGTTTATTTCTGTTATCTGTTAAATATCGAGAAAATTCTACCGCTTGTAAAATATTTATGTTCAAAAGCGAGAAAGAATATGCGGGAAATAATAGCACGAATGTCATTTTTAGGTTAGAATAACGCAATTTTTTTATTCGGCGAAACCTCAATTCGTCGATTTTTTATATTTTGGGATCTAGTTATGAGCGAAAAATACACAAATGAAAAATATGTTGTGACCTGGGATATGTTCCATATGCACGCACGTAAATTGGCAGAGCGTTTATTGCCTGCTTCACAATGGAAAGGCATTATTGCCGTAAGCCGTGGCGGTTTATTCCCAGCGGCAGTGCTAGCACGTGAATTAGGAATTCGCCACGTTGAAACCGTATGTATTGCAAGCTACGATCATGATAACCAAGGTGCGTTAAAAGTATTACACGCAGCACAAACGGATGGCGAAGGTTTCATCGTTGTGGATGACTTAGTTGATACAGGTAACACCGCTCGCGAAATTCGCAGAATGTATCCAAAAGCGAAATTTGTGACCGTGTTCGCAAAACCAGCAGGTGCACCGTTAGTAGACGATTATGTCATTGATATTCCTCAAGAAACTTGGATTGAACAGCCTTGGGATTTAGGCATTCAGTTCGTTCCACCTCTTGCGAAAAAATAATCATCAAAATGGGTAATGAAGTGGATTCGTTACCCATTTTCTCTTTTTACTCCCTTTATCTGATTTCCTCTTGAGGTTGTTATGAGTTTAGGTAATTTATATATTTTATCTGCCCCAAGCGGTGCAGGGAAGTCCTCTCTAATCAATGCGTTACTTGCCGATTTACCTCGCAACGAAGTACGTTTATCGATTTCTCACACCACCCGTAATCCTCGCCCTGCGGAAGAAGATGGCGTTCATTATTATTTCACTACTCACGCTGAATTTGAGGCACTGATTGAGAAAGATCATTTCCTTGAATGGGCAGAGGTATTCGGCAACTATTACGGCACATCTTTGCCAATGATTGAAAAATCACTTGAACAAGGTGTGGATGTGTTCTTAGACATTGACTGGCAAGGAGCAAGACAAATTCGCCAAAAAGTGCCGAATGTGAAAACGATCTTCATTCTGCCACCTTCACGTGAAGAGTTAAAAAATCGTTTAGTAGGACGTGGTCAAGATTCAGAAGAAACCATTGCAAAACGTATGGCGGAAGCAAAGTCAGAAATGAGCCATTACAGCGAGTTTGATTATGTGATTGTAAACGATGATTTCCAACAGGCTTTATCGGAACTTAAAGCGATTTTAACTGCCGAACGCTTGAAATTAGTTTCTCAAGAAATTCGTCATAAAACGTTGATTGAGCAGCTTTTAGCGAAATAATCACAATGTTGAACTTAGGGCGGGCTTTAGTCCGCCAAATTATTATATGTATTCGTGGTGGACTAAAGTCCGCTCTACGTTATATAAATAAGGAAACGGAATGAAATTATCTAAATTAACTTTTGCCGTAGCATTAGGTTTAGCCGTATCTGCGTGCTCAAATATGAGTAGCGATGGTTCGTTAAACCAAGCCCAAGAAACTTACCAAAATTACGAAAATATTAGTAAACAATTCTCAATTGACGAGCAGTGGTGGCGAGGTTATAACGACCCGCAGTTAAATGCGTTGGTTGATCAAGCGATTAAAAATAACTTAGATTTAGCGAAAAGTGCAATTTCAGTAAACCGTGCAATTTATAATGCGAATTTAGTGGGAGCAAACTTAGTACCAACTTTTAGTAGTTCGGGTTCATCTTCTGCATCAAAAGGTATTGGCTCAAGCAATAACACCAACTCTGTAGGTACATCAACTGTAAGCAATACTGCAAGCTTTAAATTAAGCTATACCGTTGATTTATGGCGTCGTTTAGCAGATACCGCAAGTGCAGCAGAGTGGGAACACAAAGCAACAATTGAAGATCTAAAATCATCTCGCCTTTCTTTGATTAACTCTGTGGTGGCAACTTATTACCAAATTGCTTACTACAAAGATGCGATTGCGGTAACAAACCGCACCATCAAAAACTATGAGCAAATCAGCAATATCTTAAACAATAAATTGAAAGTGGGTGCAATCGACCCATTAGCGGTAGAACAAGCTCAACAAGCGACCCTAAGTGCTCGTAATAGCGTGGTTGGCTTAGAAACAAGCTTAAAAACCGCTGAACAAACGATGCGTAATTTGCTAAACCTTCAGCCAAATCAACCGCTTCCATCTCGCTATCCAAACATTCTTAACGTGAAATTACAAGGCGTTGATACTAATGTGCCTGTTTCAGCAATTGCAAACCGCCCAGATGTTATCGCACGTTTAAGCCGTTTACAAAGCGCATTTAAAACCTTAACAGCAACCGAAAAAAGCTGGTTCCCAACATTAACTTTAGGTGGAGCAATTTCAGGTAGTGCACGTTCTGCATCTAACATTGGCAATAACCCAATTGCAAATGGTATGTTCTCATTCGATCTACCATTCTTAGATTGGAACCGTGTGAAAAATAACGTGAAAATCTCTGAAGCAGATTACACTACCGCTCGTATCAACTACGAACAAAGCATTACAACGGCATTAAACGAAATTGACAGCTATTACTACACTTATAACCAAGCACGTAGCAGTTTAGGTTTATTAGAGCAAACTTACGAGAAAAATCGTAAAATCAGCACTTACTACCAAAACCGTTACAATCAAGGTGTAGCCGAATTCCGTGATTGGATTAGTGCGATGAATACCGAGCTGAGTTCACAAATTTCTTTGTTAAATCAAAAATATACGATTTTAACGAATGAAAATTTAGTGTATCAAGCAATGGCAGGGAAATATAGTCGCTAATAAAAATAAATAAGAGGTGTGCATAAATAATAGTTTGCACACCTTTTTCGTTTTCAAAAGAATGAAATGCTAATAAATTTGTAAAAAATCCTCTTATTTTTACCTCTTATTTGCTACACTTCTTCTCATTTACAAGCGGTTGATTTTATCAAACCGTTTGCAATCCTTTCTTTATTTCATCAACGAGGACCTTATGCTCAAAATTTACAATACGCTAAAACGTGAAAAAGAAGAATTTAAACCGATTAATCCCAACAAAGTTGGGATGTATGTCTGTGGAGTAACGGTTTACGATCTTTGTCATTTTGGGCACGGTCGTACTTTCGTTTCTTTTGATGTGATTGCACGCTACCTTCGCTACTCTGGCTATAACTTGTGCTATGTGCGAAACATTACCGATGTGGATGATAAAATTATCAAACGTGCGATTGAAAATAACGAAACTTGCGATCAGCTTGTTAATCGCATGATTGCTGAAATGCACAAAGATTTTGATGCGTTAAATATTCTTCGCCCAGATGTTGAACCGCGTGCAACCCATCATATTTCTGAAATTATTGCAATGGTTGAAAAGCTTATTGCTAACGGGCACGCTTATGTTGCTGCAGATGGCGATGTGATGTTTGATGTAGAATCTTTCCCAAAATATGGGGCACTTTCTCGCCAAAATTTAGATCAGCTACAAGCAGGTGCACGTGTTGAAATCAAATCAGTGAAGAAAAATCCAATGGATTTCGTGCTATGGAAAATGTCGAAAGAAAACGAACCAAGCTGGGAAAGCCCTTGGGGAAATGGTCGTCCAGGTTGGCATATTGAATGTTCTGCAATGAATAGCAAAGAGCTTGGCGAACATTTTGATATTCATGGCGGCGGTTCAGATTTAATGTTCCCACACCACGAAAACGAAATCGCCCAATCTTGTTGTGCAAATCACGGTAATTACGTAAATTATTGGCTCCACACGGGAATGCTGACGATTGATAAAGAGAAAATGTCAAAATCGCTCGGTAACTTCTTTAGCATTCGTTATATGTTGGATTTATACGATGCCGAAAGCCTGCGTTATTTCTTCTTAACTGCACATTATCGTAGCTTGCTTGATTACAGCATTGATAACTTAAATTTAGCACGTTCAGCACTAGAACGTTTATACACGGCATTGCGTGGGTGCGATCTAACTGTTCCTGCAAAGGGCGGAGAGCAATATGTGGAAGCATTCAAAACCGCAATGGATGATGATTTCAACACACCAGGTGCATTAGCAGTTTTATTCGAAATCGCTCGTGAAGTGAATAAACTCAAAACAGAAGATACCGAAACAGCGAATGGTTTAGCGGTTCGCTTAAAAGAGTTAGCAAGCGTGCTTGGTTTATTAGAGCGAGATCCAGAAACTTTCTTAAAAGGCGATGCGAATGATGATGAAGCGGCTGAAATTGAGGCATTAATCAAACAACGCAATGAAGCAAAAGCAGCAAAAAATTGGGCTGTAGCGGATGAGGTACGTGATAAGTTAAAAGCAATGAATATCGTGCTTGAAGATACGCCGAATGGCACAACTTGGCGTAAGGCTTAAAATGTCATACTAAACAAAATTTTTTATTTTATCTACTATGCCTACTAAAACCTCGCAGACTATATAGTTTGCGAGGTTTTATTTTTAAATGAGACTATTCCACGCCAATCATTACTGAAGTTGCTTTAACGATTGCATACGCATCCTTGCCTACTTCTAAACCTAATTCTTTAACTGCTGAGATAGAAATGGTCGAAGTAATTACATTACCACCACCAATATCAATATGTACAATTGCGTTTACAGAACCAGTTTTGATTGAAACGATTTTACCTTTTAATTGATTTCTTGCACTAATTTTCATTAAATATCCTTATTTGAAAAAGATTAAAAGAATCTACTAACATGGTAGAATTTCATAATAGCAAAAAAAAACACCACTCATAATAATCTTTTAAGGTTATTTATTTTGGTACCCATTTATAAGAGCTTGCCAATTCTGCTCACTAAAATGAATATTTAGTCGATTTTGTTCTTTATGAAACGATCTTAACAATCGGTCTAAATTACCTTGTTTCCAGCTATTACCTGACTGAATATAGCACTTATCAAAATCAATAAGCCAAAATTGACCGCTTGTATCTTGCAAAATATTATGAATATTAAGATCAGTATGGTGCACTTGATGATTATGTAGCTGACGAATCAGTTTTCCTATTTGCTGATATTGTTCATCAGTCAGGATTCTACTTTGCAAGATCTGACTTAAATCTCGAGTGTTCTCCACTTTTTCAATTATAATATCAGCACGATAACAGCAAAATCGTTTCTCAATTTGAATGGCAATTGGACGAGGAACAGGCAAACACCAAGCACACATTTTTTCTAGCAAACTAAATTCTTGAAAAGCCCGAGTATGTTCAATACCACGAAAAAGATAGCTATCTTTGATAATCTTGCCAAATAAGCCCCCTCTTCGATAATGACGTAAAACACTGTTTACCCCTAATTCAGCTTGCGTATTTAAAAACCATGTAATGCCTCGCCCTTTTGCAAAACCAAGCAAGCGGTCTGATTTTTCAAAATTTTTGCAAGTGAAAAATTTTTCGAGCAGTATTTGTTGATTTTGAGGTACAAGATTTGCGTTAAAATGATAGTAAAACATACGAGAATAAAAACCCTAAAATTAATTCCTTAGATTTTAGATTTATTTTTTAATGTCAAAGAAAACTTCCTAAATATATCAGAAGTTGAAAATAAATAATAAACCTTAAAAACCTACTATATACATTTTTTGTTATCTTACTTTTCAAGTCCAATCTTCATTGCTAACCCAACAAAAATGGTGCCACAAATTTTATTTAACCAGCTACCAATTTTTTGATTATTTCTTAATAAACAACCTAATGGGGAGGCTGCTATCACTAATATGATGCACCAAACGGTACTTGTGCTGAGCAAAGTTAAGCCCAGTAATAAAAACGGTAAAAAGGTATTTTCTAAGTTTGAGGTAACAAATTGTGGCAATAATGCCAAGAAGAATAACACTACTTTAGGATTTAATACGTTAGTAATCACGCCTTGACGATAAATTTTATAGAGTGGTAATTTGTCTAAATTTGGATTATCAATGACCAAAGGTTCACGCCACATTTTGATGCCTAAATAAAGCAAATAAGCTGCACCTGCATATTTGAGAATAGCAAATAGCATTGTGGAGTGAGCAACAACACCCGCTAAACCTAAGGAAACCGCTAACACATGAAATAGCATTCCCGTTTGAATGCCGAGAGCGGAAACAATGCCCGATCTTTTGCCTTCCGCAATGGTACGGGTAATAATATAAATGGTATCTGAGCCAGGGGTAAGATTTAATAAAATACAAGCGGTTAAAAATCCCCAATAATTTACAATGTCATTCATCGTTTTAATCTTCCTTGTCTAAAATTATCAATAGTTAATAATGTAATCGCAAGAGATAAACATATCATCAATATATAAGATTTCGAATCTAAACTTTCGCCAATAATAAATGAGATAGCAAGCATTACTAAAGGTTCCATATAACCTAATAGCCCTAACACATTTACAGGTAATAAATTACTGGAAGCAATATAAGCAATAAATGCAACACCATTTACCAATCCAAACAGAGCAAGAATCGCATAAAGATAATGATTTTCTATTAAGATTGGCTGCATCTCTGTTTGAGAAATAAAATATAATGCAAAGGGAGTGACTAATAATAACTCAATAAAAAATGTAGCAAGATTATTAATATCAAAATAGCGACGTAATGTAATATAAAGTGGATAGCCAATGCCAGAGACCAGTGTTCCCCAAGAAAAATCCCCCGTTAAAATAATATTTATACCTACACCAATAATCGCAAAGATTAAAGAAAGCCATTTCAATAAGGTAAAATGTTCTTTAAATACGATTTTACCTAACGCAACAGCAACGATAGGTAACAATAAATAGCCAATAGAAACAGGAATTGCCTGACCATTATTGGGCGCCCACATAAAAAGCCAAAGTTGCACGCCTGTATTTAGTGCAAGCAATAATAAAATAAAGATAAGCGGTGGGTTTTTCTTTATTTTTTTCCAAAGTTGTGTAAATTTTGGTGTCTGTTTAAATAATAAAATCGCGAGTAAAATAAATGGAATCAATACAATAATTCGAAAACCAAACATACTTTCGCCACTTAATGGGCGCAATAAAATTGCGAAATAATAACCCAAGCCAAATAAAAAATTAGCTGTGATACAAAAAAAGACACCTTTTAACATTATTTCACCTTTATTTGTGCTTTATGTTTCCGATGACTACGGCGAACAGCCTGAATACCATCTAATATCAATAATAAAATCGCGATTAATAAGCAAGACATTAAAATATAAGCATCGGGATTTAATTTTTCACCAATTAAAAATGAGATGAGTAACATCACGCACGGTTCAACATAACCCAATAAGCCTAATAAATTAAAAGGTAAAATAGTGCTTGCCAACGTGTAAGAAATTAAAGCTGCCCCGCTAATAATGCCTAATAAAGCAATAAAAATATAAATATGCGGATTTACCTGTTGTACTGCTTGCATATCGGTTTTAGAAATAAAATAAATTGCCACAGGAACTAAAAATGCAATTTCAAATACAAAACTATGTAAATGACTTAAGCCAAATTTTCGGCGTAAATAAAAATAAATCGGATAACCCGTACAAACAAACACGCTTTCTAAAGAGAGTTTCCCTGCCAAAATAATGTTACTCACCACGCCAATAAAGGCAAAAATAATTGCCAGCCATTTATTTCTTGAAAGCAGTTCTTTATAAAAGATTTTGCCAAAAGCGACCATAACAATAGGCATTAATAAATAGCCCATGGAAACTTCAATCGCTTTCCCGCTATTCGGCGCCCATAAAAATAGCCACATTTGCCCGCCGACAATCGCCGAAGTGATGAAAATCACCAGAAATAATTTTGGCTCACGTTTTAATCGTTGTAGAAATAAGCTAAACTCGTTCCATTTCTTAAATAACAATAAAGCCAAAAATAAGCAAGGCAGCGTCAATACCATACGAATACCGAACACGCTTTCTCCTGCAAGAGGTCTTAAGTGAATGGCTAAATAATATAAACAGCCAAATAAAAAAGAGGCTGTTAAAGAAAAGAGTACGCCTTTTAACATAAAGAATTGAAAATGAAAAATAGAGAGGAGTTTATTAATTTAGAGCAAATTTGCTACATTTGTGTAGGGGCGAATTAAATTCGCCCCCTACATCAATCGCAACACCATTGTGTTACAAAATGTTAGTCTTGCTTATACGTTTTCAAAAACTTCGCCAATCTGCCAATCGCTTCTTCAAGCTGATGGACATAAGGCAATGTTACCACGCGGAAGTGGTCTGGTTTATGCCAGTTAAAGCCAGAACCTTGCACTAGCAACACTTTTTCTGCTTGAAGCAAATCGTAGATAAATTTAGCATCGTCTTTAATGCCATACATCTCGGTGTCGATTTTCGGGAACATATACATCGCACCTTTTGGCTTCACACAGGTAATGCCTGGAATTTGTATCAATAACTCCCACGCTTTGTTGCGTTGTTCGAGCAAACGTCCACCAGGGAGGATAAATTCATTTATGCTTTGGTAGCCGCCCAGTGCGGTTTGGATCGCATGTTGCATTGGAGTGTTGGCACACAAACGCATAGAAGCCAACATATCCAAGCCCTCAATAAAGCCTTTCGCTTGGTTTTTCGGTCCGTTCAATACCATCCACCCTTGGCGGAAACCTGCCACGCGGTAAGCTTTGGATAGACCATTGTAAGTGACTGTCAACACATCAGGTGCAAGAGCTGCGATATGGTGATGAACTGCACCATCGTATAAGATTTTTTCGTAGATTTCGTCAGCAAAAATAATCAACCCGTGTTGGCGAGCCAGTTCAGCAATTTCTAATAAAATTGCACGGCTATACACCGCACCAGTCGGGTTGTTTGGATTGATGATCAAAATCCCTTTGGTGTGTGGGCTGATTTTTGCTTTGATATCTTCAATATCAGGGAACCACTCATTCTCTTCATCGCAAAGGTAATGCACCGCTTTCCCTCCTGCTAGCGTTGCTGCCGCAGTCCAAAGTGGATAATCAGGCATTGGAATAAGGATCTCATCTCCTTCATTCAAGAGCGCTTGCATTGACATCGTAATCAGTTCTGATACGCCATTACCGATATATACATCATTCACGTCCATTCCACGCATACCTTTTGATTGGTAATACTGCACTATCGCTTTACGTGCAGAATACAAACCTTTAGAATCGCAATAACCTTGTGCTGTTGGCAGGTTACGAATAACGTCCACCAAAATCTCATCAGGGGCTTCAAACCCAAATGGGGCAGGATTGCCAATGTTGAGTTTGAGAATTTTATTGCCCTCTTCCTCTAAGCGAAGCGCCTCTTTGTGAATAGGACCGCGAATATCGTAGCGAACCTGTGCTAATTTATCTGATTTTGGAAAACGTTCCATAATGCTTCCTGTGTTGTGTTTAGATTTAAAACGGATTTTTGAACTTTACTCTGATTTTTAAGGAAAATAAAGAACAATTATATTGGCTCTGAATTTCCTTATAAAATCAAACACTTACACACCTCAAATTTATCTCATTTCCGAAACCCTCCCATTTTTTCCGAAACTTATTTTTTAACCACTTCATCTTTATTCACTTTAACCAGTGTGCTTTTGTGCTGGTTGCCCTAAAATAACCACTCAGAATGCGAGCGGTTGGCGTTTAAATTTAGAGATATTAAATTATTTTAAACCTTATCGGGCCAAGGGTCGGATGTTGTCCACATCATAGCGGGCGGTCTTAGATTTTTGGGGCCAATATCAGGAATTGCCTCATTGCCTTTTATTTTAGGGTCGGCGTGGTATGGGGTAAATCGCATAAAATTAGAATCGCCTACACCTCCCACATAAATACCTGCAACTGCTCGATTGGTGTCATCATCAAACAAGCTAAATCCACAAGAGTCATCGGATCTAAAGCCAAGAGGGATTCCTCCTTGACTAATAACCTCAACTCGACCTGCTTGTCGTGGGGTATAGCCTTTTTCGGTTTTGCCTAGATAACCAAACAATCCCCAAGATAACCCGCCCATATGGCATGATACAAGGTTACCTTGTCTGCGGAGTTTAATGTAAGCACCAGGCTTTAGATTTTTAGTTACAGCATTAACCAAACCTGTATCACCATCTGTAACCATCCATTTTCCGTTGCGTTTTTGCCATTTCCAGGCTCCGACTCTACCGCCATCTGATGATTCATAAATCGTGCCGTTAGGCTCATTTCCTGTTATTTTTCCGCCTGTTGTATCGGGCTTATCAGGGCGACCGCTACCAAGCACAACGGTTATGGCTTTAATATCTCGCCCGATTTGTTCGATGACCTCGGGCAATTGTTCTAAAAGGCTCATTAGCTATTTTTCCCGCGTTGATAAGCTGCCTTTAAGTCCATTGCTTTTAATGTGTTAATTTGCTCAATCACGCCATCTAAACTCTGTTTAAATTCCGTCAGTTTGCTGGTTAGTGCCTCAGGTGCACTGCTTCCGCTTGCTTTGAGTTTGCGTAACTCTTCTGCTAGCTCTCTAAATGTGTCTAAATCGGTTGATACTTCACCGCCTAACAGGTCATTTTTAAGCTGGGTGACCTTAGTATCAATTTGAGCCAAAATTGCTTTATCTTGCTCACCTAAATACGTTGCAAATTCGGTGAGTAATTGTTGGATTGTTTGTGTTGTCATAGTCGTCCTATTTTGTAGTTGAGAATTAAATCGGATAAAGGAGGGATAGCTGGCTGTGCAATTGCCAATTTTGCTACTTTGATTTTAATTGGCTTTTTAGTCCAAAGCCGTACGTGAATTGGGGGTTTATCACGAATGCGGATAGCGATTTTTTGCATTATTCGTTCCTCGTAATATCGGGAATTAACGTGAAATCACCACCCACGAGGGTTGTGACTTTTTGGTTTGGGTCGATACATTGCAAATCCCATTGTGCTTGTTCCCAAGTCTCGTTTTCGGTTTTGCTGTGTGCGATGACTACGTGAATCAAGTTGCCTTCGGTCGTAATTTCGCCTGTTTTGCTTGAGAGTTTGATAATGCCACCTTTGCCGGGTTTGATATGTAAGTCAAAGCGACATTGTGTTAGCTCAAGCGTTGGTGATTCTTCGAGGACTTCAAACGTCCAGCCATCATCATCGCCGCGTATCATTTCTAAATTAACGTTTTCCATTTTTTCTCCAAAAGAAAACCGCTTGCATTGCTACAAGCGGTTAGTTTTAAGAAAAGCCTTACACCTCAATCATTCCCTGCTCTTTCATATAGCTGTAAATACGGTTGAGCATTAAATCTTGGAACGATTTGCCAATATCACCCTGTGTGAGCGGGGCGAACATAATGGCGTGTGATTGGCTGGCATCGAGGTATTTGTACTCAGTCACAAGCGGTCGAAATTCGGTGATTTGTTCCGCCTCTTCCGTGCCTGTGCCGATGGCGTAAGTCACGTTCATTGAACCGTCTGAATTCATGGTGAAACCAGAGATGGTTGAATAGACTGGGTTTAAGATTTTGTTAAATGTCGTCATAAAAGACTCCTTGTTGTTGATGAAATATTACCTTTAATTTATATTTCAAAAGTGATATGATAAACATGATTTATTAGTTATGAACTTGATGATGTTTGAATTACTTTTCCACCCTGACGCCTTTTCAGAAATCGAAGCACTCTCTCCATCAATGAGATCGAAAGCCTTAAATGCACTGGATAAGCTAGAAATGCTAGGTAATGCGCTGCGCTTTCCCCATACCCGAGCGATGGGAGAGGGATTATTTGAGTTAAGAGCAGGGAATAAAGATATTTCTCGCACCTTTTTTGCATTTGCCATTGGGCAGAAAATTTATATTTTGCGAACTTTTGTAAAGAAAACACAAAAAACGCCCGCTTCTGAAATTGAACTTGCGTTAAAACGTTTAGGAGAAATGACCGATGAAAGTACAACCCATTAGTTATAAACAAGTCAAAGAGACACTTTTGCAAGATGAAGAGACTAAGCAACTTTATTTAACCGAGAAACGTGTCGATGAGTTGCAATCTCTACTTAAAGAAATGCGGACTCGTGCGGGATTGACGGTTTCTCAAGTGGCTGAAAAAATGGGCGTTACTCAACCTGCTGTCAGTAAATTAGAAAAAAATGCTAGCCGCGCTTCTTTTCTCACATTGCAACGCTATGCTCAGGCTTGCGGTTCTGAATTAAAAGTGGCAATGTTGTAAAACAGGGTCATTTCAATCTACACTCTTAGAACAATAACGGGGAAAACATATGAAAAAACTCGCTTTAACCCTCCTTTCTAGTTTAGTTTTAGCTGCTTGCGGAAGTGGTGGTGGCGGTAGCAATACAGATACCACTACTTCACACCCTGCTGTTAATCAGCCTGCTCCCCCCTTGTCAAAACCAACTGTGTCTCAGCCAACAACACCAAAAACTGCGTTAGATTCGGTTGATAGTGCTTTCCGTTCACAAGTCATTCAAGAAAAACTAATTGAGTTACCAAACCAGCAAGCCAACTTTGCTTTTGAACCTGAGGGCTGGATTTCTGTTGAAAATGTAGGGAATGAATTAAAACTTCGTGCCTATAATCTGCCATATTCTGCCATTGGTTATGTGCTGCCAAGAAATGTAAGTATTGATGAATACGGACGTGTTATTGACAACCGCGTAACGACCAAAGATAACTTTGACATAGTAGGGTTAACAACCAAATTTGATGATATCGCTAACCTAGGTGCAGCAACTTATAACGGTGTCTCATTTGGCGCAAACAGCGAAGGTAAAATGCGTTTCACTGCTAACTTTGCCAATAAAAACGTAGAAGGTCGTTTATATAACCGTACGACATTAAAAGATAAAAAAGCCCTTCCTGAAATTACACTTGAAAAAGGAACGATAATGTCTGCAGATAGCATTGCAAGTTTTGGCGGTATGGCTCATGCAACCATTGATGGAATGCAAGTGCACACACCTTATGCGGGTACGTTTATGGGACCAAAAGCCGAAGAGGTAAACGGTGTAGTCCTTGATGATCGCGGTAATCCTTACGAAGCTTTTGCAGGTAAGAAATAGTAAAAAGCCCACGGTTGTGGGCTTATCTGACTTCAATATATTTTTTCCCAGAAAATACAATCGTTTCTATATCAATCGGATTTATAATGTTCTTTGCGAAATAATTTAATGTAATACGAACCTCGGTATTGGCTGGAATAGTTTGAGTATAAAGCCCTTTTCTATAAAAGCTTGATTTTTTATGTGTTGATTCTATTTTAGTCACCCACTCATCATTTGACATTATAGATACACTATTATTGCTATATCTGACTTCACCTGTTTCCCATTTTATAATTAGCAATCGCTCTGCAATAGAGGGCTTAATAACAACGGTACTTGCAGTACGACCATTTGGACTAATTGATAAAAATTCATATAAATTTCCTCCAATCAAGCTACCAACTTCAAGAACTCCTCCTCGAATAATCGGAGATTGTAGCGTTTGAGACGCTGCAATGTGTTTCCCTGTAATCGTTCCTGATGCAATTTCTTTTGCCGTAATTGTCCCAGATTTAATCTCATTACCTGTAATCGTATTCGCTGCAATCTGCTGAGCAGTAATCGAATTGGTGACAATCGATCCACCATGAATTGCTGTGACACCTGCATTTTGCCAAGGGCTAGGTACTTTGGTGTGTTCGGTACATTCTTCGAGCATGGGGCGTTGAGCAAACCAAGCAAGATTACTTGTATTTTCTGTTTTATAAACAGAAATAAAGAAATCAACGCTTATTGCATTATCAGGAGCTTGTGCTAGAACATATATTCTTTCTGCTCCTTTTAGTCCTCCGGCAAAATTTGCGTTAGAAGTTTTGCTATATTTAATGCCAACCCGACCACCGTTAGCTGTTCTAAACTCAGGCGAGATCTGAATAACACCACGATGGCAACCAACATAACAAGACAACATATACCATTTCCCTGCAACAACAGGTACATTGATATAAACACCACCAACTCTAGCACCGTTAGCAATACTAGCATTAGAAACGTTAAAACTACCTGTAAATATATTCTCATTTGGTAAATAACTTAAATTTCCCCAAGTATCAGAACGTTGATGAGCGGTATGAATTCCTGTTGCATTATTATTAAAAAATGTATTCCAACCATAACCATTATTAGCAAAAATCGGATTAGTGAGTAAATTCCCACCCAACCCAATCGCCAGTTTATCGGCTGAAATCTCCCCTGCAGCAAGATGATCTGCTCGCACCGCTCCAGCTTGTAATGCACCTGCTCCGATTGTGTCCGCACCAATTTGATTAGCTTGCAAAGTGCCGACTAATTGCGTTGTCCTAATTTTTACACCATTTATATCAATTCCGTTTTCAAGGTATTTGCTACCGTTCCAGGTGTAAAGTTTACCGTCTGCGGTGTTATATACCTGTTTGTGTCCTTGATATTCACCAGTATTTAAACCATTGACCGTTTTAATTAAATCAAGGTTTCGAGCCGGTAAGGCTGTATCAATTACTTCATTCACGATATTTTTTGAGAGCTTTTCATTCAGCAGTTTCAGCTCTTTATCAATATCTACCGAACTTTCTCCTCGCAAGCCCGTTTGTTGATAAAACGACCCGACATTTTGCCCACGCACGTGTCTAAGCCAGTAATAACGCACCTGCTTTGCACCGACTTCATGGCTGTACATTTTTGCAGTGAGCTTGGTTAAACGTTGTGCGGTAGTAAGGTTATCCTGCTCGCTGACCCAGATTTCAGTTTGGGTGAAATCATCTACCCACGCCCACGAGATCGTGATATTACCTAGCCCGCCGAGCACCGCCACATCACGCGGTACAGGCGGTCGATTTATGGTGAAACTTTGCGATTTTTCACTCACCATTTGACCGCTTGCATTTTTAGCGATCACAATCGCAGTGTAATCTCCATCGGGCAAATCATCTGTAGAAAATTCGGTGCTGCTGATACCTTTATGGTAGGCATACAAATTGCCCGCTTTCAGGATCTTAATATCATAAGTGAGCGTACCCACCCCAGCCGTAGACGACCAGTTAAGCTTTAAGCCGTTTGGAGTCGCCTCCGCATTGAGGCTTTCCAAAGTTGGCGTTTTTATCACACTGGTGTTGCGAGGCTCAAAACTCGCTCCGTTATCGACAATCGCCTCTTTTTGCGGTTCGTGTTGCAAGGCAAAAATGGTGTAAGTGCCCTCTTCGTTTTCCGTTACCGTCATGCAACGATAAAGTTGAGAGGCAACTGTCTGCGTTAAAAGCGACCACACCCCTTGTAAGCTCAATCCAACAGGCTCGGACTCTAATGTCACCTGCTTGCCAGAAACGGCGGTAATGCGTATTTTTTGATGTTTCGCCTGAGCGTTGATATAACTTAAAAAATGATTCGCACTGAATTGAATTTCACGGTCAAGCGTAAGGATTCGACCGTGAATTGCTTGTACTCGCCCGCCAATATTCGTGCCCGCAAAGTGGTTATCGCTCACGCGGATAATATCGCCAGGGATATTCATTAAGCCTTCACTGCCCACCGTGAAAGTAATCGTTTCGGTTTCAAGGCGTTCAGTTTCTAAAATCCATTTACCTGTGCGGAATGCTTGTCCACGTGAAGTACAGCCAAAAGCGGTCACTTTTTTGAGGTTTAAACCGAATTTACGAATCTGCTCATCATCAGAAATATACTCAATCGTGCTCTCGTAGTTGTTCTCGGCATCTTTGTATTCCACTTGAATCGCATTATGGCGTGCTTTCATTGCCGAATACTGGCGTGAAAATTGCCCCCCTATCACATTAGCATTGGTGTAAGCCCAAACAGGATCGGATGGTCTATCCATAATAAAAGTGAGCTCTGTGCCATTCCATACTGGTATCGCACGGAAAATCGAGCATAAATCAGAGAGCACATCATAAGCACTGCGTTGTTCAGTCAGCCATAAATTACACGTAAAGCGAGGCTCTTGCCCTCCAAAACCATCAGGAATCATCTGGTCGCAATACTGGGCGATTTGATAAAGTGCCCATTTATCCACGCTAAACTCACCCAAGCGGTCGCCTAAGCCGTAACGTTTGTGGGTAACAATATCCATCAAAATCCACGCAGGATTATTGGTGTAAGCGACTTTAAATGTGCCATCCCATAACCCCGTATAAGTGCGTGTTTCAGGGTTGTAATTGCTCGGCACACGCACTTTGATGCCATAGATTTCATAGGTGCGAGTGGGAATATTGTTGAAATACTCCGAGTCGAATTTCACGCCTATATAGGCAGTATTCGGGTAGCGGAATTGGGCATCAATGATTTCGGTATAGCTCGCCCACATCGTTTTGTTCGCTAAGCGGTTTGAGGTGGAATCGGCAGTGATACGTTCCACTTTGATGGTAAAGGGCACTGCTGGCAAATTTGTCACCTCAATTGAGCGGGAATAAGGTGAGTTGTATTTACCATGAATGGTAAATGGAATCTGTTGTGTGCCGACGGTAATGTTTAACTCAATGGTAACTGGATTGGTGTCGCCTTGGTCGTTCTGCTCAAATAAAGCTTGTACGCCCAAGGTTAAGCGAAGGCGATTCACATTAGCATCGGTGACCGTACGGGTTAAAGCGGTGCGTTGGGTGATTTCAGTTGAAACGGAAACTTCTTTTTCGACCGCTTGAAAGCCTTGCATGACCTCTTGGGTTTGCGTCCCTTCACGCCCTTCAATTTCCATGTTTTTGAAATAGTGCGAACCGTCTTGAGCTTCAATCGGGGTTTTGTCTAAATAGACTGATTTTAACCCGTCTACTAAACCTTCAATTTCCCCTTCTGAAAGCACTTCCACAATTTTAATACGTTGTTTACTGCGTCCACTCTCTTTGGCTTCTATTGGTGTATGTGCTTTTTTCTTTTTGCGGAATAATCCCATAATAGCCCCTTATTTTTTCTCTTCCACCACATCAAAGGTCTCAATCCCTTGCGAGATAATCAACGAGCCCACCAACATTCGCCCATAAGCCAGTGGCATGGCTTGTCCTTGTGCGGCCCGATTTTGTAGCCCGCTGAATGCCGTCGAAGATTTTTTCTCTTGCTCGTTGAAGTTACCCATACTCGGCGTTTTGGTCAGCATTTGTGCCACGCCACCTAGCAACATAGACGCTCCCATTCCACCCAACATCATTGCCGCTTGAGAACTGATAATGCCACCGACAGGGCCAAGTAACACAGCTGCACCAATCAAAGCAATACCCGCAATCACGCCAAATACGCCACCACGCTTCGCCCCTTTTAACACTGGGGTAAAATGCACCGTCATTCCTGCTCTCAAGCGGTAATGCAAGCCTTTTTCTAGATATCGATTATCTAAATATTGCGAACCAATACGGACTTTATACATCCCTTGTTGCATCATGTGACGCAGTCCTTTTAGTTGGCTCATCAAGGCTTTTAACGCCTCTGCCACCGTTTGGCAATCCAGCTGAAAATCCGTGCCAAAACGCTTGAGTGAGCCGTAGAATTTAATCTTGATCATAGAGGTGCCCTATAAAGTAGAAATCGGAATGGAAAAACCCAACTGCTCGGCATTGGTATGTCGCCAAATCGAGTGTGTATGTTTGAGCCAGTAGCCATCGTATAAATCTCGCTTGCTAAGTCGTTTGGGACTATGGTGCAACACCATCTGACTGCCTAAGTAAATGCCCGCGTGATTCGGCACGTTCGCCCCTACTTGCATTAAGATTACATCGCCAATTTGCAAAGTTTCCTGAGAATCTAACCGCTTGAAGCCTTGCCCTTCGAGATTATCTAAGTAAAGATTTTGCCCGTTGTGCCACCATTCATTGGGGCGATTGAACTCATCCATATCCAAACCTGCTAAAAAGTAGAAATCTTTAAACAACGTGTAGCAATCAGTTTTGCCGTGCTCAAAGGTTCTGCCAACAAGCGGGGCAATTTTCGGGAAACGTTGCAATTTACCCTCACAGACTAAAAGCCAATCGCAATCGGTGTGGGCGAACATCTGACGGTCGGCAAGCGATAACACAAGTTCGCCATTCGGGTGTGAATGGACAATCGCCTCAATCCACCCCAATTTTTCCGCCTCGATTTGCTCCTCAGGCGAAATCTCAAAGAAATTGAGTGGATCGGTTGCCACGTTTTGGCAAGGGTAATAAAACCGCTCGCCCATCATATGGTCGCTGAGAATCAACCCGCACGCTTCTTGCGGTTCGCATTGTTTGGCGTGGTCTAAAATGGTTTGTTCAATCATTTTCTATCCCAATTTATTGACTCCAATAAACCCACCATAGTTGAGGGTGTTATTACGTAGTTGGCAACCCCGCAAGCACCCCGAACATTTGTCTTTTTTGGGGTCGGTGGTCGGTTGGTCTTTTTCATCTGCAACAGGTCTGCCCGTATAACCGCATTCGGTTGAGCGATACACCCACGGGCACGTGACTAAAATCGTTCGCTTGTTAATCAAGGCATTATCGGTTTCGGTTGGCAACGCCAGCGTAAAGGTCGCAATATCTTGCGTGAGCGTGGTTAATTGCTCAATCAGGTAATAACTCACTCGCTCTTGCTGTGGATCGGCATTGCGGTTGCCCTCTTTAAAGTTCGCTGCATCTAAAAACTGGGCATACACTTGCCGTCTGCGTACAATCGCACCTAAGCATTGCTCGAAGTTATTCGAGAGTGCGGTCACAAAGCCATCAAAATTGACTACTGTGAGCGTTGGTCGATTGCTCGCCCCCTGCCCTGACATTTCAAAGCCTTCTGCCTTTACCCCAAAGGGTGTGTAGCGGTTGCCTTGCCAAATAATCGGCTGGGTAAGTTCATTCGTGCCTGCATAAAAACGGAACAGCTCGCCACGATTACCGTCTTTGCCCGTAAGCTGTCGCATATCGACCTCAAATAAGTCAAGCAACGCCGTTTGTTCGAGCTTTGCCAGTTCAAGCTGGAATTTTGGGGTGATGTTGGTTGTCATAAATTACTCCACCACTTCTTCAAACTCGCATTGAATTTCGGTGTGGGTTTTGCCACGGTTTTCTGTCCATTTTGGGCAGGTCACTTTGGCATTTTCGGCTTTAAACAGAAAAGCCGTTACACCTTTATGCTTCGCAAGAAATTGGGCTAATTTGACCGCTTGCGGATTTCGTAGATTAAAGGTTACGCTGAATTTACGTAGCTGTGGGTTTAATCCGTCCGCACGGCGCTGTTGATAGCCGTCGCCAAAGTCCATTTTTTTGATCTTCGGCTCATTGCTTACCGTGTAATTGGGTTTTGGGCAGTAAGGTAAGGTTTCCATATCTGCATTCCTTTTTTAAAAAAATAGTAAATAAAAAGCACGCCAAAAGCCGCTTACGATGGTTCACAAGCGGTCTTTTTTTAGCTGTGGTTTACGAATTATAAGCCGAGCAGTTTTGCAAGTTGGTTAAAGGCGTTGTAGCCTTTGTACCAGTATTCGATGTTGCCTGTTTGGGCGAAGTTGTGCCAGTACCATTTGATTTGTAGGCGCAGTTGTTTTTCAGTCATGGTGCATTCCTTAAATTTAAGGAGTGGGAAACCGCCTCACGTTATTTCAGGTGAGGTCGGTTGAGTATTTAAGGATTATTTAAATACTGCTTTTTTAGCAGTTGGTGTTTCAAGCAGGCTTGCCATACCTTGTACGAACATAAGGCGTTCGGCACTTGCGTGAATGTAGGCTTGGATGTTTTCCATACATTGGCTGAGCGGTTTACCTAAGTTGTGGAGGTAATGGCTACCAAAGTGGCGGTCGATATCTATACCGATAAAGGTTGGTTGCACTTTGGTGCGTAAGTCGCTTGCCTGGTAAAGAAAATGATAGGCTTGCACCAGTAGTTTTAGGGGTTCGTCTGCAAGCGGTTGGATTTGGCTTGCGTTTTGCGAATAGCTGCCTGTTTTGCGAATGGCAGGTAATACTTCGGCGGTTACCCATTTTCTGAATCGGTGTGGTACAGAGCCTTTTTTCACTGCATCACGGCAACGAAGAATTAGAGTGTACATTCCGCTTTCGGAAACTAAATTCAATTCTTGAACTTGTTTACCGACTCCTTCGATACCCTCAGTTAAACTTAGGGTATATTTTTCATCATCATCTAAATTGGCAATAGCCATTGATGGACTGCTTAAATTAAGCGCCCTACAAATATCAACAGCAACGAACCAAGGCTCATTGTTGATAGCTAAAGTGCGGATAGAATTTGATTCAAAGTTGAATGTAGAGAGTTGGGATTGAGTTTTCATTGAACATTTCCTTTTGATGGATTGATAATTTACCCATAATTGGGCGACCAACGGCTCAAAACCTGTGTTCAATCAGGCGGAGTTATTCCCTTTCGGTATTGTATTCCTCGCACCGTCGGTCATTGATTCTTTGAGAATTTTATAATGGCGGTAAAATTCTCAAATTTTAGATACAAAAAAATCACGCTGACGGGGTGAATAATACCGTTGAACATAAGGCTTTTGAGACCTTGAAAACATACTAATAAAAATCCCCTTGGGTGTCAAGGGGCTTATATTTATTTTATTGCTTATTTACATATTGAGGTAATAAAAGATCAAGCATATCTTGCATTTGATTTTGTGCTTTATTACCTTCAAAAGGCATTTTATTTACTTGCCCCATAGCCATTTGAGTTTCGCTCCAAGCATTTACCCAAACTTTAGAACCATTTCCTTTTTTTGATACTGAAAATCTTAATTTATTTTGTGGAGTAGTTGAGTAGGCATTACCTATAGCAAGCTGAGTAAAGAATCCTTGAGCTCCTTCAGCTTCTTTTGCGCAAACTACATAGTTTTTATTTTGTTCTTCAACAACAAATCCTTTGTCATTGCAATATTCAGTGATTCCATTAATAACCTGATCTACAGTTTTGTTTGGAAATTCAGTCTCAGGTTTTCCTGAAGATGTTTGTTTTTTTAACGGTTCTTGAGCACACCCTACCAATAATGCGCAAGCTAACCCAGTTAATAATAATTTTTTCATGCAACCTCCTCTGAAAATATGGTCGGTTGCATTTTATTTTGAAAACATCAAAAAAACTTTGAACAAGATCACAAAATAGAAAATTCGCCTAAAATTAGGCGAACATTCCACCTGCTCTAAAATTGCTTTGTAGCATTTTTCCAATCTCTATATTAAAATTCATTCAATTGATGTCCTCTTAGGTACAATAAGGGGAAAATAGAAAACCCCGAAGTGCTGCAAACGCTTCGGGGTTTGTTATATTTGTGATGTTAGTAAATTTTCATCAATCACTAGATTCAAGTTAATTTGAATTTTATCTTCAAGCATTTTCATTTTTTGGTTGAGGTTCGGTTTTTTACCTTTCCAGCGATTCAACCCTTTACCACAATAACTGGCAAATTCTTCTTCCATTTTTTTATGGAGACAAATTTGTTGGTATTCTTGCAGAAGTTGATAGCCTGTTTTGTTTGCTTGAGCAAGCAAATAATCGAACGCCTCAATAAATGCCACCTTTAATCGGTCAGCTTTTTGCCCATTGAAACCCATTACTAAGAACATAAATCCGTTTTTAGTAACTTCATACATTGGTTTTTGGCGATTCCACTTATCTTTGTAATAGGTGGACGCAAAATTGCGTTCACCAAATTCAGAAGGTAAATTTAAATTCTTAATCGCTCGTAGCACTTCCGTGTGACGTTTACCAAACACGCTAGCAATAGTTAATGTGTTAGTTACAATTTTGTCGCCTTTTACTTGAACAAATTGGTTGAAATTCTCAATTTTTTGCAAGTTCATTTTTGCTCCTATTAAATTTATGGCAATAAAAAACCCCGAACATCACAAATGTTCAGGGTTATGTTTTGGGTATTTTATTAGCTCAATATTCCGCCAGCTCTACGCTGTTTTACCAGTACTTCCAACACTTTGGCTTCAATGGTTTTGCCAAGCTGTTTGGCTTGCTCGGTGGTATCGGTTTGGCTTTCGGTGTTGCCGTTTTGGTCAATGTTGATATTGATGCTCACTTGGTTGCTGCTTGCACCGCTTGACGATACATTCGGCATTGGCACGTTTGGCACCGCAACTCCGCCACCACTGGCAAAACCACGTGTGCCGTAGTTGAGGTAATCCAAATAGCCTTTGCCAAGCCGTGCCGTTGCCTCTTTAGTAATCACATATTCGCCACGATGGACAATACCAGCAGGGGTATATTTGCCGCCATCACCTGTATAGCCACCTGTTGCCCACGTGCCCATTCCATAAGTAGCGTTACCATTAACTTCTGTACCACCTACTAAACCGCCTCCAGAAAAGCCTCCGAATGCCGCTTTTACTGCATTTAAGATCATCATCTTAATAATCATCTTGGAAATATCCGACAAAATAGAAACGGTGAGGCTGCGGAAATCGGCTTTACCTGTCATCACAAAATTGGTGAGTTGGTCAGCCATTCCGTCAAAGGCTTGTGTAGTGATGTTCGCCACTTGTTCCATCGTATTACCTGCCGTTTTTGCCCATTCTTCCCAACCTTGGCGAATCCCATTCATTGGGTTGCTTTTGTCGGCTGTGCCTTTCCATTTTTCATATTCGGCATCCGCACGAGCTTCGTTGGCTTGGCTATTGTTAATAATGCCACGTTGTTCCAGTTCTGCAATTTCAGCCAATTTTTGGCGATACTCCTCCATCACTGCCACCACAGGTACATATTTTGCACCAAGATTTTGACGTGCGCGGGCAGCTTGTTCGGTGGTAAGCGTGCCATCTTTTTCCAATTGTTCTAAATCTTTCAATTGGGTTTTAATTTTTTCTCGATAGGCAATTTCAGGAATATACTGCCCTGCCAATTCCATTCGTTGTTTGCCATATTGCTCGGCAATTAGCGCTCGGGCTTTTTCAGCTTCGGCTTGGTTAACTACCCCGTGTGAAAGGTGTTTTCCTAACTCACGGAAGGCGACATCTTGCTCATACTTGATTTTCTCCCACGCAGAGGCGTTGGCATTGACTAAGTCATCGTAGTATTTATCCCAATCGTTGCGGTAATCTTCGCTTGATTTGGTTTTTCCTTTTTTACTGCCTTTTGAAAATCCCTCTTGAGCTTGCCGTTGGTATTTTTCAAAGTCTGAGGCTTTTACCGCTTCTAAATCTTTCCCTTGTAAGTCTTTATAACGACCGCTTAATTCCGCTCGTTCTACTTCAAGTTCGGCAATACGTTTTTTATCATTACCTTTTTTAGCTGCAGATAACTCCCCTTCAATTTGATTAAGGCGAATCATTTTCTGGGCAGTTTCGCCTAGTTGTCCACCACTGACATTGTTTAGATTAGCTACTGCTACCGCTGCTTGAATTGCACCTGTTGCAATAGAGCCGATAGCACCTGCAAATTTCAACGCCTCAATGGTTGCTTGCGGTAAAGTGACGGTTAAGTTACCAATGGACACATTCAAGCCATCAACCTTGATTTGTGATTGTTCCACTTGTGGAAAGAGGGCTGAAAATTGTTCTTTGAGTTCGGCTACAGGCTCGTGAGCTTTAAGATCTCTTTGCCATTCAAGTGTTTTATTGAGTTTGTTTTCAGCCTCTTCAAGCTCTGCCGTTTTCAATGCTAATTCATCATTGGCTTTTGCCATTTCTTCAGCGGTCTTATATGTCACAAAGCCTGTTGCCATACTGTCTGCGATATTTACCGCTGATTGCGCCTCAGCTTCAAGGTTTTTATATTCCTCTTTAAGCTTCGCTACTGCCTCTTCTTGTTCGTGAATAGACTGTTTAACCTTAACCATTTCCGCAGCTACTTGAACCGCAGACATTTTTTCAAGGTTAGCACGCACTTGTTCGATAGCATCGGCATAAGCTAAGGCTTTCTCTCTGGCTTGTTCAGCTTCTTGGTGCCAGTTGTATAAAACCATTACACCAGCAGAAACTAATCCCATTGCAATTCCCCAAGGTCCGCCAAAGGCATTAAGCAAACCAAGCCCCGCTCGTTTGGCGATATTTGCTTGGTTTTGTGCGGTTTCAAGGGCTTTAATCGCCAAGGTTTGTTGTTGAACAAGTGCCGTTTCTCGTTGCGTTTGAATATGAAGTTCTCTCGCAATAATGCTCCGTTGTTGTTCGGTACGAGCTAAATTCATTTGTGCTTGAAGATTTGCAATATAAGCTTGTGTTGCTCTAAGTTCTTGGGCAACTTCTTGTGATCTTGCTTGTGTTTTAAATAGAATTTTTTGTGCTTGTTCTGCGGTAGTTTTTACATCTTGAACTTTGGCATTCACTAGCTGCCAAGTTTGAGCGGTAAATACTTGCAGTTTCATTCCAGCAAATGCCGTACCAGCATAGAGTAAAAGGGGAATTAAATTATTTAAATTTTGGGCTAGGGTATTGATACCTGCTGCCGCCAAACTTGATACACCAGTTGTTTTATCAACTTCGCCAATAAATTTTTCGGTTGCAGTTGTCAAATTCTGCATTGCATTGCTAACAGTTGTCGCTGTTTTGCCATAGAGCTCATCAACCGATGCTTTTGATTTTTCTAGGGCTTGAATCATCTTGTCAGAAGTCAGTTTGCCATCATCTGACATATGCTTTAATTCACCCATTGTTACGCCCAAACCTCGTGCGATTGCCTGCATTACCGCTGGTGTTTGGGTCATAATCGAGTTGTATTCTTGAGCTCGCATTTTGCCCATTAGCAAAGTCTGGCTAAATTGGGTAAGGGCATTTTGAGCTTCTGACGCACTTGCACCTGAAATAGCTACCGCTTTTGAGATGGTTTCGGTAACACTCGCCACCTGTTGCTGATTGATACCTAACTCTTTTGCATTTTGGGAAAAAGAAGAATAGATGGCAGAAACCGCCTGCGTAGATTGAGCGGTTTTCATCGAAATATCATATACCGCTGACATTGCTTGGGCGTGCTGAATTTCATCATCAGTAACCAGCTTCAATTTATTAGAAAGCTCGGTGCTTTTATCTGTAATTTGGATAAAACTACTTGCTAATGCTTGAACACGCTCAAAGTTATTAAAACCGCGCAATATAACTAGAGCTAAAAAAGCGAGATATTTTTAGTATCTCGCTTTTTTCATATTCTGTAACAGCATTACAAATTTTAGGTTAGTATGCTATTACGTCTAGTGGGTCAGTATCAGCTATTTCAAACGAAAAACTATCGATATTGTTTTCATTCAAATCAGATAGGTAATTTTTCAAAATTGAAATTACTTCTTCTTTCGACCCTTCTTCTATTTGCCCTTTCGTTAATACATTAGAAGATCGAACTCTCCCATCTAAAATGGTTAGCCTAATTTCCCATTTGTCAAAAAAGACCCAATCTTCTTGTTTTTCATTGAGAGAGTGCTTCCATCGAGATAATTTTGCATTACGAACTTTATTAAAAGTTGTTTCGGTTGAATCATCTAAACAGTTATGGAATGCCAAATGTATTGCGTTTCCTGAAGATGCCATAAATTGCCTCATTTTAAAAACATAAACAATAATTTCCTCACACATAAAAATGTGTTTAGATATTAGATGTGGTTATAATCTAGAATTTCAATGGTGTTAGAATTTATAGATCATATTATCTTCATATTTCCCCGAATAACTCGCCGATGCATTTACCACAATTCTTTTCACACCGTCAAAAACCTGCCAATTATCCACCTTATCTTCTTGTATATACTCAATAAACCGCACAAACTCCGATTTTGTTGAGCTGAAGAAAATATAAGGTGGTCGGGTGATATTGACCAGTCGCAAAAAGTCAATCAAGTCAAAATACGTAGCTTGCTTGTAACTTTCTTGTCTGGTGCAGAGATAAGGCGGATCTAACACAAACAACGCTTTGGGATTATCCGCAAATTTCGGTAGCAACGTATGGAATGACTCCCGCACAATTTCTACACCATCCAAATAACCATCCGCCTTTGGATAATCTGACTGGCGAATACAATGCTAAAAATCACACTGGAACAAGTCCTCAAGAGTTGCAACTTGCTGTCCGCTAAATAGTAACCAGCTAGCCAAGCAGTTTAAGTCTTTGTAACCCTCGAAATCTTGAATGATTCTGACGCATTCTGCCCTGCAATCCTTCGTCATTCGTTTGTTTTTTGGCGTAGCGTTACTAACTGCGGAGTAAAGCTCGGCTCGTAACTTGTTAATATCATCAATATGCACTAATCGTTCGGCGTAGCCGTCAAAATCGTTGTAGATTACTCGCGCTTTCGGTTTGATGTGTTTAGCTGCATGGCTTAATAATCCTGAACCACCGAAGGTATCAATAATCGTCCAGCCTTCGCCATCACCTTCAATGTTTTCATTTAGCACCGTTGCAAAGTGCTTTAGAAACATTCTCTTTTGTCCAACAAACGGTAGCGGTGCTTGTTTAAACATAGTACGCTCCGTTTGTTTGTTTGTTTGTTTGTTTGTTTGTTTGTTTGTTTGTTTGTTTGTTTGTTTGTTTGTCATTATTATCCCTTAATAAACATTGCAGCCAACTGATTCGGGCTAAATCGCCAACCTTCTTCACTCCCATGAATCGCATTAAAACACCATTCAGAACAAAAATACTTGCTGCGTTTTTGCTTAATGCTCAACACAATGCCAAGCGCACCCCACCAATCATAAGCCTTGCCAGAAGTGCGGTTAAAATAAGCTTTAATTTGCTCCTCGGTGACCTCGTTAAGGGGGATTAAATCCCATTTGGTGTTATCGGATACATCAATTTGTTTGCAACGCACGCCGCCATCTTGCACGCTGGATGAGTAGCAATCGAACACGGTTTGATGTTCGTAATGATGCCCGTTGGTAAATTCAATGCGTTCCACGGCGATTTCACAGTGGGAGTATTTGCCCTTCGTGAAAAAGCGAGTAGCTCGGTCGGCAAGGGCTTTGAATGGTTCTTTTCTCCAATCACGTTTGTGTTTGTATAACGCCAAATAAATTGCCATAAGCTACTCCGTAAAAGTCGTCGTCCAGCCGTCTGAAAAATCGTAATTGAGCGGATTTTCCACCTGTTCCATTAAATGCTTGTGGCGTTCTGCGTTGGCAAAATCCGCTTGCTCATCGGCAATCAGTTGCAAGGAAAGCTCGTCCAAAATAGCTTTATTAAATGGAACAAACGCATTCTCCATAGTTTTCCATTGCATATTGGGCGGCAGCTGCTCAAGCGTTCGCATAAAGGTGTATTGCTGACGGCTTTCATCGTTAGAATGAAACCATTTACCAATCGACCGTACAAACACACCTCCGCGTAAGTTGTCGTGGCGTTTTTGTTTAATACGTTCCCACATTTCGGCTTGTTGTTGGGATTTGATTTCGGCAATTTTCGCTTCATCTTTCACCCATTCTGTGCCATTCCACTTGCACGGTTCAGCAAGAGGCTCAAGCACAGTTAAATTATCAGGCAATTCACCCAGTGCAGTATGTTCTACTTTTTCGCCTGTTTCCTTGCTGTAATAGGTGCCTCGATGGTCGGCTTGATATTGCCAACTGTTATCTGCTCGCACAATGACAAAGCCTTGTTTCGGTTGTGGCGGTGCATCTAAATAACTGCCTGCGGAAAGACTGCCACCTTCGCTGACAAATTCGGTGGTGCTGTGGCTGTAAATACCTTGGTTGTCAGTGCAATACACGGTGATTTCGCCACTAGTTTCGGCAAAGCCGTCTTGATTAAATGTTACGGTCATGTTGTACTCCTTATTCGGCTAAGCAGATGTAGTGGAAAGCGATGTTTCGGGGGCGTGTTTCATTTGCACTGCTAACAACTCGTTCTGAATCGAAATTCACTATACTTACATTTGAACCACGCCCAGATGGAGATGCTAAACTCCCAAAGTCCCAAGCTCCCCCTTGTTCATTTCGAAATGCTCCAGTTGTTTGTACAATAAGATCTCTTCGTCTTGTACCGTCTTGTTCTTGTACTGCTCTAATAGAAAAGGCTGCTGTAATTTTTTGCATTGCAAAATCTTGTGTCGACAACAACGCCCGCCCAGCATCCACACCACGCCCATTATCCAAACCACGGATAAATTCACCGCGCATGTCTGGCAGTTGCCCTGACGGATATTTCTGTGCTAATTTTGGATAGCGACGAGTATCAAACCGCTGTCCGTTCATGGCTAAGCAACCTGTTGGGACGGTAGAGAGCGGATAAGGGATAGGGATACCAATAAATAAATCATGTAAGGCATTAAAATCAGCGGCATTCGCTTTTTTCCCAATTTCCGCAAGCAAAGTTGCTTTTAAATTTGCATCACCAGCTAATGCACGTGCCAATTCTTCCAACGTGTCTAATGCTGCTGGGGCAGAACCCACCAATGCGGCAATTGCGGTTTTCACAAATTCTGTCGTCGCAATTTGGGTGTTGTTGGTGTTTTGGTTGGCAGTAGGAGCGGTGGGTACGCCAGTGAACGCTGGGCTGGCTTTGGGAGCGTAGCCAGTGCGATCTTGGTTGATGGTATCTACTTGGTCTTTTAGCCAATTCGTTCTCGCCCCTAGTTCTTTGGCTTGGCGATTATCAATGCCGTCTGGTCCTCCCATTACAGGGTCGGATGTTTCCAATTGATAGATGCTTTCCACCCATTGTCGGGTTAAGGTTAAATTTGCCATTTTGTTTCCTTTTTGAGTTAAGCTGTGCCACGATTAAATCTGCCGTTACGCATTGCCATACCGTTGTGCCGAAGTGCTGCTTGACGGTAGTCTAAGCTCGCTAACACACAACGAGCAGGAGCAAAAACACGCAAGGTTTTTCGCAGTAAATCGGCTTGGTCGTTAGTAATGGTTTGTTGCAGAATCACACGGTAATGCGCCCATTTGGAGCGGTCGCCGTGGTAGTAAGTTCCATCTCGGATAAATGAGCCGTCGCGACGTTTGTCAAACAAGCCTTCAATAATCTCCACCTCGCCAAAACCTAGTTGGCGAATAATTTCTCGCATTGCCCACGGTGTGCCTTTGTAGCGGTGCAGCTCGACCGCGCGTTTAATCAGCTTGCGTTTGGCTTCTACACTTTCGGCAAGCAACCAGCCGTCATAACCTGTTACACTCCATTTTTCGGCAAGCAGTTCTAAAAACTCGGTCGGGACTAAATCCACGAAACTGGTCATAATTTGTGATTTATCCAGTCGGTTTAATCGCTTGCCAAGGTCGGCAAGTGCGGTCAGTTTTGGCGATATTTCAATGATTGACGGATATTGCAACTTAGCCATCTTTTCGCCCTGCGTTGATGTTTATTGTGATGCTTTCACATTCTGCCCATTGTTCAGGCGTGAGCTCAGTAAGTTGTGGGCTTGCCAAATGCACGTTATACACGCCTGCGACTTTCAGTACGCTTTGAATATCGAGAGGTACGATGTCCAGCCCCAATTTTTGCGTGCGTGATGAAAGATAGGTTCGCAAAGCGGTTTCGGCTTTGGCTTTCACTTCATTTTCGGCGACGGTAGCGAGCAAATCTAAGTTAGCAACCACACGATAGCTTTTGCGTTCAGGCGCAGCCACAATCACGGTATCGCACAGCGGTCGGCGTTTTTCGCCACTGATGTAATGGCGAATTTTCTCCTGTAAAATTGCTGACGGTAGTCCGTGCTTGGTAAGCACCGTGACTTTGACCGTGCCACCTTGAGGGGTGGAAATCGCCACATCAGAAATCACTTGCGACACGCTACGAGTGTGATATTCGTAAGCGGCAACTGAACCGCAAGTGGTAAAGGCTTCAGGCGCAAGCAAAATCCGCTTGCGGTAGTCATCATCGCTTTCAGTGTCGATACCATTTGCAGACACATCAATATTGGAGGCGGTTACATCGGCTGGCAGTTTGCTTTTGAGCGTTTTTACTTGCCCGATTTGCCAGCCGTTGCCACTTTCACCTGTGGTTTGGCAAATCGCCGTTACATCCACATATTGCTCAGTCGGGTTAATTCGCACTTCGGTTTGCGTAGCGAATAATAGGCTGCCGGTTGCACCAACCAGCGTGCCTTGTGGAATAACAATAGCGGAATGCGAACCACTCACGCTAAAACGCAAAGTGACTTCGGCAGCTTGGTCTGATAATCGATAACAGCCCATCGGTTCGCCGCATAAATCCAAAGCTAGCCCGGTGGCGAATTGCGGAAAGGTTTGCAAAAAAGCGTGGTTAATGCCTTGTCGCACCAGCATTTCTCGGTAAGCATAAGATTGAATAATAGAGCGTTCAATATGGGCAGGTTGCAATGTCTTACTTGTGCGTTGTTCGTAGTCGGCAATGGCGTCCGCTAAAATTTGCTTAATATCATCGGAGACAATTTTCACATCTTCTTTTCTCATTGCGCCACCTGTGTCTGATAAAGTTCCCGATATACATCGTCCACTAAAGTCCAGAAAATCAACAATTCAAAATGCGGAGCTTGTCCGCTGATTTGCACACTTTCGACTTCTATGCGGTTTTCCCATCGTTGTAGGGCAAGCGTGATTTCACGCACCATATTCGGCAGGGCGACATCTTCGGGCTGGTCAATATATTGAAAATGATCCGAGCCAAATTCAGGGCGAAGAATATCCGTGCCTTTGAGGGTATTGAGAATGTTAGCAATGCACTGATGAATATCATCAATGCCTTGCACCGCCTGCTCGTTAAGATTCGGTGCAAGTTGCCAGTGGGTTGAGTGTATCGGATTTGTATTCATAGCCTTGATGATACAAGGCTATTTTTTGGGGAGCTTTTAAACTGATTTAAAGAAAAGTGCGGTCAAAGATTCTAAGATTTTGACGGAGAAGTGAGCTTACCATCGCCTTGTTCAAGGTGTTTATGATTTTTCAGCGAAATACCATCTGCGATCACATCGCCACCGTTCACATTGATATTGCCGTTGTTCACTTCCACTTCGCAATCATTGACGATAACTTTACCGCTGGTATGAATGGTTAAATCGCCCGATTTACGGTCGTGGGCAATAGTTGTGCCGTTTTTAAATTTTTTGAACCAAATGTCGCCATCTTGCACTGGCGTTCTGTCTTGCTCGTTATAAATTGCCCCCAACACGCAACCACCTTCGCCACGTGCATCAAGTAAAATCGCCACCAATTCTCCCACGTCAGGCAAGCAGTAAAACTGGTTTCCGCCTGCGTTTGGCGTGAGGAAAGAGAGCCACGCAGTTTCTAAATCTTCCAATGCGGGAATTTTACACCGCACTTTGTGGCTTTTCGGGTCGATTGCCGACACAATGCCTTCTTGATAGGTCGCACCAAAATTATGAGTTTGCATTCGTCATCTCCATGCCTAAAGTCATCAAATCATCGGGGATAAATTCCAACATTCGCACCTCGATGCTGGTGGTGTAGCCCTGTTTATTAAAGGTGTGGCGTGATTGTTTGATTAAGTATTTGCCCGAAAATATGCCCAAATTTTTAAGCATAATGGTTGAACCTGCCACCAGTTTGGGGTTGCCAATCAGGGTAATATCGCCTGCACTTTGGTCTTCGTTTTGCTCACTTAATGCTGCATCGCCTCTGGCATCAATCTGTTCTTGGCTTTCGCCACGTGTCGTGATTTTGAGCGTATCGCCACTTGCTGCCTGTGCCTGTTTCATTTTCGGGCGAAGTGTGGTGGCTTTTTTGCTTTTTTTCAGCACTTTTTTACCGCTTGTGTCAAAGCCCTTGATTTCCACTTGCTTTGCTGTGTCTTTAATCCGATCTCGAAGTCGCAAGCTAATACATTCGCTTTCATCGAGTACGACTACGGGTTCGCTTTGCCCGAGTTCATCTTTATCGGTAAACACCAGTTGATTGCCCACAATCTTGAAACTGTGATGATACTCACGGGCAAGGCGGGCAAGAAATTCCACATCACGCTCTTGATATTGGGTGATGCGTTGAATGGGAATGTGGCGAATTTTGCCCACCACTTTGAGTTTCAAGCGATTTGCCACCGCTGCCACCACTTGGGCAAGCGTGGTGTTCTCGTAGGCTTTTGGTTTAAGCGTGCGGTTAGCTTTGCTAATGCCAGTGGATAAGGCTCGCAAGGTAATGCTAGACGGGTGATAGCTGTATTCCACCTCATCAATCTCAAATGCCCCAATTTCAACTAACGGCTCGCCCTGATAGCCAATCGCCGCCTTGAGTTTGTCGCCCTGTGTCGGAAACCACTGGCGAATCCATTTGCCACTGATGTCTTCAAAGGATACAGAAAGCTCGTCCGATTGTCCTTCCAAATAGTCGGTGTAAGTCAATTCCAGCAAAGACGGCTCAATCTCTGCCGTGATATTGGTTTTCTCGTAAAAAAGCGAAAAATCGGGCGTTTGGACTTTACTCATTATTTCCTCTTAACCACGGCGGTAAATTTTCGTTTTGGGTCGGCTTTACATTGAGCACTGGAATAAGCACGGTCGCCCCAGTAGGCAACGCTTCGCAAAAGTTAATTTGTGGGTTAGCTTCGATGATGCGAGCATATTCCAGTGCGTCGCCATAGTAATAATAAGCGAGGTTATCCCAGCGTTCCCCTTGTTTGACGGTATGTTTAAGTACGGTTTGGGTCATTCAAAATCTCCACGTCTTCATCTTCACGCAATACAATCCAAGCGGTCATTTTTGCCACTGAATTTGCGGAATTATCCAGCCGCTCATTGATTTCAGTTAAAGCATTATCGGCAGGCGTGAACCAGTTATTCCATTCGCTATCAGCAGACGCCCGACTGAAACTCTGTTTCATTATTTGCAAATCATCATATACCGCAGACACATCACGGCTAAATTCTCTAATAGCAGGCAGATACTGGCGAACGCCCTCGAAAGCGGATTGCATACCGACCAGTTCGCCAAAACCACCCAAGGCGTTGTCTAAATTGGCAAGGGTGCTGGGCAAATAGGCAAGAGCGGAAGCAGGGTCGTGTGCCAACTGGCGAACTACTGCAACGGTGTTACGAACTTCGTCCACCGCACGTTTGCCTTGCTGATACAATTCCACGCCACGGCTAACCGCACTTTTCACCGTTGAAAGCGTATTGGTTAAACCTTTCGGCAAAATCGAACCGAGCAAAGATTTTCCATCCACATTTAATGCCGCACCAAGCAAGCCCGCTTGCCCATTGCCGACAAACTCTTTCAAGCTGATATTCATCTCGCGCGCTAAGGCATTACCTTTGCCGTCGGTAAATAGTGTGGTCGATGAAATATCAGTGATCACAAAATTGCCTTTGTATTTTGAACCCCACATTAAGGCAAGAGCGTCTTGCTTGGCTTTTGCCGAAAGTAGCGACTGATAGCGACTTTCCACACCGCCGATTTTGTGGTGCAGGCGAATCGCAAAGGATAAATCTGTCAGCTTTTCGCCCATGGCTTGCAGTTTTGGCTTGCCTTTGAGCACCGCGTGTTCGGCAAAATCCGCAGAATGAGTTTCAGAAAAATCGGTCAGATTGACAGGCTCAAAGGCGATATTGCCTAACATAAAATACATTAGTAAGCTCTCCGTCTATATTGATCATTTTCACGATTGACTGTATCAATAATTAAACGTTTAAGTTCGGTTAAAGTCATATTTAGCCCCTGTTGAAGGTCATTTAAAATATCATCTTTGCCTTGATTTCCATTAAGTTGAATAGTCGGGCTAAAATGCACTACAATACCACCGCTATTTTGCGTCGTTTCATTATGAGCCACGGCGTTTCTGTTTAGTGGTTGATAATCGCGAAAGATTGACGAATTTTGACCGCTTTCAGGATTAAAATCAGGTGTGCGGTAATCCGCAGGCTGATTGATACCCAAAAGATTCCCCACAAAATTCGCCCCAAACTTCGCCCCAAATTTAATATCGTCCCACAGTGTGCCTAAAAAGCCTTTTTTCTCGTTTAACAGCGGTTTAAAGGCGGTTTCAACGCTATTTAAAACAGGCTCAAATTTCACCGCACTTGAGAGATTTTTGCTAGCTTCCGTGGCGAGTGGCTGGGCGTTATTCATACCGATTGCCAAGCCTTCCACCACGTTTACACCGTAGCCCTTAAACACTCGGCTTGGCGAGTGAATGCCAAGTTTTTCTGCAAACCAGCCTTTAATGCCATCGCCTAAATCGGAGACGATTTGTTTTGCTCCTTCCCACGCATTGCGAATACCATTGACTAAACCGTCAATCATATTCTTGCCGAAATCGGTAAATTTAGCTGGCACATCAATACCAAACCACGACAACACGGTAGAAAATACTTGCTGGAATAAACCAAGCGGCGACCAGTTCAGAATGGTTGCGGTGATGTTGCCAATGCCAGTTCCAAAGAAAGTAGTAATGTTTGCCCATACTTCCGAGCAATAATTGCTGATACCCGTCCAAGCGGAAGAAAAAATACCTGATACAGCAGCCCATTTTTCACTAAACCAGGTGGAGATCGGCTCCCAGTATTGGTAGATTAAGAATGCACCAACGGCAATACCTGTGATCAATAATCCTATCGGTGTAGTAAGTAATGCTCGACCGACAAATAAGATCCCTTTGCCTGCTAACATTAAGCCTTTAAATAAAGCACCTGCCAAAAGTTGCCCTAATCTTGCTGCGAATACCGCCGTTTTACCAATAAAGCTAATCAAATTGGTTACTAAAGCCCGACCAACAAATAAAATACCTTTACCTGCAATCATTAGACCTTTGAATAATACTCCTGCTAAAGTTTGCCCCAATCTAGCAACAAACATCACACTCCTAATGGTATAACCAATTAAATAACCAATGCCGACTAATAGTTTATTGAATGTGAAAAGCAGTGATTTACCAACTATTCCACCTAAGAATAAAAATGCTTTAGACACAAAAGTTAAAACAGGCGATAAAAGTTTGAAAATACCAAATGTTTTTTTAGCCACAGCCCAAAATGGCAAGATTGCTGCCAATGTTAAACTTAGAGTTGATTTGAGTGCGATAATGCCGCCAACTAAACTAATCAATGCACCACCGAATTGTAACCCCCATTCTACATAAGTTGGATTTTTGGCGATCCAATCAGAAAAACTATGCACTAAAGGTTTAACCGCATTGACTACATTATTGATAATAGGTAATAAAGAAGAACCAAGTGTAATGCCAATTTCATTAAATCCGTTTTTTAGTAATTGAAGATTGTTTTCAGTTGTTGCACTACGAGCAGTAAACTCCTTTTCCATTGACCCTAGATATTTAGGTTTGCCGTTTTCATCGGTGTCTTGCAAGGTTTTAATGCTTTTTTCAAGCAAATCTACATTACCTGCAATCGAAGACACATCGTCCGCATATTCTTTACCAAATAAATCAACCAATACGCCTGTTCGTTTGGCTTTTGGTAATTTTTCGACACGTTTTAAGAAATCAACAATCGCTCCTTGTCCATCTTTGGCAATGTTCTTTTTCAGTTGTTTGGCAGAAATACCCACTTCTTTTAGTGCTGCTTGGAATTTTTTGCCACCTTTGTCTGCGGTATTAAGTGAAGTCAGCATTCCATTGATTGCGGTACTTGCTACTTCTGGCGATTTACCTAATGAAATAAAGGTATTAGCTAAAGCAGCTGCGGCATTTTCAGTTAAACCAAAATCTTTAGATACACCAGCAATACGCCCCAGCGTGTTTACAATATCAGATGCTTTAGCAGGCGAACTATTCGACAATTCATTGATAGCGTCTCCTAAGTCGCCAATTTTACTGATCGGGATTTTGTACACATTGGCAAGTTTTGCCATTGAGTCGCCACTTTGTTCTGCTGACATATCAAAGGCGACCGACATTTTTGCTATGGTTGTAGTAAATTCTTTCAAATCTTGTTCTGCGACACCTAATTGACCACCTGAAGCAGTAATTGCAGCAAGCTCTTCTGCGGTCATCGGTAACGTTCGAGTAAGCTCTAGAATGTCCTTTGAAAGATTTTTGAAGCCTTCAGGAGTTTTAAAATCAACAACTTTTTTCACATCAGCCATTGCACTTTCAAATTTAATTGCAGGCTGTGCCATTGATGTAATCGATGTGCCAACAGCAGTTGCCATAGACCCAAGCGACATAAAACCTTTTACAGCATTAAGACCAAGTGATCCCATTCTGGCTTTTATTCCTTGAGTTTGGTCTCTAAAGATCTTAAACTCATTTCTCAAGCTCTTAATGCCAGCTATCGCACCGCCGACAGAAGCACCGATCACTAAACTAATTGCAAGATTTGATGACATTGTTTATAGTGTCCTTATCAAGAAAGGGGGTAAATATGAAAAGCAAAACATCTGAATTTGATTTCATTGAAAGCGCAGTTGTGCTGTTTGCTGTTATTGGCTTTGCCTACACGCTTTATTCATTTTTATCATTTGCTTGGAATGATTTAAGTGGCTTGCAAATTGCTTTAGCCATATTTGCTTGGGTGATCCTTTGGGAAATTATTGGAGCAGGTTTTATCTTCTTTTATCGAATTTTTACTGGTAGATTAGTCATTTTGCAAAAATTGAGTAATCTACTTTCAAAACCATAATAACAAAGCCGCTTAAATAGCGGCTTTCGTGTAATTGGCTTTTATCTGCCGTTGGGCTTGAGTGAGCCACCGTTCAATATCATCAAGCGTCATTTCTTCCAAATCAGAATGGGAAAACCCAAACCAAAACGCCAAGTCTGCTAAGGCTGCGTCGAGTGTGGCGAGTTCAACTTTCCCTTTTGCATTTTTTCGACCACCTCTGCCGCACGTTTGAAGTCGGCAATATCCAACTCATCTAAATCTTCAGGCACTAAACCTGTCACGATTGAAAGCAGGCTAATACTTTGCTCAATATCTGTGCTACCTTTCATCTTGCGAATATCTTTTGCTTTTGGACGGCGAATTTTTAACTCGGTGATGGTTTTACCTTCTCCATCTTGAATAGGGAAATCAAGGGCGACAATAACGTCAGACATAAAAAACTCCTTTGTGAGTATGTTGTTTAACTTTCACAAAGGAGTTTACTTAAATGGGGTTTAAACGGCTTTTAAACTGATTTAAAGAAATTTATTGCCCAATGTTAGTGCGGTATTTTTGCAACACATCTTGACCGTTTACGCAGTAGATATTGGCAAGCACATCCACAAACAGAATTTCTTTACCTGCCAGCGTTTGCTTGATAGACATAATTTGGAAGCTGTCGGAATGTTCGGTCGCCTCTTTGTTTTTCAGGCTGCCCCCCGTGGTTTTGTTAAATGCCACGTTCATAATAGTGACAAGGGCTTCTTCCGCAGCCAAGCCACGAGAATCAAATACCTGCACATTAGAACGTGCCATCAGTTGCACGTTTTTATAAGGATTATAGGCGTTTACTCGCACTTCAGGATAGAAACTATCCCAAATCACTTCGCCTTCCATTACATTTAACCCTGCAGGCAGTTTGATTGTGCCGTGTAGCCCCAAGCCTTTGTGTTCAATAAACTCGAACTCGATGTCAGGCAATTTAAACTCTTTGGCTTTACCAAGTAGCGAGTTGCCGTTCATATACACATTGGCGTTCACAATCTGATGAATTGCGGTACTCATAATTTTCTCCTTCTAGCGTTGTGACACCAAGTTCACTAAGTATTTACGGGTCATTACCGATTTATTGCTGATAAGCTCGGCAGGCAATTTCGGCGTGTATTCATACATCAACGGCACGTGACCTTTGCTAAATTCATCCACCAAGTCGGTATCGTAGTCAAGGCTGACGCGATAACCTACGATTGACGGCAAGGCTCGCAAATAGGTGTCCACCGTTTCCAATAAACTGTCAATCAACGCATCATCAATCGGGCGGTCAATAAATTGCAACTCGGTGCGACGGATAGACTCATCAATCAAATCCCCCGTGCGCAACGCCGTTTCAAAATTGATGATATGGGTTACTGTTGGATAGTTTGACGAGCGGTTACCCCACAAGCGGAAACCTGTGCCAAAGCTATTGAAAATCGTGGTAATACCCACCGCGTTAAGCAGGTTGGTTTCTGATTGTTCATCGTCCACGCGAGCAGTCAATGGCACTTCCATTCCAATCACGCCTTGCAACTGACGGTTTGAAGTGGAGAACCAGTAGCCGTTGTCGGTATCGGTTTTCATCCGCAAGCCTGCCGCGTGCACCGCTAAACTTTCTAATGTGTTGCTTGAACCCAACGTATAGGGATAGAAATGTCGCACACGTTCAGAACTTGCGGAGGCATTCAATACACCAATCGGGCCGCGAGCTTGAATCGCTTTTGAAAGTGGTGTGCCTTTCGGCAATTGCACATAAGCCACTGCTTTTAACTGTTCAGCTAATGTTGAAAGAGCCGCTGCACAGCTTGCCGTTTTGTCAAACTCTGGGCAGATTAAAATTTTGGCATCCGCACCGTATAAATTGAAACCGTCACGCACCAATTCCAAGCCTTTGCGTTTGCCGGTAGCAGCGTCAATACCGCCTTTGATGTCCGCTTCGGTCACTTTTTCAGGATCAGCATAAGCGTAAGTCGCTTTTAACCCTTCGTGGCGTGTAGTAAAGGTAATTTCACCTGTTTGCAAGTTTACGCTGTAATCAGTGCCTTCTTGCAAGGTTTGGCTAGATGATTGAATGCTGATGTTCAATAAGCCTGCTTTCGCTGTTTTTGCCATTAAGGTGGAGCTGTCTTGCGTTAAGACTTCGTCTGTAATGTCAGTTTTGTGTTTTTTCGGATCTAACACATTGACCACATACACCTTACCTGCGGCATAGCGTGCCAATACATCAAAAGTATCAGGCAGGGTAAAGCCTTGGTTTAAAATCACACCAAATTGGGCAAAATCTTTGGTGGTTTGGCACACGGTCAATTCATTGACTGCGCCGATAGGTGCAGTCCCTACGATGCCAATAATTGCACCGTCCACCGTTTCCACCGCGACAGAACCGCCTGCCACGCGTGTTGTTTTCGTTCCGTGATGAAACGCCATAATGTTCTCCTTATGGTTCTTTGCGGCGGTAACGTGCCGCGGTAAATTTTGGTAAATTTTGCGGCTGGTGTGCTTCCACCTGCCACGTTTCGGTTTGAATAATCAGTTGGTATTGCCACAGCCCATTGTCTTCGCCTGCAAACTCTTCGCTAATTAAATGACAAGCGGTGCAATTGGTCGGCTTAAATCCCACAATCGCCAGCCGTAACTGGTCTAGCATTTCCAACGCCCCTGTATCATCGTGCTGACTGCGGGCAATCACCGTGAGGGCAATCAGCACTTTGCGGCGTTGTTGGATAATGTCGGTGCTATTAAGGCTTTCAAATTTTGACCCAGCATACTGCACCAACACCGCACCGAATGGGTCGAGCAGGTTATAGTGTTCAAGGTCATCAGGGAACAGTTCGATGCTGAAACTCGTGGTCTTCTGTTCGATATGGTCTCTGATGCTTTGCAAAATGGGGAAAGTGGCACTCATTGATGCTCTCCTTAATAGCCCGACAAATCCAATTTCTGTGGCGCACTGGCTTTAAACTTTAAAGCGGACGGCAAGTTGTCATCTTCTGCCATTCCGACTTCCAGCAAGCCCAAATGCAATTTGCCATCGGCAATACGTTCTAAATCTTTTAACGCTTGGGCGTGCGCATCTTTCACATTGGGCGGAAAGCCTTTGCCATCGGGACGGCGTGAATAAAGCCAGTAGCGAGCCAGCTGCAAGCAGATGTTGCGCACCAAGGTTGGCACTTGATTTAACGGCAACAGATAACGGGCGCGTAAATAGCCGTCCACAGTTTCAGTGGCGTATTCGCACGCTTTGGCGATTACAGCTTGATTGACTTCTGTCGCTCTGCTGTTATCTGTTGAAAGTTGTCTTAACGTGATTTCGTCCATCACGTCCGTTAAATCTTGTGCCTGAATGTACATTATTCTTTGCCTTCGTCTTTATTGTTTTTATTCGCTTTTTCTGCTTCTTTACGGGCTTTTTCTTCTGCCGCTAAACGAGCCTTTTCTTCCGCTGCTAAGCGTGCTTTTTCAGCTTCCGCTTCAGCCTGTTTACGTTTTTCGTCTTCGGCTTCGTCGAGTTTCACATAAAGCGAGATTTGGGCGTATTCTTCATCGGTTAATTCGATTTTTGCACCTTGCTCATAACGGTTGCCGTTATGCAGAATTGCCATTGTGCCGATGACAACGTAAAGTTTTTTGTTCATTGGTTTTTCTCCGTTTTGCCGTGGGTGAACCACCCACGGTTAGGCATAATTCAACCCCGTTGGGGTTGGGTTAAATACAACCTTTGATTAAGTAACCCGCAGAGTTACCCACGATGTAAGGTTTGTTGATGTCGGTAGTACGCACGATTTCAACTTTGCCACCTACTTCGGTGTAGGTGTCCACATATAAACCGCCTTTGCGACGCACGGTGTAGCCGTATGACGGTTCATAGATGTTTTGTTTTTGTTCTTTGGATTTCGGCGCAACGTAAGCCAGCACAATCGCTTTTGACCAGATGTCTTTTAATTCGCCGCTTTCTTCGTGTACCGCTTCGCCAATCACCACGTGTTCCACTTTGATAAGTTTGGCAAAGTCTTCAGGCGTTAAAACAGCAGTCGCCACGTATTTGATTTTTTCTAAAACTTTCGGGTGTTCGCTTAACACTTCCCACACGTCGCCGGAAATCGCGCACACGTTCGGTTTACGACCTGTCGTGCGTTTAATCGCACGAATACCAGTTTTAATCACGCCAATCGGATCAGATTTTGGATCAGTAAATTGAGAAGAACCGCTTAAAGTGATTTTGTTCGCCGTGTCGTAGTTGGCTTCATTGAGTGCCAAATCCGCACAGGCTTTTTCACGCCCCAATGCAATCACATCTTGGGTTACGCCTGTGGCATAACGGCGCAATGGATATACCCCTTCGGTTTCATTGACTTCGCGGATGTCGATTGGGTATTCGATGTCGTTTTCTTCTAAAACAACGGTCAATGAGCCAATGTCTTCGGGTGTTAAACGATTAGAAGCCGCACGAAGTTCACGTTTGGTGGTTTGTAAGCGGAAGGCTAAACGACCGAATGTCGGAATTTTGCCGCCTTCTTTTTGGGTTTCAGCGATTGGGAACAGCACTTCTGAAATCATATTGCTGTTGTAATAGCCTTGCGCGAGTTCGGTTAATACCGGATCAACCACGCGTTGTTTTGCTAAATCAGTCATTCACTTGCTCCTTTATTGAGTGATTGCGTCAAATGCGGCTGCGTAGCCCACATTGTGTTGTTTCATATAAGCACGGACTTTTTTGTCCATATCGATGGCTTCTGGGCTTGTACCTTCCGCATATTCCACCGTGCCGTCTTGCGGTGCTGCCACTTTGTCTTTAGTGGCGACTTCACCGAAGTTCACCAATTGTGGTTGTGCATCCAAAAAGGCTTTGAGTTTGCTGTGTAGGCTTTCGCCTTCGCCAAACTCAACCACACCTCCTTGCATTGTGGTGGAAGCGTAGTTCAACAAATCCACTGCTTGCTGTTTAGCAATTGGGGCGAGTTTGCCCGCTTTCACTAAACCTTCAGCAAAGTCGGCATTGTCGGCTTTAGCTTGATTGAGTTCAGCTTCTGCTTTTTCGGCTTTCGCTTTGGCGTTTTCATCTTTGAGTTGCTGATTTTCAGCACGCAAGCGGTCTAATTCCGCTTTCTCTTCTGCACTCATTTCAGGTTCTCCTTGAGTTGGTTCAGTTTGAGGGGGGGTAATAGTTGCTGGGGCTTCGGGAGCCTCTTCGCAAAAATCGACAATGCCTTGCTCGCTCTCTGAAAATTCAGGATTACGCAAGCCTTTCACGGCAGGCGGCATTGCCCCTAAAAATCCAACGTGGCGTAAATAGAGCGAGCCTTGCTTTGGATTGTCAGGGCTATTGGCAAGGTAAAAGGACGCCGACACTTTTTTGAAACGCCCATCTGTGACCATTTCGGCAAATTCGGGGTGAACTTGGTCAAGCTCCGCTTTCAGCACATCGCCGTCTAACTGTAAGCCTTTCACCCACGCATAGGCAGGGGCTTCCATTGTGGGGTGTCCGATAACGGCTGGGGCTTCGTGATAGGCGACATCGTAGGCATCCACCGCTTGTTGCAAATCGGCTGGGGTGATTTCCACCACTTTACCGTGCGCATCTGGGCGTTTGCCTGCTTTAAAAATTTCAATCAGGGTCATTCGGTTCTCCTTGTGTTGGCAAACATCATAGAAAAAACGACCGCTTGTTACTTTTAAACTGGTTTAAGGAATGAAAATGGGAAAGAGAAAGTGAGAAGGGAGTGAATGGGGCGTTTTGGCGTGTTTATCGGTGTTTATAAACACGCGCAAGGTGATTTAGGCGATAATTTATCGAATGGGATTTAAAACGCCACAATGGGCGTTTTATGCGTTATTTTTGATTTTCAGCCAAAGTGACTAACTTTGGTTAATTTGACGTTGCAAAAGTGCGATGGCTTTTCGCAAGAGTTTTTGCTCGTCTTGTTCGCTTACGCCTAACCACGGACGTTTAGGAATGGTGACTTTCCCTCCACGCCCCGCCTTGCCACCGAATTGGTGCAAGCGGGCATATTTAGCGTCAGAACCAAACTCGACATTTTTGTCGTTGTAGTTGTAAGCGGTTTTATCCGACAAATAGCCGTCCTGTCGCAAAATCTTAGTGGACTTATCTTTCTTCTGCTTGCGTGCCAAGGTTTTTGGCGAAAGCGACTGCCAGTTATTGCCTTCAGGATCAACTTCCTGCTTAAACCGTTCCGCGTGGATTTTTTTCAAGGTTTCGCCTAGCACGCCATAGAGCTTACGGGGTTGCTGTAATTGGCGTGCGATGTTATGCAGTTGTTGGGCTGCTTGGATGTCGTTTAACGAAATCTTGATCATAATGTTGTCTTCTCTCTTGGAGTGGCGTATAGTACTTACAGCGGTGGGGGTTTCCTACTGGAAAGGTTGTGCTTCGGCTCATTATCCTGTTCGAATCAGGCAAACCACCGCTACAATTCACCCCACAACACTTCATACTTGTGCATTCCTGTTTTATCCGTAAATACACTTGCCGTTCTTACTAAATTGACCTTATGCGGTAATTTCTTTTTGCTTAACTCGTCTTTGAGCTTCACTTCGTAGTCCATTTTAATTGCAACCTTGCCTTGTTCTGTGTCATACACAAAAATTAAGGTCGGCAATTTCTGGTCGGTTTCCAGTAAAATGGCAGTCGGATTTCTTAACATCTCTGGCAACTGCTCCCAAAACTCAATCGGCAAGTTAATACCTTTTGCTTGTTTGGTATCACGCAGCGCGTGCAGTACATCTTCATCACGCACGGCAATCACGGCAGATTGCGGAGCTTTTTCAAGTGCGGTCAATTTATCAATCACTTTGGCAGGAATTACGCCCACGTTTTTCATCTGTCCGCGAGCCATTTTTTCGGTAGCAACGGTATCTACCATCGACTTCATCGCGCCGTTTAACATCATCACTGCTCGCGGATTTTGTAACACGTTTTCAATCAGTAAGCTGGCAAGTTTTGGTTCGGCATTGACGAACTTATTGAACAACAGCTGATCCACATCCGCATTTCGCCCTGTGGTCAAGCGTTCAAAATTATGTGGCTGAAAGCCCACATCATAGCCTTTCGGTACTCGCACCATTCTTGGATTACCTGAACGTGTGCCGACCAATTTTTCCTGCCATTCGATTTCAGGCGATTGGCTGATGCTTTTGCCCATTTCTTTCAAGTCATCTTCATCGTGTGCGGTGACGGTGCAGTGGCAACCATACGCCTTGATTGGGTAGTAATAACGCCAAAATGGATCGCTTGCCGGCAAAATCGTGCCGTCCAAATCAATATGCTCTTGGCGTGGATGGGCGTTGTCGTGGTGATGATATTCCCAATAAGGCATCACATCGGCAAGGTCTAAATGCTGCTGCAACCGTCCGCGATTGTAAGCAGCATAAACGTTGGTGTCGTAAATAATACGCGTTCGCCAATTTCTGCCACCTTTGTAATCCCAGCCTGTGCGAGCGACAACCTCATCAAAACGCTTGCGGAAGCCTTCCAGTGTTTCGCCGTTGCCAATAGCGTCATCTACCGCTTCACGAAAGGAAAGCAGCACTTCATTGCGGTTTGCTCCTGCCACCATAAAGAAGTAGTCGCGTTCTTCGCCAAGCACATCAAGATAGCTATTAGTGGGCAAGTTGAGTTTCTTCTCAAAGTACCGCACCTGTTGTTCAAAAGTGAATTTGTCCATTATTTACGCTCATCTTCTACGGATTGTCGCCCTGCAAATTGGGCAGCGGTTGAACCCCACGCCAGCAGTTCGCCATATTCGGCATAGCTGAGTTCTGGGATTAGGCTATCCAGCTGATTGCGGAAATCCTCAAGACTTTCGGCTTGCCCCAGTTGGTCGCGAATACTTTGCAACCAATGCTCAACGTGAGCTTCGCCTTCTATTTCCAACTGTTCGCCGATGGTCTCAATCACGCTTTTGGGGATTGGCTCGGCAAAATCCACCTTATCCGTCCCTTTCTTTTGTAAAGAGGGGTTAAGGGAGATTTCTTGCATCACAATATCGCCCTCTTCAAAACCATAAGTGCGGTGGATATATTGCTCGGTAAAACTCACGCCGATTTCGGTCAAAATCTTGTCGCGTTCAGCTTGCAGCTTATCAATGCTTTCTTGCTCGAATAGCTCAAAGGCTGGCAAGGTTTCTACGTTGAAATTCAGCTCACAAATCCACGCCAGCAACTGATTGAACACGCCTTCCACAAGGCTGGCATCATCGTTGCGAATATCACGGGTGACTTCTAGCCCTGCGGTGGCAGAAGCTCGGTTAGCTTCCGCTTCAGTGGTTTGGTTTTGACCGAGTAACGCAATGGCGATTTCTGATTTGCAGTACCGCAGGAAATCATCGAATACTTGTGAGCTTGCCCCTTTGCTTGCACTTTCTTTTAAATCAATGGAACTATCTTCAGGAATGGCAGCTACGGCGGTTCCCAACATCTTTTCCATACTATCCAAAAGTTCATCAATTTCGTGAATTTGCGCTTGGCGTGGGTGTTTACCGACCAGCCACGGGCTGCCGTATTTTTCCATAAATTCCAACCAGAATTTAAAGCCACCTTTTTTGAAGGTTGCTGCCCAAAAGCACATCGCCAAATCCGCCCGTCCGTAAGGATTGAGAAAATCCGCTTGCTGGGTGGCGAGCAGAAATTTCTTTTCAGGCACAAGATCGCCGTTACGGTTGTCTTTGGTGCGTAACATCAACTGGTTTTCTTCATCGAAGACGAACCACTCTTGCGGTTTGCCTACGATTGCCGTTGGCAACAGTAAGCCGTTTTCGCTTTCCCACATTACTTCTAAGGCTTGATAGCCAAATAGCGTGGCATCTAAAATTTGGCTGATAATGTGTGAGAGTGGCAAGCGGTCGAAAAGTGCGGTCAAAATCTCGTCTGTTTTTTCATTGCCTGTGGGTGTAATACGCCATTCCAGCCCTTTGATTGCCGCTTTACGTCTGCGAACACAGCCCCCAACGTGGCTGTCGGATAAAATTTCACGATAAGCCGAAATATCCTTGCCCATTTTCTTTAGCACAGGATCGGGATTGGGCAAGTAGTGCATAAACGACCAATAGTCAATGGCATTGGCACGGCTGGCGATGACGCGAATTAGGTCTTGTTTTTTCGGAGTCATTGACTTTCCTTATTTTTTATAATCCACAAAGATGGCAAGCAATAAAAATACCCACCAAAACGGTTTGTCGTAAAAAATTAGCACAGCGGCAGAAATGATTAAAGTTACAAATGCGATCATGGTTAATATCCTTTCGTTAATTTTCGGCTAGCTCTTGGTTTGCGACTATGGGCTTTCACGGGTTGCATTACCGCTTCGGTGGCAGCGGTTAATGCCAAAAAGCACGCCCACGTGCGGTCGGCGTGGCCGTTGCTATCGCTTTCAGCGGTGAAGCGTGGAATGCCGTTGGCACCGGTGATTTTCTTGAGTTTGTGCAAATCTTCTCGCAAATCTCGGTTGCCTTGCGGAATACGAATTTTGCGATCTTCAAAAGTGGTTTTGCCGATGGTTGCCATTTTGAGTTTGGTAGATACGTTAAAGAGCGTGCCTTGAATACGCTTGCCGTGTTCATACTGAGCGTCTTCTACCATTTTTTCACCCATGCCGGTTTGGTCGAGGTTTCCGCCTACTACGTGATATTGTTTCATAACACGGTTAAGTTCTTCCAACTGCTCGCGCAACGGCACGCGTTTGAGTGTAATGAGCTCTCGCGTCCAATAAATATCGCCGATCAACTCCAACACCCAAATGACGGTTAAGTCGTTGCGGGCGGCAATATCCATCCCCACAAAACAGGAACCGCCTTGATAAAGTTCAGGCTTGCCTGCGTCTGGGTGTTCTACGCTGTCAATCAAATCGAAAGAGAGCCAGCTTGACGCTTCATCTAACCATTTGAGTTCAAATTCCTGCGCCCATGCGTCTTCATCGTTTAAACCCTTGCGGAGCTGGTCGATGTTGCGCGGTAAACCGTCTGCCACCGCTTGATAAATATCGGTTTGGTGACGTGACCATTCGGTGTTTTCCAAATCGGTCATCAATTCGTAGAACTTATTGCCTTTGCCGTTTGGTGTGGAAACCACGCGGAGTTTCCAACCTGCAGAAATCACGGGAAACAGAGCTTTCCAAATCTCACGGCTGTCAGCGTGGAAAGCGAACTCATCCAAAAACACATTCGCCGAGAAACCACGTGCGGTGTCAGGATTAGCCGGTAATGCGGTGATTTTTGAGCCGTTGGGGAAAATCACTTCTAACGCATTAAGCGTAGGGCTAAACGGCACTTCCATAATTTCACACACAATGCCCATTGCATTTAAGTGAACTTTCACGCCTTCGTTGATCGCTTCTTTGGCTTGGCGTTCGCCACGGCTCAGAATAACCCAGCGCGTTTTCTCGCCTTTGGCTTCGTGAGCCAAACAATCCAGTACGATTTCAAGTGTGGTAGTAAAGGTTTTACCTGTTTGTCGGGCAAACATTGCCACTTTGAAACGGCTGTCATCTTGTAGCCAGCGTTTTTGGTAATCGTAGAGAACGGTGTTATTGGTTGATGCCATAGACTTCCAAAATACTTTGTCGCACACGCTCAAGGGTTGGCAGGTCTGTGCCGTCTTTATCGGCGGTGCGCGCGAGTTCATCTAATTTTGCCTGCACTTTAGCTTTATGTTCCGCTTGATATTCTTTCAGCTTCACACTCGCCGTGGTCATTGACGCGATATTTTTGCCGATCATACCCAGTGCTTTTAGGCGGTCTTTTACGCTTAGGCTTTCCACATTGCGGGCTTCAATCAGCAAATTCATTAAATCCGTCTGCACCAGTCGCATTAGGGCGTCCGATTGGCTATCGCCCTCATCGTCCACCTGCTCGGTAATGAGCTTTGCCACTTCTGCCGCGTCTTTAATCGCTTTCAGGCGACTTTCAATTTGTTTGCCATAGCGATGAATTGCCGACTTGCTAATTTGATAGCCTTTTTCACGCAGTAGGTTTTCCAGTTCCACATAGCCTGAAAAACCGTTCTCGGTTAAGGCACGCTCTAGCCAGCGGCGGACATCTTCGGGCAATTTTTCGATACTTGAACGGGGAGCCATACTCTTTTTTCCTCTCTTGTTCGCTCAAGGCTGCCCTTACGCCCAATACTTTTCAGGGCGGGCGATACCAGCTTGGCAGTCGATGGTGTATTCCACAATGTCCACGCCTAGGCGGTTAATATCGGCAAACCATACGCCGTGCGGTTGCTTGGTCAGTTCCACCAGTTTACGGTCAGAAAGATATTCCAACTGCTGACGGATTTCGTGCGGTGTTACATTTGGGTAAATACCTGCCATCACATCACGCAAAAATTGTTCGCTGGTGGTGTATGGCATGGCTTTGTGTAAAGTATTGAGCAAGTGCCAACGCATACCTTCTCGGCGGGCTTTTTCCATCATTTTGCACTCTCCATTTTGTATAAATCACTTAAGGTTTTGTGTAGGGCGTCCATTTTGGCTTCCAGCACCGTTTGCCCACGAATGTAGTCATCACGCAGGACATAAACAAGCGGCAGACTCGACTGCATTTGATTGAATTGCTTTTCCAGCTCTTCCACTTTGTCATTGACTTTGAGCTGGTTTTGGTGGCGTTCACTCAAACTATTTTGAAACTGCGATACTAAAATCTTGGCAAAGCCAAAACAGCAACCTAAGAATGAAAGCAGCAACCCGACCAAGTGCCAAAATTCCACGTTAATGGTCATTGTTCGTCTCCTTGCAGATTTCCCGATAGGTCGCGTTATGCACCGCAATTTGACGGAGCGTTTCTGTGGTGTCTTGACGGCTTGCCTTGATTACACCAAAGCCCGAACAGCTGGGGTTAATCACGGAGATCACCCGACTGTTGCAAGCGGTCAATAAGCCCATTGCGATCAGAAGTGCGGTTGTTTTCTTCATTCTTTTTTCTCGTTTCAAAATGTTTCACTTGGGTTTGAGCCACCACTTTTTCTTGTTGCAGTTGCTCGTTTTGCTTAAACAAGCGGTCGATTTCCTGTTGAGATTTGCGAATTTTGTAACAGGCAATCGCACCGCTGACCAAAACCACCGCAACCCCACCTAAAATTAAGTAAGCCATCATTCTTCTCGCCCCCGATTATTTAACGCATTGGCAAAGCCTTTGGTTGCTACGCCACCTCCGCAAAATAGGGCGAAGGTAGTAAAGAGTTCGCCTACATAAGCGCGGTCAAGCCAGACGGCATATACCAAAATGCCAGCCATCAATAACGCCCCGAAAAACTGGATAAAGGCGGTAGTAGAAAGGCGACCGTTGTCATTGGTAATCAATTCTTTGAGCGCCATTAGTAACTCCAGCGTAAGTAAAACCATTGAGCGACCGTGCGACCTTTATTGATTGCACGGCTAATTTTGGCGTTATTGCTTAATTTTTTCATTGTGTTCTCCGTATTCTTCAAATCTCCCCCAGCTCCTCTTTTCTAAAGAAGGGGGCTATTTTTTCTCCGTTTTACCGTTCCCCTCTTTTGTAAAGAGGGGTTAGGGGAGATTTATTTAAATAAATGCTCAACATTCACGATTTCTTCGCTATCCAGCCAGCTCCACACATCAAAGCACGGGCAGTCTTTAATCCATTCGTTTGGCGTGATTGTGCCGTCGCCGTTGAGGTCGGGGCTTAAATCACGATGTCCACAAATGCGAGCACTGGGATATTTGGCTTCTAATTGGCGAAGCAAGCGGTGCAGGGCTTTCCATTGGGCTTCCGTATATTCGCCGTGATTGCGTTTGTCTTTGGTAATACCGCCGACCAAGCAGATGCCAAGGCTGTTTAGATTATGCCCTTTAACGTGTGCGCCTGTTTCGCCCTCTTTGCGACCAGTTTCGACCGTGCCGTCGGTGTCAATCACAAAGTGGTAGCCAATATGTTGTAAGTGCGGATTGAATTGCTTGTAGTTGCCCGCTAAACGCTGAAAGCCACGCTGTTTGTGCCAGTCGTCGATACGTTGTGCGGCGGTTTGAGTGGTGGTGCGTAACTGCTTGCCGTTTTGCGTGGCTGAGCAGTGAATCACGATTTTGGTGATGGTGGGATTAGCCATAAAAAAACTCCAGTTATCAAAGGAATACTTGATAACTGGAGTTTACTTAATGCGTGTGGGAACTGATTTTAAACTGGTTTAGATAAATTCTTATTTATTTTTGACATAGCCACCAATTCGATATTTTTTCTCACAAGCTCCACATTCAAAGAATTCTCCAACAGATGCTAGTGTAATGTTTTTTCTAGTTTTCTGAAGAATTGAACGTTTGCCATTCTCGAAACAGATTGGGCAGCAATAATGTTTAGGCATTTTATCTCCTATATATTCATAGACCCAAACCTCTTCTGTTAAGATATTTTCGGTTTGGTAACTAATAAGTTGATAGTTTTCTAATTCATTTTGAGCTTGTTTAAGGCTCCTATTCTCTTCTAGCAACAGCATATAATCAGTTTGCATAGACATAATCGCACCTTGCAAAGAAATTATGGTATTAGTTAATTCCAAGGCTTTCTGTTTAGCTTGCTGAATTTCGGTAGCTTTTTCAATATCGTCAGTTAAATTCTTTAGTAAATTGACTTGATGAACTACGTTTTTAACAACGTCTAATGTTGTAGTAATTGATCCAATATCCATTTTATAACTCCTTACTTTATTTCTTTTTCTTCCCACCACAAATACTTTCACAAGGCACGCCGTCTTTGTCTCGGTCTAGGCTACTGACACCGCATTGAGTGAGATAGAAACGGGCTTCTTCGCAGCTATCCATCTCTTTACAGGTGCGTTTGCCTTCGCATTGGAATTGTTCTTTGGCAAATACGGCAGCCGCTACGCCTAGTAGGGCGAAAGCGACGTATTTTAGGGATTTTTTCATACTTATTTCCTATTTATTAAATTCATTAAGAACTACATTCAAATCAATGTCCTTTTCCATTGGCAAGCCAAAAGTATCTTTGTAACTACCGAGCATAGGTTCTGACTTGAGATATGTGTCATACTTAGACATAGCTGAACCATTCAACGCATAGAAACGTTTAATAGGATCTTTATCCTTATTGTAAAGGAACAAATAAATATTACTTTGTTTTCCAACGGCTACTACCGAACACCCTATATAGTAACGTTCAGCAACTTTATTTGTTCTGCATCGAATTGCTGAGTCTGATGATTTTGGTATATTGTTAATAAAAGCTAATTCAATAGTATTTTTCTCATCTTGAGTTGGAGCGTTCGGATCGCTTTCACCACAAGCAGTAAGCATAAATGCTGATAATGCAACAACTAGTAATTTATTCATTCATTGGTTACTCCATATAGTCGGTTAGTTGATTTTTAACGTTATATTTCATCTTCCAGTATTGATATTTACGGGAAAACTGTTCATTTTCGATAAGTTTAAATCGGCTTCGGCTTTCTTTTAAAAGTTGGTTTATGGCTTCAATATCAAGCCGCATTTTGGCGATACTAAAATTCATCAGCCCCATGAATATCAAAAACACAACAGCAAAAGTGCCAAGCACTGATGTCATCATCATAATAAGATCATCAGCATAGATACTTGCCAGCATTTCTGGAGCAAATTTTACTGTGCTCGGTAAGAGTGGCACGCACGCCAACAATATCCAAAACCATTTAAATGTAAAAGGTGAAAGAAAAATACTGCGATATTCTTTTTTCAACAACTTCTTTGCCTGTTGGAGTTGTTCATCTGAAAATTGTGTTAAGACTTCTTTCGTCTCTTCTTCATTCATTCCATCAAGGTAATTTAATATGAATGTGCTATCGGAAATAATGTTGTGATTAAATTGCTGCATTATTTGTTGTTTTTTACTGTAAAGTTGCTGCCTGAAATGTTGCTGTTATTGAATTGCTGTGAAATGTTAGTTGTTCCTGCAGTTTGTCCCATTGCCGCCATTGTCTGAGCCACGCTTAAAATCGCCGCACGCCCTTGATCATCACACTGCATAAATAACTGCACCAATAAGCCTGTTTTGTCTGAAAAATCGGGCTTCGGCATATCTTTTAACGCTTTTTTTTCCATTGCTTCATAAGTTTCATGGCGATGACCGAGCAAGATGTAATCCATATCAAGGTTTAATTCTGGATATTTGGCTTTTAGGGCGAAAAGCTCTTTTTCGGGGAAGCTATTTCGACTTTTTCTCACTGTGAATGCGTTATTGGTCATTCCCAAATACTCTGCAACTTCCTTATCTGTTTCCACATTTAGTTCATTTTTTAAGCGAATAAGTTTCCCTTTGAAAGAATCCATAAATTTCCCCTTGAAAACATTACAAATGTAATATAATCTTACAAATGTAATAAATGATTTATTGATTGTTTATCAATTATACCACAACAGGAGAAAAAAATGCTGAATGTTAAAACGCCTGAACAGGTGAAAAGCGAGTTTGAAGCTCGCGGTGAATCTTTCGCTGATTGGGCAAGAGAACACGGTTATGACCGATTGTATGTTTACCGCGTGTTGAATGGCACGATTAAAGCTAAACGTGGTATCGGACATGAAATCGCCGTGAAACTCGGCTTAAAAGCGGCGGCTTAATCACGCAACCTGCTCTTTAACAATTTGGAAAAAACAGCGAAAAATCTAACTGCTCTTTATTTTAGAAAACAATAGGAGAACAAGATGAAACTGTTAAACAGACTAATGAGTTACCTACTCAGAAAACAAGGTTACAAAGTAATTGATCCAATTACCCAAATTGATTTATCCACGCCAGCGTTTATGCGTGATCCAAATGCGGTGGCACGGTTGAAAGAGAAAGGATTTTTACAATGAAAGAGAAAATTAACGGCACGCAGCGTGCGTTGCGGATTTTGAAAGCCCTGAAAGGGCGAACAATGGACGGCTTAAGCAATAAGGATTTGTGCGAAGCGATTGATGAAACGCCGGTAAATATCACTCGTGCCACAGCGATTTTAGAAAGCGAAGGCTTTTTGCGCAAATTGCCCACCGGCAACTGGACACTCAGTTTTGCCCTGCTCAACCTTGCGGTGTGCTATGAGCAAGATATGCAGGCAGTGAATGAGCGATTTAATGAAATGCGCCACCGTGTGGCAACAGGCGGTTTTTAGGAGTAAGCGATGACAGATTTAAGATTAAGTGAACAGCAAGATGCGGTGGTAATGGCGGCTCAAGCGATGACAGCGGAAATGGCAGATGCTTATGAAATGCTCGGAATGATCAAGATGAGTGATTTCCACCGAAAACTGACGACGTGTCAGCACATTAAAGTATTAGCAGAATTTAAAGAAGCTAAGAAATATAAGGGTTTAGAGATGTTAGACATTAGCGGAAACCGCCGACAGGTTAGCACTTGGGACGATTTTTGCAGTGCTTTAGGTTTTAGTCGCCAAAAAATTGACGAAGATATTTCTAATCTTTACAAACTTGGCGAAGACTTCCTCGAAACCTCCCAACGCCTCGGCTTAGGCTACCGCGAAATGCGAAAACTTCGCCAACTGCCCGAAGAAGCACGAGCGGAAATTGTGGATGCGGATTATTCAGACACCACTGATAAGGAAGAGTTGATTGAGAAAATCGAAGATTTAACCGCCCAACACGCGAAGGAGAAAGAAGCCTTACAAGCCCAGTTGAAACGCAAGTCGGACGATTATGAAGCACAGGCTAAAGTGCTTGCCACCAAAAATGAGCGGATTAACCACTTAGATTTGGAGCTGGCGAAGAAAACCAAAGCGATTGAAACCCAAACGCCTGAACAACGCGGTGGCGTGTTACGCGAAGAAGCGGCAGCGATTTCTTACAAAGCAGAAGCGGTGCTACGCGGACAAGTTTTCCAAGCCTTTGAAGCCTTAACCGCTCACACGGAAGCCACAGGCATTGACCACAAGCAGTTTATGAGTGGCGTACTTGCCGAGTATCAGTTGATTTTGTCAGAACTCAAAGAACGCTTCGGGTTGGAGGATGCGCCAAGCGGCGAAGCCTTACCTGAATGGGCGAGAGAAGATTATCAACCTGACGGCAAGTTAGATGAAAGTGTAACGAGCATTTTGGACGAGATTGAGCGTGATGCTCACATTCAAGATGCGGAAGTGGTGGGTTAAGGAAATGCAATGGCAATACTACCGAGCGTTCTCGCCCAATATGCCGAGCGTGTGGAGAAAGCAGGCTTTGGCGAGAAGGAAAAAATTATTGAAGAAGGCTGTGCATTCACCGGTTTAAGCCGAGCCACCTTTCTTCGGCAAATTAAGCCCTACCGCCCTGCGAGTGGTCGCAAAGTGCGGTCAGACAAGGGGAAACATCAAATGGATGCGAATGAGCTGAAATTGATTAGTGCCGCCTGGTTACACCTACGGCGCAAAAACGGCAAAACCATGGCAACGTTAGAGCGGATTTTGGACATATTGCGCGCCAATGACAAAGTGAAAGCGGAGTTTGTGGACGAGAAGACAGGCGAAGTTCGCCCTTATTCGGCAAGTTCAGTGGAGCGTGCATTACGCAATGCCAATTTGCACCCTGACCAGCTGTTACGCCCTGCCCCTGTGGTGCAGTTGCAAAGCCGACACCCGAACCACGTTTGGCAAATCGACCCGTCTTTGTGTGTGCTGTATTACCTGAAAGAGACTGGCAAAGGCAATGGGTTGTGCGTAATGGAAGCGGAGCAATTCTACAAAAACAAGCCAGCGAATGTGGCGAAAGTCGAACCGCAACGAGTGTGGCGGTATGTCATTACCGACCACGCGAGTGGCGTGATTTATGTGGAATATGTGTATGGTGGTGAAACGGCGGAGAACATTTCTGAAACCTTTATTAACGCCATTCAGAAGAAAGAGAACCCTGCCGAGCCATTTTTCGGTGTGCCGAAAATTTTGATGTTCGACCGTGGCTCTGCCAATACGTCACAAATGTTCACCCATTTGCTGAACCAGTTGGACGTGAAAATTGAAGTGCCAAAAGCCCATAATGCCCGAGCCAAAGGGCAAGTGGAAAAAGGCAATGATATTGTGGAACGCCAATTTGAAAGTGGGCTGCGGTTTATGAATGTGAGTGGCTTGGCAGAGTTAAACCAGCTTGCTCACCAGTGGATGCGATATTTCAACGGCAAAGCTATTCATAGCCGACACGGTATGACACGTTACGGTGCGTGGCGAAAAATCCACGCCAATGACTTGTTATATCCGCCCAGCCGTGAGATTTGCCAAGAGCTGATGATTACCGCACTCACAGAACGATTGGTGACCGATAAGTTGGAAATCAACTTTGAAAATCGCCGATATGATGTGCGTGATGTACCTGATGTGAAAATTGGCGAGAAAATCACGGTGGGCAAAAATCCGTACCGCCCTGAATGTGTGCAAGTGCAGTGCTTTGAGCAGATTTTTGCTGATGATGGCACGATGAGTTTAAAACCTTACTGGGTAGTGCTGGAGCCGATTGAAGTGAATGAACTAGGCTTCCGTGTAGATGCTGCAATCATCGGCGAAGAATACAAGGCCCACCGCAAAACGGCGTTTGAAGCAAATAAGGAACAGGCGGAGCAACTGGCTTATGGCGTAGAAACCGAAGACGAGTTGAAGCGAGCCAAGAAAGCCAACGCACCGTTATTCAACGGCGAAATCAACCCTTACAAACACATCGAAGAGAGCAAGCTAACGTGGTTCTTACCGAACAAAGGACAAGAACACGAACTCACCACCAACGCACGCCGTGTTGAGCAAAAACCGATGTCGGCGGTGGAGTTTGCCAAAAACGGCAAAGCACGCTGGGGCGAGTTGTGGACGGGCGAATGCTATCAATGGATTACCGGCAAATATCCGCAAGGTGTACCGCAGGTGGAAGCTGAACGGTTGCTGGGCTTGGGCTTTGATGAGTTCAAGGCGGAGTTTATGGCGCCAGAGCCGACACGCTCACACTTGAAACTATTAGCGGCGTGATTGCCCCAAAATCTCCCCTAACCCCTCTTTACAAAAGAAGGGAAATTATTGAAGGAGCATTTTATGCTGAAACTAAAACAGGTGCTGATTGATAAGGGCGTGAGCTTAAGGCAGTTAGCACAGATGATGAATGTGTCGCCTGCGACCATTTCTCAGTTGATAAACCATAATCAACGGGTGCGGGAGTGGGCGACATTTGAGAAGAGTTTAATAGTGTCTTTGCAAAAGATTGGGATAAACCAACCGCTTGCAACGCTATTAGAAAAGGAAGCGACAGGGGAAAGTTTGGCGACCGAGCCTACCGCTTCCGCCCTTAAAACCAAACAAGACATTAAGGACGAGATTATGTTACTCGCAAAACAGGCTTTATTTCCAGCCACTAAGAAACATTTTTTATTACCGATTGACCCTTTTTCCGTCGATATTCGCTCGGCTGACGAAGTTTTCGCCACTAGCGACATTCGTTATGTGCGTGAGTCGCTCTATCAAACTGCTAAGCACGGTGGTTTTATGGCGGTGGTGGGCGAAAGTGGTGCAGGTAAATCCACGCTACGCCGTGATTTGATTGACCGCATTCGCGCCGAAAACACCCCGATTGCGGTGATTGAGCCTTACATCATCGCAATGGAAGACAACGACATCAAAGGCAAAACGCTCAAAGCGGCACACATTGCCGAAGCGATTATTTCCACCCTTGCCCCACTGCAAAGCGTGAAGCGTTCGCCTGAAGCACGTTTCCGCCAGTTGCACCAAGTGTTGAAAGAAAGTTGCAAATCGGGCTATTCCAACGTGCTAATCATCGAAGAAGCCCACTCCTTGCCAATTCCGACGCTTAAACACTTGAAGCGCTTTTTTGAGTTGGAAGATGGCTTTAAAAAGCTGATTTCGATTGTGTTGATTGGTCAGCCTGAGTTAAAGCTGAAACTTTCCGAACGCAACACCGAAGTCCGCGAAGTGGTGCAACGCTGTGAAGTAGTGGAACTCGCGCCCCTTGATGCAGAGTTGGAAAACTATGTGGCGTTCCGCTTGGCTAAAGTGGGCAAAAAACTCAGCGATATTTTTGAAGAAGACGCGTTTTTAGCAGTGCGACAACGCTTAACGGCGGTGGGCAGAAACAAAACTACCACTAGTTTGCTTTATCCGCTCGCAGTAAACAACTTGCTCACGGCAGCGATGAACTTGGCTGAAAGTTTAGGTGTGCCGAAAGTGAACGGCGATGTAGTGATGCAGGTTTAGGGGGCGATATGAGAAAAACAACCTTAATTTTAACCGCATTTTTGTTGGCTGGCTGTGATGACGGAATGATACAAAAGCAAACGTGGGCGTATGCCGAACTTTGTATCAGCGGTGTAGTTTACCTCCGCTCGCCCAACGGCAGCCTAACCCCAAAAATTAACGCAGATTTTTATCCTTATACTTGCCAAAAAGGAGTAACAAACAATGGCTAAAATGAAACCTATTACTCGTAAAGATCCTGAAAATTTCCTGATTTGCTGTAAAGCCTTAGCAAAAGCACTCGTAGATGACCGAGATGGCATTACACAGGCGTTATTTGGCGGTATCACACATTTTAATGGTTCAGTAAATGGCAATGAAACGATACTGGAAGCCGTGTTAGGCAAGAAATGCGGAAAAATCAAACTCACAATCAGTAAGGAATTAAAAAATGGCTAAACGCGCAACAAGAGTAAAAAGTGAAGTGCAAGAAATCGCCTTGCAAACCCAAGATGAAGTGGCGTTGGCGATTAAACAGATCGGCGATTTAGAGCGTGAGCAGGTGCGATTGACCACCCAGCAAGCGGACGAGAAAGCAGCGGTTGATGAAAAATACACGGCACAGTTGACCGCGCTGAAAGAACAAGTGAAGCCGTTGCAAAAGGCGGTGCAGGCGTTTTGTGAAACTCGTCGTTTAGAGCTCACTAACGGCGGCAAACAGAAGACGGCTTACTTTACCACCGGAGAAGTACAATGGCGTGCCAAACCGCCGAAGGTGGGGATTAGTTCGATGGCGAAAGTGATTGAAAATATCAAGAACTTGGGGCTGTTTCAGTTCTTACGCGTGAAAGAAGAAGTGAACAAAGAAGCCTTGCTTGCTGACCCGAATAACGCCAAGGCGATTGCAGGTGTGAGTATTCGGGAAAATGAAGAAGAATTTGTCATCAAACCGAATGATGAGGAGGTGCGCTAATGGGGCGAAGACCGAAAATCGACCGCGATGTTCTAGAAGAATCCTATCGCGAAGCAACAGAAACCGCAGCAGCAATGGAGCGTTCTGGCAATTATGCCCGAGCTAGTGAATTGTGGGGAGAAGCAGCAAAGCAAGCGGTAACACTCAAACAACGTGAGTGGTGCAACACGCGCAAAACCTACTGCAAAACATGGCAAGGTAAACGGGAGAAAAGACAATGATTTCCACACTAGATGCCTTAAAAATGCAACTTCGCCAAGCGATTATTCAGCTGGAACAGGCTGAAAAATCACTAGATAAAGAAGAAATGATGCACGCCAGTATTTATGTGCAGAATGCGAAGGGGATTTTGATGAAAATGGGGGTAAGACTGTGACAAACCATTATATCTCTATCATCAACATTGAACTTGAACCAACAAAAGACGATTTAACGTTCAAAATAGGTATTAACTATAAACCCAAACCACCGAATGCAGTAAGCAATATTGTGACTGATTTAATGGCTACAATGCCAGTCATTCTAACAAAAACATGGAATGATATGATTAAGTTAGCTCCCGAAATTGAAAATGGTTTTATGGCTACGCTTCACTTTGATTTCTTTCGGGATGAAGATGGGGATTGGGCAACTAATGGGCATATCGATAAAAAAGAAGGCATTGATCCATTATTGATGGGATTAGCAAAAATGATTTTTACTGATGATCCTGTTATTCAAAAAATACTGGAAACAAATGAAGAACCTAAATATGTTCAACATTTTGATCCAACTTGCTAACTAAACCGCCTTCGGGCGGTTTTCTTGTATTAGGAGAACCGAAAATGAAAGTGAAATGTAGTGCGTGTGGAGCGTTGCATTCGTTGGACGCGTTGATTGCCAACAAAGCAGCAAGTGATGCCTTAAATGCGGCATTGTTGGTGAGTGGTGAGTTAGGCGAAGCCTTAATTCGTTATTTGGGGCTGTTTCGTCCTGCGAAAAGTTCGCTCACGTTCGACCGTGTGGCAACCTTGCTGGGCGAACTCACACCGATGATACAGGCTAAGATTATCAAACGTGATGGGCGTGAGTTTCCTGCACCGCCTGAGGCGTGGATTTATGCCATTAACCAAATGATGGCGAACCGTGTCAATTTTACCCTGCCGATGAAGTCACACGGTTATTTGTTGGAAATTATTGCAGGCTACAAGCCTATCGGCACAGCGGTAGCTGTGCAAAATCCTGAGCAAAATCGACCGCTTGCAAGCAATAAAATGAACGCAATTAAAGGAGCGTTGGAATGGGGCAAAACAATCAATGGCTAAAACCTGTGCTAGCTCAAGGCGTGGCAATGTTATTGCTGTTACGTCTAAAAAATTCGCCAACGGAAGATGTGATACAGCCAACACTGGAGGCATGGTATCGGGTGATCACTTATAAAAAGTCGTGGGATATGGAGTTGGATAAGGTGCGGTTTAAGACGGCATTTATGACACTTGGGCAGACTTGTGATTGGTTCCCTACACCAAAACAACTGCTAGAAGCCTTGCCACAGCGTGAATATCCTGAGCTTCCGCCACCACCACCAAAAAGTGTAGAAGAAATGGCACAGGAAAAGGCACAAGTGGAAAGTAATTTACAAAGATTGAAAGCAATTTTAAGAGGTAAACGATGAGAAAACGATTATTGCAGCTGGTGCATATTGGGAAAAGTCAGTTGGGAATGGACGATGAGACGTATCGAAGTCTATTATCTCAACAATTCTACCAAAATTCTGCGAAAAATATAAGCTATTCAGAGCTAGTGAAACTGGTCAAAATATTGCAACAAAAAGGTGCAAAAATTCGCTTACCGCATGATGTTTCACACCTTTCTGCCGTTCAGCGGAAATTGTGGGCAGTATGGAAAGTAGTGGCTGAGGAAAGCAGTTCGGCAGCATTGAATGCGTTTGTTGCTCGATATTATGCGGACGTTGCAGACTGGCGTGAGCTGGATAGTGAGCAAACGGCATCTATTATTGAGCAGTTAAAACAGTGGAAAAAACGAGTAGGTAAATGATGAACGAAGCCAAATTTGACAATAATGACTTTCAAACCAAAGCCCCCGATTTATTGGCAGATTTGGCGAAATATACGGTAATGGCGGTGCGTGAATGTTACCCTGAAATGGACACTGAAACAGCGGAAAATATCGGCATGATTGTAGCATTGAAGACGGGCTACAACTGGGGCGGTTTGAATGTGTATGTGCCGAAATCAATGTCGCTTTTCGCCTGTGAGCGTGAAAAGCAAATTTTCAACGAGTTCACGGGCAATAATCACGCCTACCTTGCTAAGAAGTATGATTTATCTTTGCAATGGATCTACAAAATCGTCAAACGCGTGCAAAAAGAAGAAATTGCCAAACGGCAGTTAGATATGTTTGTCCAATCCTAAAAAACAAACCCAGTGACCGTAAAAAGTTGCTGGGTTTTCTTTTTCTCTATGTGTAACTCTATTTCATTTCGCCTTTCTCATTTCTTCCCACTTTATCCAAATTTTTCCCATTTATGTTGGATTATTTTTAGTAGTTATGTTGGGTGGGTTTACGCGGTAAAACAAAAACTACAAGACTTGCTCAATAAGAATGCAGCAAGTTTCACAACTAGCGTACTTCAAATTGTGAATAGCAACTCAATACTGCGTAATGCCGATCCGATGAGCGTATTTAACGCCGCTTGTATGGCAGCCACTTTGCAGTTACCGATTCAAAATGGTTTAGGCTTTGCCTACATCGTGCCTTATAAAGGGCAGGCTCAATTCCAACTAGGTTATAAAGGTTTAATCCAACTGGCACAGCGTTCTGGGCAGTTTAAGCGATTGGTTGCTGTGCCTGTGTATGAAAAGCAACTCATTGAAGAAGACCCGATCAACGGCTATGTGTTCGACTGGAAACAAAAGCCTGAACCGACTGAAAAGCCAATTGGCTACTACGCTTATTTCCAACTAGTTAATAGCTTTACCGCTGAATTGTATATGACCGCTCAAGAAGTAGATCAGCACGCACAACGCTATTCGCAAACTTACCGCACCTACCTTGAAAAACAAAAACAAGGTAAATGGGCGACGAGTATATGGGCAGACAACTTCGAAGCGATGGCATTGAAAACGGTGATGAAGCTCCTGCTTTCCAAACAAGCACCGCTTTCTGTTGAAATGTAACAAGCCGTGTTAGCCGATCAAGCGGTGGTAAAAAATGTGGATAATGCAGAATTCGACTACCCTGATAATCAAGTGGAAGAAGCGGATTTTGTAGCGTTGAATGTATCAGATGAGCAATTTGAAAACTTCAAACAAACCATTCAAAACAAAGAAACCACGCTCCAAGAGCTTTGTGATAACGGCTACGAATTCAGCAAAGAACAGTTCCAAATTTTAGAGGCAATTGAAAATGCAGCACCTGTATCAAATGAAAGCTAGATGCTCAATGCTACATCGTTTAATCGGTGAGCCGAAAACGAAAGCCGACCGAGAAGCGGGCAAAATTACCGACACAGCAAAATCTGCCGTGCGAGAAATTGCCAAGTTCGACCTCTTTGGCTGGCAACAATTCGAAGGCAATAAGTTCACCGAAAAAGGCTTAGTGCTAGAAAATGAAGCGATCAAACTCAGCAGCTTAAAACGGGGCTTACCGTTGAAAAAGAACATCGAAAGACGAGAAAACGATTGGGTTACGGGCGAGTGCGATATTTATGTGCCCACCCGTAAGCTGATTATCGATACCAAATGTTCATTTGATATTGGCACACACCCGTTCTTTTCTGATGAAGCCGAAGACAAAGCCAAAAAAGCAGGCTACGACATTCAAATGCAAGGTTATATGTGGTTGTGGGATTGCGAAGAGGCACAAATTGATTTCGTGCTTTTCCCTACGCCAGAAGAGCTATTAGGTTATGGACAATCAGCAGAGCGTTATATTGATTTAGTCGAACAAATCCCCCAAAACCAACGCTTAACCACGGTGACGATCAAACGCGATGAACAAATCATCGAAAAAATCCAAGAGCGTGTGAGTGCTGCTAAAACCTATTATGATGAATTGATTAAACAGATGGTGAGTTAAATGAATTTGACATCAAGCGAACAAAAAGCCTTAAACCGAATCGGTATAGCAGGCTTTAGAGGTGTAAGAGCAAGTGGGCAAGCAAAAAAGCCTTGGCTTGCAGAGTTCACTCATAAAGGGAAAACCTATTATGGGGGATGTTACGAATCTGCGAGAGAAGCCGCAATAGCTTACGATAATCTAGTAATAAAAGTTGTAGGAGATAAAGCCATTACGAATAAAAAATTAGGTTTATTCGAAGAAAATGAAATAGAAAAGACTGATTTAAGTGATTATTTATTAGAAATCGCAGGAGAATTTATTTTATATTTGGATAAAAGAAAGTCTAAAACAGGTAAATTTCTTGAGTTTTCTAAAGCTAAATTAAGAAAAAAATATCACTTAAAGAAGTATGGCAAATCCTTTTATATCTAGAAGAGAAAGGATTAGCCTTGTTAAGCAATAAGCAACAACAACCTAACCTCATTGTGGTTCGCTTTATCAGTAAACCATTAAAACAACATATCGAACAGCAGAAACAAAAGGAAACGACTATGGAAAAAGTAACCGATTTAACGCAATTGCCGATTGAATCTTTAAAAATGTTAGCAAAACAAGCGGAAGAATTAGCAAGAACAAAAGAGCAAGAAGGAGTTGAAAAAGATGCTTTGCGTAAAACGCTTAACCCTCTTATCTTAAATGCAGTGCAAGCAAAAGGAAAATATGAACGCAAGCTAAATGAATTGCTAGATATTTCAACTGAACTCGATAATGCCTTAAATGCATTAAAAGATGCGTTAAAATAACAATAACTAACAAAAGGCCCTCCTTGTGAGGGCTTTTTATTGGAGAAACAAATGAACATCTACACCGATTTTCTCTCCCGTGAAGAACTGCTCTTCCTCACAGGGAGAAAACAACAAGCCAAAATGATTGAACAACTCAACGAAATGGGTATCCCCTTCAAAATTAACGCCCACGGTACGCCTATTGTCAGACGGGATTATGCCGCCCCCAGACCAAGAAAAAATATGCCTGCCAATGATGATGGCTGGGTCTCTAATGAAACAAAAGCAAGCTAGGAGGATTTATGGCACGCCCACGCAAAAGACAAAACCAAGGCTTGCCCCCAAACCTACTCTGTCGCAGACGCAAACGGGCAAGCGGTCAAATTGTCGAATACTTTTACTACGTTCTTGCTAATGGCAAAGAAAAATCACTCGGTTCAGATAAATATCACGCCGTCCTTGAAGCCACCAAGCTCAACATGGCATCCCACCAAGTTTCTGAAATCGTGCTATTTATTGATGTCGCTAAACGGTATGAATTGGAAGTCGTGCCCACAAAAAGCAAAAGCACACAACTTGCTAATCACACCGCTATTAAATGGCTTTGCCGATTTTTCGGTAATCCACCTGTTGCCTTAGAAAAAATCGAGCCAAAACACATCAGTCAGTATCTACAATGGAGAAAAAACAACCCACCTTCAGCCAACAACGAAGTAGGATTATTGAGCCACATTTGGAACAAAGCCCGTGAATGGGGATATACCAAGTTACCCAGCCCATCACAAGGCGTAAAAAAATATCCAGTTAAATTCAGAGATGTTTACATCGAAGATTACCTACTGGAGAAATTGATAGAGTGTGCTGATGGACAAATGCGAGATATTTTGCAGATTATGTACCTCATCGGACAACGTCCTATCGACCTCTGCAAAATACACCGCTCCCATATTTATAATGGTATATTACATATCACGCAGAAAAAGACCAAAAAGAAAATCCAGTTTGCTGTGGTAGGAAAACTTAAAGAAATTATTGAAAGGAGATTACAGAATGGAAATGAATGGCTATTTACCAACAAAAGAGGAAGGCAATTAAAGAGAGAGCGTTTGAGTGATTTTTTTGACCAATTGAAACGAAAAACTATCGCAAATTATCCTGCCCTTGAAGATGAATTATTCCCTCTTCAATTGCGAGATCTCAGAGCTAAATCCGCTACCGATTTATCCCTACTTGCCAGCGATGAACAAGCTCAAAAAACACTAGGCCACACTACTCCAAAAATGACACAGCACTACATACGAAAAGAGAAAACACTCAAACCATTAGATGAAATAATATCCATAAAAATAGAATAATTATGCATTTTAAACCAGAAAAAGTGTTCCGAAACTATTTTGTAACTTATTGATTTTTCTACTACAAAAACCGCTAAAATACGCAATAGTTTCGGAACGAAAAACAGCTCTAAACCGTTGGTATTGCTACATTTCAATTTTTTAAGGAAAAAAAAGAGGATTTGAGCTAAAATAAACATCTTTTTTACAAATAGCGGTTTGATTTTCTGAAAATTTTGCGTATGTCAGTTTTTACTCAATTAAAACAACAACTTAGCGAGCAACTTTCACAGCTGCAATTAACTCAAGAATGGATTCAACTTAAAGCAGACGTCGATTTGCTAGCAGAAGAATCTTCGTTATTAGGCTGGCTAAAATCGCAAAATCAGCACTTTCCGCACTTTTTCTTTGAAAAGCGAGATGAAAATCAAACGATTGCTACTATCGGGGCGGTAGAAACTTTTTCTTCTCTAGAAGAGGCACAAGCCTTTGTGCAATCTAGCTCACTTTCGCTCGTCGGTGGCATTCAATTTGAAGGGCTTTGCCAATTTGTCTTACCCCGCTTAATATTAGTAAAAAATTCGCAAAAATTGACCGCTTACCTGACATTAAATATAAGCGAGCAAGCTGTTGATTTTACTGATTTTTTTGCAGAACCAAGTAGATCTTCCCTCATTCAAAATCATCAAATACTTTCTCCTCAACCTGCTTGTACATTTGAGCAATGGAAAGCCAATATTGAGCAGGCGATTATCCAAATCAAATCGGGCGATTTACGCAAGGTGGTGTTAGCGAACGCCACTCAACTTACCTTTGAAAACCACATTTCTGCTTATGATTTAGTCGAACAGAGCCGAGAAATCAATCTTGGTTGCTACCATTTTTTATGGGCAGAAAATGCACAGAATGCTTTTATAGGCTCAACGCCTGAGCGTTTATATTATCGCAAGGGAAATCAACTTTTTACTGAAGCATTGGCGGGAACAGTTGCTGTTTCTGATAATCCAATCGAAACGGAGAAAAATGCCCAATGGTTGTTAAAAGATACCAAGAATATCTATGAAAACCAGCTTGTAGTGGAAGATATTGAGGCGCATTTGAATACTTATGTGGAAGCATTTGAGGTACATTCACCAGAAATCAAACGCTTACACAATGTGCAACATTTAAGAAGACGGATTGAGGCAATCTTAAAAGCTGATGTACTCGATCAAGATTGCTTACGCCAAATTCACCCAACCGCAGCCATTGCAGGATTACCGCGTGCTAAAGCAACGCAATTTATTGCTAAAAATGAACCTTTTAAACGAGGTTGGTATGCGGGCACATTAGGAATTTTTAACCCGCAAGAAGCAGAATTTTGCGTTACCCTTCGTTCAGCCAAAATTGAACATAATCAGATCACTCTTTATGCCGGGGCGGGCATTGTTAAGGAATCAGAGCCTGTTTCTGAATGGCAAGAAATTGAGCGAAAATCGCAGGCATTGGCTAAACTGCTATCATAATCTATTATGATTATAAAAAAGGGCAATTTTGATTAGAATTGCCCTTTTAGTTTATAAATTTCTCAACGCTTCAATGCGTTTTTCAAGCGGAGGGTGACTCATAAAGAGCTCTTTTGAACGTGCACCGTTAATCATAAATGCAGCCAGCGAACCTTCCATTTCTTGCGGTTCATGAACGCGTTGTAAACGTTGCAATGCCATAATCATTTTCTCTTTGCCCACTAATTTCGCTGATCCTGCATCCGCACGGTATTCACGGTAACGAGAAAACCACATCGCAATCATGGTTGCAATCACACCAAATACCATTTGCAAGGCAATATCAACAATCCAGAACACCATTGTGTTTGTGCTTGAATTACCGTTTTCATCTTTAGTGCTTGCCACCGCTGTTGAAATCATACGAGAAAGGAAGATCACAAAGGTATTTAACACGCCTTGTAATAAAGTCATAGTCACCATATCGCCGTTTGCAATGTGGGCTACTTCATGTGCAATCACCGCTTCAGCTTCATCTTCAGTCATGTTGTCTAACAAGCCTGTACTTACTGCGACAAGCGAGTTATTTTTGGTTGCCCCTGTTGCAAAAGCATTCACATCTGCTGAATGATAAATTGCAATATCTGGCATTGGAATGGCCGCTTGTTGTGACTGGCGTTGCACTGTGTTAAATAACCATTCTTCTGCGTGGTTACGTGGCTGTTTAATAACTTCTGCTCCTACTGAACGTAACGCCATTGTTTTTGATAAAAACAGGGAGATTAAAGAGCCTGAAAAACCAAACACAAGCGATAACACCAAAATACCTGCGGTGCTTTGGCTTTGAATCCCCGTTACTTTAAAAATAATGTTTAATACAATCCCTAATACGAAGGTAATCGCAAGGTTGGTTAATAAAAAAAGAATGACACGTTTTGCCATTGAATAAACTCCAAACAAAGGTGAAAAAACTCCCTCTATAATGAGGGAAATGTGTGAAAATTCAAGCTGTCAGACAACATTTATTCCCATAAATTTAACTGATTCGTTACTTTTTTGCTTGGAAAATGGACATTTAAGCCAATTAAACGAATATTTCGTTCATTTCTACGTCCCCAAACTTGATGTAGTAATTCTTTAAATCTCTCAAATTCTAGCCCATCAGTGGTTCGTTCAATCGTTGTTTGGTTGAAATCTTCAAATTTTAATTTGATACCCAGTTTCTTAAATTCCTGCAAAGGCATATCCGCCCAATTGCGTTGAATGCGAAAAAGGAGTTTGTGATAAAGCTCATCAATAATCTGTTCTGCCTGTTCGAGCGTGTTGATGTCTTGCAAAAGCGTGTTTTCAACCGCAAGGGATTTACGTGGGCGATCTACTTCTACTTCACGCATATCAATACCGTGACAGAAATCCCACAAACGCTGCCCAAACTTGCCAAATTCTTGATAAATCATCGCTTGCGAGTTTTGTTGAACATCTTGACAAGTAAGTAAGCTCATTTGTGCTAGCTTTTCTTCCGTGACTTTGCCCACACCAGGGATCTTTTTAAGCGGTAGATTTTTAACAAAGTTTTGTACTTCTTCAGGAGGGATCACAAATTGTCCGTTCGGTTTATTCTGATCGGAAGCAATCTTCGCCAAAAATTTAAGCGGAGCAACACCTGCTGAAGCCGTTAAATGCAATTCATCCCAAATCGCTTGGCGAATATTTTCCGCAATCCAAGTCGCTGAACCTGAATGCAATTCGCAATCGGTGACATCCAAATAGGCTTCATCTAACGAAAGCGGTTCAATAATCTGGGTGTAACGCTGAAAAATCTGATGAATTTGTGCGGAAACTGATTTATACAATGTCATATTCACTGGCAGCAAAATCAAATTCGGGCAGAGTTTCAATGCTGCCGCAGTTGACATTGCGCTATGTAACCCAAATTTTCGGGCTTCGTAATTACAAGTGGTTAGCACTCCACGCTGATTTGCCTTACCGCCCACCGCAACAGGCTTGCCTTTTAATGAAGGATTTTCTCGAATTTCAACGGCCGCATAAAAACAATCCATATCGATATGGATAATTTTTCTTGTTTTCTGCTCTGTCGTCATTTGTAAAACGTCCTTCAAAATCTACCGCTTATAAATGGATATAAAACCAGTTTTATTTTAACTAAACACTGGTAAAATTTCCACAATAATTCACTGTTCGAGGCATAAAATGTTATACGGCTTGGCGATTGTACTCATCCCTCTCATTCTCGGTTATTTTTCACGCATTTCTCACCCAACGATTTTGCACTGGGTTAATCGCATTGTGAGTCTTTGCCTCTATCTTATTTTACTTGTGATCGGAGTTTCGCTTGGTCAACTAGATAATATTATCGAAAAACTGCCGCAAATTGGCTCCGCAGCTTTCGTGCTTAGTCTTTCCATTCACGCCTGCAATGTTGTTAGCCTTGCGATTTATGATAAATGGCACCCGATGGTTCGCGAAGCCGTTGCACAAGATGAACTACCTTCTCGCTTGGCTCAATTGATGATGTCATTAAAATTGATTGGTGTAACAATTTTAGGTGGATTATTTGGTTTTTTGACTAAAGATTTCTTCATGTTCCCGTCACATGCAAGTTCTGTCGTATTGGTCGTCATGATTTTAGGGGTTGGTATTCAACTCAGAAATAGCGGTATTCCGTTGCGAGAAGTGTTCTTGAATAAACAAGGCATTCAAACCTCAATTGTCTTTATGGTAAGTAGTTTGATTGGTGGCGTTATTGCTGCTTGGTGGCTTGATTTTCCAGCCATAAAAGGGCTTGCTTACGCCTCTGCATTCGGTTGGTATTCGCTCTCAAGTGTTTTAGTGCACGATGCATGGGGAGCATTGTATGGCAGTATTGCGTTTTTTAACGATCTTTCGCGGGAAATTTTATGCCTCTTTATGATCCCATTTTTTATGCGGAATTTTCCATCAACGGCAGTGGGATTAGGCGGTGCAACCTCATTAGATTGTACTTTGCCGATCATTCAAAAATCAGGCGGAATGCAAGTCGTGCCATTAGCAATTAGCTTCGGCTTTATCGTAAACCTTGCGGCACCATTATTGTTAGCAATTTTTATTGGATTGTCTTAATAAACTAAAACCGCCCTTATCTATTAGACTTGGACGATTTATAATTATTTCTGACTACTCAAAATCTCATTCATTAACCGAATATCAATATGGCAATAGCGATTTGGATTTTTATCTAAATAATCTTAATGATACTCTTCCGCTGGAAAATAGTGCTCAAGCGGTTTATTTTCGACTGCAAGTGGTTGATTATATTGTGTTTGTAGCGAATTTAACGCTTGAGTAACGACTTCTTTATCTGCTGGATTACTATAATGAATCCCTATGCGATATTGAATCTCTTTATCTTAGCCTTGTTGGTTGATGCTGGTTGGATCAATCACGCCATTAATGCGTTGCATAAAGGCTTCGGATCCGTCAGAAACAACCGCCCGCTAAATAAATTTGACGAATACTTGACATAAATTTCTCGTATTCTTTTGTTTGTTATAAAAAGAAAAAATTGACCGCTTGTATTATAGTACTGAAAATCGTCTTTCCAATAGCAAATAAGTGCCTTGAATAATCCAGCCAACAGTTAAGGCGAATAAAATAGTACTCACGCCAAAGGTTCCACCCATTACGATACCGAAACCACAGACGCTAATTTCAATAGCGGTACGAACGCGACCTACATTCCAACCAAATTTTTGGCAAATACCGACCATTAAGCCATCACGAGGACCTGCGCCTAATTTGCAAGAAAGATAGAAGGCTGTGCCGATGCTAAAGATGATGATACCGAAAAGCATGTAAAAAATGCGAGTCGATAAGAGTTTAGGCTGCTCTATCCATTCGGTAGTTTGATCGATAAAAAAGGAGATAATGAGCACATTGAGAATCGTCCCTAAACCAAATTTGAGTTTGAAAGGAATCCAAAACAGGAGAACAATCGCACTAATTAATGCAATTGACCAACCAATGGACATCCCTGTTTGTAAAGCTAAACCTTGCGAAAGCACCGTCCAAGGCGCATTGCCTAATTTGGCAGAAACAAGCAAGCCTTCGCCAATGCCCATAATTGCCATCGCAATAGAGATAATCAGCAAATTGGTAGGTTTGATTTGCCATTGATGTTTTGCTGCCCAAGGCATAAGTGGAATAGACGGTTTTTTCGACATAATGTGTAGAGATAAAATTGTTTTAGTCGTTGAAAATAATATAGCATAAACAAATTGTGTTTTTATAATATTTCGGAATAAAAAATAATTAAGATTTTTTAATCAATAGCACAAAAGTTTGATAAAAATCAGAAGATTTTTTTTAAAAAAGCCGTTATAGTAACCAAACTTTTTACCACTTCGTTTTTTAAATAAAAAACGATTAATATTTCACTTTTTTGAGGTTTTTATGGATGCTTTAAACAGCCTTTTAGGTATTGTTGTATTGCTTTTAATTGCCTTTTTACTTTCTTCAAATAAAAAAGCAATTAATTATCGAACTGTATTAGGTGCGTTAGGTTTACAAGTTGGGCTTGGTGCATTAATTCTTTACGTTCCCGCAGGCCGCCATGTATTACAAGCGTTAGCAGACGGTGTAAACAACGTGATCGGTTACGGTTTTGAAGGTATCAAATTCGTATTTGGTGGCTTAGCAAGCGATAAAATTTTCGAAGTAATGGGCGGTGATGGCTTTATTTTCGCAGTTCGCGTTCTCCCTTCAATCGTATTCTTCTCTGCATTAATTTCTCTTCTTTATTACATTGGCGTAATGCAATGGATTATAAAAATCATTGGTGGTGCATTACAAAAATTATTGGGTACATCAAAATCTGAGTCAATGTCTGCAGCAGCGAACATTTTCGTAGGTCAAACTGAAGCGCCATTGATCGTCAAACCTTACATCAGCAAAATGACTGAATCTGAGTTATTTGCTGTCATGGCGGGTGGTCTTGCTTCTATTGCAGGTTCTGTAATGGCTGGCTATGCAGGTATGGGGGTTCCGTTAACTTATTTGATCGCAGCATCATTTATGGCGGCTCCAGCAGGTTTATTATTTGCGAAAATTTTAGTACCACAAACAGAACAGTTTAACGATGACATGTCTAAAGTTGAAATGGAGAAACCAGCGAATATTTTAGACGCTGCAGCGGCAGGTGCAGGTGCAGGTATGCAGCTTGCACTAAACGTTGGAGCAATGTTAATCGCATTTGTGGCATTAATCGCATTATTGAACGGTATCTTAGGTGGTGTTGGTGGTTGGTTCGGTATGCCAGAACTTTCACTTGGTATGCTATTTGGTTACATTTTCCGACCGCTTGCATGGGTAATTGGTGTGCCGTGGGAAGAAGCTCATATTGCTGGTCAAATGATCGGTACAAAACTTGCTATCAATGAGTTTGTTGGTTATTTAGAATTCTCTAAATATTTATCGCCAGAATCAGCAATTCAATTGACCGATAAAACTAAAGCAATTATCACTTTCGCATTGTGTGGTTTTGCAAACTTCAGTTCAATTGCAATCTTAATCGGTGGTTTAGGTGGTATGGCACCAAATCGTCGTGGTGATATTGCTCGTCTTGGTATTAAGGCGGTTATTGCAGGTTCATTGGCTAACTTAATGAGTGCGACCATTGCAGGCTTGTTTATCGGTTTAGGCGGTTCAATCGCGTAATCCCAAATTCATTTAGTAACACCACGGTAACGTGGTGTTATGCTTTGTAGCAAACGGAAACGTTTGCTTTGTTTATCTATTAAGAGGAAAGAAAAATGACTCCACATATTAACGCTCCAGAAGGTGCTTTCGCTGATGTTGTAATTATGCCAGGTGACCCGCTTCGCGCAAAATACATTGCTGAAAAATTCTTAGACGATGTGAAATTAGTGACTGATGTTCGTAATATGTTCGGTTACACTGGCACATACAAAGGTCGTAAAATCTCTGTAATGGGTCATGGTATGGGTATCCCTTCCGCATCAATCTATGCAAAAGAGTTAATCACAGAATATGGCGTGAAAAAATTGATTCGCGTAGGTACTTGCGGTTCAGTTCGCCCTGATGTTCACGTTTATGATGTAGTAATCGGTTTAGGTGCTTGTACAGATTCAAAAGTAAACCGTATTCGTTTCAAAGACAACGACTACGCACCAATCGCAGACTTCAATATGACCATGGCCGCAGTTCAAGCGGCAAAAGCAAAAAATATCGATGTAAAAGTAGGTAATTTCTTCAGTGCTGATTTATTCTATACACCAGATGTTGAAATGTTCGATGTAATGGAAAAATACGGCATCATCGGTGTTGAAATGGAAACAGCAGGTATTTATGCTGTGGCAGCGGAATATGGTGCAAAAGCATTAGCAATCTGCACAGTGTCAGACCACATCCGCACTCACGAAGTAACCAGTGCAGAAGAGCGTCAATTAACCTTTAACGGCATGATTGAAATCGCATTAGAATCTGTTTTAATTGGTGACCAACAATAATTGATTGCATTATCCCTCAAACGAAAGTTTGGGGGATTTTTATATCTGTTATTTACTCAATATACTGCATAATTATGCAATTTTATTGAGATTAAATTCAATTCAGTATAAACTACACAAAACTCAAAAAAAAACAGGAAACCAATATGAGCAAATACAAAATTTTCGTCGATGGGGCGGTAGGCACAACAGGTTTACGTATTTTCGATCGCTTAGGACAAGCGGATGATATTGAATTACTCACATTACCAGAAGAACAGCGCAAAGATTTAAGTGCTCGAGTGGCGAAAGTCGCAGAAGCAGATTTAACTTTTCTTTGCTTGCCAGATGAGGCTTCAAAAGAACTTGTGGCTCATGCTCCTGAGAACGCTCGTATTTGCGATACTTCAACTGCTCATCGGGTTAATCCTGATTGGATTTATGGGTTTGCAGAACTCTCAGGGCAGCGTGAAAAACTCCAAAATGCGAACCGCGTTGCTGTGCCAGGTTGCCACGCGACAGGCTATATTGCTTTGGTTCGCCCATTGATTGAAAAAGGTATTTTGCCTGAGGATTACCCACTTTCTTGCCACTCTTTAACAGGATATTCGGGCGGTGGTAAAGGGATGATTGCGGAATATGCAGATAAAAAGCGTACTGAAAAATATGATGCCCCGCGCGTGTATGGCTTGAGCTTAAAGCACAAACACTTGCCTGAAATGCAAGCGATGACAGGTGCGAACCAGCCTCCGATTTTTACCCCTGTAGTGGCGGATTATTACAGCGGGATGTTGGTTAGCGTACCTGTGCCAATGGTAGCTTTACAAGCGGTCGAAAATGGCGAAGATGTTGCAAAATCATTGGCGGAGTATTACCAAGGCTCAAAACTTATTTCCGTGCATAGCTATGCAGAGATGCCTGAAGATAATATGCTCGCTGCTAATCAGTTAAGTGGCAAAGATAACCTCGAAATTTTTGTTTATGGTAACGAGACCCAGCTATTATTGGTTGCTCACTTTGATAATTTAGGCAAAGGTGCATCCGGTGCAGCAGTGCAGTGTATGAATATTATGCTTGGGCGTGAAGAAACCGCTGGGCTTGAGATTTAAGGAAAAAGTATGCAAACCGAAGAGATTATCCAATTCGCAAATTTATTAGAAAAATCAACCGCTTACCTTTCCAAATGGCAGGATAAGACCATTGTGGTGAAATATGGCGGCAATGCGATGATTAACGAAGCGCTCAAACAAGCGGTAATGAAAGATATTTTATTGCTCAACCAATTAGGCGTAAAAATCGTACTGGTGCATGGCGGAGGTCCTGAAATTTCCCAAGGAGTTAAACTGCTTGGCAAAGAACCGCAATTTATCAACGGTTTACGTGTCACGGATGAAGATACCATCAATGTGGTGTTGCAAATGTTGGCAGGCAAAGTGAACAAAAGCCTCGTAGCGTTGTTAAAAGGTAAGGGCGTGGGGCTTTGCGGAGCAGATGGCTCAATGATTAAATGCGAAAAATTACAGGCGGAAGTCGATTATGGCTTTGTCGGCAATATTACCAAAGTGAATACGCAACTGTTAGAAATTGCCTTGAATGCGAATTTTATTCCTGTGATTTCAACTGTGGGAGTAGATGCAAGTGGTCAAATTTATAATATCAATGCCGACACCGCTGCGAGCGAAATTGCGATTGCTTTAAAAGCCGAAAAATTGGTGTCGATGACCGATATTGCGGGTTTGTTGCGAGACCGTTTCGATGAGAGTACACTCATTCCAGAAGTGAAAGTAGCAGATGTGCAAGCCCTCATTGATGAGGGAATTATCGCAGGTGGAATGATCCCGAAAATTGCTTGCTGTACGGATTTTATTCAAGCAGGTGGCAAAGTGGCTTCAATTATTGACGGGCGAGTAGAGCACGCCATTTTGCTTGAAATGTTGAGTGACAAAGGCAACGGCACAAGGTTTTATGCGTAAAAATCCCCCTCTTTAGAAAAGAGGGGTTAGGAGAGATTTGATTGCGATATCGATTTCCTCTATGTAGCTTAATTTTGCAAACATTATCGAAAAATTAATCGCTTTCTTCGGTAATACCTTCTGCCAAATCTCCCCCAACCCCTCTTTGCTAAAGAGGGGAGCTATAAACAAGCGGTGAAATTTTAAAGGAAAAAACACAATGACAAACACAACCAGCAATGAAATAAAACAATTAGACAGCGATTACATCGCCCAAACTTACGGCAGATTTAACCTCGCACTCTCACACGGAAAAGGCTGCCAAGTGTGGGACTTTGAAGGCAACGAATATTTAGATTTCACTAGCGGTATCGGCGTAAACAGTCTTGGTTGGGCAGATGAAGATTGGTTAAACGCAGTTGTGCATCAAGCCAGCTCGCTTGCCCACACTTCAAATTTATTCTTCACCGAACCTTCTTCTCGTTTAGCTAAAAAATTGGCAGAAGCAAGCGGTCTAAAACGTGTCTTCTTTGCCAACTCTGGTGCAGAAGCGAACGAGGGGGCGATCAAAACTGCACGCAAATATAGCCACGATAAATATGGAAAAGATCGTGCAACCGTTTTAACGCTGGTCAATTCTTTTCATGGACGTACCATTTCAACCCTTTCTGCTACAGGACAAGAGGTATTCCACCAACATTTTTTCCCATTCACCAAAGGTTTCGATCACACGCCAGCCAATGAATTACGAGCACTTGAAACGCGTTTAGGTCAAAAAGATGTGTGTGCCATTATTTTGGAAGTCGTGCAAGGTGAAGGCGGGGTTTGCTCGTTAGATCACGAATATTTGCAAGGTGTACAAGCACTTTGCCATCAATATGATGCCTTGTTGATTATTGACGAAGTGCAAACGGGGGTTGGCCGTACGGGCACAATGTTTGCCTACCAACAATTTGGTTTAACACCAGATATCATTACGCTTGCCAAAGGCTTGGGCGGTGGCTTACCTATCGGGGCGTTTGTATTGGGCGAGAAAGTGCAAGATACGCTTGGCAAGAGCGATCACGGTTCCACTTTCGGAGCAAACCCTGTGAGCTGTGCGGGAGCAAACGCCGTGCTAACGAAAATTGATGATACATTTTTAGCTGAAGTCAAACGTAAAGGCGAAAAATTGCAAAAAGCATTGGCAGCATTACCTAAAGTAAAATCAGTCTCTGGCTTAGGCTTAATGATTGGCGTAGAATTTGAGGAAGGCACAAAAGCCGCCGATGTAGTTGTAAAATGCATTGAAAAAGGTGTGCTTTTCTTAACCGCGAAAACTAAATTACGCTTATTACCGCCATTGATTATCAACGATGAGCAAATTGAGAAAGGAATAGCAGTGTTGAAAGAAGTGCTAGAAGCCTAACAATCAAGTTAGTTAGATAGCATAGTAAAACAAAAACGCAGAAATTATTGAAATTTCTGCGTTTTTTCTCTTAAGTATTGAATAACATCAATTCTTAGTTTTTGAAAATCACATCTTCTCTCGGATCGTAATCTGTTGCTTTCAATACTTTATTTTCTTCAAAATATTTTTTCAACATTTCTGCATCAATAAAGCCAGTGTTTACATATCAGCCCTTTGAATTGGGTTTTCAAACACTACTTTGCCTACAACGGCTATTTTTAAGCCATTTTTGTTTAACATTATGTAAGGTTTTACTAATGGTTGTTCAGTTTGTTTATTCACTACGTTTGCAGAAATGAATGGGAATTTTGCCCATTTTTCTTGCATCGTTAAGATTTGAAGTGGTGAATCAAATTCGTAGTTACCTAATACCATCGCTTCATAGCCGATTTCATTTAAGCCTTCAATATCAGGGCGGGCATTTTGCATATCTGATTCTGGCACACCTGTATTGACATCACCCGCATTAAGAATGATTACTGAACCGCCTTTTTTCTCCACTTCATTGCAAATTTGATCGACAACATTTTTTTGTGCACTTAAGCCATATTCGCCCTTGTTGTTATTCCAGAAGTGACCATGTATATCATTTGTGTGTAATACGGTAAATTTATAGGTTTTGTTTGCTTGATAAGCTATTGCCTAGGTAGAGGTTGCTAAAGCTAATGCTAAAAGTGTTTTGTAAATTTCATAATAAGCCTTTTAAGGTGAGTAAAAAATCGTTGCAAGCGGTCAAATTTAAACTAGATTTTGCAAATTAAAAGAAGAGGATTAAGCCCCAAGTAATGGCAAAAAGTACCATTGCCATAAATACAGCGGCCGAACCAATATCTTTAGCTCTACCTGAAAGCTCGTGATATTCCGAGCCAATGCGATCAACCACAGATTCCACCGCACTATTGAGCAATTCTGCAATCAAGACAATAAAAATGCTACCAAGAAGTAAAATTTTCTCGATAGCACCATTGCCGAACCAAAACGCCAGCGGAATTAAAATAATCGCCAACCAAACTTCTTGGCGAAAAGCAGCCTCATTGAGATAAGCCGATTTCAAGCCTTTCATTGAATAGCCTGCAGCACGAATAACACGTGCAAAATTTGCTTTATTTTCAGGTTTCATAACTTAATCCAAAAGAGAAAAACAGGCAGTATTTTACCTAAAGAAATTATTTGCAACAAAGACAAAATCACCATTTATACAAAAAATAACCAGTTATAACGCAAATAAGCTTAATTTTTTATCTGAATTGGACTTTTCCCTATTCCATTAAAAGGCATTTTCGGCTAATCTGACAGCTCATCATTTTTCGATGAATAATTGGTCTTTTATTTTTTTCAGAAGTGAAACATTATGAGTAATTCTTTATCTTCAAAACTACTCGGCGGTAATCTTGTATTACGCATCGCAGTAGGTCTAATCTTAGGGGTAGGTTTAGCCCTTGTGAATCCTGAATGGGCAAAAGATGTTGGCGTTTTAGGTCAATTCTTTGTGAAATCCTTACGTGCCATCGCACCTATCTTAATTTTCGTATTGGTTATGTCAACCATTGCCAATAAAGAAGTCGGTTCAGATAGTAAAATCAAACCAATTCTTGTGCTTTATGCACTAGGCACATTCGTTGCAGCATTAACTGCTGTAGTGTTGAGCTTCATATTCCCAACCACTTTAGAATTAGTAGCAAGCCCTGATGGTTTAGCACCACCAGATGGCATCGGTCAAATTATCAAAACCGTGGTATTCAACCTCGTGGATAACCCACTTCAAGCCCTTGCAAACGCAAACTTCATCGGTATTTTAGCATGGTCTATCGGTTTAGGTATCGCATTACGTCACTCTTCACCAAGTACTAAAACATTCTTAAGCGACTTTGCAGATGCGGTTTCAGCGGTGGTTAAAGTTGTTATCGCATTAGCACCTATCGGTATTTTCGGTTTAGTTGCAGATACTTTTGCAACCAATGGTTTAGATGCTTTCATCGGTTACGGTCGTTTATTATTAGTATTACTGGGTGCAATGGCGATTGTTGCATTTATCTTAAACCCACTTATCGTATGGTGGAAAATCCGTAGCAATCCATATCCTCTAACTTTCCTTTGCTTACGTGAAAGTGGCGTGATGGCATTCTTTACCCGCAGCTCAGCAGCGAACATTCCAGTGAATATGGGATTATCAAAACGTTTAGGTTTACGTGAAGAAATCTATTCTCTTTCTATCCCGCTTGGTGCAAACATCAATATGGCGGGTGCGGCAATTACCGTTACTGTATTAACACTTGCAGCAGCTTACACACAAGGCATCGTACCTGATTTCTGGTCTGCATTATTATTAAGCATCGTGGCTTCAATCTGTGCTTGTGGTGCATCTGGTGTTGCGGGTGGTTCGCTCTTATTAATTCCATTAGCATGTAGCTTATTTAACATCCCGAACGATATTGCAGCACAAGTAATCGGTGTGGGCTTTATTATTGGGGTTATCCAAGATTCAGCAGAAACGGCGTTGAACTCTTCAACAGACGTATTATTTACCGCAGCGGTAAGTATGGCTGAAGATAACAAAGCAAATTCATAAGGAGAAAATAGAATGGGTACTTTTGGTTACGCAATGATGACAGTTGTTGCATCACTTGCTATGATCTGTTTTTTAGCATTTAATATTTTCTAATTGCTCTCATTTAAATAAAGAAAAACCTGCATATCAAAAGTTATGCAGGTTTTATTTTATGTCTTATATTTTTCTTCGTCATCTTCACTCGCATAACCATGCTCTGGCAATGCTTTTCCATCTAAATACGCGACATTATCTTTAAGCACCAATCTCCCTTCAATAAACCATTTAATCACAAGCGGGTAGATTTGATATTCTTGCTCGCGTGTTCTAGCTTCTACATCTTCTAACTTATCTTCAGGGAAAATTGGTACTTTTGCCTGCAGCACAATCGCACCGCCATCGACTTCTTCATTGACAAAGTGGACGGTAGTGCCGTGTTCGGTATCGCCCGCTTCAATCGCTCGTTGGTAGCTGTTTAATCCCGCATATTTTGGTAGAAGGGAAGGATGGATGTTTAAGATTTTGCCTGCAAAACGTTGGGTAAATTCGGAGGTAAGGATTTTCATATAGCCCGCAAGCACGATCAAATCGACAGATTGCTTTTCCAAATAATTACCAATCGCCTCATCCATCGCGAGGTTATTTGCAAAATCTTTGCGAAGAAATACCGATTGTGGAATGAGGGCTTTTTTCGCTCTCGTTAAGCCATAAGCATCGGATTTATTGCTTACCACACAAGCAATTTGGGCAGGGATATAATCTGAATAGCAAGCATCTATAATGGCTTGAAGATTATTTCCTTGACCAGAAATCAGAACAGCGATTTTTTTCATTTTATAGACCCATTGATGATAATCCGTGGGTAATAAATTACCCACGGTTAGGCATAATCATACCCCTTTGGGGTATATAAAGAATCAGCCCCAAAGGGGCTGAATTATTTTTTTAATTGACGCAGTTATTTCAATATGATGAAGAACTATTCAATCTCAACTTGCGCTTCGCCTTCGCCAAGATGAGCAATTTTACCAATTACCCACGCTTTTTCATCCGCTTGTTCAAGCAATGCAAGAGCCGTTTCAACATCTTTTTCTGGTAATGCAATCACCATACCTACACCACAGTTGAAGGTACGATACATTTCATAACGGCTGATATTACCCTTTTCTTGCAACCAGTTGAAGATTGCAGGCCATTGCCAGCTTGATTCGTCGATCACCGCTTTGGTGTTGTCTGGCAATACGCGAGGAATATTTTCCCAGAAGCCACCACCTGTTAAGTGAGCAATGGCGTGAACTTCAGTCTGTTTGATCAGTTGTAAAATAGATTTCACATAGATTTTGGTGGGTGCTAAAAGGTGTTCACCAAGTGGTTTGCCTTCTAATAAGTCCGCTGAATTTGCACCGCTCACTTCAAGCACTTTACGAATTAACGAATAACCGTTTGAATGTGGACCGCTTGAACCAAGAGCAATAAGTTTGTCACCTGTTTTCACGGCTGTGCCGTCAATGATTTCTGATTTTTCTACCACCCCCACGCAGAAACCTGCTAAGTCGTAATCGCCTTCGTGATACATTCCTGGCATTTCGGCGGTTTCGCCACCCACTAATGCACAGCCAGACATTTCACAACCATCTGCAATGCCTTTAATTACATCTGCTGCCACATCCACTTCTAATTTACCTGTTGCATAGTAATCTAAGAAGAAAAGCGGCTCTGCCCCTTGCACGATTAAATCGTTCACACACATCGCCACTAAATCTTGACCGATGGTATCGTGTTTTTTTAAGTCAATCGCAAGACGTAATTTTGTGCCCACACCATCTGTGCCTGATACTAAAATCGGCTCTTTATATTTGGTTGGTAAAGCACATAATGCACCGAAACCACCTAATCCGCCCATGACTTCAGGGCGGCGAGTGCGTTTTACATCGCCTTTGATACGTTCGACTAACTCATTCCCAGCGTGAATATCTACGCCAGCATCTTTGTAGCTAAGTTGTGTGTTGCTCACGATTAACCTCAATCAGTTGAAATAAAAATCGGGCAGATTATACCATCAAGCAAACGTTTGCGATATTGTTAAATTAATTCATTTGATGACATTTTTAAAATTAAAATGAAATTACTTGCAATCAAAATCTATTTGTACTACTTTAATAGTACAAACAAGCTCAGGATCTAGGAGAAAAAATGAAAACTACAACCGCATTAGTAACCGGCGCAACCGCAGGCTTTGGCTTGGCAATCTGTAAAAAATTGATCGAAGCAGGCTATAAAGTGATTGGCACGGGCAGACGTGCAGCCCGTTTAGCAGAGTTGCATTCGCAATTGGGCAACGATTTTCTACCGCTTACATTTGATATTACCGATTTAGAAGCCACCAAACAGGCATTAAACCAACGCCCAGAAGGCTGGCAAGCGGTCGATTTATTAGTGAATAATGCAGGTCTGGCATTAGGCTTAGAACCTGTCCACCAAGCTGATTTAAACGACTGGGCGCAAATGATCGATACTAATGTGAAAGGCTTAGTGAACATTACACGCCTTGTATTACCTGAAATGGTGGCTCGTAATCATGGGCATATTATTAATTTAAGTTCAATTGCGGGTAATTACCCTTACCCTGGCGGCAATGTCTATGGCGGCACCAAAGCATTCGTCACTCAATTTAGCTTGAACTTGCGTGCCGATTTAGCAGGCACAAAAATTCGGGTGAGTAATGTTGAACCTGGGCTTTGTGGTGGCACGGAATTCTCTAACGTACGCTTCCACGGTGATGATGAAAAAGCCGCAAAAGTGTATGAAAATGTGCAATCGGTTCAGCCTGAAGATATTGCCAACATTGTGTTATGGCTGAACCAACAACCTGAACACGTTAACATTAACCGTATTGAAGTGATGCCAACGGCGCAAAGTTTTAACCCTTTAAAAATCACCAAAGAAAATGAATAATCAACCTAATAAACTTTCTCATTATTTAACGGAAATTACCGAACCCTATTTAGCTTTTTTGCGTGGTTTAACCCCAGCATTACTCTTTTTTGTACTTTATATGGTGATGACTCAATATATTAAAGATCCCGCGTTTGCCAAAGAGCTATTCTTTTATGTTGACGATCCTAAATTATTAAGTATTACTTATTATTTTATTCGTTTCTTAGTGGTTATTCCGTTATTTATTATGCTCTCTGCTTATTTATTGAGTTTGCGGAGTTTTTATTTAAAACAGCAAAAAATTTTAGCAGAGGTCGGGGTTAATTTCTTTATTAAATTAACCTTGTGGATTGTTTTCTGGTTAATTCAAATTATCTCTGGAATTTTTGTTTTATTATTTGCTTGGGTGAACTTTTATAAAGTTTACGATAATCTCTTTTTAATGTAAGAAATATAAGGAAAAATATGTCAGACACACTCTTAAACCCTTATTTCGGCGAATTCGGCGGAATGTATGTACCAGAAATTTTAGTGCCTGTTTTAAAACAGTTAGAACAAGCATTTGTAGAGGCACAAAATGATCCTTCATTCCAAACAGAATTTACCGATTTACTCAAAAACTACGCAGGTAGACCCACAGCTCTCACCCTTTGCCGCAATTTAACCAAAGGCACTAATACCAAACTTTACTTAAAGCGTGAAGATTTATTACACGGTGGCGCACACAAAACCAACCAAGTCTTAGGGCAAATTTTGCTTGCCAAACGAATGGGTAAAACGCGCATTATTGCCGAAACAGGTGCAGGGCAACACGGCGTGGCAACCGCACTGGCGTGTGCGATGCTTGGTATGCCGTGCGTGGTTTATATGGGTGCAAAAGACGTGGAACGCCAATCGCCAAACGTATTCCGTATGCGTTTGATGGGGGCAGAAGTGATTCCCGTACAAAAAGGCTCTTGTTCACTGAAAGATGCCTGCTGCGAAGCAATGCGTGATTGGGCGGCAAACTATGACACTACCCACTATTTAATCGGCACTGCCGCAGGTCCGCATCCCTTCCCAACCATTGTGCGAGAGTTCCAAAAAATGATTGGCGAAGAGACCAAACACCAAATTCTGGAAAAAGAAGACCGCTTGCCTGATGCGGTGATTGCTGCTGTGGGCGGTGGCTCAAATGCGATTGGTATGTTTGCAGATTTCATTGAAGAAACCGCTGTGAAACTCATCGGCGTAGAACCTGCGGGCAAAGGCATTGAAACGGGTGAACACGGTGCCCCCCTGAAACACGGCACCACAGGCATCTATTTCGGAATGAAATCGCCTATTATGCAAGACAAAGATGGGCAAATTGAGGAATCTTACTCTATTTCTGCAGGCTTAGATTTCCCGTCAGTCGGGCCACAACACGCTTATTTAAACGCCACAGGCAGAGCCGATTATGTTTCTATTACTGATGACGAAGCTTTAAATGCGTTCCAAGAATTAGCCAAACACGAGGGTATTATTCCAGCCCTTGAATCTTCACACGCCTTAGCTTATGCGTTGAAACTAATCAAACAAAACCCTGAAAAAGAGCAACTCTTAGTCGTTAATCTTTCAGGACGAGGCGATAAAGACATTTTCACGGTCGATAAAATTTTAAATGGAGGAGCCGCATAATGAGCCGTTTTGATACCCTTTTTGCGAAATTAAAAGCCAAAAACGAAGGGGCTTTTATGCCTTTTGTCACGCTTTGCGATCCTGATTTTGACCGCTCGTTAGAAATTATCGACACCCTCGTTGAAAATGGTGCGGATGCCTTAGAGCTTGGCTTCCCATTTTCTGATCCCTTGCTCGATGGACCTGTTATCCAAGCCGCCAACAAACGTGCTTTAGATGGTGGTTTCAGTACCGACGCCTGCTTTGAACTGATTACTAAAGTCCGTGCAAAATACCCAGAAATGCCGATTGGCTTATTACTTTGTGCCAATTTAGTGTTCGTCCCAACCCAAGAGGTATTCTTCAAACGTTGTGTCGAAGCGGGAGTTGACGCAATGTTAATTGCCGATCTTCCTGTTTTAGCCGCGGAAGAATTCGTCCCAACAGCGAAAAAACATGGCATTCAGTCTGTGTTTATCTGCCCACCGAATGCGGACGAAGAGACAGTAAAACGTGTGGCAGAACTGACTGAAGGTTACACTTACCTAGTCTCTCGTGCAGGTGTTACCAGTGCAGAGAACCAATCTCATGCTGCCAACTTAGACAACCTTGTTGAAGCTCTCAAGCGGTCAAATTCCGCCCCTATTTTGCAAGGCTTCGGCATTGCCAAACCTGAGCAGGTTAAAGAAGCCTTAGCATTAGGTTGCGATGGCGCGATTTCAGGCTCAGCGATTGTGAAAATTATCGAACGCAATTTAGATAACCAAGCAAACTTGCTTAAGGAATTAGGGGAGTTTGTGAGGAGAATGAAAGCAGCGACACGAGCTTAATTTGACAAGCGAGCAAGCGGTTGAATCTTACGTTTTTTTGCAAAACTTTTCTTTGCAAAACTCTCTAAAGATTTAACCGCTTGTTTTCGTTATAATATCCGCAATTGTATCTAAGTATTTATCAAGAGAGTTTTAAATGGCGACTATTGCACAAAATCCGCTGGTGTTGGTGGATGGTTCTTCTTATTTGTATCGCGCGTTTCACGCATTTCCACCGTTGACTAACCGTGAAGGAGAGCCAACAGGGGCGATGTATGGCGTGGTAAATATGTTAAAAAGTTTGATTTCACAAGTTGAGCCGAGCCATATTGCGGTGGTGTTTGATGCAAAAGGCAAAACTTTCCGTGATGAGCTGTTTGAGCAATATAAATCGCATCGTCCGCCGATGCCAGATGAGTTGCGTTCACAAATCCAACCTCTGCATGCCATTATTAAGGCGTTGGGCATTCCACTCATTTCGGTTGAAGGTGTAGAAGCTGATGATGTAATCGGCACGCTCGCGGTGCAAGCTGCAAAAGAGGGCAAGCATGTATTGATTAGCACAGGCGATAAGGATATGGCGCAATTAGTGAATGATTATATTATGCTAATCAACACGATGAATAATACCTTACTTGACCGTGAAGGCGTGATTGAGAAATATGGTATTCCGCCTGAATTGGTAATCGATTGGCTTGCATTGCAAGGCGATTCGTCGGATAACATCCCTGGTGTGAAAGGCGTGGGCGAGAAAACCGCACTTGCCTTGTTGCAAGGTATTGGCTCAATTAAAACCATCTATGAAAATTTAGATAAAGTTGCCGAGCTTAGTTTTCGTGGGGCAAAAACTTTTGCACCAAAATTGTTAGCTGAAAAAGAGATGGCGGATCTTTCTTATTTATTGGCAACGATTAAAACTGATGTTGAGTTGGACGTTACTCATGATCAACTCACTACTTCACCGCAAGATCACGATAAATTGCTGGAGCTTTTCGGCAAATATGAATTCAAAAAATGGCTCAATGAGGTGATGAATGGCACAAATCCTGTGACGACTAGCACCAAAGAACGTATTCCAACCAATTATGAAGTCACGCAAGCGGTCGAAAAAACAGAAAATATTGCAAAAGTAGAAATTGACCGTTCGAAATATGAAACAGTGAGAACCGAGGCCCAATTAGAAAAATGGATTGAGAAAATCCAAAAAGAAAAATTGGTTGCTGTCGATACTGAAACGAATGCCTTGGATGTGATGTCGGCAGAGCTTGTAGGGATTTCATTTGGTTTAGCTTCTGGTGAAGCGTGCTATATTCCATTGACTCACAAAAAAGAAGTGAGAGAACAAGCTGGGCAGGGCGATTTGTTTGTAGAAAGCACTGCAACCGTGTGCTATGAATTGGTAAAAAATCAGTTGGATTTAACCGCTTGTTTATCACAATTAAAGCCGATTTTAGAAGATGAGCAGATCAAAAAAATCGGGCAGAACATTAAATATGATTTAACGGTGTTTGCCAACCACGGCATTGAGGCGCAAGGTGTGGCGTTTGATACGATGCTGGAATCTTATACGCTTAATAGCACGGGGCGTCATAATATGGACGATTTGGCAGATCGCTATTTAGGGCATAAAACCATTGCATTTGAAGAGGTTGCGGGCAAGGGTAAAAATCAGCTGACCTTCGATAAAATCGCCTTGGATGTCGCCTCTGAATATGCCGCAGAAGATGCAGATGTGACGATGAAATTGCATCAAACCTTATTCCCAGAGCTTGAAAAAACGCCGAGCTTGTTGAAGCTGTTTAATGAGATTGAAATGCCGCTTGTGAGAGTACTTTCACATATCGAACGCAATGGCGTGTTAATTGATCCACAAAAATTATTGGCACAATCGCAAGAAATTGAACAGCGTTTAGCAGAGGTGGAAGCGGAAGTTCATCAAGCTGCAAGGCAGGACTTTAACCTTGCCTCAACCAAACAATTACAAGAAATTTTGTTTGAAAAACTCGGTTTGCCTGTGAAGAAAAAAACGCCTAAAGGTGCTCCTTCAACCAACGAGGAAGTGTTGGAGGAATTGGCTCAAGAAGGGCATATCGTGCCAAAATTGTTGATAGAACATCGTGGATTAAGCAAGTTGAAATCAACTTATACTGATAAATTACCGCAAATGATTAACCAGAAAACAGGGCGTGTGCATACCTCTTATCATCAAGCGGTGACGGCAACAGGGCGACTCTCTTCAAGTGATCCAAACTTGCAAAATATTCCAATCCGAAACGAGGAAGGACGTCGCATTCGCCAAGCCTTTATTACTCGTGAGGGATATAAAATTGTGGCTGCTGACTATTCGCAAATTGAACTTCGTATTATGGCACATCTTGCCCATGATGAAGGGATGCTAAAAGCCTTTGCGGAGGGTAAGGATATTCACCGCTCAACAGCCGCGGAGATTTTCGGTGTGTCGCTTGAAGAAGTGACTAACGAACAACGTCGCAATGCAAAAGCGATTAACTTCGGCTTGATTTATGGCATGTCGGAATTTGGTTTATCGAACCAGCTAGGCATTTCTCGCCAAGAAGCTAGAACCTATATGGATGCTTATTTCAATCGCTATCCAAACGTATTGCAATTTATGACCGATATTAAAGCGAAAGCTACAGAGCAGGGCTATGTGGAAACACTTTTAGGTAGACGCTTATATTTGCCAGAGATTCAATCGAGTAACGGAATGCGCCGCAAAGCGGCTGAGCGTGTGGCAATCAATGCACCAATGCAAGGCACGGCGGCAGATATTATCAAAATTGCGATGATTGGCATTGATAAAGCGATTTTCGGCGATGAAAACATCAAGATGATTATGCAAGTGCACGATGAATTGGTATTTGAAGTGAAAGCGGAAATGGTTGAGCACTACAGCCAATTAATTAAAGCTGAGATGGAAAAAGCGATTAAACTCCACGTGCCACTGATTGCAGATGTAGGTGTGGGCGATAACTGGGATGAGGCCCACTAGTTTTTGATACTAGTTTAATAGTACAATAGGAAAATTTTTGTTTTCCCGTTGTCAAAAAAAGCAAATTTATTCCATTTATAAAAAGGAAAATCAATGAATAAATTATTTAGAAAAACGTTGTTTGGATTTGCAATTTTTTCACTAATTTCAACCGCTTGGGCGGATGAAAATGCGGTAGCAGAATTGCAAAGCCGTTTGGAAAAAGTAACCCAATATAGTACGGATTTCGATCAAACCGTACGTTCTAGCAAAGGTAAACAAATTCAATCAGGCAAAGGCAAATTTATGGTTAAACGCCCGAATTTGTTTAGAATGGATACTCAACAACCGCAAGAAAATCAGATTATCTCTGATGGCAAAAATTTATGGTTCTATGACCCATTTGTTTCACAAGTGACCGTAAATACAGTTGAAGATGCAGTAAACAATACCCCTTTTGTGCTCTTAACCAGCAATAACAAAAGCCATTGGGATCAATATGATGTGGTCCAAAATGCAGATACTTTCGTGCTAAAACCCAAAGCGAAAAAGAGCAGCATTAAGCAGTTTGACGTGCGAATTGATGCAAATGGCGTAATGAAAGGCTTTAGTACTATTGAACGCGATGGGCAAAGTAATCTCTATTTATTACGGAATATTGCATCATCAAATTTATCAAACGATTTATTCAAATTCAGCGTGCCAAAAGGCGCTGAGCTTGATGATCAACGTAAAAAATAATGAACTTAACAAGCGGTTATTTTTTCATAAAATTTAACCGCTTGTTTGCAAACTAGATTTAGAAAGATAATGAAAACAGTGTACCTACAACGTGATCCAGAAGAATGGCAACAGTTTGTTGAACTGCTTGAGCAAGCGGTGAAAGAAGAAAAATTAGAGCAATTCTTTTCTCTTTTCTTAACGTCAGATGAACGCGGTTCTTTAGGTTTACGTACGCAAATCGTTAGGCATTTGCTAAGCAATGATCTGTCTCAACGTGAAATTCAGCAAAAACTGAATACCAGTGCGGCAACGATCACGCGTGGTTCGAATATGCTAAAAACACTAGATGCTGATTTCTTAGGTTGGGCGAACGAGAAACTCAATGGTAAAGCGTAGAGAAAGCCGAAAGCGTCGTTCATCAGGCTTATTTAAAAGTACCAAAAAACTCTTTAATTTGCTGCTAAGTTTTTATATGCCTAAGGAAATTTCGACTAAATTAGGTTGGGCATGGTTTGGCTCAAGTCGAATTTTTGCACCGATTTTTGTGACTTTATTAAGCGTAATGTTGTTATTCAGTACGGTTCCCGTTCCTTATTCCGCTTATATGGTGCAACAAAAAGTAGGGCATTTGATAGAAGGAAAATCTTACGACATTAAGAAAAAATGGGTAAGTTTAGATAAGATTTCTTGGCAAATGCAAATGGCAGTCATTGCTTCTGAAGATCAAAAATTTGAAAGTCACTTTGGGATTGATTTAAATGCCATTCAAATTGCATTGCAAAAAAATGCGACATCTAAGAAAGTGCGAGGTGGTTCGACAATTTCCCAACAAACGGTCAAAAATATGTTTCTTTGGCATGGGCAAAGTTGGATTCGTAAAGGCATTGAATTACCACTAACCTTTGCTATTGAAAAGCTTTGGGGCAAAGAGCGGATTTTGGAAGTCTATTTAAATATTGCTGAATTTGGTCACGGCATTTTTGGTGTGGAATCCGCTGCCCAAACTTTTTTCAAAAAATCAGCAAAAAATCTGAGCTTAAATGAAGCGGCTTTATTGGCAGCATCGCTACCAAATCCAAACATTTACCGCGTAGATCGTCCAGGGCCTATTATGAAAAAACGCCAAGCATGGATTATTCGACAAGTTTCAGCGTTGGGAGGACAGCAGTATCTGGATCGGTTAGAGTAGGTCGTTGGATAGGCGGATGATAATCTTACCGTTATCAGAAATATGCGACATACCCAATGAGATACCGCTATTTTGCAATTGATCTACGTTTTCTGCGACTTTATCTGCTGCAACCGTTTGTTTACCCGCTAACTCACCAAGTTGTTCAGGGATTAAACCTTTCTCACAGGTTGTGGTTAAAGTGTATTTGTCACTCAAGTTATCTGGATCTATTGTTTTATAAATTATTTTTATGGAAAACCTAGCGGGTGTTGTATACGCACTTTAAAATTTTCAGTACGTATACAACACCTGCTAAATTCACAGAAAACATCTTAAAATATAATAAATTAGTTAATTTATTATAATCTATCTCTATGAGAT
>NZ_QEQF01000001.1:0-640221 GCF_003253115.1 Pseudohaemophilus paraphrohaemolyticus | reverse complement strand
CAGAAACCGCTAAAGCTGACGCAGAAACCGCGAAGGCCGGTGCAGAGGCAGCACAAGGTAAAGCCGAAGCAGCTAAAGCTGGTGCAGAAACCGCTAAAGCTGACGCAGAAACCGCGAAGGCCGGTGCGGTAACTGCGAAGACTGCAGCTGAAACAGCAGCGGGTAAAGCGAAAGAATCTGAAAATACCGTAAAAATGATTAAAGATCGTATTGAAGGTTCGGGATTAATTAATGCTGATGGTGAAACTAGTTTTGCCTCAAATAATGCAAGTAATCGTAAAGGTGCTAAGGCCTCAGGTAAAGATTCAACTGCAATGGGATATGGCTCTGAAGCGAAAGGGAATCACTCTACTGCTCTAGGTAATAACGCTAAAGCTCATGCAGAACGCTCAACAGCTATAGGTCATAATGCAGAAGCTAAAGCCGCTGGCTCTGTGGCATTAGGTGAAGGCTCTGTTGCGAAAGAAGAAAATACTATTTCAGTAGGTAATGTTGGTCATGAACGCCGAATTACTAACGTGGCAGATCCTGTAAACAACACAGACGCTGTGAATAAGCGCTATGTTGATAATGCTATGAGAAAAACAGAGAAGAAACTTCGTGGAGGGGTAGCTGGTGCGACTGCAATGGCAAATATTCCGCAAGTTACTCAACCTGGAAAACTGATGGTTGGAGCAGGCATTGGTAACTATAAAGGTCAAAGTGCTGTGGCGGTTGGTTTATCTAAATCAAGTGATAGTAACCGAGTCATTTTCAAAATGAGCGGTTCTGCAACAACGCAAGGCGATTATAATATCGGTGCTGGTATTGGTTACCAATGGTAATTTATACTAGATAATTAAAAATCACTCGGGGAAACCCGAGTGGTTTTATTATGTAAATGCTCTTATCTTGTAAAAAACAGTATAAATTTAACCGCTGTTGAGAGCAGTTATGTAATAAATCCTAAGGGGCTGTACTAGATAACTAGACCAAACGTCCCTTAATTCATTGTTCTGCCAAAGGCACTGCGGAAGAGCACGGCAAGAATGTAAAACAGAAATCAGGTTTGAACCGAGCGATATTAGATCAATCTTGGTTAGAGTTCCGCCGTCAGTGGGACTATAAAACGCAATAGCTAGGTGGTTTTTTAGTGGCTGATCTGCCGCCAAATACGAGCTGAACTTGCCCTTGTTTGCGGTTATACCCAAGAAAAATCACCAAACGCAGGCTGATTTTGAATGCGTAGAATGTGGCTATAAGGGAAATGTGGATATGGTTGGGGCATTAAATGTTTTGGAGCGTGGGCGAGCCATTGCCTAAGCGTAAAATATCAGGCTGGGACACAGCCGTCGAGCTTGTGAAGTGAACTTCATTGAGAGGTCAGTAGCAAGAACCCACCGAGAGTAGCCCACGCAAAGCGTGGGAGCTAGTAGGACGGAGCAAATCTTTTCAAATGCTCATAAGTTCTTGGGGTCGCAATTCGTCCACGTGGAGTGCGTTGCAAGAAGCCTTGTTGGATTAGGTAAGGTTCTAGCACATCTTCAATGGTATCACGCTCTTCGCCAATTGCAGCGGCGAGGTTATCTAAGCCAACAGGTCCACCATCAAAACGTTCCACAATGGCTTGTAAAAGTTTGATGTCCATAAAATCAAAGCCTTCAGAGTCCACATCTAGCATTGAAAGCGCTTGTTTAGCAATTTCTGAGCTGATAATGCCGTTATTGCGAACGTCCGCATAATCTCTTACTCGGCGAAGTAAGCGGTTCGCAATACGTGGGGTACCGCGTGAACGGCGCGCAATTTCGTGAGCCCCATTTGCTGATAAGTCTAAATTTAAGCAATCGGCACTACGTTGTACGATGGAGGTTAAATCTTCAACCGAATAAAACTCTAGGCGTTGTACAATCCCGAAACGGTCACGCAGTGGCGAGGTTAAAGAACCTGCACGTGTCGTTGCACCTACTAATGTAAAGGGCGGTAAATCCAATTTAATTGAGCGAGCGGCAGGACCTTCTCCGATCATAATATCAAGCTGATAATCTTCCATCGCGGGGTAAAGCACCTCTTCAATAGCAGGCGACAAGCGGTGGATTTCGTCGATAAAAAGCACATCATAAGGCTCAAGGTTGGTGAGCATTGCGGCTAAATCGCCTGCTTTTTCAAGTACGGGGCCAGAGGTGGTATGAATATTCACGCCCATTTCGTTCGCCACAATATTGGCAAGCGTGGTTTTGCCTAAACCTGGTGGTCCAAAAATCAAAAGGTGGTCTAAAGCTTCATTTCGCAATTTAGCAGCTTGAATAAAAATATCCATTTGCTCCCGCACCGAAGGCTGTCCAACATAATCTGCTAGCAATTTCGGACGAATAGCTCGGTCAATCACTTCCTCTTCTTTTTTGGGTGAGGCACTAATTATTCTATCGGCTTCAATCATTTTTATTTTATTCGCAATCTATTAAAGAGAATTTTTCAAGGCTTCACGAATTAATTGTTCGCTAGTTGCCCCAGCTTTATTGACTTTCTTAATCATTTTCTCTGCATCAGCAGGTTTGTAGCCAAGCGCAATCAAGGCATCTCGAGCCTCATCGGCTGGATCAGTTTGTGAACTTGCCACAATTTGATCGTGCGATTTTTCAATGAAGAAATCGCCCTGTGCCATTCCTTTAAACTTACCTTTAAGCTCAACCAATAAACGTTCTGCCGTTTTACGCCCGATGCCAGGGATTTTAGTCAGTTTTGCTAATTCTTCATTCTCAACTGCATTTGCAAACTGAGAAACAGACATTGCAGACAAAATAGCAAGGGCAAGTTTTGGACCAATACCATTGGTTTTGATGAGTTCACGAAATAAGGTTCTATCTTGTTTTTGGGCAAAGCCAAAGAGTAAATGTGCATCTTCGCGAACGACAAGATGTGTAAAAATGGTGGTTTCTTCGCCCAATTGTGGTAAATCGTAGAAACTGGTCATTGGCAATAGGATTTCATAGCCTATGCCTTGTACATCTAACACCATTTCAGGCGGTTGCTTTTCAATAATTTTACCGTGTAATCGACCAATCATAGCATTCCTGTTTATTTGAGCATGAAAGCTTTTATGAGCCTCGTTTTCTCTGCCTGCCAAATCTCCCCTACCCCTCTTTGCTAAAGAGGGGATTAGGTCTCTGAATAATAAAGCCCTATTGCTATACTTTTAGATTAAGAATAATACCGTCGATATTTCTTTTATATTAAGAAAATCCCCCTCTTTAGCAAAGAGGGGTAGGGGAGATTTGGCAGTAGTGAATACCGAAGAAATTAATTTAAAATCTCACTACTTGAGAATATCTAGTCTATCATAAACTGTATAAAACATCATTATTATTCTGTTTTAATATCTTTTCTAAACGACACCATCAGCTGGTCAATTTTAAAATTCTCGGTGTCGATAATTTCAAATTTATATTGATCATACAACACAAAATCGGTTTTTTTCGGGATCTTACGAAGCATATACATCATAAATCCACCGATGGTTTCGTAATTTTCAGCGTGTGGAAATTCCTCAATTTCTAATGCACGCATTACATCTTCAAGAGGAGTCGCTCCATCGATTAACCACGAATCTTCATCACGGCGAACGATCTGTTCTTCTTCGGTGGAAACTAATTCGCCCATTACAATACTCATTACATCGTTAAGCGTGATAATGCCGACCACGAGGGCATATTCATTCACAATCACGGCAAAATCTTCGCCTGCTGATTTAAACAGCTCCAACACTTCGTAAAGTGAAAGCGTATCTGGAATAAAAATGGTTTTACGCAATAAGCGTTGATCGGTAAGCGAGACGTTCTCATTTTTAAGATATTGCGTGAGCAAATTGTGCGATTCAACATAGCCTAAAATTTTATCTAAGCCATTATCGCAAATCAGCAATTTAGAGTGCGGATCTTCGCCAAGCGTTTGGAGTACTTGCTCTTTGTTATCGGTGCGATCTAAAAAAATGATATTTTCACGTGTGGTCATTGTTGAAGTGACACGGCGTTCTTGCATTTCAAATACGTTTTCAATCAAATAATGTTCGTGCGTATTCAACACGCCCGCTTTAGCACCCGCATCAACGACTGCCACAATATCTTCAGTCGTCATATTCTCTTGACGAACAGTTGATACACCAAAAAGATGGAAGAGCGAGTTAGCGATCCAGTCAAAAAACATCACAATGGGTTTAAACAGAATGATCGCAAAACTCATTACTCGGATTGTGCGAACAGCCACTTGCTCTGGATAAGTCATCGCAATACGTTTTGGCATTAAATCTGCAAATAATACGAATGCAGATGTCACGAGTAAAAAGGCGGTCCAAGAAGCCGCAGAATCAACCCAAGCTGCATCGGAATACTCTCTAAAAAGCTGGCTGAAATATGGGTTAATCGCACTTTCGCCCACCACACCACCAAGAATGGCAACCATATTCAACCCAATTTGCACGACGGTGATAAATCGTCCAGGTTGTTCCTGCAATTTCATCACTCTTTCAGCGCGTAAGTCGCCCGTATTCGCCATTGCTTGCAGTTTTAAACGTCTCGCTCCAGCAAGTGCAATTTCCGATAATGAAATGACCGTACTGGTTAAAATTAATAAAATAATAATTAAAATAGCTTCAAACAAGCTCATAATTGCCTCTATAGTTGCTTTATTTATTATAAAACAGTGTAAATTGTACTCTATTTTTCCATTTCAATCTTACAAACTTTCTGCCAAATTTGACCGCTTTCAGGCAAGGCTTGCACGTAAAAATGCTCATTTTGATAATCAAATTCAAGCTGATAGGCGTGTAGGTAAACACGATCCGATTCTGAACCAGAATACAAACTATCGCCTAGAATCGGACTGCCCAAACTTTTCATTGCAACGCGTAATTGGTGCGTTTTGCCTGTTTTGGGTTGCAAAATAAAATAGCGAAGTGGTGGTTCAATAGAATGCGAGCTAAATTGCGTAATCGCAGGATTTTCCTTGCTATGGCAAAGTTTCCACACCCCATTTCTTGATTTTTGCATATCGCCCACAATTTTACCCTGTTTCTTTTTCGGCTTTTTGTCGCTAATTGCCCAATAGGTTTTTTGGATTTTGTGTTGTTCAAATAGCGTATAGAAATTCGTTGCCGCTTCTTTATTTAAGGCTAGAATGAGCAAGCCTGAGGTAATTTTATCTAATCGATGCACAAGCCAAACTTGCTCTACACCAAGCTGTTTTGCAACTAATTCAGTGAATCCGACCGCTTGCTGATCTTTGTGAACACTGATACCAGCAGGTTTATTGATGATCACAAAATCCCGATGTTGCAGGCAGAGAGTAAAATGCAAATTCATGTTATAATTCCGATTCTTTTTTGGCTATTTTAAAGGAAATAGAGATGGCACTAAATATTTATTTAATTCGACATGGCAAAACCGTGTGGAATATTGAAGGGCGCTTGCAAGGCTCGGGCGATTCGCCTTTGGTTGAAGAGGGGATTGAAGGTGCGAAAAAAGCAGGACAAGCGTTGAAAGCTGTTAAATTTACTGCGGCTTATTCCAGTATGCAAAAGCGTGCACAAGATACAGCAAACTATATTCTGGCGGAAAATGAGGCGCAAAACGTTCCGCATTTTCATCATTGGGGCTTAAACGAATTTGATTTCGGTAGCTGGGAAGGGATGAAGTCAGTAGATTTATATGAGAACGATGAATATTGGGTGATGAAAAAAACACCTGCTAAATATAAGGCATTGGAAAATGGCGGCGAAACGTACGAACAACTTTATCAGCGTGTATTTAAGGTGTTCAACCAAATTGCCGAATTGCACAAAGATAACGAAAATGTGTTGATTGTCGCACACGGAATGACCTTAACCGTTTTAACTGCAGTGTTAAAAGGCTTGCATTGGTCGGAATGTCGTGATGAAGAAAAACACAAATTTGTGATGAATACCGCCATCAATATTGCCAAAGTTGAAAATGGCAAGGTGGAATTAGTTGAATTTAATAATATCGATCATTTAGTTTAATTTTTATTTTTTTGTAGGTTATATGGCACACTTTGGTTTTCCTTTAGAAACAATTATTGTCTTTTTTACGGTAATTTTTTTTTCCATTTATATGGATTTAGTTGCCCATAAAAATAGCGAAGAAATTACAGTAAAAAATGCGGCAATGTGGTCGTTATTTTGGATTTCATTAGCTGTTGCATTTTACGTTTATTTATATATTCGTTTTGATGCTTCTTGGGCGGATTTATATTTAGCAGGCTATGTTTTAGAAAAAAGTTTATCAATTGATAACTTAATGGTCTTTGTGGCTATTTTTGCCTCGTTTGGTATTACAGGTAAATTGCAACATCGCATCTTATATTGGGGCATTTTAGGGGCATTAGTATTCCGTGCGATTTTCGTGGTGCTTGGTACAGGCTTATTCGCGGCAAGCCCTTGGGTTGGCTTCATTTTCGCATTGTTCGTACTCTGGAGTGGCTGGAAAATGCTGACTACTAAAGACGAGGCAGAAGAAGAAATTGAAGATTATACAAACCATTGGAGCGTGCGTTGGATTGGTAAAATGATGCCTGTGCTACCGAAATTACACGGTGACAATTTCTTCGTTAAACACGCCGAATTAAAAGCGGAAGAGCTCGCAAATGTAACCCGCAAAGGCTTACGTTATGCAACGCCTGCATTTTTATGTTTAATCGCAATTGAAACCTCCGATGTTGCTTTTGCGTTTGATTCAGTGCCAGCCGTGATTGCCGTAACACAAGAACCGCTCTTAGTTTATGCAGCAATGATTTTTGCTATTCTTGGTTTGCGTAGCCTCTATTTTATTTTGGCGGCGCTTACAAAATATTTAGTTCATTTAGAAAAGTCAGTGATTGCATTATTATTCTTTATCGGTTTTAAAATGGGAGTTCAATCTTGGAACCACGCCGTATTCGATACGGGTTTCCATATTTCGCCAAACACCAGCTTATTTATTGTTTTAGGTGTGTTATTTATTGGTGTGATTGCTTCTCTTATTTTTCCAGAGAAAAAGCGTAGATAATAAAATGGGCGTACATTACGCCCATTATTCTATAAAATTACCGCTAAATGCGTTATCCCCTCATAAATCAGTTTTAATCCAAATCCGATAAAAATTACTCCAGCAGCATTATCAATATAGCGGCTGTTTTTTGCATAAATTTTGCGAATTGGTTTACGCGAAAATAATAATGCGACTAAATAGAAATAGATAAAGGTTAAAAAAACAAATAAAAACAGCAATTCAAAAAGCTGATAAGTTTCAGTAAATTGGTCTAAAAATGCGGAAATAACGCTAGTAAAATAAACGCCCGCTTTAGCATTCATTATGTTGATCATTAAACCTTTGCGAATTTCTATGATGGCGTTTAATTCTAATAAATCAGTCTTTTCTTCACTAAATTTTGCATTATCCTTCACCCGAACCATTTTCGAGCCTAAATAAGCTAAATAACCGCCACCTAATAACATAATTGCATATTGCAACACATTCCCTACGCTATGTTTTAACCACGCTAAGCCGAAAATTGCAAAAGCTGCCCAAAAGATAATCCCCATTGCAATTCCAACCGAAGCTAAAATGCCTGCTCTGGTTGAGTGGCTTGCGGATTGACGAACTACATAAAAGAAATCAGGACCAGGGCTTGCAAGTCCAACAAGATGAATAAATAAAATAGTGAGCATTAAATAATCCAATAAATCAAATGTAATGAAATTAAAGCAAAAATGGCGGCAAGAATATCATCTACCATAATACCTAAGCCACTTTCTAATTTTTCATCAAAATAACGAATTGGATAAGGTTTTAAAATATCAAAAATACGGAAGCTTATAAAAGTAAAAATATAAGTAAACCAATTATATTCAGGTAAAAAGGCGAACATTAAAAATATTGCGACAATTTCATCCCAAACTATTCTTCCATCATCGTGTACGCCTAAATCATTGCTCATTTTTTGGCAAAGATAGCAGCCAAAAATAAAAGAAATAACGGCAAGAAAAATAAAAAATAGGTTTGATTGGGTTATATTCCAAAGCAAAATAGAAAGCATTAAGCCTGCAAGCGTGCCCCAAGTGCCTGGTGCAGGCTTTAATAAGCCTGAGCCGAATCCGACTGCTAAAAAATGTACGGGATTTTTTAAGTTAATTTTTTTATCCATTCCTTTTCCTTTGCTTTAGCTAAAATGGTCAAAACCAATATGGGTAGGTAAAGCCATTTTTTTGCCATTTTTAAGTAAATTTAAACCGCTTGTTGCAGGGAGAATTTGACCGATGCAGGTTACTTTTATCCCTTGCGAACGTAAAACTTGCTCCATCTCTTCGCGTTTTTCTTCGCTGACAGTAAAGCAAAGTTCATAATCTTCGCCCCCCGTTAAAGCAAATTTTTCCGCTTGTGTTTGTTCGTATTGGGTGCATAAATGGTGTGAAAGCGGTAGATTTTCGAGATAAATTTCCGCGCCAACTTGACTACGTTCTAAAATATGCCCCAGATCAGCAAGTAATCCATCAGAAATATCCAATGCACAACAAGAAAATGCACGAAGGGCTAAACCGAGTTCGACACGAGGCGTTGGGTGCAGATGGCGTTGAATGAAATAGCGGTCAGATTCGTTCTCTATTTTGCGATTTTGTAAAAGTAAATCGAGCCCTGCCGCACTATCACCCAAAAAGCCAGAAACAAAGATCCAATCGCCCACTTTGGCTTGGTGGCGGAATAAACCTTGATTTTCAGGCAAAAAACCTTGAGCAGTAAGGGTAATCGAAAGCGGTCCTTTAGTGGTATCGCCCCCAATTAAACTCATGCTATAGCGATCTAAAATAGCAAACAAGCTTTGGCTAAATTCAGCTAACCATGCTTCTTTGATTTCGGGTAAGGTGAGTGCAAGCGACACCCAAGTAGGCGTTGCTCCCATCGCGGCTAAGTCGCTTAAGTTTACTGCAACGCTTTTATAAGCTAAGGCGGCAGGAGAAATCGAAGGTAAGAAATGCGTGCCTTCCACTAAGGTATCTGTGGTAATCGCAAGTTGGTAGCCTGCGGAGATGCTGGTAATCGCACAATCATCGCCCACCGATAAGATTACCTCATTTTGCAAACTTTTTCGCGAAAAATACCGCTTGATCAGATCAAATTCGCCCATTTTGTTCTCTCAAATAATTATTCTCAAAATGAAAAAAAGCGAGACTTTGCTCGCTTTAAAATAAGTAGATAAATTATTTCCGTCCAAGTGCTGGTGCTAATTTATCTAAGATTCCGTTGATGTATTTGTGACTGTCGTCTGAACCGAATGCTTTTGCTACTTCAATCGCTTCGTTAATCACCACTTTGTATGGGGTATCTTGTTCAAAATGTAATTCATAAGCCGCCATACGTAAAATACTACGTTCAATTAAATCGACATTTTCTTCGTTACGATCTAAAAACGGACGAAGTGAAGCATCAATCTCTTCAATATTTGCTACAGTGCCGCGTAATAAACGGGTAAATAATGCACGATCAACTTGACCTGTGCTTTCAGGATCTTCAGATGCAAAATTATCGGTTTGGAAAACTAATTCAATTTGTTCTACGCTATTTTGCGAAATTGCCCAAGAATATAATGCTTGAACCGCACACTCTCTTGCACGGCGTCGAGGAGAAAGTTTCATATAACCTCTAGTTAATTCGATAATCAAAAATGTTGCCGAATTGTAGCATAATTTCGTGATACTTTCTTTATCGTTTTGGGCTTTTTTCTTTCGTTTTTGAGAAATCCACTGCGACATCTTTTGATTGTACAATGTAAGGCGTTACAAAAATTACTAATTCGCGTTTGTTAATTTGATCTTTTTGATAGCTAAACAACCGCTTGAGAAACGGAATTGAACCAAGCACAGGGATTTTATCGTTATCTTTTGATTTCAAATGTTGAAACACCCCGCCAAGCACAATGGTTTCACCGTGTTTGGCGAATACTTGTGTGTTCAATTCTTGTTTATCAATTGCAATTGCCGTATTGCCCGAATTGGCATTACCGACCGATTGCCCTTGCGAATTTTGAGTCACGATTAAATCCATTAAAATCTGATTATTTTCTGAAATATGCGGCGTCACCTCTAAGCCTAAAACTGCTTCTTTAAAGGAAATATCGTAGGTTTCCGATTTGCGATCATAAATCGCATAAGGAATTTCTGTGCCTTGTTTGATGCTTGCCAATTTTTTGTTGGTCGTCAGCAAACGCGGGCTTGCAATAATTTCTACACTGTTTTCTTGCTCAAGGGCAGAGAGTTCTAAATCCAACAATTTGGAATTGATAGAAGCGACTTGTAAGGTGGCTGAAGCTCCTGCAACCACGGGGAAGTTCACGTTTAAATTCTGCACTCGCCCTCCATTTCTTGCTACTTCTTCGATACTACTATCTGCGGAGAACATTCCCCAACGCACGCCAAGTTCCTGCAAATTTTTGCTGCTGATGGTGACAATGCGAGCTTCAATGGCAATTTGTTCGGTTGGTTTATCTAGCTCTTTAATTAAAGCTAACGTATTTTTAATGGAAGCTACATTTTCTTTAATAATTAAGCTATTGCTTCGCTCATCAAAGTGAATATAACCGCCATCATTTAAAAATGAGCCACTGCCTTTAGTAAGCGAATCAATGACTTCTGAGGCTTTAGCATATTTTAATTTCACCGTACGAGTAACTAATTGTAGCTTTTGTTCTTCATCAAGAGGCTTTATTTTTTCGTTTAAATCCTCTTTTGTTTTTTCACTAATATAATAGATACCATTTTCTTGTTGAATATTGAGTTTATTGATTTTGGCAATGCTTTTTAAAATTGCATCAAACTGGCCATTTTCAATGCGAATATTGCTTTTGCTTTCAATATCTTGATGCAATACAATATTTTTATCCATTTCACTGGCTAAATAAGAGACAACTTCAGCTGTCGGAGCATCTTTTAACACGAGCGAAATTTGGTTTGCTAATAGCGAGAGCGGGAAAATTGAAAATAATAATATCCACTTTTTCATAAATAACCTTTTGAAAATTAAAGTTTTAATGTAATTTGATAAGGTGTGTTGCAATCATCAGTTAACCCCCAATTGATATATTTCACCGCTTTGGTGCTAATTTCTCTGATTTGAATGGTTTTATCTTTAATAAAATCATCTTGAGCAAAATCAAAAATTTGATTACTTTTATCAATAAATAATGCTTTTGTTGTGTTGTTATATTTCAATACACCGACTAATTTCAGATCTTCAAATTCAATAGGGATATTGACAATATTGGCATTTTCAGGCAGTTCACAAGCAGTTTTTTTTGCTCTCTTTTTTGCAATCGTTGCTTTTGCTATATTCTCTTTTTCTTGTTCTTTTCCATAAAAAGGATCCGCAATACTATGTGTTGTATAAGATAGAAAGCAAAATAGCAGTAATAAATATTTTTTCATTTTATTTTTCCATTAGCTGTAAAGTCGCATTTAATTGTATTAAGTTTTTATAATCTAAACGGGTTAAGGTGATTTCTTTATAAAATAGAAAATCGAGTTGATTTAATTCCGAAATGATTTCAAATAAAGATTTTGCTTTTTGTATAATCGTAATATGCAGTAATTTATCCTGATCTAATTCCCACTGCATTCCACTGATTTCTGCATCATATTGATGAAAAAGCGTCTCCAGCTGTTGATTCACTTTTGTCGGTGTGAGTTTTGTATTATTGGTATCGCCTTTTTCAGCTAATTTTTCTGTTAAAGATTGTGCTTTATTTTCAATCTCCATATTTAGTGTATTAAGCTTATGTGCGTTATCTGCAATCTTTTGTGAAATATTGACCGATTGAATAAGCGGATAAAAAAGCAGAATAACCGCTAAAGTAATGGCAATCTGAAAAAAGTATTGATTGAGTTTACTCAATAACTGATAACCAACTTTATCTGGGTTAAAATAATAGTAAGAAATACGTTTTTTCATATTATTTATTTTCTTTATAGACAATAATGCTAAAATCTGCTTTTGCTTTATTATTACTTTGTAAATATTCAATATTGACGCTAAAACCACTCTCTTTAAAGAAATTTTCTAACTCTTCAAAATCTTGCTGATGTTGATAACTGCCAGCAATTTTTAGCTTTAAGCCTTGATCGACATAAAATCGAATAACGCTAATTCCTGCACTTTTTACAGGTAATTCTTCTAATAAATTAACCAAATTGTTTAGCTCCTCTTTTCTTAATACTTTTGTGTAGTTAATCGGTAGTGGTGTAAGGTTTGTTAAACTTTGCTCAATTTGTGATAGCTGTTCTTGTTGTTCGATGAACTGTTGTGTAATCGCTGCAAGTTCACGCTTACTGTTTTCTTGGTAAAATTTTAAACATAATAATAATCCGATAAGGCAAAGAAATATAATTAGTAGCTTAAATATATTTTTTGTAGTTTTGTCTGACCAACTTTTCTGTAATGATGGACTTAAATTGATATTTCTTTTTATTTCCACAAGCAAGCCCCTAATGCAAGAATATATAGCTCTTTAGAAACGACATTTTCTGGCAAAGTTAAATCATTCAGGCTTAAATAATTTTCGTTACATTCGTTTTGAATACTTAATTCAGTTAATTTAAATGTAAAAAATTTCTCTTTAAATGCATAATTTTGTCCATTTTGAGGTAGCGATTGCATAAAAAAATGAAATCCTCTTTGCCAACATTGCAACTCACAATCTAAAACGGTGTCCATATCCAGCAATAACTGTTCGGCAAAACGTTTTCTCAGTGCATAAATAATAATTTGAGTAACTTTTTGGGCTTTATGAGGCAAGGTTTGATAATCAAAATAGACCTCATCTATCGAAATAGGAAGCTCTTGTTTGATAGTTTGAATTACTTGGCGAAAAATCGTTTCTTTATCTACATTTATAGGTTGAATCAGATATTTCCGCCAAATATAGTGATATGGTACAGGGCGAATAATCTGCTTCTTTTTGCCTGAAAAACCGGAAATTGTTGCTAAAATCTCGGTTAAAGCGGTCGATTTTGGATAAAAATTTACAATAGGTTGTTCTTGCACTAAATAAGCAATACAGTAGTGGGTTTCATCTTCTGCAATGCCGATTGGCAAGTCTTCTTGTTGTTTTTTGGGAAAAAATTTTGTAAGCAATGACATAAAAAAATCCTTCATTTGCTGACCAAAAAAATTACATTTGCTTGACACTTTTAGCCATTTTTTCGTTTATACTTAGCCAGTTTTACGCCAACATTATTGGTGATTTAATTTATTTGTCATTTAGGAAAAGAGATTTTTTCGATGAAGATCGCAAAAATAATATTTAGTGCTTTACTTACTCTGCTAATTGTGGCAGGCCTTGTAGGCGTTATTGCCTACATTCATATTCGTGAAAGTTTGCCTGATGTTTCAACGCTTAAAACCGTTGAGCTGCAACGGCCAATGCAAATTTTTACCTCTGATGGGAAGCTGATTGGTGAGGTGGGGGAAGAGCGTCGTATTCCAGTGAAATTAGCGGAAATTCCACAACCGTTAATCGATGCTATTTTGGCAACGGAAGATAGCCGTTTTTATGAGCATAAAGGGGTCGATCCAAAAGGGATTATGCGCGCACTTTATCGCTCTAGCCAAGGCGATACGCAAGGGGCGAGTACTATTACTCAGCAGCTTGCGCGTAACTTTTTCTTAACACCTGAGCGTAATATTGAGCGAAAAATCAAAGAGGCTATTCTTGCTCTTGAGATTGAGAAAGTATTAACTAAAGATGAGATTTTAGAGCTTTATTTGAATAAAATTTATCTAGGCTATCGCTCTTATGGTGTTGCGGCGGCAGCTAAAACCTATTTTGGTAAAACACTTGATGAGCTCACTTTAGGGGAAATGGCGATTATTGCAGGCTTACCAAAAGCACCTTCAACAATGAACCCTATTTATTCAGTCAAACGTGCAACAGACCGACGCAATGTTGTGCTTGGTCGTATGCTTGAAGTAGGAAAAATTACCAAAGCACAGTATGAAACCTCGAAAAAAGAAGAGGTGAAATCTGCATATTATGGCGCAGTGTTAGATTTTAGGGCTGATTATGTGACCGAGATGGTTCGCCAAGAGATGGTAAAACGTTATGGCGAAGACGTCGCTTATAATAAGGGCTTTAAAGTGTATGCTACCGTGGTGTCTGATGACCAAAAAGCCGCGCAAGATGCTCTGCGTAATAACTTGATCCAATACGACCGTCGTCACGGCTGGCGTGGTGCTGCAAAACTTTGGACAGGAAAGACCGCTTGGGATGATGAGGCTATTATTGATTACCTTAGTAAATTGCCGAACTCTGAGCCATTTACAGGTGTGGTGGTCACGGCGGTAAATAAAAATAGCTATACGCTGATGTTGCCAAGTGGTGATAAAACCGAGATGAAAAAAGCGAATGCGACTTTCGGTAAACAGATTAAATTGAATGCTGGCGATCTCATTTGGGTAAGCAAGGGAAAAAATGGCGAATGGATGTTAGGACAGATTCCTGAAGTCAATTCAGCTTTAGTGTCGCTTAACAGTGATAACGGTGCTATTGAAGCGGTTGTGGGTGGTTTTAGTTTTGAGCAAAGCCGTTTTAACCGTGCAACGCAATCTCTTGTGCAAGTGGGTTCTTCAATTAAGCCATTTATTTATGCTGCAGCAATGAATAAAGGCCTGAGCTTATCGAGCACGATTAGCGATGATCCGATTACCATTACCAAACGTGGTCAAAAACCGTGGACGCCCAAAAATGCGGATGGGCGTTACGAGGGGCAACTTCGTATGCGTGTCGCATTAGGTAAGTCAAAAAATATGGTATCAATCCGAATTCTACAAATGGCGGGAATTGACTATGTTGCAGGCTATTTAGAACGTTTTGGTTTTAAGCGAGATCAATTCGTTGCAACAGAAGCGTTGGCTCTGGGGGCTGCTTCATTTACGCCACTTGAAATGGCACGTGCTTATGCAGTATTTGATAATGGCGGTTTCTTAATTGAACCTTATATTATTGAGCGTATTGAAGATAGCCAAGGGAATGAGCTGTTTAAAGCCAATCCGCCAATTGCATGTATAGAATGTAATAACCTTCCACTTACTTATGCTGAACCAGAGCAATTTGACGGCGTGAAAATTCACGATGAAGAGCAATTCTTTCGCTCATTGAAAGCGAATGAAACAGTGAATGTAACGGATACGGCAATTGATACAGCAGAAGAAACGACGTCAGATAGCGAAGAACCTGTGCTCGACACAGTTATTCGAGAAAATGGCCCTGATTTAATGAGCAATGTGCAAAATCAAGCAGGTCAAACGATTTATGCACCACGTGTAATGAAGCCTGAAATTGCATTCTTGATGCGTAGTGCGTTAAATAGTGCAATTTATGGCGAACAAGGGCAAGGTTGGCGAGGCACAAGTCGTTCGCTTGCCAATGATTTCAAACGTAAAGATATTGGCGGAAAAACAGGGACAACGAATCAATCTAAAGTGACTTGGTATGCTGGGTTTGGTTCAAACATTGTAACAACGGTTTACGTGGGTTTTGATGACAATAAACGGGTTTTAGGTAAAGGAGAGTCAGGTGCTCGAACTGCAATGCCAGCGTGGCGCGATTATATGAAAGTTGCTCTGGCGGATAAAAAAGATCGCATACTTCCAAAACCAACTAATATTGTGGAAGCTAAAATTGATGCCGCCAGTGGTTTCTTAGGTAGCCAATTAACCGAGTACTTTATTAAGGGTACAGAACCAACCAAAAAATTTGTGGTAGAGCAAGGTATTCCAGGCGAAGAATCAGGTAATCCTCGTGATGCCGGTGGTGGTATACGTTTGGGCTTACCACCGAAAGGGATTCTCTCTTCGCCATCAGGTGCTGAATTATTCTAGTCTATAAATAAATTCAGCGATTAGATTGCTAAAGGTTGAAATTAGGTGTGATTTCTTGAGATAATCGTACTTAACTATTTTTAGGCGATTTGTGGTGCTTTCTTAAAATTGAATAAAAGATTTTGTTATCTTTTTCAAAAAACAGACCGCTTGTTTTTACAAGCGGTCATTTTTTCAACCCAAATCACAATGTTAAACTAATTTTTCAATGAGAATAAAATGGCAGAAAAACGTAATATTTTCTTAATTGGTCCTATGGGCGCAGGCAAAAGCACAATCGGTCGCCAATTAGCACAGATGCTCGGAATGGAATTTATGGATTCAGATTCTGTGATTGAAGAGCGTGCAGGGGCAGATATTGATTGGATTTTTGATGTAGAGGGGGAAGCGGGTTTCCGTAAACGTGAAGAGCGTATTATTAATGAATTAACCCAAGGACAAGGCGTGGTACTTTCAACGGGCGGTGGCTCAATTCTCTCTAAAGAGAACCGTAATGTGCTTTCTGCTCGTGGGATTGTCATTTATCTTGAAACAACCGTAGACAAGCAGTTTGAGCGTACTCAGCGTGATAAAAAACGACCTCTTTTACAAAATGATGATCCACGTAAAACGCTTGAAGAACTAGCAAAAATCCGCAACCCACTTTATGAAGAAATTGCAGATATTACTCTTCAAACTGATGATCAAGCGGCAAAATTAGTTGCGACAAATATCATCGAAATGATCGATAATCTGCAATAAAAACAACAATAAAAAATAAGGTGAACACAATGTTGCAAGTTAATGTAGAACTTAAAGAACGCCGTTATCCAATTCGGATTGCGGCAGGTTTATTAAGTGAACCTAATAGTTATGCCCCATTAAAAGCGGGTGATAAGGTGATGATTGTATCAAACCCAACCATTGCACCACATTATCTTGCAACGGTGGAAAAAGCCCTAACTAAGCTTGGCTGTAGCGTAGATTCTGTTTTGATTCCTGATGGTGAAAAATACAAAAATTTAGAATCGCTGAACCTCATTTTTACCGCTTTGCTTGAAAAAAACCACAACCGAGATACCACCCTTATTGCATTAGGTGGCGGTGTGATTGGCGATGTGGCGGGTTATGCAGCAGCTTCTTACCAACGCGGCATTCGTTTCATCCAAATCCCAACCACTTTATTAGCTCAAGTCGATTCTTCTGTGGGTGGAAAAACAGCGGTAAACCATCCTCTTGGCAAAAATATGATTGGGGCATTCTATCAACCCGTTTCCGTTATTATTGATATCAACACTTTACACACGCTTGCTAAACGCGAAGTGAGTGCCGGTTTGGCGGAAGTGATTAAATACGGTGCGATCTTTGATGAGCAATTCTTTGCGTGGTTAGAAGAGAATGTCGATAAACTGGTTGCGTTAGATCAACAAGCACTCGAATATTGTATTCAACGCTGCTGTCAGTTAAAAGCAGATGTTGTTGCACGTGATGAAACCGAAAAAGGCGATCGTGCTTTGCTTAATTTAGGCCATACATTTGGGCACGCCATTGAAGCACATATGGGCTATGGCAGCTGGTTACACGGCGAAGGCGTAGCAGTAGGAATGCTTGAAGCAGCTGAGCTTTCTCGTATCTTGGGTAATATTTCGGAATCTGATGTTGCTCGCCTTGAAAAACTGATTGCTCGCGCTGTATTACCAACCATCTCGCCAGATGGTATGCAGCCGCAAGAATACTTACCTTATATGTGGAGAGATAAGAAAGTATTAGCGGGTAAACTCCGTTTAATCTTATTAAAAGCACTTGGCAAAGCTTATGTGACTTCAGAAGTAACCGAAGAACAAGTGCTTGCAGCGATTGAAAAATTTACCCAAAAATAGACCGCTTACTGAATAAATCCTATGCAGGAAAAACAACGAGCCTTTTTAAAATGGGCGGGCGGAAAATATCGCCTTGCTCAAGCCATTTCAGACCACTTGCCCCCAAGCATTCCGCAGGGGGCTTGTTTCGTTGAGCCCTTTGTTGGCGCAGGCTCGGTGTTTTTAAATATGGATTTTGAACGCTATTTATTGGCGGATATCAACCCTGATCTAATCAATCTATTCAATGCTGTTAAAAATGATGTTGAGCGTTATATTCAGCACGCCCAAGCACTTTTTTCGCACGAAAAAGCGAATAGCAAGGCGTTCTATTTAGAACGTAGAGCAGAATTTAATGCCTCAAAAGACGAATTTCAACGCTCTGTGCTTTTCCTCTATCTAAACCGTTTTGGTTTCAACGGTTTATGCCGTTACAACCAAAAACGAGGCTATAACGTGCCTTTCGGTCGCTATAAAACGCACTATTTCCCCGAAAAAGAGCTTTGTTTTTTTGCTGAGAAAGCCCAAAAAGCGGAATTTATCTGTGCCGATTTCGAGCAAGTTTTTAACCGCTTGCAAAAGCAACCCGATCAATATGTAGTCTATTGCGATCCACCTTATGCTCCATTGCAACAAGATACTAATTTCACCCAATACGCAGGTGGCGGCTTTAGCCTTGAACAACAAAAAAGGTTAGCTGATTTAGCTCGAGAAATAGATTCTCCTGTGCTGATTTCAAACCACGATACGGAATTTACTCGTAAAATTTACCAAGGTGCAAAATTCAAAACCTTACAGGTTAATCGCTCAATAGGGCAGAAGAGTGAGTCACGAGGAAAAGTGTCGGAGTTGCTGGCTTTATTTGGATAGTGTAGTGGTTATTTTTTGTAACTAATTATGCTAGAATACCCTCGCTCTTATTCCCCATTAGTACGGGAAATAATGCGCATTGCAAATCAGACTAAGAAATTGACCGCTTGCAAGCGGTTTTTTCTTTCAAAATTTTTTCAAATTTAACAAGTAGCCTGTCGTATGGGTTACCACTGTAAGGATAAAAAAATGCCAATTATTACTTTACCAGATGGCTCACAACGCCAATTTGACAATCCTATTTCTGTTTTAGAGGTTGCCCAATCTATCGGTGCGGGTCTTGCCAAAGCGACTATCGCGGGTCGTGTAAACGGTGAACGCCGTGATGCGTGCGATATTATCGATCAAGATGCAACATTAGAAATCATTACCGCAAAAGATGAAGACGGTTTAGAAATTATCCGCCACTCTTGTGCTCACTTGCTTGGTCATGCTATCAAACAATTATTCCCAGACGTGAAAATGGCAATCGGTCCAACGATTGAAAACGGCTTCTATTACGACGTGGATTTAGATCGCTCTTTAACCCAAGAAGATATTGATGAGATTGAAAAACGTATGCTTGAGTTGGCAAAAACCAACTATGATGTAGTGAAAAAACGTGTGAGCTGGCAAGAAGCACGCGACACCTTCGAGCAACGTGGCGAGCCATACAAAATGGCAATTTTAGATGAGAACATCGAACGCACAGCAACGCCTGCGTTATATCATCACCAAGAATATATTGATATGTGCCGTGGCCCACATGTGCCAAATATGCGTTTCTGCCACCACTTCAAACTTCAAAAAGTGGCGGGAGCTTACTGGCGTGGCGATAGCAAAAATAAAATGCTACAACGTATTTACGGCACAGCTTGGGCTGATAAAAAACAATTAGCCGAATATTTACAACGCTTAGAAGAAGCAGCAAAACGTGACCACCGTAAAATCGGTAAAGCGTTAGACTTATACCATATGCAAGAAGAAGCACCAGGTATGGTATTCTGGCATAATGACGGTTGGACAATTTTCCGTGAACTTGAAACCTTCGTACGTACCAAGTTAAAAGAGTATGATTACCAAGAGGTGAAAGGTCCGTTTATGATGGATCGCGTGTTATGGGAAAGAACTGGTCACTGGCAAAACTATGCTGATTTAATGTTCACGACGCAATCTGAAAACCGTGAATATGCGATTAAACCAATGAACTGTCCAGGACACGTTCAGATTTTCAATCAAGGCTTGAAATCTTACCGCGACTTACCAATCCGTATGGCAGAATTCGGTTCTTGCCACCGTAATGAGCCATCAGGTTCTTTACACGGCTTGATGCGTGTGCGTGGATTCACCCAGGATGATGCCCACATTTTCTGTACCGAAGATCAAATCGAATCTGAAGTAACTAGCTGCATCCGTATGGTTTACGATATTTACAGTACTTTCGGCTTTACGAACATTGCTGTGAAACTTTCAACTCGTCCTGAAAACCGCATCGGTTCAGATGAAATGTGGGATCGTGCTGAAGCAGGCTTAGCCGCAGCATTAGCACACAACGGTTTAGAATATGAAATTCAAGAAGGTGAAGGTGCATTCTATGGTCCGAAAATTGAGTTCGCCTTGCGCGACTGCTTAGGTCGTGAATGGCAATGTGGTACGGTGCAATTAGACTTTGCATTACCAGGCCGCTTAGATGCTTCTTATGTGGCGGAAGACAATAGTCGTCGCACACCAGTGATGATTCACCGTGCAATTTTAGGCTCAATCGAACGTTTTATCGGTATCATCACCGAAGAATATGCTGGCTTCTTCCCAGCCTGGTTAGCCCCAACTCAAGCCGTGGTAATGAACATCACCGACAGCCAGGCGGACTACGTTCAACAAGTAGTGAAAACCTTATCTGACGCAGGTTTACGCGTTAAAGCCGATCTTCGCAACGAAAAAGTCGGTTTCAAAATACGCGAACACACCTTACGTCGCGTGCCATATATGCTCGTGTGTGGTGATAAAGAGATCTCAGAAGGTAAAATCGCGGTACGTACCCGTAAAGGTGCAGATTTAGGCACATTCAAGGTCGAAGAATTTGCTGAAATCTTGAAAAACCAAGTGCGTGGTCGTGAGCTTAAATTGCTAAATGAAGAATAGCGAAGAATAATAAGTAATATATCATTGAAAAAGCACCGCTTGTTGGCGGTGCTTTTTTATAGAAAGATAATTTTTAATTCATATAGTGAGTTTACTTTTCCCTTACTGGAAGAAATGGCGAGACTGTGATATAGTTATCGCCATTTTGATTATGGGTAAATATAGAAATGATGGCGAGTTTTGATCCTCAAAATATGCCTCAGCACGTTGCGATTATTATGGATGGCAATGGGCGTTGGGCAAAACAACAAGGCAAATTGCGGGTGTTTGGTCACCAAAATGGGGTGAAAGCGGTGCGATCTGCGGTAAGTTTTGCAGCAAAATATGGGATCAAGGTTTTGACGCTCTATGCATTTAGCAGTGAGAATTGGAGTCGTCCTGAAACGGAAGTTTCTGCATTGATGACGCTATTTATGACGGCGCTTAATTCTGAAGTAAAAAAGCTCTATAAAAATAATATTCAGCTAAAAGTAATTGGCGATACATCTCGTTTTAGTGAAAGTTTACAGAAGAAAATTAGAGAATCAGAAGAGTTAACTTCTCAAAATACAGGCTTGATTTTAAATGTTGCAGCGAATTATGGTGGCTATTGGGATATTACTCAAGCTGCTCAAAAAATGGCAGTTAAAGTCAAATTAGGTGAATTGGTGGTTGATCAAATTACGCCTGAGCTGTTTGAAAAAGCCTTAGTTACCGAAGAACAACCACAAGTCGATTTGCTGATTCGCACTAGCGGTGAACAACGGATTAGTAACTTCTTACTCTGGCAAATTGCGTATGCAGAACTCTTTTTTACGCCTGTTTTGTGGCCGGATTTTGATGATAATGTCTTTGGCGAAGCGATTATCGCTTATCAGAAACGCACTCGCCGTTTTGGTGGTTGCTAAAAAAGAATAAGAAAGGAATAAAAAAATGCTAAAAGAACGTGTACTTTCTGCGATTGTTATGATTATTGTGGCGTTAGCTGCGATTTTCTGGTTGCCTCCATTGGCATTTACGATTGCCCTTTCGGCATTAGTGGTGCTTGGTATGTGGGAATGGGCACAATTTGCAGGTTTTAAAAGCCAAATGTCGCGTGTGGTTGTGGCGGGGGCGACAACTTGTATTCTCTTGTTGTTGATTGTGGCGAATACAGACTATATTAGTGCTGCTCGCTTTATTACCGATGCAAATGCGATTGTATTATTTATTGCTTGTGCTTGGTGGGTTATTGCTTTTGGATTAGTCGTTACCTATCCAAATTCTGCCAAGCTATGGGAAAAATCAGTTGTAGCGAAACTCTTATTTGCACTTTGCACGCTTTTCCCATTCCTTATTGGATTATTAGCGATTCGCTTTAATAACTATAGTGTAAATGCTTATCAAGGTACTTATTTATTACTTTATGTATTCTTGCTCGTTTGGGGCGCGGATTCAGGTGCTTATTTCTTTGGTCGTGCTTTGGGTAAATATAAATTGGCGCCAAGAGTGTCACCAGGTAAATCTTGGGAAGGAGCATTAGGTGGTTTATTTACTTCAGGCGTGATTGCCTTTGTGTTCTTGCAAGCAACACCAGATGATGTTTTTGGGCGTGCTTTAGAAACTGTGCCATTTATTGTGGTGTCTGTTGCGACAGTAGCGATTTCTGTGTTAGGTGATTTAGCCGAAAGTATGTTTAAACGCCAAGCGGGCATTAAAGATAGCAGTAATCTAATTCCAGGACACGGTGGTATTTTAGATCGTGTTGATAGCTTAACGGCAGCGATTCCGTTCTTTGCTACGATGTTTTTCTTTGTGCTTTAATTTAGGTAAAGAATGAGCTCCATTATTTCATTTTTTATTTTAATCTGCGTACTCGTGTTTGTGCACGAGTATGGGCATTTCTGGGCCGCTCGCCGCTGTGGTGTTAAAGTCATTCGTTTTTCAATTGGCTTTGGCAAGGTGCTCTTTCGTAAAAAAGATAAACACGGCACAGAATTTGCGTTTTCACTCATTCCGCTTGGTGGTTATGTGCAGATGTGGAATGGTGAATCTGAAGTCAATGAGCAGAAAATTGATGCCCCAATTTTGCAATCTTTATCAAAAAAATCACCGCTTCAACGTGTCTTTATTATCAGCGCGGGGCCTATTGCTAATTTTATTTTTGCGGTGATTACTTATTGGGCAGTTTTCATTAGTGGGATTCCAACTCTTAAGCCCGTTGTTGGGCAAGTGATCCCCAATTCAATAGCAGCTCAAGCAAATTTACCCGTTGAATTTGAGATCAAACAGGTAGCAGGGAAAAACGTTTTGGATTGGGAAGAAGTAAGTCTTGCGTTAATTGACAATCTAGGAGCAGAACGTGTAGAAGTTGTGGGCTCAAATATTGATGAAGATCATCCGCAACGTTTCTATCTCAATTTAACGGATTGGAAAGTTGATAGTACGAAAGAGAGCCCACTAATCAGTTTAGGGATACGTCCTAAAAATACAGTGATTAAATCTGAGATTGCTCAAGTTTTACCTCATTCACCTGCTGAAAAAGCAGGGTTAAAAGCACAAGATAAAATTTTAACGGTAAATCATCAGCCATTTGATTGGCAAAATTTAGTTAAAACGGTGCAAACAGGGCAGCCAATTACGCTTGAAATCGAAAGCTCAAACCAACAAAAACAAGCGGTTGAAATTATGCCTGAAAAGCAAAAGGATCGTTATGTTATTGGTATTACGCCAACTTATGAAGGCATTGGTGAGAAATATCAGACGGTGCTAGAGTATGATATGCTCACGGCAATCGGCAAAAGTGTAGATAAGGTCGGCTCTCTTATTTATAGCATTTTCCAGTTTATTGGGAATTTAATCACAGGCGAGTTGTCTTTGAACAATATGAGTGGCCCGGTTTCGATGGCGAAAGGTGCTGCCGCTACTGCTGCAATAGGTTGGGTGTATTATCTCAGTTTTATGGCATTAATTAGCGTGAATTTAGGTGTGATGAACCTCTTTCCTATCCTGCCTTTAGATGGTGGGCAACTACTTTTATTAGCGTTAGAGGCGATAAAACGAAAACCTGTTTCAGAGAAATTTCAGCTACGTTTTCAACAGCTTGGAATGCTCTTTGTGTTATCGCTGATGGCATTTGCGTTCATCAATGATGTTATTCATTTTTAAACCAGCGGTGTAAATCGCTGACTCTTTTACAAAACTTTCATAGGATAATTTCAATGAAAAAATTATTGCTTTCTTCTCTTTTAATTGCCAATGGTGTGATGGCTGCACCATTTGTAGTAAAAGATATTCGTGTTGATGGTGTACAGCCTGAAACGGGCGAAGCGATCATTTCAGCTTTACCTGTTCGTGTCGGTCAAACAGCAACAGATGCTGATGTGGCGAATGTTGTAAGAAGTCTTTTCATTCAAAATCGTTACCAAGATGTGCGCGCAGCACGTGAAGGCAATACGTTAGTTATTAAAGTGGCAGAGCGCCCTTTAATCAATACCGTAGATATTGAGGGTAATGGTGCAATCCCTAAAGATGCATTAGAGCAAAATTTAAAAGCTAATTTAATTGCGAAAGGTGAAGTTTTTGATGCGCAAAAATTAGAATCTTTCAAACAAGGTTTGATTGAACATTATCACTCTATTGGTCGTTATACCGCAACCATTGATACGATTACTACCCGAGCAGAAAATGGTGGAATTAATGTTAAATTAGACATTAAAGAAGGTGATGTAGCATACGTAAAACACATCAATTTCGAAGGTAATCACGCATTTAGCTCAAAAGAACTAACTAAACAGCTTGATATTCAACCAGATGTTTCTTGGTTTAATATTTTTGCAAGTAGTAAGTTTGAATCCCAAGCATACGCAAAAGATTTAGACACAATCCGTGATTTCTATATGAACCGTGGTTATGCAAAATTTGCTTTAACCGGTACGGATGTGAAATTTACTGATGATAAAAAAGAAGTAGATTTAACCTATCAGGTATCAGAAGGTGAACAGTATAAAGTAAGCGATGTGCGTATTATTGGTAACACTGCCAATTTAGGTAACCAACTCAACGCATTGTTAAAAGATTACCAAACGGGCGATCTTTTCCGCAAAGATGATTTATTGAAAATTGAGGAAGCAATCAAACAAAAATTAGGTGAGAATGGTTTTGGCTCAGCACAAGTCGATCTCTATCCGAAATTTGATGAAGATGAGAAAACTGTTCAAGTCAATTTTGTTGTTGAAGCTGGTCCGCGTGTATATGTACGTAAAATTCGCTTTGAAGGCAATAATGTTACCGCTGATTCAACATTGCGTCGTGAAATGCGTCAGCAAGAAGGTGCTTGGTTATCCACTACTGCGGCATCGCTTGGTAAATCACGTTTAGAAAGAACTGGTTTCTATGAAAGCGTTGATATGCAAATGCCTGCGGTGCCAAATACAACTGACCAAGTGGATTTAGTGTATGCGATTAAAGAGCGTAATACTGGTAGCATCAACTTCGGTATTGGTTACGGTACAGAAAGCGGTATCAGTTATCAAGCAGGTATCAAACAAGATAACTTCTTGGGAATGGGCTCAACGATTAGCTTAAATGGTACGCGTAACGATTATGGTACAAGTGTTGCTTTAGGCTATACCGAACCATACTTCACAAAAGATGGGGTAAGTTTAGGTGGTAATGTCTTCTTCGAAGATTACGATAACTCAAAAAATGACAACGTTTCTTCGTATAAACGCCGCAGTTATGGGGCGAATGTAAACCTAGGCTTTCCTGTAAATGAATATAACTCATTCTATACGGGTTTAGGTTATACACACGATAGCTTAAGCAATGTACAACGTGAGTTTACGCGTGAAAAATACGTTCGCTCAATGAGTTTCCCTTTAGTGGGCGATGACCCAAGCCGTTACGGTAAAATGAAAGCGGACGATTTCGATTTCTCATTTGGTTGGAATTACAACAGCTTAAACCGTGGTTATTTCCCAACGGAAGGAGCAAGTGCAAGTATTGGTGGTAAAGTAACAATTCCTGGTTCAGATAATAAATACTATCGTTTGAATGCAGATTTCGCGAAATATATTCCATTAAACCGCGAACATAAATGGGTGCTTTCAACTCGTGCAAGTTTAGGTTATACCAACGGTTTTGGAGGTAAAGAAGTGCCGTTCTATCAACTGTACACCGCAGGTGGTATTGGTACAATTCGCGGTTTCGCGTATGGTGCTATTGGTCCTAAAGCAATTTATTGGAATAGAGATGCGGGTAACTTTACCTCAGCAAGTAATGATGTTATTGGTGGTAATACGATTGCAACGGCAAATCTTGAGTTAATTACACCAACACCATTTATTGCCGATAAATTCCAGCACAATGTTCGCACATCATTGTTTGTTGATGCAGCAAGCGTGTGGAATACTAAATGGAAAAAATTGGATTACCCGACTTTACCAGATTTTGGCGATTACAAACGAGTGAGAGCCTCTGCTGGCGTGGCATTCCAATGGATGTCACCAATTGGTCCACTCTCTTTCTCATATGCGAAACCAATCAAAAAATATGAGAATGATGAAGTGGAACAATTCCAATTTAATATCGGTAGTACATTCTAGTTATGATAAGCGGTTGATTTAGTAAAATAATTTGCAAATTTGACCGCTTTCATTCGTTTAAATTAAGGATAAAAAATGAAAAAGTTATTTAAAATCAGTGCATTAAGTGCTTTACTTGCAACTTCAGCTGTAGCGAATGCAGCAGATACTATCGGTTTTGTTGATCCTGGTTATGTGATGCAGAACCATCCAGTTCTTCTTGATGCTTCAATTAAATTTGAAAATTTTATGAAAGAAAATCAGGCTAAATTTGCTGATGAAGATAAAAAATTAGCAGAAGAAAATAAAAAATTAACAGCTGAGCGTGATGCATTAAATATTGATGCAAAAAATCTTCAAAAAGAACAAGCAACCGTTGAAGCGACATTGAAAAAAGAGGTTGCTCAATTAGAGAAGGATGCACCGCGTTTACGTGCTAAAGAGATCCAAGCTCGCCAAGCAAAAATTGAAGGCAAAGCAAAAGCTTTTGAAAACAAAGTGGCTGAAATTCAAAAACGTGAACAAGAGTTTGCGAAAAAAGCAGAAGATTTCCAAAAACGTGCGGATGCTTTCCAACAAAAAATTGAAGATGCAAATAAAAATAGTGGTGGTTTAAATCCTCAAGAAGCACAAAAAACTGCGATTGATGAAGTGAATGCAACTATTAAAGAAGTAGCAAAAGCGAAAGGTTATACCTTAATTCTTCAACCACAAGCTGCACTTTACGCTGAAGATGAAAGCAAAGATATCACTGAAGCTGTGTTAGATGCAATTAAAGCAAAACATCCAGAAATTAAATTGCCAGAAGCACCTAAAGCAGATGCAACAAAAACTGAGCAAGCTAAACCAGAAGAAGCGAAAAAATAATGGCTACTTTCCGTTTAATTGAATTAGCGGAGCATATCGGTGGTACTGTTAGAGGTAACACCGATTTGCCTATTCAAAGTATCGCTGCTTTAGACAAGGCAAATGGCTCGCAAATTACCTTTATTTCTAATGCAAAATATCGAGAAAATTTAACCGCTTGCCAAGCGGGAGCGATTATTGTGAACGAAGACGATGTTCCGTATTGTCGAGAAGATCAAAATATTGTGATCGTTGCTAATCCTTATTTGGCTTATGCCTTACTCGCTCAATATATGGACAGCACCCCCAAAGCGGCTTCTAATATTCATCCAAGTGCGGTGATTTCGCCTGAAGCAAAATTAGGGCTGAATGTATCGGTTGGTGCGAATGCGGTGATTGAAGCAGGAGTGGAACTTGGTGATGATGTTGTGATTGGAGCTGGTTGTTTTGTAGGGCAAAATAGCCAAATCGGGACAGGCACTCAACTTTGGGCGAATGTATCAGTTTATCATCAAGTGAAAATTGGGGAACATTGTTTAATCCAATCTTCTGCCGTGATTGGCTCAGATGGTTTCGGTTATGCTAATGATAAAGGGCAATGGATAAAGATCCCACAAACAGGTGGTGTTATTATTGGTAACCATGTGGAAATTGGGGCTTGTACTTGTATTGACCGTGGTGCACTTGATCCGACTGTGATTGAAGATAATGTGATTATAGATAATCTTTGCCAAATTGCTCATAATGTTCACATTGGTTATGGCACAGCGGTTGCAGGTGGTGTCATTATGGCAGGTAGTTTAAAAGTTGGGCGTTTCTGCCAAATTGGTGGGGCAAGCGTGTTAAATGGTCATATGGAAATTTGTGATGGAGCAATTATTACAGGTATGAGTATGATTATGAAGCCAATTACCGAGAAAGGTATTTATTCTTCGGGGATTCCTGCTCAAACAAATAAACAATGGCGTAAAACGGCAGCTTTAACAATGAATATTGATAAAATCAATGAGCGTGTGAAAGCATTAGAAAAAAAATTAGCTGAATAAACTGAATTTAATCAAATTGATAGAGGTCTTTTAAATAATGACAATTGAGATTCAAGAAAATAGAGAACCAAAGGTAATTGAAGTCACGGAAATTATGGATATGCTACCGCATCGCTATCCATTCCTTTTAGTCGATCGTGTAACAGACTATGAAGAAGGTAAATGGTTAAGAGCAGTAAAAAATGTGAGTGTTAATGAGCCTTGCTTTACAGGTCATTTCCCACAAAAACCGATTTTCCCTGGCGTATTAATTTTAGAGGCAATGGCTCAAGCAACGGGTATTTTGGCCGTGGCGAGCTATGGCAAAATGAAAGAGGGCGAGCTTTATTATTTTGCTGCAATTGATAATGCACGCTTTAAACGCCCTGTTGTGCCAGGTGATCAGCTAGTTTTAGAAGTGGAATTTCTAACAGAAAAACGTGGTATTACCAAATTTACAGGTAAAGCTTATGTAGATGGTAAATTGGCTTGTGAAGCAGACTTAATGTGTGCAAGAAAATAACCCAAATTAGGAAGGGGAGTTTATTATGCGTTTAATTGATTCAACTGCAAAAATCAGCCCATTAGCGATTGTAGAAGAAGGTGCCCAAATTGGCGCTCACGTTGAAATCGGACCATTTTCAGTTATCGGTAAAGATGTCAAAATAGGGGCGAGAACCAAAATTCATTCGCACGTGGTGATCAACGGCATTACTGAGATTGGTGAAGATAACCATATTTTCCAATTCGCGAGTATTGGTGAAATTAACCAAGATTTAAAATATCAAGGCGAGCCGACTAAAACGATCATCGGTGATCGTAATCGTATCCGCGAAAGCGTGACCATTCACCGTGGCACTGTGCAGGGTGGTGGCATAACGCGTGTTGGAAACGATAATTTATTTATGATTAACTGCCACATTGCTCACGATTGTAGCATTGGTAACCGTTGTATCATTGCAAACAACGGTACGCTTGCAGGGCATGTGACGTTAGATGATTTTGTAATTGTAGGTGGAATGTCTGCGATTCACCAATTTGCTGTGATCGGTTCGCACGTGATGCTTGGCGGTGGTTCAATGGTTAGCCAAGATGTACCTCCTTATGTGATGGCACAAGGTAACCACGCTCGCCCATTCGGTATTAACTTTGAAGGCTTAAAACGTCGTGGTTTTGATAAACCAGCAATGCACGCGATTCGAGCTGCTTATAAGTTAATCTACACGTCAAGCAAAACGGTAGAAGAAATTTTACCAGAATTAGAAGAAATGGCGTTAAAAGAGCCTGTGGTTGCGGTTTATCTTGATTTCTTCAAGCGCTCAACACGTGGCATTATTCGTTAATTTTTAGTGTGTTTATCCAGGTTTACCCTGTTTCCGAACAGGGTAAATTTGTTTTAGGAGATTTTATTTTTTATGTCTAATCAAGAAGAACGACAGTCTTGGTCTAGCCGATTAGCTTATGTGATGACCGTTGCAGGTGCAACTGTCGGCTTCGGTGCAACGTGGCGTTTTCCCTATTTAGTCGGTGAAAATGGTGGCGGTGCTTATGTTTTCTTATTTTGTGTTGCAATGATTGTGATCGGTATTCCGATGATCTTAGTTGAGAACGTCATTGGTCGCCGAATGAAAGTGAATGCAATTGATGCGTTTAGCGGTCATGCAAATGGTAAAAAAATTGCCAGAGGCTGGAAAATTTTAGGTTATACTGGTTTGCTTGGGGCCTTCGGGATTCTTGCCTATTATATGGTGCTTGGTGGCTGGGTACTTGAATATATCGGCAGTCTTTTAACAGGCAAACTAGATTTTTCTCAGCCACTTAATGTGGAATACACAGCATCTTTCTTAAAAGAGAATATCCACGACAATCTATGGGGAATTATTGCCTACACGCTTCTTTTTGTTATCGTAAACTACTTCATTTTGGTCAAAGGGATCGTAGATGGTATTGAACGTTCCGTTAAATATTTAATGCCAATTCTCTTTGTCTTTTTGCTTGTGATGGTAATTCGTAACATTACCTTACCTGGCGCAATGGAAGGGATTTCATTCTATTTAATGCCAGATTTCTCTAAAATCACGCCACAACTTTTCGTGTTTGTATTAGGACAAGTGTTCTTTGCATTAAGCCTTGGTTTCGGTGTGTTAATTACGCTTTCAAGCTACTTAGACAAAAATGAAAACCTAGTAAAAACCGCAACCATTACTGGCATTATGAACACTATTATTGCGGTACTTGCAGGATTTATGATCTTCCCATCGCTCTTTAGTTTTGGTGTTCCACCTGATTCAGGCCCAACACTCGTCTTCCAAAGCTTACCTATCGTATTTTCAAATATGTGGGGCGGGACGATCTTTGCGATCATCTTTTTTGGCTTATTAGTGGTTGCTGCATTAACGACATCATTAACAATTTATGAAGTGATTATTACCGCTTTACAAGAAAAAACGAAAATGGGGCGTAAAAAAGCAATTGCTGTGACATTAGGTGTTATTTTCATTTTAGGAAATATTCCTTCTATATTAGGCGATAATCTTTGGAAAGAGACAACCATTATAGGCAAAAGCATTTTTGATGCTTTCGACTACATCAGCGGTAATATTCTCTTTATTTTAACCGCATTAGGTAGTGCTATTTTCGTTGGTTTTGTTTTAAAAGATGAAGCCAAAGAAGAATTAGGCGCTGGTAGGACATTTACAAATCTTTGGTTTAATTACGTAAGATTTGTGATTCCAGTCATTATTCTGGTGATTTTCTTTAATTCGCTTTAAAGAAATTAGTGGCGAAATTTTAAGCTTTTTTAGTCAGCTTAAAAAAGTATAATATTTTTTATCATTTTCATAGACGCATCATAGTGCGTCTTTGTTTTATCTTAGGGCTTCTATCTTAGAAAATTCATGTTAAATAAATTATTCACTTGGTTTGAAAATAGAATCGAAACCTATCCAAACGAACAACCAAAAACGCCAAAAGCAAGTTTACTCCCTTTCATTTATGATGCGACAACAGGAATGCGATTTTATCTGATTTTGCTTACTATTTTGGTGGCAAGCGTGGGGATTATTGAGGCGGTTCTATTTCAATTTATGGGCGAATTGGTCGATTGGGTCAATCGCTTCAGCCCGTCTGCACTTTGGGCAGAGAAAGGCGGTTCAATTATCACAATGTTTTGCATCGCAATCTTAGGCGTGCTACTTGTCTTTTTATCAAGCAGTATCCGCTTCCAAAGTTTGCAAGGTGTATTCCCTATGCGTTTACGTTGGAATTTCCACCGCTTGATGCTTGGACAAAGTATGGGCTTCTATCAAGACGAATTTGCAGGGCGTGTATCAGCAAAAGTGATGCAAACAGCCCTTGCAGTGCGCGATGTGGTGATGACCTGTGCGGATATGCTGATTTATGTTGCCGTTTATCTTGCAACTTCAAGTGTGATCTTGCTGCAGTTTGATGGTTGGCTGTTTTTGCCCTTTATTTTATGGATTATTTCACTTGGTTTAACCATTAAAATTTTCGTGCCGAAACTTGCTTTTGCCGCCCAAGAACAGTCAGATGCACGAAGCCTCATGACAGGACGAATTACCGATGCTTATTCTAACATCGCTACAGTCAAACTCTTCTCACACGGCAATCGTGAATCAGATTATGCGAAAGAGTCAATGGAAGAGTTTATGGTCACGGTGCATAAACAGATGCGTTTGGTGACAGTGATTGAAACATTGACTAACTTCACGAGCATCAGTTTAATCGTTTCTACAGCAGGCATTGGCTTGTGGCTTTGGTCACAAGAGCTTGTGAGTGCGGGTGCGATAGCAACTTCAACTGCTTTAGCATTACGCATCAAAGGTTTATCACAATGGATTATGTGGGAATTCGCTCGTTTATTTGAAAATATTGGCACAGTACAAGATGGAATGGGAACGCTCTCAAAACCACATAGTGTGGTGGATAAAACCGATGCCAAACCGCTTGTGGTAACCAAAGGTGAAATCAAGTTTGATCACGTTGATTTTGCTTACGATCCACGTAAACCATTGCTTAAAAAATTTGATTTAACGATTAAACCAGGTGAAAAAGTCGGTTTAGTCGGGCGCAGTGGGGCAGGAAAATCAACACTGACGAACTTATTGCTCCGTTTCTACGATATTCAAAACGGATCAATTACCATTGATGGTCAGAACGTTTGCGACATCACACAAGAAAGTTTACGTTCACAAATTGGTTTGGTAACCCAAGATACTTCGTTATTACATCGCTCTGTGCGTGAAAATTTGATGTATGGCAGACCAAATGCGACAGAAGAAGAGATGCTTAAAGCCGTTGAACAAGCTGCTGCAAGCGAGTTTATCCCGAATCTTCAAGATGCTAAAGGTAGGACAGGTTTTGATGCCCACGTAGGGGAGCGAGGAGTGAAACTTTCAGGCGGACAACGCCAGCGGATTGCTATTGCACGCGTGATGCTCAAAGATGCTCCAATTCTCTTATTAGATGAAGCAACTAGTGCTTTAGACTCTGAGGTGGAAGTAGCAATTCAAGAGAACCTTACAAACTTAATGGAAGGCAAAACCGTCGTTGCCATTGCACATCGTTTATCAACCATTATGGCGATGGATCGCTTAATCGTGTTAGATAAAGGTGAAATCGTCGAACAAGGTTCACACGAAGAATTACTCGCCCAAGGTGGTGTTTACGCCAAACTCTGGACACACCAAAGCGGTGGTTTTTTAGCGGATGATGATGTGCATTAAATGAAGTTTTAAATAATACAAGCGGTAAAATTAGATAAGAATTTTACCGCTTAATATTTTACTTGCTATATAAATTTAGATTCTTACGGATTTAATAACTTCTCATCCAACGCTAAATCTTCGTTGCGATTTACGCCAATCCCTTTTGCTAACACATCACGAGCAATTTGGTGAGCTTCTTCTAAAGAGTGCTCTTTGTATGAACCGCATTGGTATTCGTTTAGCTCTGGAATTTTCGATACATCTGGCACTTTGTGTAGCGCATCTTTCATTGACGCTGTCCACGCTTTTACCACATCTTGTTCGCTTAGTGCACCAATTAACGACATATAAAAACCCGTGCGGCAACCCATTGGCGAAATATCAATAATTTCTACGTTGTCGCTATTTAAGTGATCACGCATAAAGCCTGCAAAAAGGTGCTCCATGGTGTGAATACCACGCACAGGCAGAATATCAATATTCGGACGGCAGAAGCGTAAGTCAAACACGGTAATGGTATCGCCTTTTGGCGTTGTCATGGTTTTTGCCACGCGAACTGCTGGAGCATTCATTCTAGTATGGTCTACTTTAAAGCTATCTAATAAAGGCATAATTCTCTCCTAATAATAAATCTTTCTATTCCGCAATTCCTTGATCCCACTCTGGGGCTTCTTGCGGAATTTTACGTTGTAATAAGAAATGGCGGTTTGGTTTTGCCTGTGGTTGCACTACTCTGCCTGATGGGGTTGAGAATGCGATACCACCATTTAATAATTGCGACATCGTCCCTGAGTTCATGCTCACACCTTGCAAGCTAATGTTCATAGTATAACCTGAGGCCGCCCAGAATTCGGTGTTATTGCGCACTAAATGCTGATATTTATTTTCAATCGCCAAGTGAATAAAGACGCGATCGCCTAGTTCACTTAAACTTATTTTTTTCACAATCCCTACCTGCATTCCGCGATAGAAAACGGGGGCTTCAACTTGAATGCCCTGTGCATCACTTGTTTCCACAATCACAGGAAAACCATTGCCATAAGTGGTTTTAACGGTATCAGTATCAGCAAGTGTAAATTGCGTTTGCACCTTACCATTTCCCGCCTCTACGCTAATATAGCTTTGTAATGCCGCATCAATGTTTTTTACACCTGAAGCAGAAATTTCAGTTGAGATTACATTAAATTTGCTGCCTGCTTTAGCAAGCAATGGATAATATTGCCCTTCGACATAAGCGGTCGCTTTTATCTGATTTTTTGCGTTTTGTAGTTCTAGCTTTTCAACTTTCCCCACAGTTAAGCCCATATATTTGATGTCCATTCCTTCAGTCAGTTTGGAGGCATCTTTTGCAATTAAAGTAAGGTAAGTATTGCCAGATAATGCTTTTTCTTTGCTTGCAAAAAGGGTTTTACTACCACTTTCTGCTTGGTTATCAAAGCTAATCGCGCCTTTAAGTGTTCGCATAATCGGTGAGGCTTGAATACTCACACCTTTAAGTGAAACATCTGCAGAAACAGCAGGCTCAACCCAATAACGGTTTTTCTCGCTGATTAAGTGGCGATAAGCAGGCTCAACAAAAAGATCTACCTCAAATTGGTTTTTTGTTGGGCGTACTTTTAACACTTCGCCCACTTGGAAATCACGATAAAGCACCACCGAACCTTGGCTAATACCTGAAGGGGTATTGGTAGAGAGCGTTAAAGTTGGTAATTTTTCACTAGAAGCAATGCCAAGTTCTGCATAATCTACATCTTTATAAAGCGGATATTTACTTTTTGCTTTGCCCGAAGGCTTATCTGCTAATAAACGAATGCCACCTTTGATCCAATCACTTGGTGAACCTGCTTTGACACGTAAACCGTCTAAACCGATATTTACATCCAAGTTAGAAATCGCGACAAACTTACTATTTTGCCCAACTAAATGGCGATATGCGGGATAAATTACCCCTTGGAATTCCACATTATTTAAGGTGAGATTACGCTTTAAAATTTCTCCAATTTGTACATCGTTATAATAGATGCCTTGCCCTTCATCTACACCATAAGATTCTGCAGATTGAAACGTTAAGGCTAACATATTCGGTAAGCCTAACAAGAAATCTTCTTCTTTTTCAACCGTAAACTGTGTTTTTGCTTCACCCGAACCACTTAAAACATCAAAATAGTCACCACGGAATAGTTCTCCGATTTTACTAATTTGCTCTTTATCTAAGCTAAATGTTGGCTCTCTAAGTAAAATTTTTGTTTCTGTTTTAAACAGATGAACATAATTCGGATCGATTAATAATGTGCCTTTGAGCATTCCTTTCTTCTGCTCAGGCTGTAGCTCTTCAAATATGCTATCGTTTTCAACAGGAATTTCTAAATCAGTTAATAAACCTACTTGTACATTTTTGTGGAACACACCTGTCTCTTGCAGTTTTAGTCCATCATCCATAGGCACTAAAATCTGAATATCGACGCCACGTTTTGCTGATTTATAATCTGGATAAAGCGCATAGTTTTGCCCTTGTTCAGCAGGTTCATCATTATCTGGGGAATCAAAAGCAACACCGCCCATCACCACAGAAGCCAAGCTATCCATTGAGAGATCAACGCCCGACATTCCCGCTTTTACGTTCACGCCGCTGATGTTCCAGAAGCGGCTATTTTTCTTCACTAAGCTAACATCTTTTTTATTGATTAAAATATCAATCTCGACCTTTTTACGATCTGCACTAAAACGGTAGTCTGCTACTTGCCCTACGGGCGCTTTGCGGAAATAGACTTGCGAGCCTGTTGTCAGTGAACCGAGATCATCCGATACTAACTTAATCAACAATGCACCATCAGTCGCAATTGCCACGGGTGGTTCATCTTGAGCGATAAACTCATCTTCACTTTTTGCATTGGGATCATCGCTAGGTTTAAGCGTAATGTAGTTGCCTGAAACAAGGGTATCTAACCCCGAAACACCCGCAAGTGAAGCGGTTGGTTTTACTACCCAAAATTGCGTTCCCTCTTTTAGTACAGAACGAGCCTCTGGGTTAATTTCTGCTTCCACTTCCACACGTTTAAGGTTATCTACAAAATAGACTTTTTTGACCACACCAATTTGCAAGCCTTGATAACGAATCGCTGTTTTACCTGCCGTAATGCCGTCTCCTTCGTTAAAACGAATGGTGATCATCTGCCCACGTTCTTGCAAAATTTGGAAAAATAATAAACAACCAATCGCAAATGCCACAATCGGCAAAAGCCAGAAAGGGGAAATTCGGCGAGGTTGTCTAATCTTAGCGGGTTGAACATCTAATTTTTCGCTCATTCAATCTCTCACTCTTTATTCTTTTTATAAATATCTTGCCCATCACGGCGCGTTTTTAATAAACGCAAAATCCAGACATATTGCTCTGGCGATTTAGTCACAAAATATTCAATCACTTTGTTCATTTCACGGGCAGATTGTTCAGGTGTGCCCGAAAATTCTAGCGGAGGCAAAATTTCCATTTGGTATACGCCTTTCTTTGCTTGATAAGTAGCAAACATTGGAATAACCACTGCATTTGCGACACGAGCCATTTTGTTTAGCCCTGGCAAAGTTGCTTTTTCCGTTGCAAAGAAATCGACATAAACACTTAATTCCTTACCAAAATCTTCATCTGGCAAGAAATAGCCCATATTCCCTTTTTTGACATCTGCTAAAAATGGCTTAATCCCATTTTGACGTGTGTGCATTCGTCCGCCAAAACGCTCACGGGTTGCGTTCCAGAGCCAATCGACTAATGCATTTCGGTGTGGATTATACATTGAAACCATTGGCATTCCGTGTGTATGCAGAATAATCCCAGATGCATCAATTGCCCAAGTGTGTGGCACAAGTAGAATAATATTTTTGCCTTCCACTTTAGCTTGATAAATGTGCTCAAGCCCGATAAATTCACTCCGTTTTTGCAGATGTTTCACCGAACGCACTGCAATTTCACCAATGCCCAACATTGTTTGAGCTACGGTAATAAACATTTCTTCAATCGTTTTTAACCGCTTGTCTTCACTCCAATTGGGAAAGCAATAACGTAAGTTAATATCTGAACGACGGAATTGTTTGTTGCCTTCCTTTTTCAAATAGTGGCAAGCCACTTTGCCAACAAAAACAGCTAGTTTATCTCGCAATAGATAAGGCACAAACGCTAATATGAGCAACACTAGCACACCAAGCCATATGCTCCAGTACTTTGGTAGTAAAAATTGCCACAAAAATTTATGCGTGTAGCCTTTCTGTTCTGTAATTTCAGTCATTATTTTTTATCAATTAAGTTCTTAATGGCTAACATTACCCCTAAGCCGATAAAGGCACCAGGGGGTAAAATGGCTAATAATAAGCCAGAGTCTAAGTGTAACACATCTAGGCGTAATGATTTCGCCCAATCGCCTAATAATAAGTCTAAACCATCAAAAAGTGTACCTTGCCCAAGCAATTCACGTAACGCGCCTAACACAACAAGGCTTAATGTTGCTCCTAATCCCATCGCAAACCCATCAAAGGAGGATTGTGCCACATTGTTCTTTGAAGCGTAAGCCTCTGCTCGTCCGATCACAATACAGTTGGTCACAATCAGTGGAATAAAAATCCCTAGTGATTGATAAACCGAATAAGCAAATGCATTCATTAATAATTGCACTGCGGTTACTACGGTGGCGATAATCATCACATAAATCGGAATACGAATATCATTAGGGATTACCTTACGAAATAGAGAGATCGTAGTATTTGTGGCAATCAATACAAACATTGTTGCTAAGCCAAGCCCTAATGCATTCATCACGCTATTAGATACCGCCAAAAGTGGACAAAGTCCAAGCAGTTGCACCAACGCGCTATTATTTTTCCAAACGCCATCCATAAATAGCGTTTTCCACACGCTTTGCGTTGGCGTTGCTTCCGTTTCAATTTGAGTGACTGGAATTTGCTGTTCTTGACAATTCATTATTTGCACTCCTCTAATTTCTCGACAAGCTCTGGATATTGCACCAACTGAGTAATCACCCATTTCGCATTTTCACGCACATTATTGACTACCGCACGTGGCGTAATGGTTGCGCCTGTAAATTGGTCAAACTGCCCACCATCTTTTTTTACCGCCCAACTACTTTCGTTTTCAAGTGAAAAAAGCTTACCTGCGAAAGATAAAATCCAATCTGAAATGCGGGTTTCGATTTTATCGCCTAGCCCTGGTGTTTCGGTATGTTGCAAGGTTCTCACACCTAACACCGTACCATTCGGCTCGATCCCCATTAACAGCACAATATTGCCTGAATAACCATCTGGTGCTGTGCCTTGCAGTGCGTAAGCGGTCGTTTTATCCGCTTTTTTTGCAATATAGATGCGGTTTAAATGCGGTGCTTCAGGTAAATTTGCCACTTTACAGGTTGCGAGCAAATCATTATCGAAATGATTCTGTGGGACAACCTCGTGTAATAAAGCTCGTTGCTGATTAGCCGTTACTTCATCAATTCTCCCTTTAGTAAGCAGATAAACGCCCGTTGAAACTGCGGTGCAAAGCAACGCAATAAGCCCAAGCAAAAGGGCGTATTTTAAGGTAATTTTTGAGGTATTCATTATTTTCTCGTCCCGTACAATCTTGGTTGCGTATAGTGGTCAATCAGCGGTACGCAAATATTGGCTAGCAACACTGAGAATGCCACCGCATCGGGGTAATTTCCATAATAACGAATCAGGTAAACCAACAAGCCAATTAAGCCACCGAAAATTAGTTTTCCACGTGGTGTAATGGAGGCGGAAACGGGATCAGTCGCAATAAAGAACGCCCCAAACATCATCGCCCCACTAAAAAGATGTTGCCACGTTTCCCACAATGCACTGCTCGAATCGGCAAAAGCGAGTTGTTTCACTGTGTTGTCCGTGTAGCTACACAACACAAACACCGTCAACATCGCTACTGGAATTTGCCAGTGAATGATACGTTTCGCAATCAGGAAAATCCCACCAATCAAAAACGCCAAATTGATTTGAAACCAGCCGTTGAAGCCCAATTTATCGCTGATATTTTGTGCAAGTTCTGGTGCAATAAAACCTTGTGCCTTCATCGCTAATTTCGCACTATCAAGTGGTGTTGCTTGAGTAATACCGTCCACGCTATCAACTAATTGGCGTAAACTAAAACCATCGCTCGTAACACCTGTAAAAACCAAATGAAAGGCGTCGTTCATTGTTGGCGGCTCGCTTAATAGCTGGCTTGGTACACTCCATGAGGTCATTTGCACAGGGAACGAAATCAGCAACAAGGCATACGCTACCATTGCAGGATTAAACAAATTCTGTCCTAACCCACCGTAAATATGTTTTGCCAGCAGTAAAGCAACAATCACCCCGATCATCACGATCCAATAAGGGGAATAAGGCGGAATAGACATTGCTAAAATCAGTGCGGTTAAAATGCCAGAGAGATCCGCCAAATAGAAAGCAGTCGGTTTTTGGCGAAGTTTTGCCACAGTAAGTTCAATAACCACAGCAAAGCTAACTGCAATGATAACCTGCACCAACACGCCAACGCCGAAGTAATAGCATTGCACAACAAGGGCGGGCAACATAGCAACCATCACCCATAACATAAATTTGGCGGTTAAATTGCTCCCGTGTGTATGTGGGGAGCTGACCATTTTAAACATTGATGCTTCCTTTTCTTTCCATTATTCGGTTATTGTTCACTCTGTTGTTGAGCTGCTTTTTTTTGCTTTTGCACGAGCAATTGCTGCAGCCACAGCTGCTTTGCGCGGGTCGAGTTCTTCCATTGGTTTTGCAACCTCTTCGATTTTTTCGACCGCTTGCTGTGCCTCTTTCTTCACTTTCGCACGAGCAATCGCCACAGCGATAGCGGCTTTGCGAGGATCAAGCTCTTCAGTAGGTTTTGCAACCTCTTCAGATTTTTCGATCGCTTGTTGTGCATCTTTCTTCGCTTTCGCACGTGCAAGTGCCGCGGCGATAGCGGCTTTGCGTGAGTCAAGCTCTTCAGTAGGTTTTGTAGCTTCTTCCGTTTTTTCAACCGCTTGTGCCTGTTGTGCTTCTTTTTTCGCTCTAGCACGGGCTAGTGCCGCAGCGACAGCTGCTTTTTTCGTATCTAGGTTCTCAGATAGATTTTCAGCTGGTTTTGCAGTTTCTTCAACTTTTTCAACTGCTTGTGTAGTCTCTCCCTGTTTAGCTAAGCGGCGAGCTTTGCGTTGTGCCATCAAATCGCTGTTATCAGGTTCGCCATTGGCTTTTACATGAACTTCGGATGTAGGCTCCGCTTTTTTCGCTTTAATACGAGCTAGCGCGGCTGCTACAGGATCTTCACCTTGATTTTGAGCAATCTCTTCACGGCGTTTTTCAGCCGCTTGGTTAATTCGAGCAGTGCGAGCCTCTTTCTCTTTCTGCAAGCGAGCTTCACGTGCTTCAAAACGTTCTTTTGCTTCTTCCGATTTCTTCGTTTTCTCTTCTATTTCTGCAATTTTGGCTTTTTCTTGGCGGAAATATTGAATAAGAGGAATGTAACTTGGGCAGACGTAAGCACAGATGCCACACTCAATACAAGCCTCTAAGTGGTATTCGTTAGATTTTTCGTGATCTTCTGAACGGGCAAACCAGTAAAGCTGTTGCGGTAATAAGCCGACAGGGCAAGCATCCGAACAGCTCGAGCAACGAATGCAGCTGCGTTCAGGCTCTGGAGGTGCATATTCAAAATGATCTGGAGCGATAATACAGTTTGCGGTTTTGGTTATCGGCGATTGCAATGATGGCAAAATAAAGCCCGTCATTGGCCCACCTAAAAAAACTGGGAAACGCGCATCAGCTTGATAATCGACCTGTTCAAGCAAGTGAATAATTGGTGTGCCCAATCTTGCCCAGACATTGCCTTTATTGCGAATTTTATCACCAGTGAGTGTAACGACCCGTTCAATTAAAGGTTCATCGTCCATAATTGCTCGTTTTACTGCATAGACTGTGCCGATATTATGCATCACAATACCCATTTCAATCGTGCGTTTGCCTTGCGGAATTTCTAAGCCTGTAAGCACTTGCACCAACTGATCGCTTGCACCAGAGGGATATTTAGTCGGAATTTCACGCACAAACATATCATTTGCACCTTTCAAGGCTTTTTTAACCGCTTTGATTGCGCTTGGTTTGTTATCCTCAATCGCAATCACGACTTCTTCAGGGCGAAGCACATAACGCAAAATGCGAATACCTTCTACCAATTCATTCGTTCGCTCCTGCATCAAGCGATCATCGCAGGTAATGTAAGGTTCACACTCCGCCCCGTTGATAATTAACAGCTTACAACGTTTATCCGCAAGGCTAAGTTTGGATGCTGTTGGAAACACCGCTCCACCTAATCCAGCAATACCATATCGGTAAACTTTTTCGATAATTTCTTCGCTACCCATTTGCAAAAAATCATCAATCGGTTTACGTTCAATCCACTCATCTTTGCCGTCAGTTTCAATCACTACGGTCATTTCTGGTAAACCAGAAGCGTGTGATGCCACGTGTGGGGCAATTGCTACCACTCTGCCCGATGTCGGTGCATGCACAGGCAATTGGCGGTAGTGATCGCCTTGAGTGAGTGCTTGCCCTTTAAAGACATAATCGCCCTCTTTGACGATCAGATCGCCTGCCCAGCCAGAATGTTGTACCACAGGCACATAAAAATATTTCGGTAAATTCAACGTGCGAATAGGTTTTTGGCTTGACTGTTTTTTGTTCTCAAGCGGGTGAATTCCGCCAGGAAATTGCCAAAGTTTGCCTGTTTCTTTATTAAGGCGAATGCGAGTTAGCACTTCATTTGGATTACTCATCCGCTCCTCCGCCAATCACTTTTTTCTGTTGAATTTCGGTGGTGTTCACAATTGGAATGACCAAATTTGGATCAAATTGCCAGTTCCATTGGCGAGCTGTTTTTTTCGGTTTAATCATCTCAATACAGTTGGTTGGGCAAGGTGCGACACAGAGCTCACAGCCTGTGCAGAAATCCGCAATAATAGTGTGCATCGCCTTGTTACTGCCCACAATCGCATCCACAGGGCAGGCTTGAATACATTTGGTGCAACCAATGCAGAGATCTTCGTGAATAAACGCCACTTTAGTTTCGGGCTCTTCCACACCATCCATTGTAGGCACATCTACGCCCAATAAATCCGCAATTTTCACTACTAACGGTTGTCCACCTGGCACACATTTGGTAATTACATCGCCATTAGCAATCGCTTCTGCATAAGGTTTACAGCCTGGGTAGCCACATTGTCCGCATTGGCTTTGCGGTAAAATCGCATCAATTTTCTCGACAATTGGGTCTTCTTCCACTTTCAATTTTACAGAGGAATAGCCCAAAATCGCCCCAAAAATCAAGGCGATAACCACGATGGCGATAATAATATAAGTCACAATGGAAAAGGCTAACATTAGATTTTTACCAACCCTGCAAAGCCCATAAAGGCAAGCGACATCAAGCCTGCGGTGACTAATGCGATAGAAGCTCCTTGGAACGGACGAGGCACATCCGCCGCTGCTAATCGTTCACGCAGTGCGGCAAAAAGCACTAAAACAAGTGAAAAGCCAAGTGCGGCACCAAAGCCATAAAGTACTGATTGCACCAAGTTATTAGTAAGATTTACATTCAACAATGCCACTCCTAATACAGCACAGTTGGTCGTAATCAGCGGTAAGTAGATCCCAAGCAGGCGATAAAGCACAGGGCTCGTTTTGTGGATAATCATCTCAGTTAATTGTACGATGACCGCGATAATTAAAATAAAAACAAGTGTGCGTAAAAATTGGGCTTGCAGCGGAATGAGGATAAATGTCTCCGTCAAATAAGCCGAAAGTGATGCCACAGTCAGTACGAACGTTGTTGCCAACCCCATACCGATCGCTGTTTCGACTTTTTTCGATACCCCCATAAACGGACAAAGCCCAAGAAATTTCACCAAGACAAAGTTGTTTATGAGTGCCGTGCCTATAATCAGAAGAAGATAATCCACCATTTTCCACACCCAAATTTCACATTCAATATTAAAAAATGTGCTTATTATCCCGTTTTTTGACAGTGTGAACAATAGAAAAAACGGGGTAATTTTAGTAACTGAAATATTATGCTTGCAAAAAATAAAAGAAATTCAACCACTTACCAAAAACGCAACATTTCCATCCATTTTTAACACAAAATTAACCTGAAAAAATTTCTGGGTTTATCTCTTTGATTTTCTTTAACTAAAAATTTTGCAACCCCTTTTGTGCAAATTTTTCTATTTTCTTTTTTTTAGAAAAATCGTAGCATATCTACATCTTGTGATTATTTGTAAACAAATACACAATATATAGTAATTTAATTTTAAAATGGAAGAAATAAGATTTTGCAACCAACAAGTCGTTTGGCAAGAAGTGCCGAATGAAACTAGCCTCGCTTTTTTGATTACAGGTTGCCCTTTAGGCTGTAAAGGTTGCCATAGCATTGAGAGCTGGAAACGGGGAAGTGGTCAGATTTTGACGGAGATTTATCTTGCCGAACAGCTCAAAAAATACCAAGGTTTTATCACTTGCGTGCTGTTTATGGGCGGAGAATGGTTGCCTGAAAAACTCATTCCATTGCTTAAAATAGCACAAGCCGAGGGGCTGGCAACCTGTCTTTATACTGGCTTAGAAAAAACAGAACTTGACCCAAGAATTTTAACCTCACTCACCTACCTCAAAACAGGGTGCTGGATTGCTGAGCGTGGCGGATTAAATAGCCTTACTACCAACCAACGATTTGTCGATTTAAGGACGGGGGAGTGTTTGAATAGTTTATTTATTCGTTGATATCTCCCCGTTTATAGAGGGAACGAAGTTTTCATCATTAAAAAACATGTAGTGTTAAGGAAAAAATATGATCCGACTCACCCCCACTCAACTTTCTCAAAAGCTAAATTTCATCACAGAATATAAAAAAGCTAAAAATGCTGCCGATGGTTCGAAAATGGACGCTAATGCGAACGTGACCCAAAAAAACATTGCGACAATGGAACAAGAGTTGATGAAAGATTTTTTCGTGCAGATCAACCGTGCCAAAGTGAGCCAGAAAATCGCAGAACTATTTGGGCAAGCGATGGCAGACGAGTATCTTCGCCAAATCGAAGCCCACGAGATTTATGTTCACGATGAAACCAGCCTTAAGCCTTATTGCGTATCGGTGACGATGTACCCATTTTTGCGTGAAGGCTTAACCAAGCTGGGCGGAGAATCTCAAGCCCCGAAACATCTCGCCTCATTTTGCGGTTCGTTTATTAACTTTGTATTTGCTGTGAGTTCTCAATTTGCTGGTGCAGTAGCAACAGTGGAATTTTTAACCTATTTCGACTATTTCGCCCGTAAAGATTTTGGTGAAAATTACTTAGAAACACACCGCTTGGAGGTGGAAAATCATCTTCAACAAGTGGTTTATAGCATCAACCAGCCCGCTGCGGCGCGTGGTTATCAAAGCGTGTTCTGGAACATTTCGGTTTATGACCGTTTCTATTTTGAGGCGATGTTCGGCGATTTCGTCTTCCCCGATTTTGAACGCCCAAACTGGGAAACCACCGCCAAACTGCAACGCTTCTTTATGAAATGGTTTAACCAAGAACGCACCAAGGCAATTTTAACCTTTCCTGTGGTGACAGCTGCAATGCTGACTGAAAATGGCAAATGCAAAGACAGTGAATTTGCTGACCAAATGGCGGAAGAGCTCTCGCAAGGTAATGCCTTCTTTATCTATCAATCAGACAACCCAGACTCGCTCGCTTCTTGTTGCCGATTACGCAATGAGATTGCGGATCACACTTTCTCCTATTCACTTGGTGCAGGCGGTGTGGCAACAGGGTCGATTAACGTGATTACGCTGAATATGAACCGCTTAGTGCAAGATGGACGCGATTTGGCAACAGAAGTCAGCAAGATCCACCAATATCAAGTCGCTTATCGTAAATTGATGGAAGAGTATCTCGCGGCAGGAATGTTGCCTGTGTATGATGCGGGCTTTATCTCACTTGACAAACAGTTTCTCACTATTGGCATTAACGGCATGGCAGAAGCAGCGGAATCCCAAGGCTTAACTGTGGGCTATAATCCTGACTATATGCTGTTTGTGCAAAGTCGCTTAAAAGTGATTTTTGAATCGAACCAGCAAGCTTCAAAACAGTATGGCGTGAAGTTCAACACCGAATTTGTGCCCGCGGAAAATTTAGGTGTGAAAAATGCGAAATGGGATAAAGCTGACGGCTATTTTGTGCCACGTGAGTGCTACAATTCCTATTTTTATGTGGTAGAAGATGAGCAAATTAACGCCCTCGATAAATTCTTACTCCACGGTAAAGAGCTGATTGAATGGCTTGATGGCGGCTCCGCCTTACATTTGAATTTAGACGAAGCCTTAACCCAAACGGGCTACCGCACAATGCTCGACATCGCAGCCAAAACGGGCTGCAACTACTTCTGCATTAACGTAAAAATCACTATCTGCAACGCCTGCGACCATATCGACAAACGCACCTTGCAATGCTGTCCAGAATGTGGCTCGAAAGATATCGATTACGGCACGCGCGTAATTGGCTACTTAAAACGAGTTTCCGCTTTCAGCTCTGCTCGCCAAAAAGAGCATAGTTTGAGGTTCTATCATCGGGAAGCGGCGTAAATAAACAAGCGGTCGATTTGCAAAAATTTTTTACAAATCGACCGCTTTCATTTGATAAATCACGCCACAAACAACAATATTGCCAGCAATTGTGGCGAAATAATCCGCAAGAACATGACAAGCGGGTAAACTGTTGCATAGGAAAGAGCTTGTGCGCCGCTCTCTTCTTTCATCTCATTGGCGAAAGCAAGTGCGGGTGGGTCGGTCATTGAGCCTGCGAGCAAGCCACAAAGGCTGAGATAGTTCATTTTGGCATACCAACGTGCAATCACACCGATAATCAATAACGGGATGAGGGTAATGAAAATGCCGTAGCCCATCCATTCTAAACCAGAGCCCTTAGTGAGTGTATCAACAAAGCTGCCGCCCGATTTCAAGCCGACGATAGAGAGGAAAAGCACGATGCCAATTTCGCGCAAGGCAAGGTTAGCACTTGGTGGCATAAACCAGTAGAGTTTGCCGATGCTACCGATACGAGCAAGGATGATTGCGACTACAAGTGGTCCGCCTGCAAGCCCTAATTTCAAGGCAACAGGGAAACCGGGGATGCTTAATGGCAATGAGCCGAGTAATACGCCTAAGCCAATCCCGATAAACACGGGTAACATTTGCACTTGTAGCAATTTTTGTTGCGCATTACCAATAACCGAAATAGCGTTGTTTAACACATCAGTGCGTCCTACCATATGTAATACATCCCCAAATTGAAGTGTTGTGTTGCCGGTTGGCACGAGTTCAACTCCTGCACGGTTTAGGCGAGAAATTACCACGCCATATTTTTGGTTAATGCCAAGGCTGCGGATTTTTTTACTGAGCACTTTTTCGTTGGTTACCACGACACGTTCAGCACGAATTTCTCCGCTTGAGGTCGTAACAGGCACATCGACTTCATCGCCAATAATCAGCCGCATTTTTTTTAGCGAGGCACTTTCCCCGACCAGATGCAACACATCGCCTAGCCGCACTTCGCTGTCCGCTTTCGGCACAAAGGTTTCTTCGCCCCGTTTTAGGTGCGAGCAAACCACATCTTCTTGGTTAAAACCCGGGATTTCAGTTAAATTGATGCCGTCTAAATTGCGGTTAGAGACTTGCACTACAAGGGTATCGAGCGTCTCTTTATCCTGCCCGCTCTCTTTCACGAAATTATGTGCTTCTTCATCAATTTTCACGCGGAAGAAGAGACGAAGCAGCCACATGCAGAGCAAAATGCCGCAAATCCCGAAAGGATAAGCCATGGCATAGGAGATCCCCATTGTGCTGGTTACGCCCGTCATACCGAGCTCGGCTAAAACTTGTTGCCCTGCACCCAGTGCTGGCGTGTTAGTTACCGCACCAGAATAAATTCCAATAGCTACATCAAGCGGAATGCCTGTGACTTTGTAGATAATAATGGTCGCAAGCGAGCCAAGCACAACAATTAAAATCGCAAAGCCATTTAGTTTCAGTCCTGATTTTCGCAAAGAGGAAAAAAAGCCCGGACCGACTTGGATACCGATAGTATAAACAAACAGAATTAAGCCAAATTCTTGCACAAAATGTAGCGTGTGACTATCAAGCTGAATGCCGTATTGTGTGGTGAAATGGGCGACGATAATCCCACCAAATAACACGCCGCCAATACCAAGCCCCACGCCTTTGATCTTCCAATGCCCTACCCAAAGTCCAATCACGGCAACAAGGGCAAGCAGACCGATGGTTATCGCTGTTTCACTCATACTAACCTCGAAATTAATTAACCCTTTCGGATTATAGCAAGCTGATATTTTGAAAACAGAGTGAAACTTCAGAAATGATAACTAAATCACATTTTTTCTTCATAAAGAAAAAGGTAAGCGGTTAAGATGGTAAAATCTTTTGCAAATCTAACCAGTTGGCGTATATTGTGGGCAATTTTATTTTCACTCAAAGGAGATTTTATGAACGCATCTCAACTTGCAAAATATATCGATCACACCGCTCTCACTGCTGAAAAAACCGAACAAGATATTCTAAAACTCTGCGAAGAAGCGCTTGAATATGGCTTTTATTCTGTCTGTATCAACCCTTGCCATATTTCGCTCGCTAAGCAAAAACTTGCTGATTCAGCGGTAAAAATCTGCACAGTAATTGGCTTTCCATTGGGAGCAAATGCAACTGTGGTTAAAGCGTTTGAAACCGAGCAAGCGATTCAAGCGGGGGCGGGCGAAATTGATATGGTGATTAACGTGGGTTGGATTAAATCGAACCAATGGGAAAAGGTGCAAGCCGATATTCAAGCTGTATTTCATGCTTGCCATGACACACCACTTAAAGTGATTTTGGAAACTTGCTTACTCAGCAAAGAAGAAATTGTTAAAGCGTGCGAAATCTGTAAAGCCATTGGCGTTGCCTTCGTAAAAACTTCAACAGGCTTCAATAAAGGCGGGGCAACCGTAGAGGATGTGGCGTTAATGAAACAGACCGTTGGCGAAATTGGCGTAAAAGCCTCAGGCGGTATTCGTGATACACAAACCGCATTAGCGATGATAGAAGCTGGTGCAACAAGAATTGGGGCAAGTGCAGGGATTGCGATTGTGAATGGGGTTTTGGCTGAAAGTGAGGGATATTAAAATAAAATGCGTGGTATTGAATTATCAAACTACGCATTTTTACCAACCATTTTTATGAACTTAATTTTCTCGATGAATAATAAAATCTGCCAACTCTTTTAGTGCGGTCGTATCAAAATTCAGCTCATTTAAAGTATCAATCGCTACCTGATAAAGTTTTTGAGCTTTTTGCTGTGCCCCTTCTAAGCCTAGTAGTTTAGGATAAGTGCTTTTATTGTGCTGCTCATCAGCCCCTGCGGTTTTGCCGATTTTATCTGTTTCACCAATGACGTCTAAAATATCGTCTTGCACTTGGAAAGCTAAGCCAATCGCTTGGGCATAGCGTTGAAGCTGCATTTCAATACGTTTATCTTCTGCATAATCAGAAAGGTTAAAACCCATTAACACAGAGGCTTCAATTAACGCCCCTGTTTTATTACGATGAATAAATTCTAATTCTTCTAATGAAACTGCTTTGTTTTCCGCAAGCAAATCTAAATTTTGCCCCAGGCACATTCCTTTTGCACCAGCGGCTTTTGCAAGTGATTGAATTTGACGAATTTTTTGCAAAGGAGTGAGTAGTTCATCGTCTGCAATTAGCTCAAAAGCAAAACTTTGCAGAGCATCGCCCGCTAAAATTGCCGTGGCTTCATCAAAGGCAATATGACAGGTAGGTTTACCTCGTCTTAATGCATCATCATCCATCGCAGGCAAATCATCGTGTACTAATGAATAAGCGTGAATAGACTCCATTGCTCCTGCAGAAGCATCGATTTTTGCTAAGTCTACGCCCAACATTCGCCCAGTCGCATACATCAAAAACGGACGAACTCGCTTTCCGCCAAGTAAGACAGCGTAAGCCATCGCATCGGTGAGCGGTGCTTGCGTAGTTTTGAGTGTTTTAAGCTGAGTAGAAAGATAGTGGTTAATACGTTGCTGGATTTCAGCAAGATCGGTTGAGAGAGAGTAAGTCATATTAGTAGTCGGTGAGTTCAGCTTCAGGTGTTTTATTAAGAAGAATTTGAATGCGTTGTTCTGCTTTTTGCAAATATTCTTGTCCTTGTTGCACAAGTTTTACCGCATTTTCAAATTCATTTAAAGCATCTTCGAGCGGTAAGTCACCCGATTCTAAATTCGTTACGATGCTTTCTAACTCTTTTAATGTTGTCTCAAAATTGGGCGTCGGTTTCTTAGCCATTTTGTTTTTCTCTCGTTAATAAAGTGTGAACAAAGTTTACCGTTCTATGTCTGTTTTTGCAAACGGCTTTTATTTTCGCGGGCTACTGTTATTTATAAAATGAATAGCATAAAATGCGATGGATTTTCATTTCATATAAGGAATTGCTATGAAGCAATCAACTCCAAGAAAAGGACGTTCCGTTCTCTTTCCTATTTTATTTTTTGTTATCATTAACTTAATTCTACTCTCACTTTCCCGCCTTGCTCTTGGCTTATGGCAAGCTGAACGGGTGAATGCAGTAGATGGCTGGTCACAACTGATGTTGCAAGGCTTGCGGATTGATGTATCCGCCCTTTGTTGGCTATTTGGTTTGCCTGCTTTATTCAGTGTGCTACTGTTCAATAACAATGCCATTGGCAAAATTTGGCAAGCGATTTTACGTATTTGGCTCACCGCGGGTTCCGTATTCATTCTCTTTATGGAAGTATCGACGCCGAATTTTATTGAAACCTTTGACTTGCGTCCGAACCGCCTGTTTATTGAATATCTGACTTATCCAAAAGAAGTGTTTACGATGCTTATTCACGGGCATTTAACCACGGTGATTATTAGCCTTGTGGTGATGGCACTGGCGATTTTTACCTATTGGAAATTAGCAGGTTGGGCGGTGAAAAAGGTTTCCGCCCGTAGTTTACAAATGAGTTGGAAAATTCGACCGCTTGTTGCCTTACTTGTAGCGGCATTGGTGTTTGTTGGGGGGCGCTCAAGTTTTGCTCACCGTGGGATTAACCCCGCTATGGTGGCATTTTCAAGCGATCCACTCGTAAACTCTCTTGTATTAAACTCTGGCTACTCAGTGCTTTATGCGGTGCAACAACTGAAAGATGAAGAAAAATCAGCGGAGCAATATGGCAAAATGTCGGATGAAGAAATGTTCGAACGTGTGAAAAAATTGCGTGGTCGTCCAGATTCAGATTACATTTCAAGCGAAATTCCAACACTGACTTACAACCAAGCAAGTTACACAGGTAAACCGAAAAATATCGTAATATTGCTTCAAGAGAGCCTTGGTGCACAATTTGTTGGCACGCTTGGCGGTAAACCATTAACTCCAAACTTAGATAAATTAGCCGAACAGGGATGGTTGTTTGAAAACCTATATGCAACGGGTACGCGTTCTGTGCGTGGCATTGAAGCAACAACCACCGGTTTCTTGCCAACACCAGCCCGTGCAGTTGTGAAACTCACGAAAAGTCAAAATAACTTCTTTAGTATTGCAGAATTATTGCGTCGTCAAGGTTACGATACCTCGTTCATTTATGGAGGGGAAAAACATTTCGACAATATGGCAAGTTTTTTCTACGGCAATGGTTTCACCCGTATTATTGATGAAAATGATTACGCTAATCCCAAATTTAAAGCGACTTGGGGCGTAAGCGATGAAGACTTATTCGACAAAGCAAACGAGACTTTTACCCAATTACACAATGAAGGCAAACCTTTCTTTAGCCTTGTGTTTAGCTCAAGCAACCACGATCCGTTTGAGTTCCCAGATGGCAAAATTGAACTGTATGAACAACCAAAACAAACACGTAATAATGCCGCAAAATATGCTGATTATGCGATTGGGCATTTCTTCGAGTTAGCGAAAAAATCGAATTATTGGAATGACACCATCTTCTTAATTATTGCTGACCACGACTCGCGTGCAACAGGCGATGATTTAGTACCGATTCGTCACTTCCATATCCCAGCATTATTGCTCGGTAATCATATCGAGCCAAAACGTGATAGCCGTTTAGTCAGCCAACTTGATATGCCGGCAACTCTGCTGTCTGTAGCGGGAATTAGCAGCGAAAACCCAATGATGGGCTATGACTTAACCCAAAATGTTGAGCCAAATCGTGCAATTATGCAATATGATGCGACACAAGCTGTCATGAAAGCGAATAATGATGTGATTGTAATGCGTCCAAATACGCCTATTGAGAGCTTTACATACGATAAAGCCAACGAAAAACTGATTCCGAAAGCCGTTGATGAGGAAGAGAAAAAAGATGCATTAGCTCAAGCCTTGCTGCCAAGCTATTTGTATAAACATCAGTTATATCGTTTACCAAAAGAAGAGAAAAAAGAGGCAGGTAAATAGAAAAAAAGGTGGGGGTGTTACCAGCACCCCTCGGCACACAGAAATTTCAACCCAGGCTGCTTTCTTCCGAACCTGACCAAGTAAGCTGAACACCGTTGCGAGGAACCAATAACACCCCCATTGGATTATGCTCTTGCGAACATAAGGGTTGCTATTATAGAGATTAAAAAAATAAAGGCAAGTAGAGAAATCTTACTTGCCTTTATATTATCCAGTTTTTCGAAATTATATGGCAGATGCATAAAACGGTTGCTGATCATGTCGAAACTGAAGATTATTTTTCTTATCATGCTTTTGAATGGTTGAGTTTAAAATGGGATTAAAGCCTTGTATTATAAGGCACTAGCTCACAATCACTTTTGTTTAAAACTCAGCCTCTGCCGTAAACGTCATTCTCTCGCCCGTTATTGGGTGAGTAATCGTTAAACTTTCGGCGTGTAAGCAAAGCCTTGGAGCAAGGCTTTTGGCTAATGGATTAGCATAGAATTTATCGCCTAGAATGGGATGTCCCAGCGCCAAAGAGTGTACACGTAGCTGGTGAGAACGTCCTGTAATTGGGGTAAGTTTTACTCTCGTGGTATTGTTCGGTAAATATTCCAACACTTCGTAATGGGTAATCGCTTTTTTGCCATGCTCGTAGCAAATTTTTTGACGTGGGCGATTTTCCCAGTCGCAAATTAGCGGGAAATTCATCTCGCCCGTATTACCTACTTTCTCGCCTAGTTTGCCCCATAATAACGCAATATAATGTTTTTTAGGCTCACGTTCGCGAAATTGACGTTTCAGTTCTTTTTCTGCTACCTTACTTAATGCAAATAATAAAATACCGCTTGTTGCCATATCCAAACGATGAGCAGGTTCGGTAAAGCCATATTTTTTCTGCACGCGGGTCATTGCGCTGTCAAAATATTCGGGGCGATTACCTGGAACGGAAAGCAATCCGCTCGGTTTGTTGATTACTAAAATATGGTTGTCGCGATAAACCTCATCTAAAAAAGGTTCAAGCGGTGGGTGGTATTCGATAAGAGCCATAATTATTCCTGATTACTCACAATCACACGTAAACTATCCAATCGCCAATTCGCCAATTCAAGCTGTGCAAGCGTTTCTTGTAATTGCTGTTCAAGAGCTTGAATTTCATCATCACGAATATTTTTATTCACCGATTTCAATGCTTCTAAGCGGTGTAATTCAGCTTGTAATTTGCTATTCGCTTCAATTTTTGCTTTGGCAATAATGTCTGATGCTTGTTCCGCCACTTTTTGTTCGCTCACACTGATCAATTTTTCAATATTGCGACGTGCCATTTTTACAATTTGGTTTGCGATTTGGCGATTTACAGGCTTGAGTTGTTTTTCCAAACCATTAAATGACACTTGTGCTGCCAAGTTATTACCCTTCGCATCCAACAACACACGAATTGGTGTTGGCGGTAAGAAACGCGTAAGATTCAAGCCTTTTGGTGCCTGCGTTTCCACCACAAAAATAGTTTCGAGCAACAAGGTGCCCGCTGGCAAATTTTTATTAATCAACAACGATACCGCTGATTTACCAATATCGCCAGAGGTAATCAAATCAATACCGTTACGGATCATCGGATGATCCCACGTTAAGAATTCAAGCTCTTCACGCATTAACGCTAATTGACGATTGAAAGTTACCGTATTCCCCTCTTCCGAAAGTCCAGGAAAATCGGGTACCAGCATATGCCCTGTTGGGCGGATTACAATACTCTGCTCTCCTAAATCCTCTTGTTCCACACCAATCACATCAAACAAATTTAAGGCAAAATTCACCAATTGTGGCTGATTATCTTGCTTACCAATTTCCTCGCCTAACTGTTGTGCTTGTTCACCACCATTGGAATTAAGTTCCAGCAATCGATCGCGTCCATGCTCTAGTTCAGCTTTCAAGGCTTTTTGGCGTTTATTGGTTTTTGCAATTAATTCTGAAAATCCGTCCGCTTGTGAGTTGAGGAAATAAGTCCCTAAGTCTTCACCAAATTCACGGTAAAGTGCCGTGCCCATCGGACAAGTTTCTTCAAAAGCATTCAAGCCTTGATGATACCAATCAGCAAGTACCGATTGTGCAGAATTTTCGAAACAAGGCACGTGAATTTTGATGTCTTTTTTCTGACCGATTCGATCTAAACGCCCGATACTTTGTTCCAATAAGTCAGGGTTATCTGGCAAACCAAATAGCACTAAATTGCTGGCAAATTGGAAGTTTCGCCCTTCCGAGCCAATGCTAGAACTAATCAGCACCTGTGCCCCATCTTCTTGTTGTGCAAAGTAAGCAGAGGCTTTATCACGTTCCACAATCGACATTTTCTCGTGGAATACCGCTGAACGAATTGCCTCTTTTTCACGCAAAATTTGTTCAAGTGCAATTGCCGTTTCTGCGTGTTTACAAATCACTAAGATTTTTTCATCGTGGTGATTTTTCAGGAAAGTGATCAACCATTCCACACGCGGATCAAACTCTGTCCAACGTGCATTTGGATTGAAACGTTGGAACAAACGCTCTGGGTAAAGACGCTCGCTCATCTGTAACGAGCCCATTGTGCTCATCACTTTTAACGCATTCGCATATTGGTTCGGTAATTCAAGGCTAATTTGATAATATTCACGACGAGGGAAACCTTTCACGCCTTGGCGTGTATTACGGAACAATACGCGGCTTGTGCCGTGGCGGTCAATCAACTCTTTAATGAGTTCTTGGCGAACTTGCAAGCGGTCAGATTCTGCCGATTTTTTGCTATTGATGATCTTAAACATCGGTTCAGTGTCTTCTTCGCTCAACAATTCTGCAATAGCATTCTGCTCCGCATCGCTTAACAGCTTGTCATTCAACAAAGTTGCCACCGCATCAGCCACAGGTTGATACGCATTTTGTTCCTGTTCAAAGGCAGCATAATCGTAAAAACGATCGGAATCTAACAAAGCGAGGCGAGCAAAATGACTCTCTTGGCCAAGCTGTTCAGGCGTTGCGGTAAGCAGTAAGACAGACGGAATCTGTTTTGCCAGTTTTTCCACCAATTGATAGGCAACCGAAGGTGCATCTTCTGACCACTCAAGGTGATGAGCCTCATCAACAATCAACATATTCCAATCGCATTCAAGCACTTGCTTCGCACGATTTGGCATCGCTTCTAGCCAGTCGATGGAAGCAATCACCATCGATTCACTCTCAAACGGATTTTCGCTTGCATCGTTGCCATCTTCGTCCGTTTTGTCGAAATCCGCACAACGCTCTTCATCAAACAGCGAAAAACGCAAGTTGAAACGACGAAGCATTTCCACCAGCCACTGGTGTTGCAAGCTTTCAGGTAAGAGCACCAACACGCGTTCCGCTCTACCTGCAAAAATTTGTTGTTGTAAAATCATCCCTGCTTCGATGGTTTTTCCTAAACCCACTTCATCAGCAAGTAATACACGTGGAGAGAGACGTTGCCCTACTTCTTTGGCAATATGCAATTGATGAGGAATCAGACTGGCTCGAATGCCTCGCAAACCGCGCAACGGAGATTGGAACTGTGCTTGTTGGTGCTGCAAAGCTCGATAGCGGAGCGAAAAACGATCTGAGCGGTCAATCTGTGCCGAAAATAGACGGTCTTGCGGGCGGCTAAAACTGACTTTGTGATCAAGCAACATTTCAGGCAAAACGCTTTCTTCTTGATTATCCGTTCGTTTACCTAAATAAAACGCCACTCCTTGATTATCCATCACTTGCGTCACCTGCATTTTCCAACCTTCTTGAGCGGTAATCACATCGCCCACTTGGAACTGCACACGGGTAAGCGGTGCATTTGAAACCGCATAAATTCGCTCATCTTCCGCAGCAGGGAATTGAATAGTCACTGTGCGGTTATCTACATTTGAAACTAGACCTAAACCTAAATTATTTTCGGATTCGCTAATCCATCTTTGCCCAACGACAAACATTTTCGCCTCTTTTTCTGTATTCATTAAGGCAATATTTTAGCAAATTTAAGCTTTGCATTCACGCAGAGAAAAGTAATCTGAGCCTGATATTGCATTCTCTAAGCGACAAATGTACAATCTTTTGTACAACTTTTCTGAAGGAATTTATATGCAAGCTATTTCTTATTCGCAAGCCCGTCAAACTTTAGCCAAAACAATGACTTCAGTCGTGGAAAATTATGAGCCTGTGCTAATCACTCGCACTACGGGCGAAGATTGTGTGCTTATTTCTCTAGCACATTATCGCTCACTGGAGGAAACCGCTTATTTACTTCGTTCACCTACCAATGCACAACGCTTACTTTCAGCCATTGAGCAACTTCGCCAAAATGAAGGGCAAGAGAGGGAATTGATTGAATGAAATTGACCTTTGCCGCCCCCGCTTGGGAAGATTATTTATATTGGCAAGCAACTGACAAAAAACAACTAAAACGCACCAATAATCTCATCAAAGATATTCAACGAACGCCTTTTGAAGGTATAGGAAAACCTGAATCATTGAAGTTTAATTTAAGTGGTTTTTGGTCTCGTCGAATTGATGAAAAACACAGGCTGGTTTATGCCGTAACTGATGAAGCAATTTTAATTGCTTCTTGTCGTTATCATTACTAATTTACTCTATTTTATGGCTCTTTTTTATACTCCTAATACTGCAAAGAACTCTGCAAAAATATCGCCAAAATCTACCGCTCGTCAAACGGTAAAAATTCAATCTTTAGATTATCAAGGTTTAGGGGTGGCAAAACTCAATGGCAAAACCTGGTTTATTGAAAATGCCTTGCCCGATGAAGAGGTAGAAATTCAAACGCTGGAAGAAAAACGTCAATATGGACGGGCAAAAGCGGTCAAAATTTTGAAAAAATCTGCAAAACGTCAAACACCCTTTTGCCAATATTATGCTAAATGTGGTGGTTGCCAAATGCAACATATCGACCTTGACTTGCAACGCAAGGCAAAGCAAAAAGCACTATTTCATCGCCTGCAAAAATTGCAAGCCACACCTATTGATTTTCAACCTATGATTGTTGGAAGCGACAAATACTACCGCCGCCGAGCTCGATTGAGCATTGCTCAACAAAAAAATGAGTGGGTGATGGGCTTTAGGCTACAAAATTCTAACCAAATCATACCGCTTGAACGTTGCGATATTTTAGAGAAACCACTTGCCGATTTACTGCCGAAACTGCAACAGCTTGTGGTGATGTGGCAAAACAAAAAATTGCTTGGGCATATTGAGCTCGTGCTTGCTGATAATGGCATTGCAATGTTTTTACGCCACTTAGGCGAAATGAATGAGAAAAACCGCACAACACTGCTTCAATTCGCAAAAAAGGAACAACTTTCTTTATTTATAATGATGGAAGAGAATCAACTAGAACACTGGTTTGGCAAGCTTCCTTACTATCAAATCAATGGCTTAACACTCCATTTCGGGATTCGTGATTTTATTCAGGTAAACCGTGAATTAAATCAGAAAATGGTTGAAACAGCCTTAAATTGGCTCGATATCCAACCGCAAGATCGCATTTTAGATCTCTTCTGCGGAATGGGAAATTTCACGCTACCGATCGCGCAAAAAGCGAATTATGTTGTGGGTGTAGAAGGTGTCGAAGAAATGGTTAATCAAGCAAAAGCGAACGCCAAAACAAACAACTTAAGTAATGTTGAATTTTTCCAAACCAATTTGGATGAACGCTTTGCCGATCAGCCGTGGGCTGATAAACCGTTCAACAAAGTGTTATTAGATCCCGCCCGTAACGGCGCACTATTTGCTTTAGATCACTTATGTGAACTCAATCCTGAATGCATTGTTTATGTTTCTTGTAACCCTGCGACTTTAGTTCGTGATGCTGAAAAACTGATTCAAGCGGGCTATAAATTAGAAAAATCTGCCATGATTGATATGTTTCCACATACAGGGCATTTAGAGTCGGTTTCTGTGTTTGTAAGGCATTGATATATAATAACTTTTCAGTAACAATTTTGTCTACTATGCCTAATAAAACACCAGTGGTAAGATCTGCAAATTGTTTTGCAAATCTTATCGCTTGAAGTTATTTCACAAATCTCACCAAATCCACCAAGCTATCAAGCACTAAATCCGCTTTTTCTCGTCCTGTTTCTGTAATTTCTTTGCCTGTTTTAACTAGTACTTTAGTTTGCACACCTGCAGCTTCGGCAGCCAGCAAATCTTCTAATTTATCGCCCACCATATACGATTTGGCTGGGTCAATGTTGAGATCTTTAATCGCTTGGAAGAACATTCCTGCTTTGGGCTTACGGCAATCGCAATCTTCACGATATTCGCCTTTGCCTTCGGGATGATGTGGGCAGTAATAAATACCATCAAGCACCACGCCATAATCTTCATCAAGCGACCAATCCATCCATTCAGTTAGTTGGGTAAATTGCTCTTCGCTGAAATAACCACGTGCAATACCTGATTGATTTGTGACCAACACGAGTAAATAGCCTTTATCTTGCAGCTGTTTTAACGCTTTGCCTACGCCTTCGATAAATTGGAAATGGTCGATTTTATGCACGTAACCGTGATCAATATTGATTGTACCGTCGCGATCTAAAAAAATAGCTTTATGCCCCATAATTTTCCCCTTTTAGGTAATCAATTACCATTTGATGATGTTCGCTAGTTTTAAATTTATCAAATACTTTTTCGATCACGCCTTGCTCATTGATTAAAAAGCTAATGCGATGAATGCCGTTATAGGTTTTGCCCATAAATTTTTTCTCGCCCCATACACCAAAGGCTTCTGCTACTTGATGTTCTGGATCTGAAAGCAGCGTAAAGTTCAGCTCTTTTTTCTCAATAAATTGAGCTAATTTTTTCGGAAGATCTGGGCTAATGCCAAGTACTTCAACGTTTAAAGCGTTAAGTTCTGAGCGGCTATCACGTAAGGCGCAAGCTTGAGTGGTGCAACCTGGTGTGAGGGCTTTTGGGTAGAAATAAACAAGGACTTTTTTGCCTACAAATTGAGAGAGAGAAACAGGGAGTTCGTTTTTATTTAAAAGGGTAAATTGAGGGGCCAAATTGCCTGCTTTTAAGGTATTCATTTTGTTAAAATTCCGTAAAAATAAACCGCTTGTATCTTATCACAAGCGGTTATTTTCTTAAATTTTTTTGCTAATCAATCCAAAAACTTCTCCAGCAGTTCATTTAAGAACAACTTGCCGTGTTGGGTAATTTGCCAATCTGTTTCGGTTTCGGTAATGTAATTTTGCTCCAACGCCCAATCCATTGTAGGTTTAACCACTTTTGCCGATAACCCTGTGTACATTTCGAATTCTACCTTTGGCACAGCTTCGAGTAAGCGGAAGCGGTTCATAAAGAACTCAAAAGGGCGATCTTCAAGGGCGATTAACTCTTTGCTGTATTGGTATTCGCCACGCATATAGCCTTTCGGATGTTTGGTTTTGCTAAAGCGGTAAATTTCGCCCGTTGGGTAGCTAATTTTACCGTGTGCACCACAGCCGATGGCAAGGTAATCACCAAAACGCCAGTAGTTTAAATTATGTTGGCATTGAAAACCTTTTTTAGAGTAAGCAGAGGTTTCGTATTGTTCGTAGCCTGCTTCAGTTAAAAGCTGATGCCCTTGTTCGAAAATATCCCACAGCTCATCGTCATCAGGCAATGTTGGCTGGCGATAATAAAACATTGTGTTTGGCTCAATGGTGAGTTGATACCAAGAAAGATGCGGTGGGTTTAACGCAATACCTTGTTTTAAATCTTCCAATGCCTGTTTTACCGATTGGTTTGGCAAGCCGTGCATTAAATCGATGTTAAAACTTTTTAAGCCTGCACTTGCAGCATTTTGAGCAAATTTGACTGCTTGTTTCGCCTCTTGGCTGTCGTGAATTCGCCCAAGTTTGAGTAATTTTTCTGGCTCGAAACTTTGAATCCCCATTGAAATGCGAGTTACACCAGCTTTAGCGTAACCAATAAAACGCTCTGCTTCTGCCGTACCAGGATTGGCTTCAAGGGTAATTTCTAAGCCTTGTTCAAAGGGAATGCGTTTTTGAATTTCGCTCAATAAATGCCCGATGCCTTCGGCTGAAAATAGGCTTGGCGTGCCGCCGCCAATAAAGATGGAATAGATTTTTCTCTCGCCAATAGCCTCTTTGTAAGCGGTCAAATCTTGCGATAAATCTGCAAGTAGGTGTTCGATATATTCAGCTTCAGGAATAATGCCTTTTTGTGCGTGGGAGTTGAAATCGCAATATGGGCATTTTTGCACGCACCAAGGAATATGAATATATAAGCTAAGCGGTGGAAGGGTTAATTGCATCGTTTGACCTTAAAAAGAAAACGCACCGAAGTGCGTTTTTCATCTGTTGTTATTTCTTTTTATTCGCCCCAAACTTCGCGGGCAATCTCTCGAATAAATGCAAGTTTCGCCCATTGTTGTTCTTCGGTCAAGATATTTCCTTCCTCGGTTGAAGCAAAACCACATTGCGGGCTTAAGCAAAGTTGATTGATATCCACATATTGCGTTGCCTCTTTAATGCGAGCGATGATTTCATCACGATTTTCGAGTTCGCCACTTTTTGAAGTTACCAAGCCAAGCACCACTTGTTGATCTTTAATAAAGCGGAGAGGTTTGAAATCGCCCGAGCGGTCGCTATCGTATTCCAAGAAAAAACCATCGACACGGCAAGTGCCGAATAATGTTTCTGCCACAGGCTCATAACCGCCTGAGGAGAACCACGTTGAGCGGAAGTTACCGCGACAAATGTGCATCGTAATCGCAAGATCAGCAGGTTTCGCATCAATGATTTTGTTTACCATATACACGTAATCTTTAGCGATTTGGTCTAAATCGAAACCTCGCTCTTGGTAAGCTTTACGCTTATCTTCTGCACAAAATTCGCCCCAGCTTGTGTCGTCTAATTGAAGATTACGGCAGCCTAATTGGTAGAAAATTTGCATTGCCTTGATGTAAGCATCTGCAATATCATCTAAAAGTTGTTGGTTGTTGTTTTCGTAACGTGGAATCGCCACATAATCCGTTGCACGTACGTTAGTAATTAAATGCAACATTGATGGCGAAGGAATGGTTAATTTTACTTCGGTATCGCCTGCTAATTTTTGTAACGAACGGAAATGCTCTACAAATGGATGCGATTCAGAGAAATCAATTTTATCCACGATTTTTAAGGTTTTTGGACGAACGTTGTGATGTTTGAATTGTACTGAGAATTTTTCTGCATCTACTTCTTCTACACCATCAAGGGCACTCAAGAAATCTAAGTGCCAGAATGTACGGCGGAATTCGCCATCGCTCACCGCGTGTAAGCCTACCGCTTTTTGGTGTTCAACCAGTTTGGCAATTTCGCTATCTTCCACCTGGGTTAAATCTGCACAAGAAATATCACCACAAGAACATTGCTGACGAGCGTGTTTTAACGTTTCAGGGCGTAAAAAACTGCCGACAATATCAAAACGGAACGGGGCGGAAATACGAGGTTGTGCATTTGGGAAAAGGTGAGACATAAAAAATCCTTTGTTGTCATTTAAATCTGTTATAAGAATTGTAACAAACTTTCACTTTACTCAAGTTGAAAATTTCGTTTCTTTATTATGAATAACTTTCATTTTAAACCTATACTAAAAGCACGCTAAACGATTTTAGTTGGGTAGTTGGGCTAAAAATCGCTACCTCTTTTGAATTATCTCGAAAATAGTTCTTCTATTTTTTAATCAATTAAACTTAAAAAGCGTGATCTAATTCACAAAACTGTAACATTATCCTATCTTTATTTAATAAGTTGTTTACAATCGAGCCCGATTAGCAATTGCTATCAGAAAAAAATATTTCTTTTTTGTAGGTGAACCTTATGGCTCTATTTCTTAGTATTTTCCCAATAGTATTATTGATTTACCTAATGGTAAAACGTAATGCTCTTCCATCTTATGTTGCTTTACCTTGGATTGCAGCAGTAGTATTAATTATTCATTTGGTCTTCTTTGCAACGGATGTTTCTATTATTAGTGCAAAAATTGCATCAGCGGTGGTGGATGTATTAACGCCTGTAACGGTTATTTTTGGTGCGATTCTCTTTAACCGCTTCTCGGAAGTGTCTGGCGTAACAAACACACTGCGTAAATGGTTAGGTAACATTAACCCAAACCCTGTAGCACAGTTGATGATTATCGGTTGGGCGTTTGCTTTTATGATTGAAGGGGCAAGTGGCTTCGGTACACCAGCAGCCATCGCAGCACCAATCTTAGTGGGTTTAGGTTTCAACCCAATTCGTGTGGCGATTGTTGCGTTAATTATGAACTCAGTGCCAGTTTCATTCGGTGCAGTAGGTACACCAACATGGTTCGGTTTCGGTCCATTGAACCTTCCAGAAGATAAAATCTTAGAGATTGGTTCTATGACAGCAACGATTCACTCAATTGCGGCATTTATCATTCCTGTGATTGCGTTAAGTTTTATCGTAACTTGGAAAGAAATTCGTCAAAATATCGTTTTCATTTACTTAAGTGTATTAGCTTGCGTAGCACCTTATTTCTTACTTGCTCAAGTAAACTACGAGTTCCCATCATTAGTAGGTGGTGCAATTGGTATGTTCTTATCAATCTTCTTAGCAAATAAAGGCGTTGGTTTAGCGAAAGTAGAAAATACTTTAGATAACACCGCCGTAACAGGTAAAGAAGTTGCAAAAGCATTGTTACCAACAGGTTTATTAATTGTTTTCTTAATCTTAACCCGTGTTAAACAATTACCATTCAAAGCAATGATGAACAATGCGACTGAATGGGTCGGTATGCAATTAGGTTCATTAGGTCACTTTGAGATCAGTGAAGGTTTAATTTTCAGCCTGAAAAATATCTTCGGCACAGGTATGAACGCAAGCTATAAATTACTTTATGTACCAGCGTTGATTCCATTTGTAATCACAGTATTAATCGCAATTCCTGTGTTCTCAATGTCTGCAAGCAATGTGAAAGGTATTTTCTCAAGCAGCTTAAAACAAGTTCGTAACCCATTCATCGCTCTAATCGGCGCGTTAATTATGGTGAACTTAATGTTAGTGGGTGGCGATGAGTCAATGGTGAAAATCATCGGTCGTAGCTTTGCTCACGCGACAGGGGAATATTGGACAATTTTCGCATCATATTTAGGTGCAGTAGGTGCATTTTTCTCAGGTTCAAATACCGTTTCGAACTTAACATTCGGTAGTGTACAATTATCAACAGCTGAAATTACAGGTCTCTCTGCTTCACTTGTTCTTGCATTACAATCTGCAGGCGGTGCAATGGGTAATATGGTGTGTATCAACAACATCGTAGCAGTAAACTCTGTATTAGGTATCGAAAACCAAGAGGGTGCAATCATTAAGAAAACTGTAGTACCAATGTTTATCTACGGTGTTATTGCAGCAATTGTTGCTTTAACGGTGATTCCATTATTCTTTAATGTGTAGATAATTTCCTAGGGCTTTTGCCCTAGGATAAGCATAAATCAGCACCTCATTGCTGAATGTAAGAAATTTAAAACATAACCGCTTGAAAGTCCCAAAGGGGCTTACTTATGCGTAACCTATGGCGTCAGCTATAGGAAAAACACTAAAAGGAAGCATTTGCTTCCTTTTGTCATTTATGGCTTTCTAAATACGATTATTTCTTATTTTTATTTATTAGGTGGGAATTCAAATGAACGTGAATTTTTATGTAACCTGTATCGCAGACATTATAAAAAGCAATGTGGCGAAAAACAGCGTGTTATTGCTCGAAAAACTAGGCTGTAACGTGATTTTCCTTGAAAAACAAGGCTGTTGTGGACAACCTGCAATTAACAGCGGATATGCAAAAGATGCCGTAGCAGGAATGAAAAAATTAGTTGAAACTTTTGAAGTGAATGATTATCCAATTGTAGCCCCAGCGGGTTCTTGCGTATATGCAATCAAAAACTACTCAGAATATTTCACTCGTTTTGGTGAACCTGAATGGGCAAAACGTGCAGAAAAAGTTGCAAATCGTTTCCATGATTTAACCGCTTTTATTGTGAATGTTTTAGGAAAAACCAACGTGGGCGCACGCTTAACAGGCAAAGCCGTTTATCACCCATCTTGCAGCTTAACGCGTAAATTAGGCGTGGTGAATGAGCCATTAACTCTACTTCAAAATGTAAAAGGGTTAGAGTTAATGCCAATTCACAACCAACAAACTTGCTGCGGTTTCGGCGGCACATTCTCGGTAAAAATGGCAGAGATTTCAGGTGAAATGGTGACAGAAAAAGTAGTTAACATTTCAGAAGTAGATCCTGATTATTTAGTCGGTGCAGACGTAAGCTGCTTAATGAATATCGCTGGTCGTTTAAGCCGTGAAGGGAAAAACGTAAAAGTGATGCACATTGCGGAAGTGTTAATGCAAGAAGAGAGAGAAGCCTAAAATGTCACATTTACAAACAAGCACGCTACCATTTAAACAACGCGTTGACCAACAAGTTAATAACGAAATTATGCGTAAAGCGGTGGTAAAAGCTCAAGAAACCATCGGTGCAAACCGCCAAAAAATGGTAGACGAATTAGGTAACTGGGAAGAGTGGCGCGATCTTTCTAAACAGTTCCGTAATCACGTTTTAGCAAACCTAGACGCGTATCTTTACCAATTAAGCGAAAAAGTGACGCAAAATGGTGGTAAAGTCTTTTTTGCAGAAACTGCTGAAGAAGCGACCGCTTATATTCGCAAAGTCGCATTAGAAAAAAAGGCAAAAACCATTGTGAAATCTAAATCGATGGTAACCGAAGAAATCGGTATGAACCACGTTTTAGAAGCGGAAGGAATTAAAGTGGTAGAAACCGACTTGGGCGAATACTTACTACAAATCGTGGGTGATAAACCTTCTCACATTGTTGTGCCTGCAATTCATAAAGATCGCCACCGTATTCGCAAAGAATTGCATGAAGTTTTAGGCTATGAAGGCAGCGAACAACCAGAAGAGATGAACGCTTTTGTGCGTAAAACCTTACGAAAAGATTTTTTAGAAGCCGATATTGGGATTTCAGGCTGTAACTTTGCCGTGCCAGAAACAGGTTCTGTCTGCTTGGTAACTAATGAAGGTAACTTACGTTTGGCTACCACGGTACCCAAAACACACATCGCAGTAATGGGAATGGAACGTATCGCTCCAACTTTCAAAGAGGTGGATGTGTTAATCACCATGCTTTGCCGCAGTGCGGTGGGGGCGAAATTAACCGCTTACAATACTTGGTTAACAGGCCCTCGCTTAGAAGGTGAAGTTGATGGTCCTGAAGATTTTCACTTAGTGATTGTTGATAACGGTCGTTCAAAAATTTTAGAGAGCGAATTTGAAGAAGTTTTACGTTGTATCCGTTGTGGTGCGTGCTTGAACACTTGCCCTGCTTATCGCCAAATTGGTGGACACGGCTACGGCTCAATTTATCCAGGCCCAATCGGTGCGGTGATTTCTCCGTTACTTGGCGGTTACGATGAGTTCAAAGAATTACCATATGCTTGCTCATTGTGTAATGCGTGTAACAGCGTTTGCCCTGTGAAAATTCCACTGGCACAGCTTATCTTAAAACACCGTGAAAAATTGGTGGAAGAAGGGCTTACACCGAAACTTGAACAAATTGAAATCAAAGGTTTCACTTTTGCCAACTCACATCCAACGCTTTGGAATGCGGGCGTGAAAATCGGTGCGAAATTGGCAGGTAAATTTATCAAAAATGGTAAAGCCCCAATCCAAGCAGGTGCATTGGGCGAATGGACAAAAGCACGTGACTTACCAACGCCAGAAGGTGAAAGTTTCCGCGAGTGGTTTGCGAATCGTAAATAAAAGGACAACACAATGAACGTAGAAAATAGAGAGAATTTTTTAAATAAATTGGCGGCGAAAATGGGGCGTGAACGTAAACTCGTGCCAGATCAAATGGATACGCCTGTTAACGATCACCCAACCACACGCTTAACCCATTTATCGCAACAAGAGCTTTGCGAAGAATTTATGAACTTCGCTAAAGTGTTACTGGTGGATGTGGTAGAAACCAAAGAAGCTGATGTTGCACAAGCCGTTGTGGATGTTTGCCAAAAATACGGTGGCGGTAGCGTGGTGTTAAATAACGATGCACGTTTAAATGCATTGGGCATTACTGATGCGGTAAAAGCACACTTCGACAGCTTCGTGTGGGATTTCCAGCAAGATGAAGAAAACATCGTGAAATCTGCAGCGGCAAACATCGGGATCGTTCACGCTGAATACGGTTTAACCGAGTCTGGTGGTATCGTGTTATTTGCGACCAAAGACAATGGGCGTTCAACCAGCTTGCTTCCAACGACTTCTGTTGTCGTAGTACGTAAAAGCCAAGTATTGCCACGCGTGGCACAATTAGCACAAATTTTGCACCAAAAAGCCCAAGCAGGCGAACGTATGCCATCTTGTATCAACATTATCTCAGGCCCAAGTGCGACAGCGGATATTGAGTTAATCAAAGTGGTTGGCGTACACGGTCCTGTATCAAAAATTTATGTGGTGATTGACGATCTATAAATTTGCAAAATATGATGTATAAATAACCGCTTGATGCGAAAAAGAGTTGCATCATTTCTGCTTTTTCAATAGAATACAAACCAATTATGCGACTATAGCTCAGTTGGTTAGAGCACCACCTTGACATGGTGGGGGGCACTGGTTCGAGTCCAGCTAGTCGCACCATAGCTCCTATTGTAGCCTTTCGTAACCGCTCACAAAAGCCTTGTGTAGCCTAGTTCGAAAGGCTTTTTTATTGCTTTTAATCAACGTAACTTAACGTATTAAAACGCATTTGACCGCTGATTTATGTAACCACGATTGTAACCACGGTATAATGCCGAAATCTCGTGGTTACAAAAAATGTGTTTAAGGTGGAATAAATGCCTAAAGTAACAAAACCTTTGACTAATACAGAAGTAGATAAATCAAAGTCAAAAGATAAAGAGTATACTCTATCAATTCTTAATTCCGTTTATGTGGTGATGATTTTCAGTAAAATGCGTGCTGTGATTGATGCGAAAATAGCTAAATTCACTGACATCAAGCATATCATAACGACGAAAAGTATCCGTGTGCACTATGCTATCAGGCTTAACTTTCTCTCGGATAATTGGCAATAATGTTGCCTAAATGGAATTTTTAGTCGTTATCTAGTACAGCCCCAACTTTTTTAAAAGAACTGAGTGATAAAGCGAATGAAAAGGGCTATTTTCCTTATAAATGCAGGGATGTGAGAGGTGCTTATACAAGTTTGAAGTATTATATGAATTATTTATTCACCTTTGAAAGGTATATTGAAATAAATATCGAAAATACGACACATAGGCCAGAAGGATTATTTAACCATCTAGAGCGTCAATTAAATAATCATAATGGATTAACGAAAAAATGTAAGGTGATGTTTATAAAAGATTTTTTAAATAAAAAGAGTTGCTAACATTTTGAAAAATAAACGTTAGCAACAATTTTGTCCACTATGCCTATTAACCAGCCACTGGCGGTAAAATGCCCGTTTCCATTAAGAATGGAATGATCATAATAATCACGCCCATAATCAGAGCTACGATTAACGCCAAGTTTCCGCCTGCAACGCGATATGGAAGATTTGGATGTTGTTGACGGGTTTTCCACGCTAAGCCGATTGGAAGCACTAAGCCGTAGAATGCGAAGAGTAAACCCGCATAGCCTAATGCTGCGATAAAGCCGTTTGGATAGAACAACGCAAACGCAAGCGGTGGAATAAAGGTTAATGGGGTTAAAACTAAGCGGTTATTTGGTAAATTCACGCGTTTGAGTAAATCGCCTACGCCTTCAAAGATCCCCATTGCTACACCTAAGAATGAAGTAATCAATGCCAAGGTTGAGAAGATTCGAACCATCTCGCCCAAAATTGTACTACCTGTGATTTGGCTAGTCGCCTTGACTAAGCCGTTTAAGGTTGCATCTTGTTTTAATAATGTCGCAAACTCATTTTGGCTTAATACGCCGTGCGTTGCTAATTGCCATAAGAGGTACGCGGTTAATGGGATTAACGTCCCGATTAACACCGCCACGCGGATTTTTTTGATGTCCGCTTCTAAGTAGCTATTGATGCTACCCATAATTACGTGGAAACCGAAAGATGTGAAGAAAATCGGAATCGCTGAAATCACTAATAAGTTATCAAGTGGCACTGCGGTGAGGTTTTCCAATTTAGCTTTCGGCAACATCATCATCAATACACCGATAAATGCAATGATTTTGCCGATGAAAAGCACTCGGGTTAAGCCGTCCACACCTTTAATCCCTACAACCACAAATGCACCAAGAATAAGGGTAAAGATTAAAATCCCAACTTTTAATGCGTTATCAGCTCCTAAACTTTCAGGCAAAATCCCTGAAACGAGTGAACCACCACCTGTGATATAAGCGGCTAAAAGTGCATAAAGTAAAATTAATAAACTTGCAGTTGCAAGCACTCGTCCCGTCATACCGAAGTATTGCTCTGCAAGGCTTGCTACGCCGACATCTTGCTCTTTTGCGGTTTGATAAACTTCCATAAAAAGCAAGCCTGTGTAGGTAAGCAGTAGCCATAAACCGACTAACAACACCAACGTCACCCCGAATCCCATCCCAGCTGAAGTCAGTGGCATCGCCAGCATCCCCGCACCGATGGTCGTGCCTGCAATCATTAAGGCACTGCCCAAAATTTTATTTTTCATAAGCTCTCCTGTATATAAGAAGGTTGCATTCTAGCAAAGAATGTTCAAAGCGGAATAGCTTTTATAAATTTCTTTACAAAATCAACAGCTTGAGAAATATTTCTAACCCACAACCTGTGGCAATAAACCTTGTTGGATTAAGAATGGTACAATCACGATAAATACGCCAATTACTAACGCGATAATCAATGAGGCTTTGCCACCTTTTACGCGATATGCTAGGTTTGCATTTTGGCTACGTAAACGCCATACCATCGCAATTGGTAACACGACAGCGTAGAACGCGAACATTTGCCCAGCATAACCTAACGCGGTAATAAAACCTTGCGGGTAGAAAAATGCAAATAACATTGGCGGTAAGAATGTCAGCAAGCCTAAACTTTTACGCCCTGCATTGATGTTCACACGTTTGAGCAAATCTTCCAACGCCTCAAATAAACCTAATGCTACCCCTAAGAATGAGGTAATTAAAGCAAGGGCAGAGAAAATTCGAACTGTAGTGCCAATAATAGAACTGCCTGTAATATAGTGAGCGGCTTCTGCCAAACCGTTTAAAGTTGGATCACGCTCTAAAATTTCCATAAATTCAGTTTGACTTAATACGCCGTGAGTCGCTAATTGCCATAAAACATAAGAGATAAGTGGAATTGCCGTACCGACGACAATCGAGATTCGCAATGCTTTTACATTACCTTCAAGGTATTTGTTTAAGCTTGGGATTGAGCCGTGGAAACCAAATGAGGTAAAGAAAATCGGCATTGCAGAAATCAATAGTGCATTATTGATTGGCATTGCTAATAAATGACCTATGGTTACTTTCGGCAGTAATAGCCCCAACACTAAGATAAAAGCCAAGATTTTAGTCGCAAAAATAATGCGATTTACGGCATCTACGCTAGTTGTACCTACCACAATAAAGCTTCCGAATACTACGGTGAAAATCAAGCCCGCAATTTTGATTGTGGTTTCTGTATCCACAATGGTTGGAAGTAATCCACCTAAAATTGAGCTACCACCTGAAACATAAGCAGATAAAATAGCGTAAAGGAAAATAATGAGAACAGCGGTAGAAATTACTCGCCCAAATGTGCCGTAATATTTTTCTGCCAATGTGCCTAAGCCTGCATCGCTATCTACAGTTTGATACGCTTCAACGAATAGCAATGCCGTAAAGCAAAGTAGCAGCCATAAAGAGACGAGAAGAACCACGGTAAAACCAAACCCAATGCCCGCTGAAGTTAAAGGCATCGCTAACATTCCAGCCCCAATTGTTGTTCCTGCAACAATCAGTGTGCTTCCGAGTGTTTTATTTTTCATACAATCACCTGTCAATAAAAATGAACGGTTTGATTGTAGCGAAAAATAGAGATTTTGCTACTCTTTTTTGCTAAAAAGTAAAAATAGTTTTGCAGTGTAATAATAAGTTTACAAAATAAAATGGGATTGTTAATTGTAACAATCCCGTTTTTTAAGTGTGTTAAATGTTAATTAAGCTCTTTTAGCCTTTAAATGTGCCACTTTATGTGCACGATAAATTGCGTTGATGGCGTGAATTAACGCACGAGCCGAAGATTCCACAATATCTGTCGCTAAGCCAACGCCGTGGAATTTACGCCCTTCGTGCTCTACCACAATATCAACTTGCCCTAACGCTTCTGCGCCTTCGCCTTTTGCAGTAAGGTTGTAGTGAGACATTTTTAGATCTAAACCTGTGATGTTTAAGATCGCATTGAATACAGCATCCACAGGACCGTTACCGCCATTTGATACTTGGCTTAATTTCTCGCCATCTAATTCAACCTGTACAAATGCAGAGGCTGGAAGAGTGCTAATGGTTTGTGAGGTGATTACATCTAATTTTAAACGATCTTCATCGCCAGAACGCATATCAATGAATGCAAGGGCTTCTAAATCGTAGTCGAACACCTGACCTTTTTTATCGGCAAGTTCAAGGAATGCTGTGTAAAGTTTATCTAAATCGTAATCGCTATCTTGGTAACCCATTTCTGCCATATGATTACGCACCGCAGCACGACCTGAACGAGCGGTTAAATTTAATTTCTCTTTTTTCAAGCCAATAGTTTCTGGCGACATAATTTCGTAGGTGTTTTTATTTTTCACCATACCATCTTGGTGAATGCCGGATGAATGTGCAAACGCATTACTGCCCACAATTGCTTTGTTCGGTTGAATTGGCATATTGCAAAGCTGGCTTACCATTTGGCTTACACGATGAATTTCTTGAGTGTTAATGCGAGTGTCCAAGCCGTTGAACATATCTTGACGGGTTTTGATTGCCATTACCACTTCTTCAAGCGCAGTGTTGCCTGCGCGTTCTCCGATGCCGTTGATGGTACATTCAATTTGGCGTGCACCGTTTAACACCGCAGTTAAAGAATTTGCGGTTGCCATCCCTAAATCGTTATGACAGTGCACCGAAATTACTGCTTTATCGATATTTGGCACGCGGTTTACCACATCAGCAATAATGCTGCCGTACTGGGTTGGTAAGCAGTAGCCCACTGTGTCTGGGATATTTACCGTTGTTGCTCCAGCTTTAATCGCAGCTTCAACAATACGGCAGATGTTATCAATCCCTGTACGCCCTGCATCTTCACACGAAAATTCGACATCATCGGTGTAGCCTCTCGCACGTTTTACTGCGTGAATTGCCATTTCTACGACATCTTCAAAAGAGCGTTTAAGTTTCGCTTCAACGTGGAGTGCTGAGGTTGCAATAAAGGTGTGAATACGAAAAGCTTCCGCCACTTTTAACGCTTCTGCTGCCACATCAATATCTTTATCTACCGCTCGAGAAAGGGCGCAAACACGACTGTTTTTGATGTTTTGTGCAATGGTTTTTACAGAGTCAAAATCGCCCGCGGAAGAAACGGGGAAGCCTACTTCCATCACATCCACGCCTAAACGCTCTAACGCCAATGCGATTTGCAATTTCTCTTTTACCGTTAAGCTTGCTTTCAGTGCCTGCTCGCCATCACGAAGGGTGGTATCGAAAATAATTACATTATTGTTTGCCATAAACATTCCTTATTAAACTTGCGTTTAAGTATTCTAGATAAAAAAAGACCCGCATAATCGGAGGATATGCGGGCAAAGTTTGGATAGTGAACTAACTTCTTTCAGATAACCTTTAGCCTCGCACGGAATGCGATAACAGAGATAATCGGAGTGAAAGTAGTTTTTCCATGTGTGTTGTGTGTGTTTATGTTTGCATTGTTATTCAGTTGATGGGCGTTATCATAGCGGTAAAAAAATCTATGTCAATAGCATTTTTCACTTAAAGCAAACGATTATCTTATATTTTTAAATCAGTGTATAGAATAAAAAACCAAAAAATAAATCTATTTTAGATATAAATATAGTTAATATTCAAGGATTACTATATAAACGCAAACTAGATTTGTAAATAGAGGATTTTTTATCTTTATAATTACTTTATGAAGAAAATAAATTACTTTTTGATATATTCTATAAGAAATCGCTATTTGCTTTGCGAGAGTAGCTGAATTTTGATAGCCTATCGTAAATTTTTGTCAAAAGGTAAAGAAAATGACATATCCCTATAAAGCCATTATTTCAGATTTGGATGGCACACTGCTAAATGCCGAGCATAAAATCGGTGATTTTACGATTGAAACCCTCAGCCAACTTGCCAAAAAAGGCATTGATATTTATATCGCCACGGGTCGCAGCTTACCAGATGTAAAACATATTATTCGTAAAGTGAATGTAGATGAAGCGATGTTAGTCACATCAAATGGTGCACGAGCGAATTTTCTTTCGGGTGAATGTGTCTTAAACCATCACTTACCTGAAGATCTTGCTGTTGAGCTTATGCAAGTAGAATTTGACTCCTCACGCATTTGTTTAAACACTTATCAAGGTGATGAGTGGTTTATCAACATTGATTTAGAATCGCTACGCAAATTCCACAAAGATTCGGGATTTACCTATCAAGTGGTCGATTTTAAACATCATCACGGCAAGCAAACGGAAAAAGTCTTTTTTATCGGTAAAGAATTAGCAGACCTTTTGCCTATTGAGAAAAAAATCCGTGAGCAATATGGCGACCAAGTTTATATGGTTTACTCCACGCCACAATGTTTAGAAGTGATGAACAAAGGTGTTTCCAAAGCCAACGCCTTAGAAGAACTTGCCGAACGCCGAGGCTACACGCTCAAAGATTGCCTTGTTTTTGGCGATGGAATGAACGATTTTGAAATGCTTAAACAAGCAGGCAAAGGCTGTGTGATGGGCAATGCTGACCCACGTTTGAAAAAAGCCTTGCCCAATAATGAAGTGATTGGGTTTAATAAAGATGAAGCAGTGGCTAGATATATTAGGGATATTTTTTAACTTAGTAAGCATATACCCTCGCTCCTTGTGGGAGAGTGATAATTTCAAGGCGTTCAGCATTGAAATTCGGAAGAGGGGTAAGCGGGCAATTTTGAATGATCTTTTGCAGTTGTGATATCACACTCTCTCTTCCCCTCTCTCTGCTTGCCGCAACTGAGCATTGCGTCAATCTGTCTCTTTCCCACGAGGGGAGAGAGTGAATGTTGCTCTTTCCTACGGAATATAGGAGTAAAGATCACAGGTAAGAAGAAGATTGAACCAATCTGCAAAAAATCAGTCAATAATCACCGCTTGTTAAACTACTATTTGGATATTGAATGAAATTAAAACCGATTATTTTGGGCTTGCTACTGGCAATTGGTGTAGCGAGTTATTTTTATATAAAAAGCAGCGATAATGCTGAGCAAATTTACTACATCACCGAACCTGTAACTAAAATGACGCTTGATAAAAGCGTTCTAGCAACAGGCTCTGTGCGAGCAAGCCAACGCACCGAAGTAGGCGCTCAGGTGTCTGGTAAAATCATTTCTCTCAACGTCAAACTTGGACAAGCGGTTAAAAAAGGAGATTTGATTGCAGAAATTGATGCTAGCAACCAAAGTAACAGCTTAAGCACGGCGGAAGCAAATCTAGCCTCTTATCAAGCGAAATTGAAATCGGCACAAGTGGCGCTTGATGTTGCACAATCGAATTACAACCGTTTAAGCCAGCTCTACAAAACGAACAGCACCTCACTTTCTGAGTTAGAAACCGCAAAAAATACGCTTGCCTCTGCTAAAGCTAGCGTGGACGAAGCAAAATCGCAAATTAAATCCGCCCAAATTTCGGTAAGTGATGCAAAAACCAATTTAAATTACACCCAAATCCTTTCCCCAATGGATGGGGTGATTGTGTCTGTGCCCATCTCGGTTGGACAAACGGTAAACTCAAACCAAACTTCACCAACGATTGTACAAGTAGCTGATTTGTCTAAAATGTTGATTAAGCTGGAAGTTTCAGAAGGCGATATTGCACAAGTACAAGCAGGGCAATCGATCCGCTTTACCACATTGGCTGAACCAAACCATCCTTATGAGAGTAAGATTGATACCGTTGATCCTGCTTTAACAACATTAACTGACAACAATTACACCGAAGAATCAGGAAATACCGAAGCGGTTTATTATTATGCCAATTCGCTTGTAGGTAATTCCGAAAATAGATTGCGAATTGGTATGACGGTACAAGGGCAAATCAACATTGCTAAACGTGAGAATGTGCTTGTTGTGCCGACTTCCACACTGAAAAAACAAGGCGATCAAACGGTTGTGCAAGTGCTGAAAAATAATAAAGTGGAAGAAAAAACAGTGCAAACAGGCTTAAAAGATAGCCAATATACAGAAATTCTGTCTGGGCTTGAGGAAGGGGAGCAAGTGATTGTCACACAACGCTCTGGACAAGAAAAAGTTAGTTTTGAGCCGAAGAGAAGGATGTTTTAGAATGAGTATGTAGGAAAAAAGTTGGTAAAAACGAGTTAAAACCTTAATTAATAAGGAAACATCTAATTTTTTACCAACTATTTATCCTTCATTTTTTGAATAAATTATTCTGACATTTGCCCTGATGCTTTTGGTAAAACTAAATTCATCAGAATTGCAGCAATTGCACAAAGGCTGATGCCTTTAAGTGAAAATTCGCCTACATTGATAAGCATACCACCAATACCAAAGGTCATTACGACGGAAACAATTACAAGGTTGCGTGCTTCACCCATATCTACTTTCGCTTTGATAAGCGTACTCATCCCTACTGCAGCGATTGAGCCGAAGACAAGCATCATAATACCGCCCATTACAACACCTGGAATGGTTTGCAAGAATGCACCCACTTTTCCGCAGAATGAAATAGCAATAGCCCAACAAGCCGCCCAAGTCATAATGGTTGGGTTGAAGTTTTTGGTAAGCATTACCGCGCCAGTTACTTCAGCATAGGTTGTATTTGGTGGACCACCGATCATTGATGCTGCAGAGGTTGCGATACCATCGCCCAATAAGGTACGGTGTAAGCCTGGTTTTTTCAGGAAGTCTTTACCCGTTACAGAGCTGATTGCCATAATCCCGCCCACGTGTTCAACTGCTGGTGCGATAGCAATGGGAAGCAAGTATAAAATCGCATCCAAACGGAACTCTGGCGTTGTGATTGTAGGTAAATCAAACCAAGATGCATTTTGAACTGGCGTGAAATCTACAATGCCTAAGAAGAGAGATAGTAGATAACCCACAACGATACCAAACATAATCGGCACGAGCTTCATCAAGCCTTTGGCGAAGACGGCAACAATCACAGTGGTAATTAAGGTGACCATTGAAACAAACATTGCAGTGTCTTGTGAAATCGCACCATTCGTATTTTTGCCTAATGCCATATCAACTGCCACAGGTGCTAAGCCTAAACCAATGATGATAATCACTGGGCCAACAACCACAGGCGGGAAAATTCTGTCCATAATTTGTGCACCTTTCCATTTTACAAGGGTACTTAAACAGAGGTAAACCAGGCCCGTACACGCTAAACCACCCATAGTGACTGCAATTCCCCATTCTTGCACACCATACTGAATTGGCGCAATAAAAGCGAAAGAGGAGGCGAGGAAAATAGGTACTTGACGTTTGGTACAGAGTTGGAAAAGGAGAGTACCGACACCTGCAGTAAGTAGTGCGGTATTTGGATCGAGCCCCGTGATAAGCGGAACTAACACTAAAGCACCGAAAGCAACAAAGAGCATTTGTAAGCCTACAAAGGCTTGTTTCGGTCTGCTAATGGTTTGATTGTTCATGGAAGTTTTCTCAGTTGTGATAATAAAAACAAATTGGTTATCTTTCGACAACTGAAAGTAAATTATACTAAAAATCAGACCGCTTGGATATGGGAGAGAGAAAAAATCCTTTTAACTGTTTAACAATTAAAAGGATTTTGCGATTAAATTAAGTAATGATTATTGTATTTCATTGAAATATGCTTTATTCGCTTTTTGAAAGGTTTCGGATATTTTTGCATTTGGTGCTGGTGTGATGAGAGAAATCACGACAATCATCAGTGTTGCAAGTAAGAAACCTGGAATCATAGAATACATTTCTGGTAATTCAAATAAAGCGGTTAAATCTTTCCAGAAATAAACAATTAATGCCCCTGTAAGCATTCCAACTATAGCGCCTAAACCGTTCATTCGTTTCCAGAATAAAGAGAGTAAAACAATTGGACCGAATGCAGAGCCAAAACCTGCCCACGCATCTTTTACTAATCCAAATACTTGACTGTTTGGATCTTGAGCGATATAAATTGCAAGGGCAGCAACAGCGAGCACCATTAAACGGCTTAACCAAACGAGTTCTTTATCAGAGGCTTCTGGACGAAGGATGCCTTTGTATAAATCTTCGGTAATTGCACTTGAGCAGATCAATAGTTGGGCTGAAAGTGTGCTCATTACAGCAGCCAAAATAGCAGAAAGTAAGATGCCAGCAATCCAAGGGTTGAATAATAATTTTGCCAGTTCAATGAAAATTTGTTCGTTGTTATGGCTTACTACACTAGCTTGTTCTGGGTGTACGAAGAAATAAGCCATACCAAAATAGCCAATACCGATTGCACCAGCAAGGCAAATGATCATCCACGTCATACTAATGCGACGAGCATTTTCGAGTGATTTAACGCCTTCTGCAGCCATAAAACGAACCACAATATGTGGCTGACCAAAATAGCCTAAACCCCATGCCATTAAACTCGCTACGCCCAGCAAGGTTGTGCCTGTAAACATATCGTTGTAGTTACGTTGAGCGATTGTTTCTGCATGTGTGATAGCTGCCTCCATTACCTCAAAGCCACCAATATTCATCAGCACAAAAACAGGTGTAAGAATTAATGCGAAAAGCATCAATGTGGCTTGAATGGTATCCGTCCAGCTTACCGCTAAAAAACCGCCGATAAAGGTATAAAGAATCGTAGCAACAGCGCCATACCAGATAGCATCAGCGTAAGGCACGCCAAAGAGATTTTCGAATACGCGAGCACCAGCTACAACGCCAGAAGCACAATAAACAGCAAAGAAAAGTAAGAAAATCAGTGCAGATAGGATTTTGATGATACGGGTTTTATCGCTAAAACGGTTGTGGAAATATTCTGGTAAAGTTAAAGCATCGCCAAAATATTCTGTGTGCGCACGTAAACGCCCTGCAACCAATTTCCAGTTAAGATAAGCTCCTAATGTTAAGCCAATTGCCAACCAAGCTTCAATTAAACCGCCCGCATAAATTGCCCCTGGTAATCCCATTAGCAACCAACCAGACATATCTGATGCGCCCGCAGAAAGTGCGGTAACAAAGCTCCCTAAGCGACGCCCACCTAAGATGTAATCAGAGAGATTATTGGTAACACGATAGGCGATAAAGCCAATTAAGATCATTCCTAACAAATAAATCAGGAAAGTAGTTACGGTTGGATCTAAGCCAAACATTATGTATCCTCTTAAAATTTTAAAGAAAAGAGATTACTGATTTTTTGTAAAATTTCAACTTAAACCTCATAAAAAGGAGGATTTTTTTGATTTAAGCGGGTTTATTTCGCAATAATTAAATGATGCAGCGGTTTATCCCAAGGCTCAAGTGGTAGCTTTTCTACACATTGACAAGTGTGAGCCAGCCCTACGCGAATTGCTTTTGGATTTTGTTCAAAAGTGCGATCGTAAAAACCGCCACCGTAGCCAAGTCGCCCAAGCTGTTTATCACAGCCAACAAGCGGTGTGAAAATCATCTCAATTTGCGAAGTTGGGATCACATTCCTTACATCTAATTTCGGTTGTAACAAGCCCCACGGATGTTTTTCTAACGGTGTGTTAGCTTTGAAACGAGAGAATAGCAGATTGTTTTTTGAGAAGGGATGAATAATCGGTAAGTAGCATTTTTTGCCTTGTTTACGTAGCTCTTCAACTAATACAAGCGGTGAAATTTCGTGTTTAAATGGCAAATAAACAGCGATATGTTCAGCTTGCTGTTTTTCGATAATATCTAATGCAATAGGAACGAGATCGTATGAGGCCTGTAACTGTTTTTCAGCCGATAAATGTGAGCGTTTTTCAAGAAGTTGTTTACGAAGAACTTGGCGGTCTGTTTGAATGGAAGATTGCATAGCAAATAGATGATGAGGTGTCCGAAGTGCCGCTATTGGTAATAGTCCTTGAACCAGAAGGTTCAAGGGAGTCGAACGTATTTGTTTTTAGGCTTCTTACTTAAAGTAAGCATGCTCACCAACAACTGGATGCTCAACTCAAAGTTTTAAATTATCGGCTCAGGGACGTAACCAATAACGCACACCCCAGACGGGTTAGAATATTAACGGAATTTTGCCTTTTTTCCTAGTCTTAAACGTAATTTATTTTACGTTTGTCTAGCTTTTAGACGAGCATATAATAGTTATTCATCAACCGTAATTGATGCGGTTGGCTGGAGTTTATTCAATGAACTATCAAGCTGTTGAATACAGTTTTGCAACACATTTTTATTGTTTTCGTTGTGTTGTTTTTCAAGCTCAAGTTCATAGTTTAGATTAAGTGCTACGATTGCTAACACTTTTTCTAACTGAATAATGCCCGATTGTTCTTTTAGAACGCCTACTCGCTCCTCCAAATGTTGCGCGGAAATAAGTAGATTTTCTTTCTGATCAGGTGGACAATTCAATCGCAAAATTTGCCCAAAAAGTTGTATCTCAATGTTATTTGCCGACATAGCGAGCTGTCCTTATCAATAGTAAATTAGTCAATAAAAATTGGTTTATTATGCCATTATTCAATTTAATCATAAATAGAAAATCGGTGAATTTAATTCCTCTCTTTTAATTATTTTGAGGTAAATCAGCACAATAGTCGGATTTTTATCCCTTATTCTCCGTTTTTTTGCTATTATGCGAGTCTTATTGATGACCCTCTGATTTTATTGATATGACAACACCGGCAGAATTTAAAGGGCTCGTTACGCAACTACAACTTGAGCTCACTCCAGCCGAATTTCATGGCTTTTTAAGTGGCTTAATTGTTGGCGGTGTACAAGATGAGTCTTGGAAAACCTTAACTTACCAATTCACCAATGATGGGCACGCTTTTTCTCAAGCTCCTCTTAAAACATTGGAAAATTTTTATCAAGAATTGACTGCTAGTTATACGGAAGCTAACACGCTTTTCAGCCTTTGGTTACCTCAAGATGAAAACGATGGCTTCGCTCTTGCTGATAGTATCGCGGAATGGACAAGCCACTTTATTTTGGGATTGGGTTTAGCTCAACCCAAATTAAGTGAAGAAAAAGATGAAATCGGCGAAGCAATTGACGATTTAGAAGAGATTTCACGTCTTGGCTACCACGACGATGATAAAAACGAAGAACTTATCGAAGCAGGCGAAGAGGTTGTCGAATATCTGCGTGTGCTTGCACTTTTTTTACACAGCAATTTCGCTTTAAATGCGATGCCTACAAATAAAACTCAACTGCACTAATTTTGAAGAATAAGGATAATTATGACTCAGCTTAAAAATGATCGTTATTTAAAAGCCCTGTTACGCGAACCTGTGGATATGACGCCCGTTTGGATGATGCGTCAAGCAGGTCGTTATTTGCCAGAATATAAAGCAACTCGTGCTCAAGCAGGCGATTTTATGTCGCTTTGTCGCAATGCGGATTTAGCCTGTGAAGTGACTTTACAACCTTTACGCCGTTATGCGTTAGATGCTGCCATTTTATTCTCAGATATTTTGACTGTTCCTGATGCAATGGGATTAGGATTAAGTTTCGGTGCTGGCGAAGGTCCTAAATTTGCTCGTCCAATTGAGAACAAAAGCCAAGTAGAGAGCTTGCCAATCCCTGATCCTGAAGGCGAATTGCAATATGTCATGAATGCTGTTCGCACCATTCGCCGTGAATTAAAAGGCGAAGTGCCGTTAATAGGCTTCTCAGGCAGCCCGTGGACATTAGCAACCTATATGGTTGAAGGTGGTTCAAGCAAGGCTTTTACCAAAATCAAAAAAATGATGTATGCCGATCCGCAAATTTTACATGCCTTATTAGATAAACTTGCTGACAGTGTGACCCTTTATTTGAATGCACAGATCAAAGCGGGTGCTCAAGCGGTCATGGTGTTCGACACTTGGGGCGGAGTATTGGCTCACGAAGAGTACAAAACCTTCTCATTGCAATATATGCAAAAAATCGTGGAAGGTTTAATTCGCGAAAATGAAGGCAGAAGAGTGCCAGTTACCCTATTCACCAAGGGGGGCGGATTATGGCTTGAAGCAATTGCAGAGACAGGTTGCGATGCGGTTGGTTTAGACTGGACCGTTGATATTCGTGAGGCGAAAAAACGCGTAGGGCACAAAGTGGCACTGCAAGGCAATATGGACCCAAGCGTATTATACGCACCAGCTGCACGCATTGAGCAAGAAGTAAAAAACATTCTTGCAGGTTTTGGCAAAGGTTCCGGACACGTATTCAACCTCGGGCACGGCATCCATCAAGATGTCCCAGCGGAAAGCCCGAAAGTGTTTGTGGATGCAATTCACGAGTTTTCGAAGCAGTACCATAAGTAATTATTGGTGACAAGCGGCGGAATTTTGCAAAACTTTTGCGAATTTCGACCGCTTCATCATTAACTATCACGAGGAATAATATGCGAAATCCTATCCACAAACGTATAGAACGCTTTGAACCTTGGCAACACCTTACCTTTATGGCATGTTTGTGTGAAAGAATGTACCCTAACTTTCAAATGTTCTGCCACGTTGCTGAGCAAGAAGAGAATGCGAAGCTCTATCAGAACATCTTAAATCTTGTTTGGGAACATCTCACCGTTAAAGGAGCGAAAATTAACTTTGATAATCAGCTAGAAAAATTGGAAAACATCATTCCAGATGTGAACGAATATGAATTTTTCGGCGTGCTTCCAGCTCAAGAAGCGTGCGAAGCCCTTTCTGAGTTGCTACATAGTATCATTGCAGGTTCAACACTTGAACAAGCGATTCGCATTAGTCAAATCTCGCTTGGCACCGTTGCAAGCTATTTAGAAATGCAAAATGAACGAGAATTAAGCGAAGTTGAGCTAAAAAACTCAGAAGAAATTCAAGAAGAATTAGATGTGCAATGGCAAATTTACCGCCTACTCAACGAATGCGAAGAGCGTGATGTTCCCTTGATTTTAGACCTTAAAAATGAGATCAGAAGTACGGGAATAAGTAATGTTGGTATAATTTTTAACCAGTAGAATTATTTTTTGATAAAAAATAATATTTGCCTATTTGAGAAATTCGAACTTTGAATTAAGCTACACTAAGTTATATCAACCTTTTCGGCGATTTTCGCCATAACTAAACAATCTTTGAGGATTAAACTATGAACAAAAGTGAATTAATTGATGCTATCGCAGCAAAAGCAAACTTAAGCAAAAAAGATGCTAAAGCAGCTTTAGAAGCAACGTTAGAAGCAGTATCTGAAAGCTTAAAAGCAGGTGATGCTGTTCAATTAATCGGCTTCGGTACTTTCAAAGTAAACGAGCGTGCAGCACGTACTGGTCGTAACCCACGTACTGGCGAAGAGATCAAAATCGCAGCAGCTAAAATCCCAGCATTCGTTGCTGGTAAAGCATTAAAAGATTTAGTTAAATAATTGTAGAAGTTATCTCTCTAATTAATAAAAAAGTCGCTATTTTAAATAATAGCGACTTTTGTATTTTTATGCTCAAAACAGTATTGATTTCTGATTCATTTTAACTTATTTACCTCACTTCACTTATACAAATCTGCTAAAATACGGGCAATTTTACTTTCTTATACAAATTTTATGGCATTACTAAACCTATCAAACGCCTATTTAGGCTTCGGGGATTTCCCACTTTTAGATCATACCGAATTACATATTGAACCTAACGAACGAGTCTGTTTAGTGGGGCGCAATGGAGCGGGAAAATCAACGTTAATGAAAGTACTTGCAGGCGAAGTGCAATTAGACGATGGCAAGTTGATTTTTGAAAAAGACATCATTGTGACACGTCTTGAGCAAGATCCGCCACGCCATATTCAAGAAACCGTGTTTGAATATGTTGCTGAAGGTATCGCCCATTTAAGCGACTTATTGAAGCAATATCACCACATTTCGCAACAAATGTTGACCGATTACAGCGATGAGCTGTTGGCAAAATTGTCACAAGTGCAAGCTCAACTTGAACACAACAACGGCTGGCAGTTTGAAAACCGTATTCAAGATACGCTGAAATTGCTAGAGCTTGATCCAGATAAAAAACTCTGCGAACTTTCAGGTGGTTGGGTTCGCCGTGCTGCCCTTGCCCGTGCCTTGGTTGCTGATCCCGATATTCTGTTATTAGACGAACCAACCAACCACTTAGATGTGGAAGCCATCACTTGGCTTGAAGATCTATTGCTCAATTTCAAAGGCTCTATTATCTTCATCTCGCACGACCGTTCATTTATTCGCAAAATGGCAACTCGCATTGTCGATTTAGATCGCGGCAAGCTCGTTTCTTACCCAAGCAACTATGATCTCTATTTAGAGACCAAAGCGGAAGATTTACGTGTCGAAGCCTTACAAAATGAGCTTTTCGATAAAAAATTGGCTCAAGAAGAAGTTTGGATTCGCCAAGGCATTAAAGCCCGCCGCACGCGTAATGAAGGGCGAGTCTGTGCTTTAAAAAAATTGCGTGAAGAGCGTCGCAACCGCCGCGAAGTGCAGGGTAAAGCCAAAATTCAGCTAGATAGCACCGCCCGTTCAGGTAAGATCGTGTTTGAAATTGAGAATGCAAACTACGAAGTGGAAGGTAAAACTCTACTTAAAAATTTCTCTGCGACCATTCAACGTGGCGATAAAATCGCCTTAGTTGGTCCAAATGGTTGCGGTAAAACTACCTTCATCAAACTGTTATTAGGCGAATTGCAACCCACTTCGGGTACAATTCGTTGCGGAACCAAGTTAGATATAGCTTATTTCGACCAATACCGTGCAGAGTTAGATTTAGAAAAAACGGTGATGGATAACGTTGCCGACGGCAAGCAAGACATTGAAGTCAACGGGGTAAAACGCCACGTGCTTGGCTATTTGCAAGATTTCTTATTCCCGCCAAAACGTGCAATGACGCCCGTTAAAGCCTTATCAGGTGGCGAACGTAACCGTCTTTTATTAGCAAAATTATTGCTCAAGCCCAATAACTTACTGATTCTGGACGAACCGACCAATGATTTGGATGTGGAAACTTTAGAGCTGTTAGAAGAGCTACTTGCCGATTATCAGGGTACCTTGTTAATCGTCAGCCACGACCGTCAATTTATTGATAACACCGTGGAAGAGTGCTATTTCTTTGAAGGTAATGGCGTGTTGAATCAATACATCGGTGGTTATTTTGATGCAAAACAGCAGCAACAAAACTACCATGCAAATCAAGCAGAACAATTGCAAAATCAGAAGAAAAATGAACCGCTTGTAAGCGAGTCTACAAAACAAGAAAAACCAAAAACAGAAGCGAAAAAAGTGAAGCTGTCTTACAAAGAACAACGTGAACTGGAAGCATTGCCTACACAAATGGAAGCCCTTGAAGCGGAAATTGAAGCTCTACAAACAGAGATAAGTTCAGCCGATTTCTTCAGCAAAGAGGTAGATTACACCCAAGAAAAATTACAAGCACTGGCGAATAAAGAAGCCGAACTTGAACAGGCTTTTGAACGCTGGGAAGAGCTTGAGAGTATTAAGAATGCGAATAGATAGTAATACAACTATTTCAATGATATTTGAAGGGTAAAATGCACGAACGTATGCAATGGTCTTGTTTGGTGAATAAACAGGCGGAAATTTTGGAATGGGAAGATAAATCGGGTGCGACTTTTATCGCTAGTATGCCTGCCATTACAGAATATGCTCAAGCCTTTTTGTACTCTAGTTATAACAGTTTAGATTTCTATTTTAATCATCAAAATCAGTGGTTTTTGATTAGCTTTTTACGGAATCAATCTGATTTTGCGTTGGTGCAAGCGGTCAAAAATGAATTACCTTTTGCATTAAGTAAGCGTGAAATTGAGTTACTGACTTTAATTTGTGCGGGCTTGTCAAATGCGGAAATAGGAGAGCAATTGAGTATTAGCGAACGCACGGTCGCTAAACATGTTGAAAATATTTTTACTAAAACAGAAACCGAAAATCGCACGGCGTTGGCGGTTTTTGGTTTAACCCAATCACTTTGCTGTTTACCCACACCTGGGCATTTATCGCACTCTATTCTCGCAACCCATCAAATTGAAGTGCGTGCCAATCAAAAAGCGAAGTTTGAGCAAGAGACTTATTTTTCCATTCAAAGCCAAACCAAACGTCCGATCATTCTTGGAGTACCTTATGTCGAACAAGGCATTGGGCAAATTGATACTAAAGAACTGCTGAATGGTTCAGAGCTAGCAGTTGAGATGATTAACCGTCAAGGAGGGGTTAACGGGCGGATAATTCAACTAGAAAAAGTGGGCTTTTCAGTGGAAGATAAGGCAAGTATTTTGCACGCCTATAATGAGTTATTTGATCGTGAAGTGGATTCGATCTCAACCAGTTACGCCTGCTATTCGCCAGAAATTCATGAATTAGTTGCCCAAAGTGGCATTCCTTATTTGCATATTGCCACCCACAGCAATTCAGATAAAAAAGCCCATAATCTGCCGATTAGCCAGTTTGATAATATCTTCCAAGTATGTGCGAGTGATACTAATTATGGATCGGGTGTCAGCCGTTTTCTGCAAACTTACCAGCATTATTACCCTAATTTGTTGCAAAATCGCATCATTTTAGTGATTCGGGTGAAATGGCAGCCGATTGATATTGGGATTGATAAGCTCATTTTTGACCTCAAAAAAGAGCATTGGCGAGTCGAAGTGTTGGATCTTGATAAAAAAGAACAAGATTTTGAAACTGCCATGAAAGCAATCCATCAAATTTTCCCCTCAATGGTGGTGTTAGCTTCTTATTTTGCAGAAGATATGGTGAATTTTCATCACGCCTTTACTCAACAACCAACGAATGCGGTGCTTTATAGCATTTATGCCCCTTCTGCTTTTTTACCTGAAAATCAGCCTTGCGAAGGCGTGATTTGGTCTACTACAAGTGGATTAAGCCAAAATTATTTAGGGCAACAATTTTGCCAACATTATGAGCAATTTTTCGGTTATCAACCAAGCTATTCTCAAGCCAGCATTGCTTTTGACCAAGTGAATATTTTGGCAAATGTGTGGAAACATAGCTTTTCAACGCGAGCATTTAAAGCCATTTCTGGAGGAATTCGGGCGATGCCACATTATGGCGTGAATGGTACTTATTATTTTGGCACTGGTACGCAAACGGGATTGACTTACCCTGATAACACCAAAGATCTCTCAATTAGCCTCCCGCATCTGGTCTATCAAATTCAGCAAGGGTACAGCAAAATTATTTCTCCCGAGATGTTCGCCAATACCTTTTTTAAATTACCACCTTGGTTTATGGTGAAATAACGTTACCTCTTTTGAGTTAAATCAAATTTCCTTTCGATATACCTCTTAATACGTATTTTTACTTATTGAGCTTCTTTTTTATAGGCATAAAATTCCCATAAAACTTTTATCTTTTATTTTTGTGGGGAATTTATGCCTAAATTAAAACTTTCGCTTGCAAGCGGTCTGATTTGTATTGTGGTTGGTGCGGCTGCATTATTTAGCGTGCAGTCGATTATGAAAGCAACCAGCAGCCCTGAATTTTGTGTCAGTTGCCATTCAATGAGCCATCCACAAGCGGAATGGGAAAGCACGGTGCATTTTTCAAACCGTAAAGGGATTCGAGCTGAATGTGCCGATTGTCACGTTCCGCATGAAGGAATTGACTATGTGAAAGCGAAATTTGTGGCACTCAAAGATGTTTGGCACACCTTTGTTACTAACAAATTGCCCGATCAAGAAGCCTATGAGCAACACCGCTTAGAAATGGCACAACGAGTTTGGCAAGAGATGAAAGAGAGTGATTCTGCGACTTGCCGTTCTTGCCATAGTTTCGAGGCGATGGTGGTTTCTGAGCAGAAAGAGGCAGCACAAAAAATGCACAAGCTAGCGCAAGAAACCAACCAAACTTGTATCGATTGCCATAAAGGTATCGCTCACTTTATACCAGAAATGCCAGTGGATAATGCGGCTGCACTAGGAGAACTCACTAAACACGCAGGGCAATTTAGCGAAAATGATAAAATCCTTTATAACCTTGTGATGGCATCTGCAAAAACCGCGGGAGGAGCAGAAATTCGTTTGCTACCTTATGCTGAATTACACGATTGGAAAGCCGAGGGTGACAACGTTAAAGCGAGCTTAAAAGGCTGGCAACAAGCGGGGGCAGAGAGCGTACTTTATGCGGCACTTGGACAACGCATCATGGTAGGATTAGTCAGTGATGAAGCCAAAGACAAACTTACCGTTCATCAAACCGTTAACGATAAAGTGACTAATTCTGATTGGAAAGAAGTCAGTGTGGAAGTTTCTATGCCGAAAACTGCCGTCACTTCAGATTTAAAATCTCTCAATGCCTTTGGCGATAATCTAAACCAAACCCATTGTAGCGGCTGTCACGCAGCCATCGGTGCAAGCCATTACACCGCAAACCAATGGATTGGGGTAGTAAATTCTATGAAGGATAGAACTTCAATGACTGCCGATGATGTGCGTGCTGTAACCATTTACTTGCAACGCAATGCCAAAGATATGAGTGGAAACACACACTAATTTTTATCAACAAATCCGATACCGAGCTGTTGTAGCTAAGTTTTGTAAGCGTGCGTGAATTTTTCAAATTCACACACTCTACAAAATATGCCATTCCAGCCTGTTACAAGCGGTGGTTTTTCGTAAAACGTTTGCAAAATCTCACCGCTTGCAACACAGGATAGCAAAGAAATGCACTATCCCCTCGTGCTTAGAAAGGTGTCATATTTAACTTACTTTCAGAGGATAATCCGTATGAAAAAACAAGAAAATATCAACGCAAGCCGTCGTGGTTTTATTAAAACCACCTCACTTGGTCTTGCTGGGACATCTTTAGCTGGCGGTAGCGTCAGTGCGTTACTTTCAACCGAAGCTAAAGCAGCTGAAATGCAAACTGTGATGACTGCAGCGCATTGGGGGCCATTAGGCGTGGTGGTGCAAGATGGCAAGGTGGTGAAATCAGGCCCTGCGATTGAACCAAGCGTAGTCAACGAATTGCAATCGGTAGTGGCAGATCAAGTGCACGGAGAAACTCGTGTGAAATACCCGATGGTGCGTAAAGGCTACTTAGAAGGCAACAAAGACAGCAGCTTACGCGGTCGCGATGAGTGGGTGCGAGTTTCTTGGGATAAAGCCTTTGAACTGGTAGCAAACGAGATGAAACGCGTTCGTGAAGCTCACGGTCCAAGCGCAATTTTCGGTGGTTCTTACGGCTGGTATAGCTCAGGTGCATTGCACGCTTCTCGTACCTTATTACAACGCTACCTTAACTTAACAGGTGGTTTTGTGGGCGTGAAAGGTGACTATTCCACAGGGGCGGCACAAGTAATTATGCCGCACGTGTTAGGCACTATCGAAGTGTATGAGCAACAAACTAGCTGGGAGATGATTCTTGAAAGTAGCGATATTATCGTACTTTGGTCTGCGAACCCGCTAAATACTTTGCGTATTGCGTGGACTTCCACTGACCAACAAGGTATCGAATACTTCAAAAAATTCAAAGAGAGCGGCAAACGTATTATCTGTATCGATCCTGTGAAAAGTGAAAGCTGCGAATTCTTAGGGGCAGAATGGGTGCCTGTAAACACTGGTACAGACGTAGCGTTAATGCTAGGTATCGCTCACACTTTAGTAACCGAAAATAAACACGACAAAGAGTTCCTCAAAAAATACACAACTGGCTTTGAAAAATTTGAAAGCTACTTACTCGGCACAGAAGACAAACAGCCGAAAGATGCGGCGTGGGCAAGTAAAATTTGTGGCGTACCAGTTGAAACCATTAAACAATTAGCGGCAGATTTCTCAAGCAAACGCACCATGCTTATGGGCGGATGGGGAATGCAACGCCAGCGCCATGGTGAGCAAAGCCACTGGATGTTAGTGACCCTTGCTTCAATGTTAGGTCAAATAGGCTTACCTGGTGGCGGTTTTGGTTTAAGTTATCATTACTCAAATGGTGGTGCACCAACCGCAACGGGTGGCATCTTAGGTTCAATTACCGCAAATCCATCCACAGAAGCAGGGGCGAAAACGTGGTTAGATGAAACCTCAAAATATTCATTCCCTGTAGCTCGTATTTCTGAGGCATTGTTAAATCCAGGCAAAACCATTGATTACAACGGCACGCAAGTGACCTATCCAGACATTAAGGTGATCTATTGGTCTGGCGGTAATCCATTTACCCACCACCAAGATACCAACACTTTAGTGAAAGCGTGGCAAAAACCAGATATGGTGGTGGTCAATGAATGCCATTGGACGCCAACCGCACGTATGGCAGACATTGTATTGCCTGCTACAACTAGCTATGAACGCAACGACTTAACCATGTCTGGCGACTATTCAATGATGAATATTTACCCGATGAAACAAGCGGTTGAGCCACAATTTGAAGCGAAAAATGACTACGATATTTTCGCTGAGCTTGCAAAACGTGCGGGCAAAGAAGCGGAATTTACTGAAGGCAAAACCGAAATGGATTGGTTAAAAGGCTTCTACCAAACGGCCTTTGATGCAGCACGTAAAAACCGCGTATTAATGCCGAAATTCGAACAATTCTGGCAAGAAAACAAACCGATTACTTTCAAAGCCAGTGAAAAAGCGAAAAAATGGGTACGTTATGAAGAGTTCCGTAACGATCCGTTACTCAACCCATTAGGCACGCCATCAGGCAAAATTGAGATCTACTCTGATGTAGTAGCAAAAATGAACTACGATGATTGTAAAGGTCATCCAACTTGGATGGAACATGAAGAGTTCTCTGGCAAAACCACGGCAGAAGAGCCGTTAGCGTTAGTCACACCGCACTCAAAATATCGCTTACATAGCCAATTAGCTTATAGTTCATTGCGTAAACTTTATGCAGTAAATGATCGTGAACCAGTGTTAATTCACACCGAAGATGCTACAGCTCGCAACATTGCCAGCGGTGATATTGTGCGTGTATTTAACAAACGTGGACAAGTATTGGCAGGAGCAGTGGTGACTGATGGTATCATCAAAGGCACAGTTGCGATTCACGAAGGAGCTTGGTACGACCCACAAGATTTAGGTCAATCAGAGCATCCGCTTTGTAAAAATGGCAACCCGAATGTGCTTACCCGCGATGAAGGAACTTCCAAACTTGCGCAAGGTAACTCACCAAATACCGCAACGGTGCAAGTTGAGAAATTCACTGGAGAAGTACCTACTGTGACGGTGTTTACGGAGCCGAAATATACACAAGAATAATCACTAATTAAAGAAGAAAAGGGCACTAATAGTGCCCTTATCTCAAACATTTTCATTTTTCTTTATTTTAGCTTGCTCTTCTGCTTTTTTACGGCGAATCTCTTTCGGATCGGCAATTAGCGGGCGATAAATTTCAATTCTATCGCCGTTTTCTACTATATCCGTTAATTTTGCGGCACGGCTGAAAATGCCGACTTTATTTTGGCGTAAATCAATCTCGGTATATTTTTCTAAAACGCCAGACTGCACAATCGCATTTTGGATCGTAATCGGATTTTCGAGCGTGAGTTTTTTCAAAAAATAACGCTCGGGGTAGGCATAAACTACTTCAACAACAATTTTTTCTGACATATCAACCTCGTAAATAAGCGGTCATATTTTACGTGAACTTTGCTAAATGATAAAGGCAGCACCTACAACGAAACACTCTTAATTTGCAGATAAACAGCCTGCTCAATGCTTAATTGCAAATCATTAAATGCCCAAAGGCTGATGCTTGCCCAGATTTTTTGCCCTTCAACATCCACCTCCACATTCACTTGCTGCGATTGCTGTTGAATCTGGCAAATTTTACCTTGTAAAATGTTGCGAATTGAGGTGTTTTGCGGTTGTGCTAAGGTAATCGATACATCCTTGCTGTTGATGGTAATTCGCACATTGTCGTTCAATTGATAACGCGGTAATTCGCTTACCCATACAGATTGTGTCCCGAGTGATAATTCCAACATTTGGTAATCAGTTTGGTGCGATTTAATCGGTAACTCCAATAAACTCAGTGGATGCTGTTCAGGTAGCCATTGCTGGAAAGCCGTATGTTGCCAAATATGTTTAACCTGATTGAACGCCATAATTTGCCCTTCTTCAATCAAAATCACTTGATCGGCAAGGCGGATAATCTCATCAAGGCTGTGAGTTACGTATAAAATCGGGATTTCAAGCTGATTGGAAAGCTGGTCAAGATAATTCAACAATTCCTGCTTTCTGGGTAAATCGAGGGCAGAAAGCGGTTCATCCATCAACAAAATATCTGGATTACTTAATAAGGCTCGCCCAATAGTTACACGCTGTTTTTCGCCGCCCGATAAACTGAGCGGAAAACGTTCCAGTAGGTTCTGAATACCGAGCAATTCCACAATTTGCAAAAAATAGCTTGAATTAAACCGCTTGCAACCATACTTGAGGTTCTTTTCCACGGTATAATGCGGGAAAAGCCGGTGCTCTTGGAACACGTAACCGATGTGGCGTTTTTCTGGCGGAAGATTGATTTTTTGTTCGCTATCAAACAGCACGTTATCGTTAAGTATAATCGTGCCCGATTGTGGTGTGACTAAGCCTGCGACGAGATTGATCAAGCTTGATTTTCCCGCTCCCGAACGCCCGAAAATAGCGGTAACGCCTCTGGTGGGAATCTTGATATTGAGGTTAAGCGATAACGTGCCGAGCGTTTTTTTTACATTGATTTTTAACATATAAGCAACCTTCGTGATGATTGAATGCATTATATAATGATTTCTATCACGAATGTCGGAGAAAAAGGATAAAAATGAGTAGAGTGGATAATTATGAACAGCGTTTTGGTGGAATTGGACGTCTTTATACGCCAGAAGGTTTGTCAAAATTGCGCCAAGCTCACGTTTGTGTGATTGGCATTGGGGGCGTGGGTTCTTGGGCAGTTGAGGCATTGGCTCGCACAGGGATTGGCAAAATCACGATGATCGATATGGACGATATTTGCGTAACCAACATTAACCGCCAAATTCACGCGATGACGGGCACGGTTGCCCAGCTTAAAACGGAATCGATGAAAGAGCGTGTGGAGAGAATTAACCCAGAGTGTGTGGTCGAAATTATTGATGATTTTATTTCGCCTGAGAATATTCCTGAATACCTCAATCGAGGCTATGATTATGTGATTGATGCGATTGATAGCGTAAAAACGAAAGCGGCATTAATTGCCTATTGCAAGCGAAATAAAATCAAGTTGATTACCACAGGTGGTGCAGGTGGACAGACTGACCCAAGACAAATTCAAATTGCCGATTTAAGCAGAACTATCCAAGATCCGTTGGCATCCAAAGTGCGATCGTTGCTGAGAAAAGAGTACAATTTCAGCCAGAATCCGAAGCGTAAATTTGGCGTAGATTGCGTATTTTCCACTCAACCGCTAATTTTCCCGAAAATGGGAGAGGGCTGTGAAATTTCCGCCACCATGAATTGTGCCAATGGATTTGGTGCGGTAACGATGGTAACGGCTACCTTTGGCTTTTTTGCAGTAAGTCGAGTGGTGGATAAGTTATTGAAATAATTTGATTTTTTAACTAAAAGAGTTGGGGAAGATTATAACAAATCATCAACAACTCTTTTGTTTACTATGTCCCTTTATTTTCTTTTCCACACCATAAACCGACATTGATATGGATTTTGCTCATCAATGTCTGAATATTGTTGTGATTGTAATGCCCAATTCTCTTCATCAAATTCAAAGAATGTATCACCTTTAATATTGGCTTGAATTTCGGTTAGATAGAGCGTATCCGCTAGCGGTAACGCTTGTTTGAATAATTCACCACCACCAATAATCATAATTTCATCTACATTGGCAAATGTTTTGGCTAATTCCACCGCTTGTTCAAGATTAGCAGCAGAATAGGCCCCTTCAATTTCAAAGCCTGAACGAGAAAGAATTATATTCGAGCGTTTAGGCAGTAATCTTCCGATAGATTCGTAAGTTTTTCGCCCCATAATAACGGGCTTATCCACTGTGTTTTGGCGAAACCAAGCTAAATCAACAGGCAGATGCCATGGCATTGCGTTATCTTTACCAATAACGTGGTTTAAGGTTCGTGCAACAATAATACTGGTTTTCATATTCCCTCTAATATACAACCCAAAGGGGCTGAATTATGCGTAACCTAGAGCGAAAGCCCTAGGAAATAAAATTTCTCAAGCTCGCTAGATCCACTTTCCATTCATTTTGCATCTGCAAGATCCAACTAGAAATCTGACCTTCCCAATGTTTCCCATCATCAGCCTGTGCCAACTGAGCAATCTCTTGTAAGCGATTTAACCCCACAGAGGCAAATGCTCCTTTGATTTTATGGGCTTGATCTGCCACTTTTTTACGATTTTCTGGTGAATTATCTTGTTGCCAGCGGGTAAAATTCTTGCCGAGTTCTCGTAAATAATCAGGCATCAATTGCTCGAATAGTGCAAGATTGACTAAAACACCTTGCTTACCCATTACACGTAACAGCTCCTGCACCATTTGAGGGCTGTAAGGTAAATAAGGATCGTCTGCAAGCGATGGATTTTCAGTAGAAATTGGCAAAATCATATCGCCAAAATATTCGTTTAAGCAAGTGGAAAGCGCCTCTAACGAAAGGGGCTTGCGAAGCACATCATCCATTCCTTGTTGCTGGTAATCACCTTTGGACAGCATAATATTGGCAGTTAAAGCGATCATCAGTGGTAAGTAATCGATCTCTTCGGCTTTATAGCGGCGAAGTAATTCTTGAGCAATTGCCGTGCCAGTTGTGTCAGGCAGTTGAATATCCAACAGAAGCAAATCATAGCTATTGTGTTCAAATTTTTGGAAGGCTTCCGCACCTGTCATCGCGACATCCACTTTGCATCCAAATTTTTCAAGCATTGTTTTCGCGACAATTACATTCACTTCCACATCTTCAACTAGCAAGACTTCTAAGCCTAAATTGGCAATTTGAATTTGCTGATCATTTACCACTTCTTCTGCTTTGATCGTAAGTGTGAATGTTGAACCTTTGCCTAATTCACTTTGAACAGTAAGATCGCCTTGCATTAACTGAGCGATCTGTTTTGAAACTGCCAAGCCAATGCCGCTACCTTGCGCTTTATGTCCGTTAGAATTTTCCGATTGATAGAACATCTGGAAGATTTTTTCTTGCTCACTTGTTGCAATACCAAAGCCTGTATCTTGCACGCTAAATTGCAAATATTTGGGGGAGGTGCTTTCAATGTTTAATCGAATTGAGCCACCTTCAGGGGTAAATTTCACTGCATTGCTGAGCAAATTCCAAAGAATCTGGCTGAGACGAGCGTTGTCGGTCAGAATAAATTCGGGCAAATTTTTTTCATAATTCATCTCAAATTTAATTGCTTTTTTACCTGCCATTAGCTGAGCAAAATGGTTGATGTCATGGATGATTCGTATCATTTCGACAGGTCTGTTAAACAACTTAATACGCTTGCTGTCGATTTTTTCAAGGTCAATAATGTCGCTAAAAATATTACTCAGCGACATTGCACTCATATTAATCGTTTTCAGATATTCCCGTTGTTGCTCAGCGTTCAATCCGCCATCCAGCAAAATGCGACTAAGCCCAATGATGCCGTTTAGCGGTGTGCGAAGCTCGTGGCTAATGGTTGCCATTAACTGCGTTTTATCTTGGCTATTCTTCTCAAGGCGTTTATTCAGCACAAAATCTTGCTCACGTAAACGCCCTAATTCAAACACATTTTGTTCTAATTTAATCCGTGATTTTTCTAATTTTTCCACGATAACGTTGAAAAAATAGATCACAAAAGGAGCTGAGATCAGCCCAAAGAGCACCGAACGAAGAATATCAATGGCGAGTACTTCACCCAGAAATAGATAATCAAGAAAAAATTGTAGCAAAATAGCCGAAACAGCAAGAACGACAAAACCCAAAATTGCTGAACGGATTTTGCCAAGCTTGATAACCCAGTTTACGTAGTTTTCACTACATTTTTTGAAGATCCTCATTCTTTATTAACCAAACAATTTCTCTGCGTACATACACAAAATCGAAATCACGCCTAAGCCAATACCAACTGCATTTAGTTTGCTAATTTTCTCTTTAAAGATAAACGCCCCAGTGAGTGCGCCTAAGCAGATTACCCCAAGATCCATCCCCGCAAATACGATGGTTGGGTTGTCGCTCATATGTTGATGCGCTTTGATGTAGAAAAGGATGTTAAAGAAATTCAACACGCCTAACAAAATGCCGCCTAAAAAACTTGGTACGTTCCATTGCGTGCGTTTAAACATGAGGTAGATAAACATAATCGTGCCTGCGAGTACAAACGAGATAAAGAGCGTGGTAGGGAATGCACCGCCCATTTTCGAGATCTGTTTGAATAAAATACCGATTGTGCCGTAGCCAAGCCAAACCAATCCTAAGAAAAGCACAGCTTTGCCTGCATTTCCTATCTCTTTAGTTGGTTTAGAAAGTAAGTAGAATAAAGCAAGGAAAGCAATTACTACACCAACAATACGTAAATGACTTAGTTGTTCATTAAAGAGGAAAATAGCGGCGATAATTTGTAGGAATAATGCCAAACGCTGTGCGGCATCTGCACGGACGATCCCTGCATATTCCACTGCTTTAGACATAAACACAAACACAGATGGCAATAAAATACCCAGTGAAAGGAAAATAGGTTGCGCTTCGCTTTCAAGGAAAAATTCCGTAAAGCCTAAGCCTTTGAAATCAGGTTGAAGTAAGAAATAGCAAAGTGAAATTGCTGTCACGTAGTTAAAGGCAATTGCCTGTTCAATCATAATTTGCTTAGAGCGAGCCACTTTTAATAGCACAGAAACCGCAACACTACAAAATACGGCGAGAATAAGAAATAACATAAAATCTCCTTTTTCGTTAATTTCTATATAATTGGAATTTGGCGATTTTAATCTATTTTTGCCCAAAATAATAAAGAAAGCGGTCTGATCTCTGAAAAAAACGACCCTACTTTAATTTTTCATAATACTAATAAATAAAAATCTGCATCTCAATCAATTGCTTATCTAATTTCAATTGTTGAGATGCAGATTAAATTGTCAGGTTGAGTAACTTATTAGCGATAGCTAAATAAGTTTGCTATTCACTCTCTACCTTCTCCGCAATATTCACTTTCTTCAAGTTAATTTGACGGATTTTCTCGGCAAGTTCAGTGTCGCCTACTTGTTCAGCAACGTATAACGCCATAATACGATCGTTTGCGATACATTCTTGGTGTTCCAATAAGTCTGCAAAATAACCTTTTGCACGAGCAAAATCGCCTTCACGGGCATAAATGTAACCTAACGCTCTGCCATAATCATCGGTGTAATGCACATCAGCTTTTGCCATTCGTTTCACCAATAATTTAATCAATTTCGCCCCTTCATCAATTTGTAAGCGAGTTAATTGCTCGAATAAGTTACCAAGTTGCTCATCTTCATATTTTTTGAGTGTTTCGAAGGCAAGTTCTTGGGCTGATTCGTGATCTTCGCTATCGATTAAGCGTTTGATCAAGCCTACACGTGCATAAACAGATTTACGGCGGCGGCTAGGTTGCCCTTCCCACCAGCTGAGTAAGCCTTCCTGCCCTTTTTCGTTCATCACTTCATCGAGTAAACCATCATCTACGAAATGTTCAAGGGCTTCATATTCTTCGCAAGGTAAGAAACTGCGTTGCCCGATGCTTTCCAAGATTTTATCTAACGCTACATAGGCTTTTGAATCTTGGTAAATGCGAATTGCTAAGCGTAACACCTCTGTATTGTTTGAGGTAAGCTCTAATAAGCTATCAATGGCAGTACGTGCTGCTGGTAATTTACCTTGTTGCACGAGAATTTTCGCACGAGCTAATTCTACAGCGACATTATTTTCTCCACCAATTTTACTGGCTTCAATTAAATATTTATTCGCTTCTAAATCATCGCCACGTTGTTGTGCAGCTTCAGCTGCTTTGATTAAATTGATGATTGGCTCATTCGCATATTTTGCATTTTTGCTAAACAGTTTCTCTGCTTTGGAATAATTGCCTTCGCTCATTTGCATTAAACCTTCCAAAGTTTCTTGTTGAGCTCGTTTTTGTTTACGATAAAAAAACCAATCGTACGAACCTTTGCTTAAGTGGCAGAATCGGCGAACAAGCCATTCAGTGCCATAAAGCAATGCCATTGCAGCCGCAAAGAAAAGTACTAAGGTGACAATACTCATCTCGATAATTTTGGTATCAGTTTCAATACGCACATAACCTTGCTGCCCAGCTAAATAAGGACCAGCCACTAAAGCCGCAAGCACTAATAACATTAAAAAGAGAACACGAAACATAGCTACTCCTTATTGTGCTTGAGTATCTTGCTTAACAGGTTCTGCATCTGATTTTTCAGATGTTTCCTTTGGATCTTCGGCTTTAGTCTCTTCTTTTGCGGAAGGTTCAACAAGCTCTTTTTCTTCTTTTATTTCAATTTTATCCAGCTTTACAGGTTCTTTGCGTAAAATATCATTAAGCATGCTCGAACTCTGTAATTTTTCTGGCACATCAATATAAATTGATTGCTCACTTAACTCATCTAAGGTTTTTAAGAAGTTTTTCACATTCTCGTTTTGCGTATCAAAATAGCTACGAATCCAAGTGCCTACAGCCTCTAATGATTTATCATAAAGTGCATTTTGCTGACGAGGAATCGCTAAGATTGCTAATTGCAAACGTAAGCGAATATTTTCACGCAAATACACTTCTTGATTTGGAGCAATAAAGCCTTTGTCTTCATTTTTATTCTTATCGCTGACGCGAATGAAATGATCTAAGAATGAGTTAGCTGTTTTTTCTAAATTTTGCTGCCAATCATCAATTGAATCACTTACTTCACCCGAAGGTTGAGCCACTTCAACCATGCCATTATCTAACATTGGCAAGTCATCTAAACTGTTTGCCAACGAGGTTAAACGTTGCATCAGATCGTTTTGATCAACTTGATTAAGATTTTTCAGGTTGGTTAAATCGGCTTGAATCGCACTACGCACAAGTGATACCTGAGCAGTTAATTGTGGGTTTGTTACCTTACTCAACACCGTATCCGCTTCTTCTAACAAACTCTGAGCGGTATCAACATCAGTATCAATCTTCAGTTTACGTAATGCGCTATTTAATAAAAAATTCGCATCTGAAAGTAACCACGCACTTGAGTCTGCTTGTGGCAAATTAACCTTTTCAATTTGCAACTGCAAAGCCGAAATTTGGTTAGTATAAGCCACCTGTTCTTTTTCAAGTTGAGCAATTCGATCCTGAGCTTTTGCATAGCTGCTTGAAAGTTCCGCTAATTCTGCTTTTTCTTTTGAAAAATCAACCGCTTGTGATGTATTTTCGGCACTGGCTACTTTAGTTAAAGCCTGAAGTTGAGTATTCACCTCAGATAATTTTTCAGAGCCAAAATAATAACCTGCCCCACCCACAGCTAATGAAACCAATAAAGCTAATAAGCCTATTACTGTGCCGCCTTTTTTCACTATAATTTTTTCAGACGTCACGCCTGCAGAGGCTAAATTCTCTGCAAATTTTTCTGAAGATTCGACCGCTTGTTCTAGCGTTTCTTCTGCATTTGGCGTATTTTTCTCTGACATAATCACCTCTTCTTACGAAAACGAAACCGTTATCGCTTATTATTTACTAATACATCTAATAAAGTTTGATTATCTGCTTTTTGCGACACAATGATCTTATCACGTTCCCAGCCATATTGCTTGGCTAAAGTCGCAATTCGCTCGCCCACTACCGCAACTTGGCACTCAAACAGCCAAGATTGATCTTCACTAGCGGTCAACTCTACTAAGGTCGCTAAAATCTCACCGCTTGTAATCACAATGGTATCAATGCCCGAACGTTTCGCAAGACTGATTTTCTCAGCAAGTTGGTCGGAAATCAGCACGCGACGATAACACTCCACATTCTGTACCATTGCCCCACGTTTTACCGCTTCTTGAGCCAATAATTCTCGTCCGCTATCCGCACGCAAAATCACTAGATTTTTTCCTTTGAGTGCTTGCATTTCTGGCAGCTCTAACACGCCTTCGCTATTTTCAAAATGGATAGGAAATTTGACCGCTTGTTCTGATTTTTCAGCAAAATAACTGGCAGTTCGTATCCCAACAGAGAAATATTGCAGATCACGCCGGAATTTAAAACCTGTTTCAGCCAGCGTATTACACGCAAAATCAATCGCATTTTTCGACACCGCAAAGACATAATCGCCAGCATTCAACTGTGAAAAAAGCGAAGGTAAAATTGGCAATTCTCTCCCCGCTTCTAGCGTAAAAAGCGGTTGATGCAAAGCGAAAATCTGCTGTTGGTTGAGTAACTCTACCAACTCTTGCCCACGTGCGTCGGGGCGAGTAACTAATACATTCATAAATTATTCAGCGTAAACTTTAGCCAGAATTCTATCCGCACCTTGTGCAAGTAGCTGCTCAGCGATTTTCACACCAAGCTCTTCCGCTTGACTCACAGGGGCTTTGCCAGCAGCTCGAATAATGCTCGAACCATCTAATGCTCCAACTAAAGCATTCAAAGTAACTTCGCCATTTTTAATGGTCGCAAAACCACCGATTGGCACTTGGCAACCACCTTGCAAGCGAGTGTTCATTGCACGTTCGGCCTTCACACAACAAGCGGTCGTTTCGTGGTTTAATTTTGCAAGGTAGTTCAATATGCGTTCATCATTGATGCGGGTCTCAATTCCCACCGCACCTTGCCCCGCTGCTGGCAACGATTGATCAACAGAGATAAAACTTTTAATACGTTCAGGCATTCCCAAACGGATTAAGCCTGCCGAAGCCAAAATAATCGCATCATATTCGCCATTGTCTAACTTGCTTAAACGTGTGCCCACATTACCACGCAAGGATTTCACGGTGAGATGCGGATATTTCGCCATCAATTGACATTGACGACGCAAGCTTGAAGTACCTACAACTGCACCTTCAGGCAATTCATCTAAATTTGCATAGCGGTTAGAAACAAAAGCATCGCGCGGATCTTCACGCTCACAAATCACCGCTAAGCCTAAGCCTTCAGGAAAACTCATCGGCACATCTTTCATTGAATGCACGGCGATGTCTGCTCTATTTTCTAACAAGGCAAGTTCTAGCTCTTTCACAAACAAGCCTTTACCACCAATTTTTGCCAATGGCGTATCTAAAATAATGTCGCCCTTAGTCACCATCGTGACCAATTCGACACTTAATTCTGGGAAATGTTTTTCTAATTCTGCTTTAACAAAATTTGCCTGCCAAAGTGCCAACGGGCTTTGGCGGGTTGCAATACGTAGGGTGTCTTTCATATATTTTCGTTTTTGATTGTTTTTACTGATTGTTTATTCTGTTATCCTAGCATTTTTTAGGAAAAATACCTAAAAATTATCTTTCTGCTTCCGCAACTCAATAAACTCTTCCAACGTTTCTGCTCTTAAAAATGGGTTAATTACCAGTTCTTTTTCAAGCGTTGTTGGCAAAGTTGGACGATGTTGTTTACGTTTCATTAACGCTAATTCTTGATATTCAAAGAAAGCACAGTTCGGCTTCATCACCGTTTCAGCAAATTTTAAATTACTTGCTGTATATTCGTGAGCAGGGAAAATTTCAACAAAACTTGGTAAGGCTTTAAAGCGTTGTAGTGCATCAAATTCGGCTTGATAATCGCCTGTGAAAACTCGCCCGCAACCTGCTGAGAATAATGCATCGCCACAGAAGAGATATTCTTTGCCAAACAGATAGCTGATGTGCTGTTCGGTATGCCCTGCACTTTCAATCACACGAATATCATAGCCAAACAATGTCAAATGCGTTTCGGGCTCCACAATCTCAGTTGTCCATTCTTGGCATTCAGCAGGTCCATACACAGGGATGTTTGGATAATGTTGTTTGATTCCATTTACGCCGCCCACGTGATCGTGATGATGATGTGTGAGTAAAATTGCGGTTAAATTTAGCGAATGTTTTGCAAGATAATCTAATGCAGGTTTAGCTTCGGAAGGATCAACAATAATAGCTTGGTTCTCTTGGACTATAACCCAGATATAGTTATCCGCCAGAACGGGGATGGGGATAATGTTTAGCATATTTTTCCTTTATATTTTACTCTCTTCGTTTTATCTTCTGCCAAATCTCCCCTCTTCCTCTTTGCTAAAGAGGGGAAATTCTTTAATGAATTGATAGTTGTTGGCTTATTTATATTCTCAATTTTTGCAATGTTGATGTTGGACGTGAAAATCTAATTTTGCTATAACAATACCCCTCTTTAGTAAAGAGGGGAAGGGGAGATTTGGCAGTAGCAATTAACGAAGAAATTAATCAACCAACCTCAACTTGTTATTACCCTAGATCATATAGTTATTTTAAGAACAACGCCGCCGCACCGCGTGTACCACCTGAATCGCCGTGGATCGCTTTTTTAATCACAGGAACTTTTGCCGTACGCATTAAGTGTGGTGGTAACGCTTTTGGTAGTGCTTCGTAAATGTAATCAAAGTTTGATAAACCACCGCCAAAGACAATCATATCAGGGTCTAAAATAGTAATTAAATTTCCGATTGAGATTGCCATCAATTCGATGAATTTCTCAACAAATGTCACTACTTTCGGCTCTTTTTCGTAGAAACGTTCGATAATTTCTTTGGCTTTTACTGTTTCTTTTTCAAGTGATTGAAACAGCATTTCAAAGCCACGACCTGAAAGATAGGTATCTAAACAAGCACGGTTGCCGCAACCACAATCGTAGATTGGTGCGTTATCCCAACCAAGTAGTTTTAAAGCGTGGTAATTTAATTGCATATGACCCACTTCGCCTGCCATACCGATATGACCAGAGTGAATTTTGCCATCAAATACTAAGCCACCGCCAAAGCCTGTGCCGATAATTAAACCAAGCACAGTTGAATATTGCTTGTTGTTTTCATCCCACGCTTCAGAAAGAGCAAAACAGTTTGCATCGTTTTCGCCGCGTACTTCACGTCCTAAGCGTTCGCTTAAATCTTTTAAGATGGTTTTACCATCTGCTACGCGAATATTAGTAATTTCACCCACGCCAGTTTCACGGTTTACAAAGCCTGGGAGTCCTAAGCCAACAAAGCCTTTTTCACCAAATTTTTCATCTGCATTACGCACTAATGTTTCAACGGTGTAAAGCCAATCTTCATAGTTTGTTTGCGGGGTTGGCACGCGTTCGCTATACAGTTTTTCCAATTTTTCATTGAAAGCCGCAAGCTCAATTTTTGTGCCGCCGATGTCTAAGCCGTAATAAACTGCCATAATTAACCTCGTTTTTTAAATAATGAAAATCTTTCAGCAAAAGGGATAATCCAAATAAAGAGGATGCAATGGAATATCCACGCAATCAGGGTGCTAATAAAGAGATCGATTGGGTAATGCATGCCCAAACGCAAACGGCTGATTAACATTAATGCTGCCCAAACTAATGCAAAACCTTGGGCAAAAACGACCGCTTGCGAACGTATTCCGATTAATAAGCCCGCAAAAAGGAGTAGCCACGAAACCGCAAAAATCGTATGCCCTGATGGGAATGAATAGCCTGTTTCACTTTCACGATGTTTTACCACCAGCGGGAAATTGTGGTTTTGGTAATGTTGTGCGACTAATACCGCACGTTCATCACGTGAAAGTTCATAAAATTGCTCGGCTTGAGCTTCTCCACCCATCATTTGCACAACATAAGGGCGAGGCTCAGCAAAAGTATGTTTTGCTACGATTTTAATTGCTTGCGTGCCAATCACAGAAGTAGCACACACAGCTCCAACTAAAAGCCAAGAGTAACGTTTTGTCGCTAATTTCATTAGCCATAACATAAACACAACGCAGGTAATCAAAGCATAAGGAGCTGAACCACTTTCGGTTAAGAAATACATAAAGGTATCGAAGCCTGAAATTAAATGAGCATCATTAACCCAGTGCCAACCTGTTGCCCAGACAAAGAGCGGAATACAAAGCATTAACGCAGTATAAAAAGAGAGTTTATTGATCATAAATAATGTTTAAAAAGAGAAAATGGGCATATCCCCCTGCGGGCTGCCCATTTTAATTAAATTGATTTTGTTGCTTTTGGCAGTGTGATTTTTTTATCATCACTTTGACGATAAAGCACTAAAATATGACCGATCGTTTGCACGTTTACTGCGTTAGTTTCACGTAAAATCGCATCAATAATGAGCTGTTTTACCTCACGATCTGCACCTGCGATTTTTACCTTGATTAACTCGTGGTGGTTTAATGCATTATCAATTTCAGCTAACACGCCTTCAGTTAAACCGTTGCCACCCAGCATAACCACAGGACTTAAATGGTGTGCCAAGCCTTTTAAAAATTGTCTTTGTTTTGTTGTTAAGTTCATTTTGTTCTATTCCGAAAAAGGGTAAAAAATCGGTGTAGAAAATAGCACAAAAGCGAAGTTTTTTAAAGTTAAAGATAAAAAATAGCCTCTTAACTTACGCTAAGAGGCTAACTTTATCCGTAGAGTGGGCTTTCTAGCCCACCTCAAACATTATCAGATTTTAATGGTGGCTGAAAGCCCCCCCTACTGTTCTATTTGCAAAAGTTCAGAATTATTCTGCCGCTTTTTGTTTAATGACAGAGTAAATTACACCTGTTACCACTGAACCTAATGCGATTGCACCTAAGTACATCAACGGTTGTGAGACGAATGGAATGACGAATAAACCACCGTGCGGTGCTTGAAGTGTAATACCTAAGCCCATTGAGATTGCGCCAGCCGTTGCACCACCTAATATAGATGAGATGATCACTCGCATAGGATCTGCCGCCACGAATGGTAATGCCCCTTCAGAAATAAAGCATAAACCTAATACAAATGAAGCTTTACCTGCATCGCGTTGGTTTGCGGTGAATTTAGAGCGAGCAAGGAAAGTCGCGATTGCCATACCAATTGGTGGCACCATACCTGCTGCCATTACTGCTGCCATTGGCACATATTGTTGAGAAGCGATCAAGCCCACACCGAAGGTATAAGCCGCTTTGTTTACTGGTCCGCCCATATCAACACACATCATCGCACCAAGAATAAGGCCTAAGATCACCGCATTGGTTTGACCCATTGTATTTAACCAATCCACTAATGCGTCCATCAACGCTTTTACTGGTGGGTTGATGACATAGATCATCAATAAGCCAACGATGGCGGCACCGAATAATGGCAGAATTAAGATTGGTTTAAGCGAGGTAAAACTTGGTGGTAATTTGATGATGCTGTTTAGGAATTGCACCACGTAACCAGCAAGGAAACCTGCTACGATACCACCTAAGATACCCGCTCCAGCAGTTGTTGCTAACATACCTCCAATGAGACCCACAGCTAACCCTGGACGGTCAGCAATAGAGAACGCCACATAACCTGCGAATACGGCAATCATTAAGTGGAATGCTGCACCGCCACCGATGTCCATCAATGCTTTTGGTAAGCCGGCGAAGTCATCAGTTTTGAATGCTTCGATACCAAACATAAAGGAAACTGCGATCAATAAACCACCTGCAACCACAAGCGGAAGCATGTGCGACACGCCCGTCATTAAGTGTTTGTACACACCTTTTTTCTCTTCGGTTTTGGTTTCTGTTGCTGCACTGGTTGCAGCACCTTCAAACACTTTCGCTTCTTTGAACGCTTTTTCAAACTCTTGAGCGGTTTTCTTCAAGGCTAAACCAGTTGAAGTGCGATACATCGGTTTACCTTTGAATTTATCTAATGGTACATCAATATCTGCTGCAACGAATACAAGATCGGCTGCGGCCGCTTCTTCTGGAGTGATTGGGTTGCCCGCACCGACTTGTCCACGAGTTTCTACACGCACGTTCCAGCCTTGAGCTTTAGCATAATTTTCAATTGCCTCAGCTGACATAAAAGTGTGAGCCACACCCGTTGGACAAGCCGTTACCGCCACGATGTTTTTCACACCACTTGATGAAATCGATGATGAAGCGGTCGCATTTGCAAATATTTTTGCATTTTCTACCGCTTGTTTGATAGCTGCTTCTGGATTTGCAAAGGCTTTGTCTAATTCAAGTACAGCCCCTTGTTTTCCTGCGGCAGCTGCTGGAATTTGATCGTCAAATAACACGATGAAATCAGCTTGATCTGCTGCAACCACAGAATGCCCTTGCTGTTTTACTGCCGCACTCAATACTTCATTTACCAGAAAAGCACGTGCTTTGCCCAGTTGTGCAGGAAAAATAAATGAGAAATTCATACGCTATTCCTATTAAAAAGTTGATAAATTGGTTAATTTCACTTGGGCTAAAATTTGCTCTAACGCCTGTTTATTGCTAATGCCCACGTTGCTTTGTGAAACCGCAAGGGCAGATGTTGCACTTGCAAAACTTAAGGTTTTCTCTTTACTCCAACCTTGGCTGAAACCGTAAATTAAGCCTGCCACCATTGAGTCGCCTGCACCAACGGTACTTACCACATTTTCACAACGTGGTGGTTGTGCTTGTAATACGCCTTCGCTGTTAAGCCATACAGAACCTTTTTCTCCCATTGAGATGATCACGTTTTCAATGCCATGCGAACGTAATTGTTCAGCGGCTTCGATCACTTCTTCAATTGTATGTAATGAACGCCCCGCCCAAACTTCTAATTCGCGGAGGTTTGGTTTCACTAACCAAGGATGAGTGGTTAAGCCTGCGGTTAATGCTGCATTTGAGCTATCTAACACCACTTTTAAGCCTTGTTGATGGAGGCTTTCTAACCAAGCTGCAAACTGCTCAGACGTTACACCACGAGGAAGTGAACCACACACAGCCACTAAATCATATTGGCTTTCCCAAGCTTGGCTTTGGTGAGTAAAGGCTTCCCAATCTTGTTCGCTGATTTCAAAACCTAAGAAGTTAAGGTCTGTAACATCCGCTTCGGTTTCAGTAATTTTCACGTTAATACGTGTTTTACCTGCAATGCGGTAGAACTTATCTTCTACGCCATTTTGAGCAAAGGCTTGCACAAAATCGCCTTGATTTTCTTCTCCTAAAAAGCCTGTTACAGAAAGTTTTGTGCCTAAATCCGCCAACACTTTTGCCACATTGATGCCTTTACCTGCAGGGTATAAACCAAGTGTTTCTACGGTGTTTACTTCACCAATTTCAATACGTGCCAAGCGACCGACTAAGTCCAAAGCAGGGTTTAATGTTACCGTTGCAATACGCATTTTTTACCGCCTTATTTCTCGCCTAAACCAGCCGCAATTGCAGCACCAATGCCATCAAGTGCGACTTGAGCATCTTCACCTGTTGCCACAAAACGTAAAGTTGTGCCTTTGGTGACACCAAGTGCCACGATCTTCATTAAGCTTTTTGCACTTACAAGCGGTGAGTTCTTATCAACGTTTTGCACTTCAATTTTTGAAGCATATTTTTTCACTTCATTGACTAACACCGCACTTGGACGAGCATGTAAGCCGTGTTCGTTTTGAATAACAAATGACGCTTCTAATGCACCTTCAGCTAAAACAGGTGCTTGTTTTGCTACGGATTGAGCGGTAGTTGGTGCAGTTTGAGCTACGTTACCTTCGATAGTATCAGCCACTTCTGGTACGAATGACACACTTTCGCCTAACCCTGTTTCAAACGCTTTCGCAAGCGTTTCCATTGCTTGTTGAGCATCTTCGCCTTCCGCCACAAAACGTAAACGAGCACCTTTCGAAGCTCCTAATGCTACTACTTTCATTGTACTTTTCGCATTCGCAGGCGCTGTGCCACGGTCTAAGTTTTCCACCGTGATTTTCGCCGCAAATGGTTTTAACGTTTGTACTAACACAGCAGATGGGCGAGCGTGAATCCCGTTTTCGTTACGTACGGTAAATGTACCAATCACTTGACCAGCTGAAGAAGCGGTCGAATTTACTGCAGGATTTGCAGAAACAGATACCGCTTCACCGTTGAATAACGCCACGATTTGTGCTGCTGTGGCTGCTGCTAATTGAGTGCGAGTTTCCGCATTTAATAGACGAGCAAGCTGTGTTTCTAAGCCGCTATCAACAGCCGCCACGCTGACTAAAGTTTGACCTTGCGTACTACGCGCCACCGCAATACCGTTGGCTAAATTGCCTTTTGCACTATCTACAATAAACACATTATTGCCTAACGCAAGCGGAGCTTGAGCCACTACATCGCTGATGAACTGTTGATTAACATAGCCTTTTTCTTGTAACTTACCTGCATTTACTGCCGATAAAGTAATCAGGCTTGAAGTGTCGAGATTTAAAGAAAGGTTTTCTTCTGCAATCGCAGGGAGGGTTTTCTTGCCACTTAAAATGTCTGCAAATTCTTGTACATCTTGTGTTTTTGCTAATTTTTCAGCCGCTTCTTCATCACTTAATACTGTGGTTAATTGACGAAGTAAGGTTAAATGCTCATCCGATTTTGCCGCAATACCGATTGCTACATAAGCTGTATTGCCTTCACCCCATTCAATGCCTTGTGGGAATTGGATGATTTGCACGCCGGTTTCTTTCACTAAACCACGTGTGTCTAACGTACCGTGAGGAATGGCTATCCCGTTGCCTAAGAAAGTCGAAGTTTGTTGCTCACGTGCAAGCATACCTGCTTCATAACCATTTTCAACATTGCCATTTGCAACTAAGCCCGAAGCAACTAATTTAATTGCTTCTTCTTTGTTTGCGGCACTGCCATTTAAACGGATATTTTTTGCCGATAAATTAAGCATTTTTGCTCCTTAATAAAAGGTAAGTTTAAAATTAAAAAATGATGGCGATTGTACCCCATTTTAGCTAAACCGTTCTAGCAAAAATCAAAAAAGAGCGAAAAAATCTTGATTTCTCACGATTTTTTCGCTCTTTTGTAACATTTATTTTACTTTAATTACAATTAAATACATAATTAAAAAATTAATATTTTTGTTTAAATTAAAGCAACAAATAAATTATTTTTTCATCAATTTATAATTTAACTGCGTATTAACAACAGGATTACCATCCGCATCTAAAAGCTCAGCATAACTATCTGTTACTTTTAATAATAAATTGCCTGAGTCTTGTTCTAAACGAATTACGTCAGATTTTTGTTTATCCCAAGCAAATTTACCTTTATCAATAAAGGGATATTGTTTACCATTTTTAAAATAAACGGTGTTGTATTGATAGGTATTATCTGCGTTTAGCACCAATTCAGCTTGGATTTTGTCGCAGTCGGTGCAAGGTAGTTCGCCTTGATAAGTGCCTGCAACATTTTTATTTGGAACCATTGAACATGCACCTAATAAGCCTACGGTTAAAACTAATGCGATTTTTTTCATCGTGGCAATCTCCTTAATTAGCTCAATTTGAAATCGGGATTGATTTTAAAAACACATTCATCAATCTGGGGGGAAACTTTTTGGATTATTGGAAGTAGTTGTGTCTGCTGCATCTGCAAACCCTGCGAAATAGTTGCATTTGGCACTTCAATAATTAGTTGATTTTCCACTAAATTAACAATGCGATAAAGTTTACGGAATTGAGCGGGCAAAAGCGACTGAATTTTCTCGTTAAGCTCGTTCAATTGATTTGCTCGTTGGACAATCTTAATCAGACTGGAGTTCTCCAAAATTTCCGTAATGTTTTTTATTGCGTAATTTTTCATCAAATTTGAACATTTAAAATAATCCCAATCTTACCGCTATTTTAGTTTTTTTGCCAACATTGTTGCAAAACGGAGCTGAATGCGGTTTCCTTCGCTGTCGGTTTTGTGTAAATGCCCTAAATCTTCGTTATATTTCACTAATTCCCAATCTTGGTAATAGTTCGCCAATTCGCTCTCTTTGAAGGTAAATGAGAACGGCATTGGGCAAGGATGATCTTCGGTGCTCATTGCGCACACGATTAAGTTATACCCGCCCACTTTGGTGTTTTTCTGCATATTTTCAATAATAGCTGGAATGCGATCACGATTAAGGAACATCATTACTACCGTTGAAACAATCAGATCAAATTCGCCTGCTTGAGAGCCAATCGTTGCGTCATTGATGTCATAAACGCCTGTTGAAATATTTGAGAGTTCTTCTTTTTCAATAATACGGTTTAAGAAATCGATGCTATCTTCGTTGTGATCGACCGCGGTAACATCAAAACCAAGCAAGTTTAAATAGAGTGAGTTACGACCGCGTCCGCAGCCTAAATCCAATGCTTTTCCGCCTTTCACATAATTAACTGCGTTTAACACTTCAGAATGTGTGGTGGTTAGGTTATATTTTTTCGCATAAAAATCTTCAGGCGTGCAGTAGAAAGCGAGCTGGCAGGTTAAATCATCAGAAAGAGCTTGGACTTTGTGCCAAACTTGAGGTGCAACAAAAGGCGGCTGATGTTCGGTATCAAACACGGTTTCGCTTAACACTTCGCCATTTTCAGTCAATTCAAAATATTTTAATGAACCGCTCAAAATGGTTAATTTTGCCCAAGTGCCGACTTTAGTGTTGTGCTGTTCTTGGAACATTTGCGGGAGTGTGTTGGCATTCCAAACAGGCATTTGTTTATAGCAGATTAAATTTTCCATAGGATTTCCTTTCTTTAAGTAATAATAAAGCTATCATTATTCTATCACTTCGCATTTTCTGGGCAATAAAAATCCGACTAATTTAGTCGGATTTACCTCATTTTAGGGATATTTGGAAATTACTCTTTCCACACTACGTGATATTCGCGGTTTTCTTCCTCGTGAGAAATCAAGAATTTCGCAAATACATCATCCATTTCATCTTGGTCATTGACTAAACCGACCCAAACTTCCACAAAAGCATCTGGGTCGATTATTGTACCGATTTCTTCATCCCAATTGTCTGCTGTTTCCACCATTTCGACCGCACCGCGATCTTCAAATTGCAGATTAAATAATAAAATATCGGCAGGATCTAAATTCTCGCCGGCTATTTCAAGGAAAATATCGTATGCAATATCAATTGCTTCATCTGGAGTTAATTTTTTCATTGTATTCTCTTTTTAAATGGATGTTACTTGAATTAAACAGCTGGTTACCATTCCCGCTGATTTTTCTTTAATGATTTGCCAATTTTCGGCTAAAAGTAAAGGTGGATGATTTTTCTCTGTTTCTACATAAATTAACGCATTTTCTGCCAACCAATTATTTTGCTGGAGCAAAGTCAATACATGTGGGACAAAATTGTGATGGAATGGCGGATCAATAAAAATAATCTCGAAAGGCTCAGTACTGTTTTTTTGCGATAAATAAGTGAGCGTATCGGTGTTAATCACTGTGCCTTTATCCGTTTTTAAACTGGCTAAATTTTTCTTTAATTGCTGAGCAGCATTAGCAAATTTTTCTAAAAAAACGACCGCTTGTGCTTGACGAGAAAGGGCTTCAATCCCAAGCGAACCACTGCCTGCAAAGCAATCTAAGCATCGAGCATTCGCCACATCCATCATCAACCAGTTAAATAACGTTTCCTTTACTCGGTCGGTTGTCGGGCGTAACCCCTCCGCATTGAGCACGGGTAATTTCCGACCACGCCATAAGCCAGCAATCAAACGCACTTCGCCCATTGCTTTTGAGGTTTGTTTTTGCGGTTTTGAATTTGGTGTTTTTCGCATAATAAAATTGAAAGTAAAAAGAGGTTTATTTTAGCCTAGAGAACGTAGAAAGGTCTAGTTTCTCAACTAGACCTTTTATGAACTATCTCAACAACCGCTGGCTATTCAACACCACCGTAATGGATGACATCGTCATCGCAATGGCGGCGATCATTGGGTTGAGCAATGTGCCCGTGAAGGGATAAAGCACACCCGCAGCAACAGGGATGGCAATCACATTGTAGAAAAATGCTCCTGTCAGACTCTGTTTCATATTACGCAGCACACGTTTTGAGAACGGTAGAATGTCTGCAATCGGTTCAAGCCCTGCTCGTAAGAGTGAAAGATCGGCGGTTTCAATCGCGATATCTGAACCTGAATGCATCACAATACCTACGTGAGCTTGAGCAAGGGCTGGGGCATCATTGATGCCATCTCCTACCATTGCAACGATCTTGCCTTGCTGTTGCAATTGATGAATTTTCTCTGCTTTTTGCTCTGGCAAGACATCCGCAATCACACCATTTAAGCCAAGCACTTTGGCGAAATACTCAGCCGTCGATTTTCTATCACCCGTGAGCATATAGCATTGGTAGCCTTCCGCTTGGAATTTTGCTATGACCGCTTTACTTTCTACTCGCAATTCATCCGCAAGTGTGAAGACCGCTGCGAGCTGGTTATTCACGCTTAAATAAATTTGAGTTGAAGCATTATGGGTTTGCAAATTAAGTGAAGAAATCAACCGCTCATCAAGTTCCAAGAACGCTAAATTTCCCATTTTGATCATCTGGCCATTCCATTCACCCGTAATGCCTAAGCCTTTGACTACATTGATATTGCTGATTTCAAGGCTTTCTGCTTGTTCGGCAAATCGTACAATGGCTTTAGCAATTGGGTGGGAAGCCTGTTGTTCCAAACTTTTGGCTAATCCCAAAAGCTTACTCTCATTGCCTTGTAAGGCAGTAAATTGGGTGACAGTCATCTCACCTGTAGTAAGCGTTCCTGTTTTATCAAACACGAGCGTATCGATTTCACTGCTGGCTTGCAAAGCATCAATATTTTTAACCAATACGCCTATTTCTGCAGCACGTGCTACACCCGCAATGGTGGAAAGCGGAATCGCTAAACCGAGTGCACAGGGACAAGCAATAATCAGCACCGTAGTAAAGACTGACAAGGCAAAGGCAAAATCTTTGCCAAGTGCAAGCCAAATCAGACCACTAATCACGGCAATTGTCACGACTATAGGCACAAAAATAGAGGCGATTTTATCTACCAAGTGTGCTAGTGGTGGTTTACTACTTTGTGAGTGGCGAACAGCGTTGATGACCCGTGCCAATGCCGTTTGTGAGCCTACTTGCTCGGCTTTGTAAATACCAGAACCGTCTTGAATGAGCGTACCAGCGTGGACTTTATCGCCTACTTTTTTCTCAACAGGCAAGGCTTCGCCCGTAAGCATGGATTCATCGACCCAAATAATACCGTCGGTTAAGACACCATCTACCGCCAAGCGATCACCCGTTAAGACTTGTACTAACATATCGGGCTTAATACCTTTAACTGGAATGGTTTTTGCAACATTCTCTTCAAAAATAACCGCTTGTTTTGGGGCTAAATCAAGCAATTTCTCAAGAGCAAGCGACGAGCGTTGTTTTGCTTTCAGTTCTAAGAATTTGCCTAAATTGATAAAACCTAAAATCATCACGCTGGCTTCAAAATAGACGTGGGCGTGCTCCTGTGGGAAAAGCAACAAACCGAACGAATAAAACCACGCGATACCTGTGCTCACCGCAACGAGCGTGTCCATATTTGCTGCTCGATTTTGTAGGCTTTTCCACGCACCGATAAAGAAATCTTTACCTGAAAAACACATTGTCGCAAGGCTAACAAAGGCAAGTGCAAACCAAGTAAGATGATTGCGTTCAGTGACCATCATACCGATAAACATTCCCACAACCATTAAGCTAAAACCAACAATTAACGCCAAAGTAAATTGCCATTTTTTATGGTTTAAAATTGCTTTGGTTTGGGCTTGCTGTTTGGTGCGACGTTCCTCTTCGCTTTCCAACATTTCTGCACCAAAGCCTATTTTTTCGACCGCTTGAATAATCGCTTGATGATCGGCATTCCCCTCTACGAAGGCAGTTTGATCGGCAAGATTGACTGAGGCAAAATTGACTCCTTCAACTTTGCCAAGTGCTTTTTCAACACGGCGAACACAAGCGGCACAATGCATGCCGCTAATTAAAAGTTGAGTTTCTGAGTTAGACATGGTCCCTCTCCTTATTACAAAGTCGCTTCAAAACCCATTTCATCTACTGCATCAATCAATGCTTTTGGATCAGGATTGCCTTCAACGACTGCTTGTTGGGGTTCTAAAGAAACGCTTACACTTTCTACGCCCACCACTTCACGCAAGGCTTTTTCTACGCTTTTCACGCAGTTGCCACAATGTAACCCGTCTAATTTTAAGATAATAGTCATAATAAACTCCTGTTAAATAGTAAATGACAAATCAAAAGATTGGGTATATGCTAAACCTTAACCATAGGTTAGAGTCAAGAAGAAAAATGAATATTAGTCAAGCATCGAAAAAAACGGGGCTTTCCGCCAAACAAATTCGTGATTATGAAGAAGCGGGCTTATTACCGAGAGCTTGTCGAAGTGAATCAGGCTATCGTATTTATACCGAAGCCGATTTGGAACGATTGCATTTTATTTGTAATGCACGCAAAGTAGGGTTCTCTTTGGCTCAAATCACACATTTATTAGCATTAAATGATGACCCGCATCGTACCAGTCGCGAAGTAAAACAGCTTACCGAGCAACATATTTTAGCGTTGGAACAGAAAATCCAAGATTTACAGCAGATGCTGACCTTATTGAAAGGTTGGAATAAAACTTGCTGCGGAAATGACAATCCAGAATGTGCCATTTTGAGCGGATTGCACAAATAACCGCTAAAATTAACTTGAATTTACATAACTTGACCGCATTAACTTAGCCTTTCTGGGCAAATTAACATATAATACCACTTGATTTTTTAGGTATTTTTAATGAGTTTATTTAATCACTTTCACCGCAAACCATTATTATCGCAGTTCCTTTTAGGAATTCTTGCGATTTTTTCGTTGCCTGAAATTCAGCCAATCCCTGAAAGTGAACAGACCATTTTAAATCAACCGCTTGTTCAAGCTATTACAGCAGAAGCTGAGCAAGAACAGCACTTATTTCTAGCTGAATCCAAGCCAGAAAATGTTGCAAGCGAAGTACAAGCGGTCGAAATTACCCCATTTTTTGCAAAAGCCTTTCATTTTGATGGCGATTTAAACCATCCTATTCGAGCGGGACCCGCATTGTTTATCGCTTAAAATTTTATGTATCAATCTAAACAAAATAAGGATAAACAATGATTTCAAAAGTATTAACCGCGATTTTCGGCTCAAGCAATGAACGCACTTTAAAACGCTTACGCAAAACCGTAGCAAAAATTAACAAATTAGAACCCACTTTCGAGCAACTTTCAGACGAGCAATTACAAGCAAAAACCGCTGAATTTAAAGAACGTTTGAGTGCGGGCGAAACCTTACAAGCCATTTTGCCAGAAGCCTTTGCAACTGTACGTGAAGCAAGTAAACGTGTGATGGGTATGCGTCACTTTGATGTGCAATTGATTGGCGGTATGGTGCTGACTGACCGTAATATCGCAGAGATGCGTACGGGTGAAGGCAAAACCTTAACCGCAACGTTACCTTGCTATTTAAATGCATTAACAGGAAAAGGCGTACATGTCGTGACCGTAAACGATTACTTAGCACGACGCGATGCGGAAACGAACCGTCCGTTATTTGAATTTTTAGGCATGAGCGTAGCGGTAAACGTTCCAGGAATGTTGCCGGCGGATAAACGCGAAGCCTATAAAGCGGATATTACCTATTCGACCAACAGCGAACTTGGTTTTGACTATTTGCGTGATAACTTGGCTCACGATAAAAATGAGCGTTTCCAACGTGAATTGCACTATGCGTTGGTGGATGAGGTGGACTCAATCTTAATCGATGAAGCACGTACGCCATTAATTATTTCAGGGCCAGCGGAAGATGCGACCCAAATTTATCAAGCGATTGACCAAGTCATTCCGCATCTAACTTTCCAAGAAAAAGAAGATAGCGATGAATATACGGGTGAAGGCGACTACACGCTTGACTTAAAAAACAAACAAGCACACTTAACCGAACGCGGTATGGTGAAAGTGGAAAACATCTTAACCCAAATGGGTTTGATGCAAGAAGGCGAGAGCCTTTATCAGCCAGCTCGTATTTCACTTTTACATCACACTTATGCAGCACTACGTGCACATAAATTGTTCGAAAAAGATGTGGATTATATCGTTGAAAATGGTGAAATCGTGATTATCGACGAACATACAGGCCGTACAATGGCAGGACGTCGCTGGTCTGATGGCTTACACCAAGCAATTGAAGCCAAAGAGCACGTAAACATTCAAGGCGAAAACCAAACTGTTGCTTCAATTACTTACCAAAACTACTTCCGCTTATATGAAAAATTGGCGGGGATGACAGGTACGGCAGATACCGAAGCCTTTGAATTCCAACAAATTTATGGCTTGAACACGGTGGTTATCCCAACTAATAAACCTGTGCTGCGTAAAGACCACACCGACTTAATGTTCAAGAGCGAGCCAGAAAAATTTTCAGCGGTAATCAAAGATATTCAAGATTGTATTGCTCGTAATCAGCCTGTATTGGTGGGGACGGCATCAGTTGAAAAATCAGAAGTGCTTTCTAATTTACTTAACAAAGCCGGCATTGCACATAACGTATTGAATGCGAAATTCCACGCACAAGAAGCGGAAATTATAGCTGATGCGGGCTTACCAGGTGCGGTAACTATCGCAACCAATATGGCGGGGCGCGGTACGGATATTGTGCTTGGTGGTAATTGGAAAGCGGAAGTCGCAAAATTAGAAAATCCAACCGAAGAGCAAATCGAAGCTATCAAAGCAACGTGGAAAGAACGTTATGAAACAGTGATGGCAGCAGGTGGTTTACATATTATCGGGACAGAACGCCACGAATCACGTCGTATTGATAACCAATTGCGCGGTCGTTCAGGCCGTCAAGGCGACCCTGGTTCATCACGTTTTTATTTATCATTGGACGATCCTTTAATGCGTATTTACCTCAACGAAGGCAAGCTCAATATGATGCGTAAAGCCTTTACTGAGGAAGGTGAAGCGATGGAGTCAAAACTGCTGACTAAAGTGATTGCCTCAGCACAAGCGAAAGTAGAAGCACATAACTTTGATGGTCGTAAAAACTTACTTCAATACGATGACGTGGCAAATGAGCAACGTAAAGTGATCTACGAACAACGTAATTACTTACTTGAAACGGACGACGTTTCGCCAATGATTGAAACCATCCGTGATGATGTGTTTAACCAAATCATTAGCCAGTATGTTCCACCTCAATCTATCGAAGAAATGTGGGATATTGAAGGCTTAGAAGTGCGTTTAGATCGTCAATTCGGCATGAAACTGCCAATTCAACATTGGTTAGAAGATGAGCCAGATCTGCACGAGGAAACATTACGTGAACGTATTCTGAACATTGCGAAAGAAGAATACAAAGCGAAAGAAGCGATTGTAGGAGAAGAAGTGATGCGTAACTTTGAAAAAGGTATCGTATTACAAACTCTTGATGAACTTTGGAAAGAACACCTTTCTGCAATGGATTATCTCCGCAAAGGGATTCACTTACGCAGCTATGGTCAGAAAGATCCAAAAAACGAGTACAAAAAAGAGTCGTTTGCCATGTTTACTGAAATGTTGGATCTACTAAAAAACAACGTCATCAGCGTATTAAGCCGTATTCAAGTGCGTAGCCAAGCAGAAGTTGAAGCTGAAGAGCAAGCTGCTCAGCAAGCACAAGAGTCAGAGGCTGAACAGGCAGTAGATATGGACAACCTGACCGAAGAGCAATTAGCGAACTTAAATATTAGTCGCAACGATCCTTGCCCTTGCGGTTCAGGTAAAAAATACAAACATTGCCATGGCAGCAAAGCGAAATATGCGTAAGTAATAACACAAGCGGTCTAATTTTGTAAAAGATTTGCAAAATCAGACCGCTCTTCTATATAAACTTTATCCATTAAAAAGGAAGAAAAACCACTATGTCAAAACCCATTGTTCGAGTTGCCGCAGGCATTATCCGCAATGAATTTGGACAAATTTATTTAGCTCAACGCCTTGAAGGGCAAGATTTCGCTCAATCCCTCGAATTTCCTGGCGGAAAAATTGAACCGTACGAAACTCCAGAGGAAGCAGTAAAACGCGAACTGGAAGAAGAAGCAGGCATTCAAGTATTAAGTGCATTCCCCTACGAGCATTTCCAATTTGAATACCCAACAAAAATTATAGAATTCTACTTTTTCTTAATCGAAGAGTGGATTGGCGAACCTTTTGGACGCGAAGGACAAGAAGGCTTCTGGATTGCTCAATCTGAGCTAGATGAAGGGCAATTCCCTCCTGCAAATGAGAAATTGATTGGGAAGTTGAAGGCAGAACCAATGCATAGATAATTTGAGGTATAGTAGACTACTTTTGTCTACTATGCCCTAATTTCAGCTTTGTAAAAGTGCTGCATAATACCACTATTTTTACTTATTAAATTTTGGTTAACAATACCACCGTTTCACACGCAATGCCTTCGCCACGCCCTGTAAAGCCTAATTTTTCAGTTGTCGTCGCTTTTACATTCACTTGCATCACATCGCATTGCAAATCATCGGCAATGGTTTGACGCATTTGGTCGATATAAGGTCGCATTTTCGGCGCTTGTGCAATAATGGTTACATCTACGTTGCCTACTTTATAACCTTGCTCACGCACATGGCGATAGGCTTCAATCAACAATTTACGGCTGTCGGCATTTTTGTATTGCATATCAGTATCAGGGAAAAGTTTACCAATATCACCTAACGCGACTGCGCCTAATAATGCATCTGTTAAGGCATGTAACGCCACATCTCCATCACTATGGGCAATAAATCCTGTGTGATAAGGCACTTCCACGCCACAAATCATCAATGGGCGAGCTTGCCCAAAAGCGTGTACATCAAAACCGTGTCCAATTCGAATCATTTTTTAACCCTCATCAATCTATCTTAATCGTTTCTTGTTAAATAAAATTCCGCCAACGCTAAATCTTCGGGGCGGGTAATTTTGATATTATCAGCTCTGCCTGCAACCAATTGCGGATGGAAACCGAGAAACTCCATAGCAGAAGCTTCATCAGTCACTACCGCATTTGCAGCAAATGCCTCAGATAATGCTTTTTTTAATCTCTGAGCAGGGAAAAACTGCGGAGTTAATGCGTGCCATAAGGTTGAACGATCTTCAGTATGCGAAATCATTTTGGCATCTTGGGTGCGTTTCATTGTATCAATCGCAGGTGTGGCAAGAATACCTCCCTGCTCATCTTCAATTTGCAAAAGTTTGTCTAAATCAGACCGCTTTAAGCAGGGGCGAGCAGCATCGTGCACTAACACCCAAGCATTTTCTGGCACGTTTTGCAATGCATTGAATACTGAATCTGCACGGGTTTCACCCCCAAAAACCACCTTAACTTTCGAATCTTGTAATAAGGCTATTTCAGGATAGTATTGATCTTCTTTTGAAACCGCAACTACCACTTTTTCAATGTACGGATGAGCTAAGAAAATCGAAAGCGTATGCTCTAAAATTGTTTTACCAAGCAGTTTAAGATATTGCTTTGGTATATTGGATTTCATTCGGCTGCCCACACCAGATGCTGGAATAATCGCAAAAATTTGTCTGCTCATTTTATTTCCCATTTTTAGGAATAATGCGGTAGAACACTTCATCTGATTTCACCATTTCGTGTTCTGTACGGGCACGCTCTTCTAAGGCGTTCACACCGTGTTTTAAATCGTAAATTTCTGCTTCAATTAAACCATTACGAATTGCCAAGCGCTCATTCTCTTTTTTGACTTCTTCCAAGTTTACTGAAGCTGCTCGATAATCATTCCACCCATTTTCGCCAAACCAGAAATTATATTGAAAGAAAATCAGAAGAAATGCTAAAAACCCAACTAATACACGCATCTTTTTCTTGTTCCTTATTTAAAAAGCGGTAGAATTTTACCGTCTTTTTACAAAAAATGGAAAAGTTTGTTATTGCCAGAAAAATCATTCATGTAAACGGAGCAAAAACTTCAAATCTTTTTCAATTTTTTTTCACTTTTTTCAAAAATGTGAAGTAGTTGGCATTTTTTTTAATCATAACGGGGTAGAATTGCCCTAATTCTTAAATACACACATTGGAGTGAGGTGATTTATGTTAAATCGTATCGAACAAGAACTTGCAGAACTCGGCATTACGAACGCCAAAGAAATTGTGCGTAACCCAAGTTACGAACAGCTCTTTGAGGAAGAGATGAACCCAAATTTAGAAGGTTATGAGAAAGGTTGCTTGACGAATTTAGGTGCCGTTGCAGTAGATACAGGGATTTTTACAGGTCGTTCACCGAAAGATAAATATATCGTCTACGATGAAACTACCAAAGATCATATTTGGTGGACAACCGATGAAGTAAAAAATGATAACAAACCAATGAGCCAAACCACGTGGCAAAGTTTGAAAGAGTTAGTCACTCACGAACTTTCAAACAAACGCTTATTCGTGATTGATGGTTTCTGTGGCGCAAGCCCTCGCCATCACATCGCTGTTCGTATTATTACGGAAGTGGCGTGGCAAGCTCACTTTGTAAAAAATATGTTCATTCGTCCAACAGAAGAACAGCTCAAAGACTTTAAGCCAGATTTCGTCGTAATGAATGGTTCAAAAGTAACCAATCCAAACTGGAAAGAACAAGGCTTAAATTCTGAAAACTTTGTGGCGTTTAACCTAACCGAAGCGGTACAACTTATTGGTGGTACTTGGTACGGTGGAGAAATGAAAAAAGGGATGTTCTCAATGATGAACTTTCTCTTACCATTAAAAGATATTGCTGCAATGCACTGCTCTGCAAACGTAGGTAATGATGGCGATGTAGCGGTATTCTTCGGTTTATCTGGTACAGGTAAAACCACGCTTTCAACTGATCCAAAACGTAAACTTATTGGTGACGATGAACACGGTTGGGACGATGAAGGTGTATTCAACTTCGAAGGCGGTTGCTATGCGAAAACCATCAACCTAAGCGAAGAAAATGAACCAGACATTTACCGTGCAATCCGTCGCGATGCGTTATTAGAAAACGTGGTTGTACGTGAAGATGGTTCTATCGACTTTGCCGATAAATCAAAAACAGAAAACACCCGAGTGTCTTACCCAATTTATCACATTGATAATATTGTGGAACCTGTATCAAAAGCAGGTCACGCGAAAAAAGTGATTTTCTTAACCGCAGATGCGTTTGGTGTATTACCGCCTGTGTCTAAACTTACACCAGAACAAACCAAATACTACTTCTTATCTGGTTTCACGGCAAAATTAGCAGGTACAGAACGTGGTATTACTGAACCAACACCAACCTTCTCTGCATGCTTTGGTGCAGCATTTTTAACGCTTCACCCAACTAAATATGCAGAAGTGTTAGTGAAACGTATGGAAGAATCTGGTGCAGAAGCTTACTTAGTGAACACAGGTTGGAACGGCACAGGTAAACGTATCTCAATTAAAGATACTCGCGGTATCATTGATGCGATTTTAGATGGTTCAATCGAAAAAGCAGAAATGGGTGAATTACCAATCTTTAACTTGGCAATTCCAAAAACTTTACCAGGTGTAGATACCCATATTTTAGACCCTCGTAACACTTACGAAGATAAGGCACAATGGCAAGCAAAAGCAGAAGATCTAGCGGGTCGTTTTGTGAAAAACTTTGTAAAATACACAACCAATGACGAAGGTAAATCATTAGTTGCGGCTGGTCCGAAATTATAATCTTTGGTGAAATATATAATGAAAGCTAGGCGTAAAAGCCTAGCTTTTTTTCATTTACATATAGGTTGGCGTAGTTTTTAACAAACTAGCAACTATCTATTAGTAGAAAATTTACCAACAAATGTAACAATAATGCCACGGCGATCCCCAATATGGGCGTTCAAAGCGGTAATATTGTTGCATCTCTTCTACTTCAGCTTGTGCTTTATAGCTATCCCACGCCATTTTGTGGCAAGCTTGGAAAATCGGATTTTGGATTTTTTCCGCATAGGCTTTATCCAATTTTTCCTTTTCTTCAGCTGTTTGGCTAACTGGCGGATTAAGTTTTTGCTCCATCAGTGAAGCAGTTTCTGCATCACACTGTTTGGCTAATTCAATTGAAAGCAGCTGTTGAGCTTTAATTTTCTCTGCTTCTCTTTGTGCTTTTTGTGCTGGTGTTAAGGCACAGCCTGTCAATGCAAGGCTCACTAAAATGGTGGTGAGATGTGAGTATTTCATAGCACCTCCTTAAAGGTAAATTAAATCTATTTTAAATCTCTTCATCGTCCAATTCATCCGCCATTGCACTCAATGCTTCGCGGGTAAGTTGGGCTAGCACTTTGTAAAATCCGTTATCTTTTGTTTCCACCAAACCTAAAAATTTATTCATACAAGGCAGAAGATATTCTTCAAACAGCATTTGCTGAGCTTGGATGGAATCAAGATGATCTTCAATCCAAGATGCGGTAAGCAATAACAAGGCTACGTGATCGGCTTGCTCTAATGCAGGCATTCCACGTTCATTTCTAAAGGTAATAAAATCTTCCACAGAAAATTTATAAGCTGAAATAGCGGTCGGAATTGCGCCATTTTCTGCAAAAAGTGCTTGATAGCTTGAGGTTAATTCTGTAGGGTTAGCCTGTTTTTCTAATAGAGTGAGCGAAAGTTCGCTTTGGCTATCGGTGTTTAACGCCCATTGCTGGCGCAATCCGCCTTGAGTAAGCCACGCGAAGGTGTCCGCTAATATGGGATCGTTTGGTTCGCGATAAAACAGGTTACCGAATAGACGGCATAAAAGTGAAAAATCATTAATGTGAGTGTTGCTCATAAAATAAACCGAAAATATTGAGTGAATGACACTATTCTACACGACTTTTATAGAACACAATAAGAGGAAATACAATGAAATATATTGGGGCTCACGTGAGTGCATCAGGTGGTGTTGAACAAGCCGTGTTGCGAGCGGTAGAAATTGGCGCGAATGCTTTTGCGTTGTTTACCAAAAATCAGCGTCAATGGAAAGCACCGCCATTAAAAGCGGAAACTATTGAGAAATTTAAACGTTTTTGCCAAGTGCATCATTTCACTGCTGATCAAATTTTGCCACACGACAGCTATTTAATTAACTTAGGCAGTCCAGAGGCAGAAGGCTTAGAAAAATCGCGTAACGCCTTTATTGATGAGATGGAGCGAGCCAATCAATTGGGTTTAAAGCTGCTAAATTTCCACCCTGGCTCTCATTTAAACAAAATATCTGTGCAAGATTGTTTGGCAAGAATTGCCGAGTCAATCAATATTGCTGTGAGTAAAGTACCAAATGTAATTGCCGTGATCGAAAATACGGCAGGGCAAGGATCAAATTTAGGCTATCGTTTCGAGCATTTAGCGGAGATTATTGAACAAGTGGACGATAAAAGCCGTGTTGGGGTCTGTTTAGATACTTGCCACACATTCTCTGCGGGTTACGATATCAGCTCTCTTGAACAATGCGAAAAAACCTTTACAGAATTTGAGCAAGTGGTAGGCTTCGAATATTTACGCGGAATACACCTCAATGGCTCGAAAACGCCATTAGGCAGTCGAAAAGATCGTCACGATACCTTGCGAGAAGGCACTATCGGCACTGCATTTTGCGAATTTATTATGAAAGATGACCGCTTTGATGGCATTCCAATGATTTTGGAGACGATAAATCCCGATATTTGGGCAGAAGAGATAAAATTTTTACGGACATTGACGAGAAAATAGTTTATACTCATCAAACCAGTTTTCGCAATAAATTTTTATTGCATATTGATCAATTTTTTTTAATAGGAACGAAACACGCTTAAGTTGTTCTGGCGAGACAAAATTATGAATAAAAAACTCCCACTTTTCACTAAACTGAAACTCTCATTAGTTGTACTTTTTGCAGGCTTTACGTTTCAAGCAAATGCGAGTTTAAGTAGTACTTCAACCCATCAAGTTAAAGCACGTATTGTGGCTAAAACTGCAACAGCAGAGCAGATTGAACAAAATGCGAAAAGCAAATTTGTGAAAGTAAATGCAAACCAAACCCCAAATACGACCGCTTCAAAAAATAGCTCACAAAAGGTAAACCAAGTTTATCGCCAATGGGTTGGAACGCGTTACCACTTAGGTGGTACAGGTGTAGGTGGAATTGATTGTTCAGCTTTTGTACAAAAAACAATGAGTGGTGCTTTCAATATCCATCTTCCTCGTTCAACTGCTGAGCAACGTCATTCAGGGCGTTCTATTTCTAAATCGGATTTACAGCCTGGAGATTTAGTCTTTTTCCGAAAGAATAACCACGTAGGTGTGTATATTGGTGGAGGAAAATTCGTTCATGCTAGCACAAGCCAAGGTGTAACAACAAGCTCTCTTTCTGAAAGCTACTGGTCAAGAACTTATACTCAATCACGCAGAGTGCTTTAAGATTTATTATAATAGATAAAAGCAAAATAATTGCTAAAAGAGGAATTGAAGCCCCATAGTTCAAGGCTTTAGTTCCTCTTTTAGCAATTATTTTGTCTACTATGCCATGTCTGCCTATCTGTTACCATAAAAAAATCTACACTTTAATCAGTGGATGTTTAATCCAACTTTTAGAGTGCAGATTATTTTTATTTTAAGCTTTCTATTCAATTAGTTTTTAACTTATAGATAGAATTTCTCTACAAAGTTTAATTTGTCATCTAGTTTTAATACTAATGGCTGACCCGTTGGAATTTCGAAATCCATAATTTCAGCATCAGAAATACCGATAATGTGTTTTGCTAACGCACGTAATGAATTACCGTGAGCCGTTACAAGCACACGTTTACCAGATAATAATGCTGGTGCGATTTGGTCTTCCCAGAAGGGTAAAACACGTTCTAATGTGATTTTTAAGTTTTCTGCGTTTGGAATCACATCTTTTGGTAAGTGTGCGTAACGACGGTCGTTGTGTGCGGAATTTGGGTCTTGCGGATCTAAATCAGGAGGGGAGATATCGTAAGAACGACGCCATATGTGAACTTGCTCATCGCCATATTGTTCTGCTGTTGCTTTTTTGTCTAAGCCTTGTAATGCACCGTAGTGACGTTCGTTTAAACGCCAGTTTTTCACTTGAGGAATCCATAATTGGTTAGATTCTTCTAATACGATATTACAAGTTTTGATTGCACGTGTTAACACAGAAGTAAATGCGATATCGAACTCATAGCCTGCGTCTAATAATTTTTTACCCGCCGCTTTTGCTTCTTCGATACCACGTTCTGTTAAATTAACATCACGCCAACCTGTAAATAAGTTTTTAGCATTCCATTCACTGAAACCGTGACGAATAAATACTAATTCCATAGGAGCTCCTATTAAGTTGAGTTGATTATGAAAACTCAGTATTTATAGCAAAAAATCCCTGATTTTTAAAGGGTAAAGCACTTTCTTTTTGTAAAAGCGTGTAAAAAGTCGTAGAAAAGCTGATTTTCCTCAAAAATTTCACTAGAATAGCAACATTTATATCTGCTTGCTTAAGGAATTTTTGTGAAAATTCGCTACCTTTTCGTTCTCATATTTAGCTTATTTGGTTTAAATAGCCTAATTGCGATAAGTCACGCCAATCAACTTTCTGAAATCAATCAAAAAATCGAAAAACAGAAAAGTAAAATCAATGAAAGCCGCCAAAAACGTAATGCGTTGCAAACTACACTTAAACAGCAAGAAGTGGAAATGGGGCAAGTCTTTACTAAACTAAAAGATACTGAGAGTTCATTGGCGGATATTCGGGCTTCAATTAAACGCACTGAACAAGAGATCCAGCGGTTAGAACAGCAAGAAAAAGAGCAAAAAGAGCGATTAAAAGATCAGTTGGATTCGGCGTACCGTTCGGGTATTCATCCTTCTGTGCTTGAAAGGTTGATGTCCGATTCTGCAAAAAATGCAGACAGAATGACCGCTTACTATGAACACATCAATCAAGTTCGCATTGATTTAATTAATGATTTACGCCATACTCAAAAGGAACTAAAAGCGCGTCGCGATGAATTAAAAGGACAGCAGAAAGGGCATCAAACGCAGCTTTCTACCCAAAAGAAGCAAGAGCAAGACTTAAAAAAAGTGCAGCGTGAGCGAGAAAATACATTAAAGGCGATTGATAAAACACTTGAAAAAGACCAAAGTCAATTGGAAGAATTAAGAGCGAATGCGGCAGCTCTTCAACAAAAATTGGTGGCAGCAACGCGCCAAGCAGAAGAGCAAGAAAAACGTGATATTGCTCAGTTAGATGCGAAGAAAAGCAGAGAAGAGAACCGCAAAGCGACAGAAAGTGAGAAGCAGCAAGTACGAGCAGGTAGTGGTTTAGATTCAAGCAAATATTCGATGCCAGTTTCTGGTAAAGTCGTGACTAACTTTGGTAATGGTTGGAATGGTGTCGTGATTTCAGCCAGTGCAGGCACACCAATTCGAACTATTGCTGGCGGTAAAGTGATGGTGGCTGGCTGGCTACAAGGTTACGGCAATGTGGTAGTAATCAGCCACGGTCGTGACGATTTATCCGTTTATGGTTATGCTCAAAGTATTTTGGTGAAAGAAGGTGCTCGCGTTTCCGCAGGTCAAACGATTGCAACCGTGGGGAACTCTGGCGGTCGAAGTAGCCCCGCGCTTTATTTTGGTATTACTCGAGCAGGTGTAGCGGTGAATCCGTTGAGATTGGTGAGATAAATTTATCACTGTTAGTATCACTCTAGGGCTATTGCCCTAGGTTACTCATAAATCAGCAGCCCCTATAGGGCTTAATAACTAAATGATTAGTGTCCCGGAGACATATCTATAACTAACCTAGGGCGTGTAGCCCTAGGTGATTTCCAAGGAAATAACGTGCATTTTAAATTTCGTTTTTTAACACTTTGTTGCCTGATAGCAATCTCTTCATTGAGCTATGCAGAAGAAATCGCAAAAGAGGAAGAAAACTCGACCGCTTCTGAGCCTTCAGAAAATAGCGAACAAGCTCAAGTTGATTTAGAGGTCAGAGGCATTGCAAGCAGAGATAAAGATGCTTGGGCAAACGTGCAGATTTTTTTATCGCAAATTGCACCCGAATATGCCGATGGTTCCGAGCGTTACCAATATTTAGTCAAAAATGCGGTCGATAAAGGTTTGCGCGCGAAAGGTTTTTACAACACAAAATATCAGTTTGTGTTAGAACCGCGCAAGGGCAAAAAGCCGATCTTGGTGTTAAATGTTGAGCTGGATAAAGAAACCATCAAAATTGATGAAACGGATGTACAAATTATTGGCGAGGCGAAAACCGATCCGGATTTTGAACATCTACTCACCACCGTGCCGAAAAAAGGGGCGACTTTATATCATCGCGTTTATGATAATTTTAAAAGTAGCTTAGAAGGGCTTGCCTTCAAAAAAGGCTATTTTGATGGGCATTGGCTCTATCATCGTCTTGAGGTGTATCCAACTGAGCATTCCGCCGATTGGCGATTAGGCTATGACAGCGGTGAGCGTTATCGTTATGGAGAAATCGAATTTACCGATAACCAAATTCGTGAAGATTATTTGCGGAATATTCTTAAAATCCATACGGGCGAGCCATACAACGGCAACGATTTAACCACGCTGACTTCAGATTACACATCAAGCAATTGGTTCTCTTCCGTGTTGGTTGAACCAAAGCTAAATGAAGAGCAGAAAACAGTGGATCTCAATATACTCTTTCAGCCTCGTAAACGCAATGAGATGGAAGTCGGTTTAGGTTTTGCAACCGATGTGGGGCCACGTTTGCAATTTAACTGGAAGAAACCTTGGATTAACAGTCGTGGGCATAGTTTTGAATCCCGCACTTATATTTCTCGCCCTGAACAGACTGCAGAATTTGGCTACAACATTCCTGTGCGAGCAAACCCAATTCATTATTATTACCAAGTGTCTGGCGGCATTGAGCGTGAAGATCAAAATGATACCAAATCAACCGCGGCAACCTTGGGCTTAATGCGGTTTTGGACACGCGAAACAGGCTGGTCGTTTTCGGCTGGCGTGAAAGCCCGTTATGATTCCTTTACGCAAGCGGATATTTCGCATAAAACGCTGCTGATTTACCCAACAGCATCATTAAATCGTACCCGTTCAGATGGACGTCGTTTCCCATTGTGGGGCGATACGCAAAAATTAACGGTGAACTGGGGTTCAAAAGATCTGACTTCGGATGTTAATTTTTATAGCTGGAAACTGGCTACCGCTTGGATTCGAACTTACTTTAAAAATCACCGCTTTGTATTGCGTGGCGAAGTGGGCAGTATTCACACCAAAGAATTTGAACGAATCCCTCCTGCGTTACGCTATTTTGCGGGGGGGGATATGAGCGTGCGAGGCTTTGGCTACAAAGATATTTCACCACGCGATCCCCATAATGGAAAACGGCTCGGCGGTTCGCGCTTAGCCACAGGTTCGGTAGAATATCAATATCAAGTTTACCCAGATTGGTGGGCAGCCGCTTTTTATGATACGGGATTAGCGTCTGACAAATTCAACAGCAAAGATTTACACTCAGGGGCGGGTATTGGTGTGCGTTGGGCATCCCCCATTGGTTCCATCAAACTTGATGTCGCAACTCCTGTAAAATCGCCAAGTAATAAAAAAGGCGTGCAAATTTATATCGGATTAGGTTCAGAACTTTAGTATGCAAGAACAAGAAATCACAGAAAAATCGAGCAAAACAGAAAAGCAATCTTCAGAAATAAAACCAAAACTCAAAGGTAAGTTTGTGCATTGGATGCTGTGCGGGGTTTCGCTACTTTTTGTTGGTGTAATGGGCTATCTCGCCACAGGTTACGGGCAACGTTCGGTCATTCATTTGGCTGATCGCTTATTAGATGAGTTTTCCATTGAGCAGGTTGAAGGCAGCTTGCAACAGGGACTAACGCTTACCAATACCCAATACAAAATGGCGGGCGTGAATGTTTCGGCTGGCTTGGCACAGTTACATTTCGATTTTTCTTGCTTGTGGAAATATGATGCTTGTCTTGAAAACTTGAGCTTAAAAGATACGCAAGTTGCGATTGACACGAGCAAACTTCCGCCATCTCAACCCCAAGAAGAGAGCGAGCCTTTTACCGAACTTAATTTGCCACTTGGGATTACCGCGAAAAAAATTGCGTTGGATAATATCAGAGTGAAAGTGGATGCGTTAGATATTCAACTTGATCATTTCCAGTCGGGCATTCAAGGTAAAGGGCGTTCTGTTATTCTTTTCCCAACCGAGTTAAATGGCTTGACGATTTCACTTGCCCCAATGAAATTGGAGGATCCTGAGGCGAAACAAGCGGTACAATCTAAAGAACAATCTGCAAAAGAGCCGATTGATTGGGCAGCTATTCAGAAAACGCTAAATTCACCATTTTTAACCAAAAAACAACCTCTTATTTTGCCACTTGATTTTAATATTGAGCAGCTGAATTTAGACAATATCAATATCACTCAAAAGCCATTAACCCCAGATGAGAAACCAAGCCAGATTTTTAATTTGGATAAAGCAACCTTAGCCGCAAAAGCAGATTCCCAAACAGTTGAAATTAGCCGTTTAAATCTGAAAAGTCAGCAAGGCAATCTTTCCGCACGAGGGCAGCTGATGCTAAACGGGGATTACCCGCTTGATTTGCAATTGCATGCGGAAGGTTTGCAAAACTTCTCATCGGCAATTCCTGTGAATAATGCGGATGTCGCACTTTCTGGAGATCTTTTCCAAAAAACGTTATTAAATGTAAAAACGACGGGAGCAATTCAAGCCGAATTATCAGGCGATATTGCGTTAGCCACAGAGAAAAATCCGTTTAATCTTAACCTAAACAGCCCGTCGGCAAGCTGTGCCATTACGCTGGACAAGAATGATCCGCTGAAATTAAATAATGTTGCCTTGAATTTACAAGGCGATATGAGCCATTATCAACTCACGCTTTCAGGCTATGCGAAGGGAATGAATATTCCTGCTACAAGTGTGAATTTAAAAGGTAATGGCACTATTACTCATTTTGCCATTGATAACCTAAATTTAACCGCTTTAGACGGTAAAGCTCAGCTTTCAGGCTTGATCGATTGGCGTGATGGCGTTGAATGGCAAAGCAAATTGAAGCTCAACAATATCAACACAAAATCGCTCGCCCCAGATTGGGCTGCAGTGTTAAGTGGCGATCTTGAAAATAACGGCTACGCCGCTCGCGGAAAAGAGAGTGGAGAATGGGCGGTTGATGTGCCCAAAATGGATATCAAAGGCATGCTTTCACAACGCTCGTTTCAACTTCAAGGGCAATTGAAGTCTGATCATCAAACTTTGTTGAACGTACCAAATGCAACCTTGATTTATGGCGAAAATCGCATCGCAATGCAAGGCGTGTTGGGTGATAATTCAAACTTTACCGCCAATCTAAACGCCCCTAATTTACAAGGTTTAGTGCCACGTTTAAAAGCGGGCATCAAAGGTGATATAACGCTTTCAGGTAAAGTGAGCGAGCCAAACTTAGATCTCGATCTGACAGCAAATAATGTAGTCTATGATGAGCTGAATTTGCAATATTTAACGGCGAAAGGGAAAGTCACGACCGAGAAAACCATTCAAGGTGATGTTGCATTAACGCTGCAAAAATTTGCCTATGGCGAAATCAAAGTCGAAAAAGCGGATCTCAACGCGAAAGGTTCAGAAGCGCAACATAGTCTCACATTCAACGCAAAAGGCGACCCAATCTCGGCGAATTTGCAACTTTCTGGCAAATTTGACCGCTTGCAACAAGTCTGGAATGGGCAAATTAGCCAATTGGCAATTGAAAACCGAGAGCTTGGCAAATTTAGAATCAATCAAGCGGTGAATGTGAATTATAACAATCAGCAAATTAACGCCCAAGTGTCGCCTCATTGCTGGTTAAATTCGCACGCTGAACTCTGTTTCCCGCAAATTTTTAATGCGGGGCAAGAAGGGAAAATTCCGTTTGAGATCAAGCGATTAGATTTAGCGATGCTAAAAACCTATTTAGATAACAGCACGCAATTATCGGGAATTCTTTCGGCAAAAGGCGATGCAGCATGGTTTAAAAACAGAGCACCACAAGTAAATTTAGAGGTTAATTCACATCACTTAAAATTTACGCAAGCTTTATCGGAGGGCAAAACATTCCCGATTACGGCAAGCCCGCTTAAAATCAACGCTCGTTTGGCAGACAATAATCTGAATCTGAAAACAGATTTACGGATTGAAAATAACGGGCGATTGACAACAGATTTAGTGATGAAAGACATTGCCAAGTCACGAACATTATCTGGACAAATTGAGATTGATCAGCTTTCGCTTCGTTTAATCAAACCGTTATTGACGGGCGGAGAATCGGTCGATGGCAATATCAATGCGAAATTGACGATGGGCGGAAACGTGCTTGCACCACAATTACACGGGCAATTGGGTTTAAGCAATTTACGTGCAAAATCGGTTTCAATGCCGTTTGATATTACTGATGGGCGTTTGGCGATGCAGTTCCATGGGGCGAGTTCTACCCTCTCGGGTGTAGTTCAAACGCCAGAGAGTGATCTACATTTAGAGGGTTCTGCCGATTGGCGAAAATTAGACGCATGGCGAAGTACAATCAATGCCCGTGCGAATCGCTTTAAAGTAAGTATGCCAAATATTGGGAAAGTGGAAGTAAGCCCGAATATTTCGGTTTCAGTCACGCCAAAAGAGCTTGAATTGGGCGGAAACATTGATATTCCGTGGGCAAGGATTGAAGTTGAAGAGTTGCCAGAAAGCGCGGTAAGCGTAAGTGATGACGAAGTGATTATGGATGGTTCTGTGAAGAAAAAAATCCCGCTGGCACAGCGTCAAATTCCACAAACCACGCCAAGCGGAATGGCGATTAAATCGAACATTAACATCCATATTGGTGATGATGTGAAACTCAATGCCTATGGCTTGAAAGCCAACTTAGATGGTACGATTGCAGTGCGCCAAGGCAAACAGGGCTTAGGGTTGTATGGTCAAGTGAATTTAACCAAAGGGCGATATGCTTCATTTGGACAGGATTTAATTATCCGCAAAGGGCAAATCAGCTTTGCAGGCTTGCCTTCTCAACCAAGTTTGAATATTGAAGCGATTCGCAATCCAGAAGCAATGGAAGATAGCTCAATTACCGCTGGTGTAAAAGTGGTTGGCTTGGCGGATAGCCCTGAAGTTAAAGTGTTCTCAGAGCCTGCAATGTCACAAAATAATGCACTTTCTTATATCTTAACAGGGCGTTCGTTAGATAGTAGCGGCGATACCAGCTCGAGTAACTCAATGGCGGCAGCCTTGCTTGGTATGAGTTTGGCAAAAAGCAGTAAAACGGTCGGCAAAGTGGGCAGTGCTTTTGGCTTAAATGATTTAAGCGTAAGCACGGCGGGGATTGGCGATAATACGAAAGTGGAAGTGAGTGCGAGCCTCACGCCAAAATTTAGAGTGAAATATGGTGTAGGCATTTTTGCCCCTTTAACGGAGCTAACTTTACGTTATAATCTCGCTCCGAAATTGTATTTACAATGGGTTTCTAGTGTAAATCAAGCGGTCGATTTAATGTATCGTTTTGATTTTGATTAAAAAATTCGCCAAGCACTTATAGAGAAATAAATGAAAAAAGAACGACAAAAACTTCTACAAAAATGGCTACGTGAACAGCAGAAAACTGTGAAAAAATATCTGCTGCTAAACGTGCTCTTTGGCGCAATCAGCGCCTTGTTTATGATGGGACAGATGGCGCTGATTGCCTTGATGTTGCATAAAATCATTATTGAACACCAAACTGCAAGCCAATTTCTAGCTGAAATAGGATTATTATTCGGCTGCTTCACAGCCAGAGCGGTGTTGATTTGGTTGCGTGAACGAATGGGCTTTAAAGCGGGGCAGACCTTGCGCTTGCATTTACGCCAGCAGATTATTCAAAAACTGTTAGCGGTCGGTCCGATGTCGCTCCAGCAAAAACCAACAGGCAGTTGGGCAAACTTGATGTTAGAACAAGTCGAAAATCTGCATAATTTCTATGCTCGTTATCTGCCTCAGCAGTTCTTATCTCTGATTGTACCCATCTTAATTCTCTGCATAGTGTTTCCAATCAACTGGGCGGCAGGTTTAATTTTATTCGCAACACTACCACTGCTCCCTATTTTTATGGCATTAGCGGGAATTAAAGCGGTGGAAGCCAACCAACGCAATATTGGCGTGCTCTCACGAATGAGCGGTCAATTTTTAGATAAACTTCGCGGATTAGAAACCATCCGTCTATTTGGGCAAGCGGAAAAGCAGACTGAGCAAATTTATCAAAGCACGGAAGAGTTCCGTTTGAGCACCATGGATGTGTTGAAAATGGCGTTTCTTTCTTCGGCTGTGCTTGAATTTTTTACGGCAATTTCGATTGCGGTAATGGCGGTTTACTTTGGCTTTACCTTCTTAGGCGAATTAGATTTTGGTGGTTATGGCGTTGCCGTTGGGTTATTTACCGGCTTTTTCTGCTTGATGCTCGCACCAGAGTTTTATCAGCCGCTGCGCGAATTGGGTGTGTTCTATCACGATAAGGCGGCGGCTATTGCAGCAGCGGATAATATCGAAACCTTTTTAAATGAAGAGGTATTATCTCACCAAGCTTCACAAAAAGATTTCCAAAATCAACCGCTTGTGATTCAAGCCAAAGATTGCGTGGTGCTTTCTGTGCAAGGCAAATGCTTAACTCAGCCACTCAATTTCGAAATTTGTGAAAAACAGCATATCGCTTTAGTTGGACAGAGCGGGGCAGGCAAAAGCTCATTGATGAATATGTTGCTTGGTTTCTTACCGTATGAAGGTTCGGTTACCATCAATGGTGTTGAACTACGTGAATTAAACCTAAGCCAATGGCGAGCAAAGTTAGCGTGGGTGGGACAAAATCCTCAACTTATTCGCGGTTCATTAAAAGAGAATATTCTGCTTGGTAATCGCGAAGTCTCAGAACAAGCACTTGAGCAAGCACTTTCGCGTTCTAAAGCGGATGAGTTTGTTTACCGTTTAGGCTTAGAGCACCAAGTACAAGACAGCAATGCGGGCATTTCTGGCGGGCAGGCTCAACGTATTGCCATTGCTCGTGCTCTATTAAGAGATTATGAATTATTGCTGTTAGACGAACCCACCGCAAGTTTAGATTTGCAGTCTGAACAACAAGTACTACAAGCTTTGCAACATTTAAGCCAGCAACACACAGCGTTGATGATCACCCATCGTGTTGAAGATTTAGCGAATTGCGATGAAATTTGGGTAATGAAAAAAGGAAAGATTATCCAAAAAGGAAAATTTGCAGAGATTAAATCGCAAGGAGATTTTGCGGAGTTATTAAACTAGCAAACAAAAGTTATAATAGATAAAATTATTATAAAAAGACCGCTTGTCATTCTAACAAGCGGTCTTTTTTTGTTTGAAACTTACCAACTAGTAGTCAATAAAAGATTCGGTATTTGCACCTTCTTTTTCAACCACGGGTTTGTTCATATGTTCGCGGTCTAAGCCTAGCTCTAATGCTACACCGATTGCGATATAGATCGAAGAATAAGTACCAAAGCCGATACCGATCAACAAGGCGAGCGAGAAGCTGTGAATACTTGGTCCACCAAACCAGAAGAGAGCGGCTACCACAAAGAGTGTGGTTACAGAGGTCATTAAGGTACGTGAAAGCGTTTGGCTTAATGAAATATCAATCACCTCTTGCGAACTTACGCGGCGGATTTTGCTGAAGTTTTCCCGCACACGGTCGAATACCACGATGGAGTCGTTCAGTGAGTAACCTACGACCGAAAGAATCGCTGCCACGAAGGTAAGGTCAATCTCAATTTGGAGGAAAGAGAAAATCCCCACGGTAACCAATACGTCGTGGAACAAGGCTAAAATACCACCAAATGCCATACGCACTTCAAAACGCGTACCAACGTAAAGTAAGAGCATTCCAAGCGTTGCAAGCGTTGCATAGATGGCCCCTTGCGTGAGTTCTTCCCCCACGTTTGGTCCAACAAATTCCACGCTTTTAATTACTGCTTGTGAGTCAATATCTTTATGAACCATATTCATAATTTTATTGCCGAGATCTTTATCACCCGCAGAAGCTGGTAAGCGGATCATAATATCTTTTTGGCTACCCGTAGTTTGCACTAACGCACTGCCAAAGCCTTCTTTTTCTAAAGAGGCACGCACTTTTTCCAAGTCAGCAGGTTGTGAAAATGAGGTTTCAATCACAGTACCACCCGTGAAATCTAAGCCCCAGTTAAAGCCTTTGGTTACAATGGAGAAAAGACAAAGTGCTGTTACAATGAGTGAAAAGCCAAAACCGATAAAGCGATAACGCATAAATGGAATGAGCTTATACGGAAGCTTGATTTCCGATGCGTCTTTTTCTTTTTGAATAATTGCCATTTATATCACCTTAAATCCAAAGTTTTTTTACACGTTTATTACCACCATAAACCCAGTTTACAAGCATACGCGTTCCAGTTATTGCTGTAAACATAGAGATTATTACGCCCAATGCCAAAGTAATCGCGAAGCCTTTTACAGGCCCAGTACCCACGGCATAAAGCACTAATGAGGTTAACACAGTGGTTAAGTTGGAGTCGAAAATAGAGGTAAATGCACCGTTATAGCCTTCGTGAATCGCTTGTTGTACTGAGCGACCGTTACGCAATTCTTCTTTGATACGTTCGTAAATCAATACGTTCGCATCCACTGACATACCCACGGCAAGCACTATACCGGCAATCCCTGGCATCGTTAAGGTTGCACCAATTAACGACATTAACCCCATGGTTAAAATCATATTAACGGTTAATGCAATCGAAGCAAACACACCGAACATTTTGTAGTACACTAAGCAGAAAATAATAGTGAGTACGAGACCATACATCCCTGCTTCCAAGCCTTTTTCCACGTTATCTGCACCAAGTGACGCACCGACTGTACGTTCTTCTACGATAACAATTGGCGCAATCAATGCACCTGAACGAAGTAATACCGCTAAGTTTTGAGCCTCAGCAGGTGAGTTAATCCCTGTGATTTGGAATTGGTTACCCAAGCGACTGTTGATGGTTGCTACATTAATCACCTCTTCGTGTTTTTCAAGGATCACTTTGCCATTCGCATCACGACGACCAGAATCTTTGAACTCTCTATAAAGTGTTGCCATTGGCTTACCGACTGCACTTTTCGTAATTTCTGCCATTTGGTTACCACCATCACTGTCTAGCTTAATGCTAACTTGTGGTAAACCACGGTCATCTTTTCCAGAATTTGCATCTATAATATGTTCACCGCCTAAACTTGGGTTACGTTTAAGTACCATTGGGCGACCATCTTGCATATATTTGAGTTCTGAATCCGCAGGCACAATCCCACGCGTTGCTGCTTCTGGATTTACAGTATCATTGACTAAACGGAACTCAAGTGTTGCTGTTGCACCAAGCAACTCTTTTGCTCGAGCGGTGTCTTGCACTCCTGGTAATTCAACTACGATACGATCGGCACCTTGACGCTGAATAGTCGGTTCAGAAACACCTAACTCTTCCACACGTTTACGTAAAATAGATAAGTTCTGCTCAATGGCCATATCTCTAGCAGAAGATAAACCCGTTGTAGAAAGTGCAAAAGTTACTTCTGCCGGTGAGTTGTAAGAGGCTTCTAGGGTAGTATGCGTACGTTTTACTAAGCGCACTGCTTTATCTGCATCAGCAGAGTCATTAAACTCAATCACAGTTGCAAAATTCTCGCCTTTTTTAACCGCTTTATAGCCAATTTTCTCTTTTCGGAAATCACTGCGTAAAGAGTCTTGTAAGCCTTCCTGCTGCTTTTGCATTGCGGTATTCATATCTACTTCCATTAAGAAGCGAACCCCACCACGTAAGTCTAGACCACGTTTCATCGGGCTACCACCAATATCCGTTAGCCAAGTTGGTGTCGCGGGAGCAAGGTTTAAAGCCACTGAATATTTATCGCCTAGCATTTCTGAGATTTTCTCTTTAGCTGGCAATTGTTGATCGTCTTTTTCCAGACGCACTAAGATCGAGCCATTTTCAAGCTGCGTTGCTTTTGGTGAGATATTTAACGATGCAAGGGCATTATTGACTTGAGCCAACGTTTCCGTTGTTGCCTCTTGCCCACGTGTCCCTGAAATTTGCACGGATGGATCTTCACCATATAAGTTTGGAAGAGCATACAAGCTACCGATGAGCGTCACAATGATGATCATCAGATTCTTCCATAACGGGAATCGATTTAACACACTAATTCTCCTAAAAGTAAAACGCTTGTTTTTAAGCACACTGATGCACCCAAAACAAGCGTTAAAAAATGAGATTAAGGTTTTAATGCTTTCATTGTACCTTTTGGTAAGGTCGCAACCACGAAGTTACGAGAAATCATCACTTCGTTGTTGTCGTTTAACGCGATCACGATGTTTTCGTCTTCAGCACTTACTTTGGTAATTTTACCGATTAAACCACCGCTTGTTAAGATTTCATCCCCTTTTGAAAGGCTTGAAAGCAAGTTGCGTTGTTCTTTTTGGCGTTTAGATTGTGGGCGGAAAACCATAAAATAGAAAATCACACCGAACACTGCGAGAATGATCAACATTTCTAAACCGCTACCTTGTTGCATAAAAGCTCCTTAAAATCAATGAGTTAAGTTAAAAATATCCTTTTTCCATATTCTGCCAAAATCAGCGGGGAAAAGTACATTATAAAATAGCATAAAATTGATTTTTTCACGAGTAGAAAATTTATGCGGAGGAAAAATAATAAACCAGCAAAAATATTTCCCAAATCTCAACAAAAAATCATTGACAAATCTCTCACTTTGGCACATTCTCTACCTATCTTTCACGCTAAATCAAATAGCTAATTTATGAATACTCAAGCAATGATGACTACCATGATTACGATCATTACCATCTTCGTGTAGTGCGGGTCAGTATTGCTAAAATCAACCAAGAAAAGCCCGCTACAAGCGGGCTTTTTTGTAGGAAAATTTACAACATCATTCTTTTATCATTCAGGAGAAACTATGCGAGTTCTTAAATTCGGAGGCACATCGCTTGCAAATCCAGAGCGCTTTATGCAAGCGGCGGACATCATCGAAAAGGCACATTTAAAATCTCAGGCGGCAGGTGTGCTTTCTGCTCCCGCTAAAATTACCAATCATTTAGTCGCCATCGTTGATAAAGCGATTGCTGGCGAATCTTTTGAACAAAACCTTTCTGAAGCAACAGCCATTTTCCACAATATTATCAATGGATTACATGCAGTAAATAATAAGGTTGATCGTGAAGGTTTATTAGCATTAGTTGAAGCTGAACTTAAACAAATCCAAGGCGTTGCTCAAGAAGCTGCACAAAGTAAGTCTCTTCCAGATTCTGTGGCAGCAACGATTCACTGTCGTGGTGAAAAGCTTTCAATTGCGATGATGCAAGCGTGGTTTGAGGCTAAAGGTTATGAAGTCACTAACATCAACCCTGTTGAAAAATTACTCGCTTTGGGTAGCTATTTAGAATCTTCTGTGGATATTGAGGAATCAACTAAACGTGTTGATGCTAACGCAATTCCGAAGAAAAATATCGTGTTAATGGCTGGGTTTACGGCAGGTAATGAAAAAGGCGAATTAGTGTTGTTAGGTCGTAATGGCTCAGACTACTCTGCGGCTTGTTTAGCAGCTTGTTTAAACGCAGAATGTTGTGAAATTTGGACGGACGTAGACGGCGTTTATACTTGCGATCCACGTTTAGTACCTGATGCAATCTGCTTAGAATCGATGAGCTACCAAGAGGCGATGGAGCTTTCTTACTTCGGGGCGAAAGTGATTCACCCTCGCACAATCGGACCGCTTGTGCCGCTCAATATTCCATGTTTAATCAAAAACACAGGTAATCCATCCGGCAAGGGAACTTACATTGACGGCAATATCTCTGATGATGGCTTAAAAGTAAAAGGCATTACCAACCTTGATAATGTGGCGATGTTCAATGTGTCTGGTGCAGGAATGCAAGGTATGGTAGGGATGGCTTCTCGCGTGTTCTCTTCAATGTCGAAAGCGGGCATTTCAGTTATTTTAATCACTCAATCTTCTTCCGAATACAGCATCAGTTTCTGTGTGCCTGCAAAATCAGCAGAAAAAGCCCTTGCAGCGTTAAATGCAGAATTTGCCCCAGAATTAACAGAAAACTTGCTCGATCCAATCGATATCATCAAAGATCTCTCTATCGTCTCTGTGGTGGGTGATGGTATGCGTACTGCAAAAGGGATCGCAGCCCGTTTCTTCTCGGCTCTTGCTCAAGCAAATATCAGCATCGTAGCAATCGCCCAAGGTTCTTCTGAACGTTCTATCTCTGCGGTTGTGCCATTAAATAAAGCAATTGAAGCGGTAAAAGCAACGCATAAACGCTTATTCAGCAATAAAAAAGTGGTGGATATGTTCCTTGTTGGCGTGGGGGGCGTTGGCGGCTCATTGATTGAACAAGTGAAACAACAAAAAGAGTTCCTTGCAAAGAAGGATATTGAAATCCGAGTATGTGCATTAGCAAACTCAGATAAAATGTTACTCAATGAAAACGGTTTAAATTTAGATAACTGGCAACAAGATTTAGAAAATGCAACACAGCCATCAGATTTTGATGTGTTGCTCTCATTCATCAAATTACATCACGTGGTAAACCCTGTGTTTGTAGATTGTACCTCAGCACAATCTGTGGCAAATCTTTATGCTCGTGCGTTAAAAGAAGGCTTCCACGTGGTGACACCAAACAAAAAAGCGAACACCTCAAGCTACGCTTACTACCAAGAAATGCGTGAAAATGCTCGCCAAAGTCAGCATAAATTCTTATACGAAACAAACGTAGGAGCAGGCTTACCGGTTATTGAAAACTTACAAAATTTGCTTGCCGCAGGCGATGAAGTAGAGAAATTCGAAGGAATTTTATCTGGCTCACTCTCGTTTATTTTCGGTAAATTAGAAGAAGGCTTAAGCCTTTCAGAAGCCACCTTACTCGCAAAAGAAAAAGGCTTTACTGAACCTGATCCGCGTGATGATTTATCGGGTGCGGATGTAGCACGTAAATTGTTGATTTTAGCGCGCGAAATGGGCTTAGCGCTTGAGTTCGAAGACATTGAAGTGGAAGGTGTATTGCCACAAGGTTTCTCGGAAGGCATGAATAAAGAAGAATTTTTATCAGTATTGCCAGAGCTTGATGCAGAATTCAACAAACGCATTGAAGCTGCAAAAGTGGAAGGCAAAGTACTCCGTTATGTTGGTTCTATCGCAAATGGCAAATGCCGTGTCGCGATTGAATCGGTCGATTCTGAACATCCACTTTACAAAGTGAAAAATGGCGAAAACGCTCTAGCATTCTTCACTCGTTACTACAGCCCAATTCCACTCTTATTACGTGGTTACGGTGCGGGCAATAGCGTAACGGCTGCGGGTATCTTCGCAGATATTTTACGTACCCTGCACGGAGGAGCACAATAATGACAACATTACGCATTTATGCGCCCGCTTCGAGTGCAAATATTAGTGTAGGTTTTGACTCTCTAGGGGCTGCTATTTCGCCAATTAACGGCTCTTTATTGGGCGATGTGGTGCAAATTGAAGATTGCGATCAGCTATTTGAGCTTGAAAGTGTCGGTTATTTCGTTCGCAAATTACCAAAAGAACCGCAAAAAAACATCGTTTATCAGGCTTATGTACTTTTCAGCGAACGCTTTAAATTACGCGGTGGCAGAGTGAAAAATTTACGCTTAACGCTCGAAAAGAATATGCCAATCGGTTCGGGCTTAGGTTCAAGTGCATGTTCGATTGTGGCTGCGTTAGTTGCACTCAACAAATTCCATGATGAGCCATTTTCAAAAATGGAATTATTGGAGATGATGGGAGAATTGGAGGGACGCATTTCAGGTTCAATCCACTACGACAACGTTGCACCATGCTACTTAGGCGGTTTGCAATTAATGACCCAGTCGCTCGGCAATATCTGCCAGCCGTTACCTTTCTTTGATGAATGGTATTGGGTACTTGCCTACCCTGGCATTGAAGTTTCAACCGCTGAAGCGCGTGCGATTTTACCGAAAAATTACACCCGCCAAGATATGATCCAACAAGCTCGTTATTTAGGCTCATTCGTCCATGCTTGCCACACACACCAAGATATATTGGCTGCTGTGATGATGAAAGATTTAATCGCTGAACCTTATCGCGAAAACTTACTGCCAAACTTCCCAACCGTTCGTCAAGGTTGTAAAGATCTCGGCGCATTAGCAGTTGGCATTTCTGGCTCAGGTCCAACGATGTTTGCGATTGCGCCAGATTTGGAACACGCTCAAAAACTGGAAGCCTACTTAGAAAAAGAATACCTTCAAAACAACGAAGGATTTATTCATATCTGTAAAGTAGATAATTTAGGGGCGAGAGAATTGAAGTAATTCATTCTGAATAAACAAGCGGTCTATTTCTTTTAAGATTTTGCAAAATGCTTAAAGAAATAGACCGCTTATGTTATAGACATAGTAGACAAAAATGTTGGTTAAAACCTCATTTAAGTCGTATAAAACTAATCACACGGCAAAATTTTGATCGCCAAGCCACCTGTTGAAGTTTCACGGTATTTGGCGTTCATATCTTTGCCTGTTTCGTACATTGTTTCGATGACTTTATCAAGCGTGACTCGCGGCTGTGTTGTGAGGCGTAATGCCATTCGGCTGGCGTTGATAGCTTTAACTGCTGCAATCGCATTACGTTCAATACAAGGCACTTGCACTTGTCCGCCTACAGGATCGCAAGTTAAGCCTAGGTTATGTTCCATTGCAATTTCTGCTGCAATGCAAACCTGATCTGGTGTACCACCCATAATTTCGGTTAAGCCCGCTGCTGCCATTGAACAAGCTACCCCCACTTCGCCTTGACAACCCACTTCTGCCCCTGAAATTGAGGCATTCATTTTATATAACGAGCCAATCGCACTGGTTGCTAACAAATAACGCTCTATGGTTTCTTGGTTAAGTGGGGCGATAAATTGCTGATAATAAGCCAACACAGCAGGGACAATACCACAAGCACCATTTGTTGGTGCAGTAACCACTCGTCCACCCGCTGCATTTTCTTCATTTACTGCTAAGGCAAACATATTAACCCAGTCGATAATTTGCATTGGGTCTTGGTTGAATTTACTATTCGCTTCCAAACTTCGACGCAGTGATGCTGCTCGGCGAACCACTTTTAGAGAACCCGGCAACAAGCCTTCAGTATGCAAGCCACGCTGAATACAGGCTTCCATTGCCTGCCAAATATGAGCAAGATAGCGCTCTACTTCTTCTTTTGAACGCAGCGCTAACTCATTTTTCCACATCAGGCTTGAAAGCGGTAAACCTTGCTCACGGCAATGTTTTAACAGATCGTCGGCATGTTGATATGGAAAAGGAACTTGCACTTCATTTTGAGCCGTTTCGCCAAAATGTTCATCATCGACAATAAACCCACCGCCAATCGAATAAAATGTTTTTTCGAAAAGTAGCTCATCCGCATTGAACGCTTTAAGCGTCATCCCATTTTCGTGGCGAGGCAGAAAGTCGTAGTGGAATGGCATATCCTTATAGAAATCAAAATTGATGGTATGTGTATTTGCACTATCCGCTTCGGCTAAATGAAGCTGATACGTTTGTTTGATTTGCTCAATGGTTGGCTCAATACTTTCAATATCCACATTATCTGGCAAATAGCCCATTAAGCCCATTACTACAGCAATGTCAGTGTTATGCCCACGGCCAGTGAGTGAAAGTGAGCCATAAATATGGGCTTCCAAGCGGTTAGTTTTAGGTAATAATTTGCAAGCAATCAATTCATTGACAAACTGTTTCGCGGCTTTCATTGGGCCAACGGTATGAGAACTAGAAGGACCAATCCCTACTTTAAACATATCAAACACACTAATCATAAAATTATTAAATACTCTGTAAAAATCAAAAGGCGGTATTTTACTAGAAAGCTGGAAACTTTCCTATAAAACAGACCGCCTTTTTGTGGTAAACAATTTTAAAAAATTAAATATCCGTCTTCTCTTTATATTCACATAAATCTTCAATGATACACGAGCCACAATGCGGTTTACGAGCAATACAGGTGTAGCGACCGTGTAAAATCAGCCAGTGATGTACATCGACTTTAAACTCATCGGGCACCACTTTCAAGAGCTTCTTCTCGACTTCCACGACATTTTTTCCAGGGGCAAAACCTGTGCGGTTCGAAACACGGAAAATATGCGTATCAACCGCGATAGTTGGATGCCCAAATGCGGTATTCAACACTACATTAGCCGTTTTTCGCCCAACGCCTGCTAGTGCTTCTAATGCCTCACGATCTTCAGGCACAATGCCATTATGTTTTTCAATCAAATCACGGCACGTTTTAATGATATTTTCCGCTTTGCTATTAAATAGCCCTATGGTTTTAATGTACTCTTTTAAGCCATCAACACCCAAGGCTAAAATCGCTTTGGGTGTATTAGCAACGGGGAAAAGTTTATCTGTTGCTTTGTTCACACCTTTATCTGTAGCTTGTGCGGAAAGAATTACCGCAATCAGTAATTCGAAAGGTGAGGAGTAATTTAATTCAGTGGTAGGATGCGGGTTTTCATTCCGCAATCTTGTTAAAATTTCAACACGTTTTGCTTGGTTCATTATCCAAAAAATCCTTGTTCATAGAGCATTTTTGCGACCATTATAAACGAAAGTGTCACTAACATTGGGCGAATTAGTTTTTTGCCTTTATTTACCACCATTCTCGCCCCAAAAGTGGCACCAATAAATTGCCCAATAAGCATAATGAAACCAATTTTCCAGAGCACGGCACCGCCAAAAATGAAGAAAAGTAGCGATGCAAAGTTAGAGGTGAAATTCAACACTTTAGCATGAGCAACCGCTTTGGTGAGGTTAAATCCAAGTAAAAGCACGAAAGCGAGTGTATAAAATGAGCCTACTGCAGGTCCGAAAACGCCATCGTAAAAGCCTAATCCCATTCCCGCCGTAAAGCCGAACAGCGGGTAGCTGATGCGTTGTTTGCGATCTTGATCGCCAATGTTTGGGCTAAATAAAAAATAGATGCCGATAGAAAAAATCAGAAAAGGTAAGCCGATTTTCAATGCATTCACATCAATATTTTGTACCACTATCGTGCCGAGAGCTGCACCTATAAATGTTAGCAAAATCAGCAGTGCAACCTGTTTTAAATCGACCGCTTTTTTGCGAACAAAATAGAGCGAAGCTGAGAATGAACCTCCGCAAGCTTGCAATTTATTCGTGCCCAATGCAACCGCAGGTGGTAAGCCAGTGGAAAGCAAGGCGGGAATGGTCAATAGCCCGCCACCGCCCGCAATTGCGTCAATAAAACCTGCAACAGTCGCAACGCCAAAAAGCATTGCGATTACATCAAATCCAAGTTCCATAGATTTTCCTAATAAACGACCATTTCATCGCTATGAATTGCCACCGTACCAAATTCATAGCCGAGCAAGTGCTCAATTTCAGCTGATTTTTGTCCTTTAATACGGCGTAAAGCCTCATCACCGTAGCGAACCAAGCCAAGTGCCAGAGGTTTCCCTTCGGTGTTGAATACTTTGACCAATTCACCGCGAGCAAACTCACCTTTGACTTCTAAAATCCCAACAGGTAAGAGCGATTTGTGTTGCAATAATGCGGTTTCAGCTCCTTTATCAACCACAATACTTCCTACTTGCGGTGCAGCAAAAAGCCACTGCTTACGCCCTTCCAAGCAGTCGGATTGTACCAAAAATTTGCTACCAATCGCTTGTCCATTGGCTAAATCTACCAAAACATTTTCACGCGAACCTGAGGCTATAATGGTTTCTACACCTGAACGGGTTGCAATATCAGCAGCAATAATTTTAGTGCTCATTCCGCCTGTGCCAAGACCAGTTGAGCTTCCGCCCGCAATTTGGCGAATTTCTGGTGTGATTTTTTCAACCACAGAAAGTAAAGTTGCACTTGGATCTTTACGCGGATCGGCCGTGAATAAACCTTCTTGATCGGTTAATAAATAGAGCTGATCGGCTTGAGCTAAAATAGCAACTAAGGCTGATAAATTGTCGTTATCACCTACTTTAAATTCTTCGGTTGCCACGGTGTCGTTTTCATTGATAACAGGAATAATTTTCTGCTCAAGCAAAGCATTCAGCGTATCACGAGCATTTAAGAAACGTTCACGATCATCAATATCAGCACGGGTCAAGAGAATTTGCCCGATATTGATACCATAAATATCAAAAAGATTTTCCCAAGTGCGGATTAACTGGCTTTGTCCAACCGCAGCAAGCATCTGTTTATAAGCAAGCGTTTTTGCTAGTTCAGGATGTCCTAAATAATCCCGTCCTGCAGCGGCTGCACCAGAGGTCACAACAATAACACGATGATGTTTGTGAAGCTGTGCAATTTGCTTAACAAGCTCCAACATATAAGGACGGCTAAGGCTTTTACCGCCATGGGTTAAGGTGCTTGTACCGAATTTGATGACGATGGTTTTCATAGGCTTTTATATTAAATGAATGATTAAAGCTTAATCTTAATCTAGTTTATCTGGTTTCTCCAATCTGTTCATTTTTACATATTCTAGATTTAAATAATAAGGTTGTTATACAAAGAATTGACAATATTTAATCATAAAAAATCTGCATCTTATCAGATTAGAATTTAATCTAATTTTTAAGATGCAGATTCTTATTTTTAGAGGGATATATAAATTAAATCGCTAACCCTAACGCATAGAATGCAACTAACACAATCGCAATAATCACTGTGCCGATGTTTAATTTGTTGAACTCGCCAGAGATAGTGCGACCAATCACTAAGGTTGCGAAACCTAGCATAATACCAGTCACGATGTTAGCGGTAAGTACAATAAATACTGCACACACTAAGCCAGACATTGCACCAACGAAGTCATCAAAATCTAATTTTGATACGTTGCTTAACATCAATAAGCCTACATACATTAATGCTGGTGCGGTTGCATAGCTTGGTACTAAACCTGCTAATGGCTGGAAGAAAAGCATCAATAAGAAACCGATACCCACCACTACTGAGGTTAAACCTGTTTTACCGCCAACTGCAGTACCTGCAGCTGATTCGATATAAACTGCGGCTGGTGCAGTGCCGAATAAGCCTGATAACACTGAGCCTAATGAATCAGAGGTTAAAGCACGACCACCATTTAAGATTTGACCATCTTTATCTAATAAATTTGCTTGACCCGCAACGGCACGGATTGTCCCAGTTGCATCGAAAATTGCCGTCATCACTAATGCGAATACTACAGGTAAAATTGCCGCATTTAATGCACCCATTACATCTAATTCCAAGAATAATGAGTTTTCGCCAAAACTTGGCATTTTAAAGAAACCAGAATATTTTACGTTCGGATCAAAAATCAAACCGATGATAGTGATCACAATGATTACCCAAAGGATTGAGCCTTTTACTTTTAAGCGTTCTAAACCCACGATTGCAGCCAAGCCAAGTAGTGACATCATTACAGGAAATGAGGTAAATTCGCCCATTTTCACAGGAATATCAATGCCACTGTTAATGACTAATTTTACGTTAGTTGCCGCAATCAATAGAAGGAATAAACCGATACCGATACCTGCACCGTGAGCGATGCTAGATGGCAGGTTGCGCAAGATCCAAGAGCGAACGCCTGTTACTGAAATAAGGGTAAATACAACCCCCATTAAGAAGATGGCACCCAGTGCCACGGGAATCGAAATGCCTTGACCTAACACTAAGCTGAAAGCGGTAAATGCAGTTAAAGAAATTGCACTACCGATTGCCATTGGTGCGTTTGCCCATAAGCCGATTAAGATTGAGCCTAACCCTGACACTAAGCAGGTTGCGATAAACACCGATTCAGCAGGGAAGCCTGCTTGGCTTAACATTCCAGGCACAACAAAAATAGAATAAACCATTGCAAGGAATGTAGTTAATCCTGCAATCACCTCTTGACGAACGTTTGAGCCACGTTCTTCAAAATTAAATAAAGACATAAAGACCTCTAATGTAGAAAAAATTAGGGCGAATTTTACAGAATCCCTCTTTAATAAGCAAACGATTGCTTGTAAATTCATAAAACAAGCGGTCAATTTTTCATAACGATTTGTAAAATGCTATGAAAAATCAACCGCTTGAGGCGTTTGGTTAGTAGAGGGTGAACCGTAGGTCTACGCACGCATTGCATAATAAAGGTGAGTGAATTTTCAATCCTCACCCCCTACGAGCAAATTAATGCGCCGCAGCCATTTGTTCTAAATCTTTATCAATATAGTATAAAGATTTACCATCTTCACCTAATAGGCGGAACTTGTCTAAGATAGAGTTGAATAAGAACTCTTCTTCGTGCTGTTCTGCTACGTACCATTGTAAGAAGTTGAATGATGAGTAATCTTTCGCATCAAAAGTCACTTCAACCAATTCATTGATTTTAGACGTTACGTGTTTTTCGTGCTCTAATACGATTTCGAACAATGATTTTAATGAATCATATTCTGCTTGTGGCGCTTCGATTGCATAGATTTCAGCTAATGCACCTGTTTCGTTTAAATAAGTGAATAAACGACGCATATGTTCCATTTCTTCCGTTGCGTGTGCTTTTAAGAATTTTGCCGCACCTGGGAAGCCGTTGTTATCTGCCCAAGCTGACATTTGAAGATACACGTTAGAAGAATAGAATTCCAAGTTTAATTGGTCGTTTAAGTATTTGATGATATTTTGCGATAACATTATTCTGCTCCTTGATCTAAGGTTTCTAAGTCTTTGTCGATGAAGTAAAGTGATTTATTGCTTTCACCTGCCACCACGAATTTATCTAAAATTTCATTGAAGAGTTTTTCTTCTTCGTGCTGTTCAGCCACATACCATTGTAGGAAGTTGAAAGTTGAGTAATCTTTCGCTGCGAAAGTCACTTCCACTAATTCGTTGATTTTAGCGGTAACGTGTTTTTCGTGGTCTAACACGATGTCGAATAACTCTTTTAATGAAGCATATTCTTTACGTGGTGCTTCGATTTTGCCTAATAATGGTGTTGCCCCCGCTTCACAAACGTAGTCGAATAATTTTTGCATATGCTCTAATTCTTCATCTGCGTGGCGAAGTAAGAACGTTGCTGCACCTGCAAAACCGTGTTTTGAACACCAAGAAGACATTTGAAGATATACGTTTGATGAATAGAACTCTAAGTTGATTTGTTCATTGAGTTTATCAATGATAGATTGCTGTAACATTTTTACTCCTAGCTAAATATTATGAAAATGTAAATGAGTGATACTTTCATTTAGAAATCTAAATGTAACGAAGGGCAGAAAAAATTCTCCCCTTAAAACGAGAGTAAGTATAACAAGGTTGAAAAAGTAATCAAGTGTTTTTAATAGTTTTTTTCTAACAATTTTTTATTTTTGATAAGTTTAAACAATAAGAATTCTCATTTAGATAGGCTAAATGAGAATAGTTATTTTGCATTAGAAGTAGAAAAGCAAAAAAATTTCCTTTTTTTATCCCTACAGAAACCTCAACTTTTTACTATTTTTTGTTCTTTTTTTCAACCCATTTTAGGCTATAATGGAGTGCAACCTAATACGTTTACGCTCTGCATCACAATGGAGGTTTTATGGTAGCTATTCGACACTCTCACGAACTTAACCCTGCAACATTTGAACTCGCTGGTTGGAGTGAGTCGTTGCATATGTCTCCTGTTACCTTCAATAAATTGCAGAATGCGTGGCAATATTCACAAGAAAAACTAGAGCCCTCTCAATACGAATTGATGTGGGATGGCATCGAAATGGCAGAAATTCTCTATGGCTTGAATATGGATGATGATAGTCTTGTTGCGGCAATGCTTTTCCCACTGGTTAAAGGTAATATTATTGACCTTGTGCAAGTCAAAGAAGATTTCAGCAACCACGTCAAAAACTTAGTAAAAGGCGTGTTGGAGATGGAAAATATCCGTCAACTCTCTTCTAATTCTGCCTCTGATCTGCAAATCGACAATATTCGCCGTATGCTGTTGGCAATGGTGGATGATTTCCGCTGCGTGGTTATCAAACTTGCCGAACGCATCACTTATCTCAGAACTAAAAATCGTTATAGCGAAGAAGATATTGTACTTGCGGCAAAAGAGTGCTCGCATGTGTATGCACCTCTTGCCAATCGTTTGGGCATTGGGCAATTGAAATGGGAGCTTGAAGATTACTGCTTCCGTGCACTGCATCCACAATGCTATCGTCAAATAGCAAAATTTGATCTTGGCGAACGCCGTGTAGATCGTGAAAAATATATTGCAAATTTTGTGGCAGATTTGACCGCTTCACTCAAAGAAGATTTAGGTGAAGTGCAGGTTTATGGCCGCCCGAAACATATTTATAGCATTTGGAAAAAGATGCAGAAGAAAAATCTGCGTTTTAATCAACTGTTCGATATTCGTGCTGTACGCGTGATCGTCCCTAAATTGGAAGATTGCTACACAGCGCTGAGTATTATTCATACCCAATATAAACACCTGCCAGAACATTTTGATGACTATATTGCTCAACCTAAACCCAATGGCTATCAATCGATTCATACTGTGGTGCTGGGTAAAGGTGATAAGCCTATTGAAGTACAAATTCGTACGCAAAAAATGCATGATGATGCTGAACTTGGCGTAGCTGCTCACTGGAAATATAAAGAGGGAGCAACCGCAGGACGTTCAGGCTATGAAGAGAAAATCGTTTGGTTGCGTAAACTCTTGGCATGGCAAAATGATATTGCTGACTCTGGCGATGTGGTCGATGAAATGCGTTCACAAGTGTTTGATGACCGCGTTTATGTCTTTACCCCACGTGGCGAGGTAATTGATTTACCAAAAGATGCAACGCCACTAGATTTTGCTTATGCGATTCACAGCGAAATTGGGCACCGTTGTATTGGAGCGAAAGTGGCGGGTAAAATTGTGCCATTTACCTATCATTTAAAAATGGGCGATCAAGTTGAAATTATTACTCAAAAACAACCGAATCCAAGTCGCGACTGGCTTAATCCAAATACGGGCTTTGTGAATACTTCAAAAGCACGTTCCAAGATTATTGCATGGTTCAAAAAACTGGATCGTGAGAAAAATATTCCAATAGGACGCGAAGCTCTTGAAGCGGAAATGGTGAAATTAGGTTTAACGCACAAGCAAATTGAAGCTTATGCATTGCCACGTTACAACCTAAAACAGATGGATGATCTTTATGCAGGTATTGGCGGTGGCGATATTAAACTCAACCAGCTTAGCCACTATTTGCAAAGTCGTTTAATTAAACCAACTGCTGAGCAAGAAGATGAAGCAGTACTGAAACAGCTCAATAAGAATACGCACCATAAAGCCAAAAACGGACAAGTAATTATTGAAGGCGTGGGTAACTTGATGCACTCCATTGCACGCTGCTGCCAACCGATTCCCGGTGATCCAATTGTCGGCTATATTACACAAGGACGAGGCATTTCAATCCACAAAGCCGATTGTGAACAGCTATTTGAATTGCAAAGCCTTAACCCAAGTCGTGTGGTAGAAGCTCAATGGGGAAGTTATGCTGGCGAAGGCTTAAGTCTTACCATTCGTATTATTGCCAACGACCGTAATGGTTTACTGCGTGATGTGAGTGCAATTATGGCAAACGAGAAAGTCAATGTATTAAGTGTTGCTAGCCGTATTGATGCCAAACGAAGCCTTGCAATTATCAATATGGAAATTCAGATGAATAATGTGGCAATGCTGAATAAAATCTTAGCTCGCATTACACTGCTTGATGATGTGATTGAGGCGAGAAGGGCGGGGTAATCTAAGACTAGGCATATAAAATAAAAAACAAGCGAGGTAATGAAATCATCATTTCCTCGCTTTTTTATTTACATCACATCCACTCGTTTATTCAAGAGCTTAGTAATCACATTACCAATCGACTCCTCCATCTGTAAGCCAATGCGTTTGGTCAGATTTTTCTTCTCTTTATATTTGATTTCAATAATTTCTTTGTTTTCAACTGCTTTCACAAGCAAATCATCGCTCGTTGAAATCTCATCAATCAAATTCAGTTCAAGCGCTTGCTTGCCGAACCAGTGCTCACCCGTTGCAATTTTTTCAATATCTAATTGTGGACGGTTTTCACGCACAAATTGTTTGAATAATTCGTGAGTTTCTTCTAATTCTTGTTGGAATTTTTGTTTGCCTTTTTCGGTGTTTTCACCCATAAAAGTCACGGTGCGTTTAAATTCACCCGCCGTCATTACATCTACATCGACATCGTGTTTTTTGAGCAAGCGGTGAATGTTTGGCACTTCAGCCACTACGCCCACAGAACCGATAATAGCAAAAGGTGCAGAAACAATTTTATTCGCCACACACGCCATCATATAGCCTCCACTTGCAGCAACTTTATCGACAGCTACGGTGAGTGGAATATTACGCTCACGCAAGCGTTGTAACTGCGATGCCGCTAAGCCATATCCGTGTACCACACCACCAGGGCTTTCAAGTTTCAGCAGCACTTCATCTTCTGGTTTCGCAATCGAAAGCACTGCGGTAATCTCACGGCGTAAAGCACTCACGGCGTGAGCGTGCACATCACCATTAAAATCAAGCACAAATAAGCGAGATTTTTGCTCTTCGGCAGGTTTTTCTTCACCCTCTTTTAAACGTTTTTTCTCAGCTTTTGCTTTCGCTTTTGCCTCTTTTTTCTCGGCTTTCTCTTTTTGTTTTAGCTCTTCTCCGCTAAGGAAAAAAGCTTCAAGCGATTCTTTCTGTTCTTTATATTTTTCAGAAAAATCAGTTAGCACGATTGTGCCGTTTTCTGGATGCTTTTTGCTTTCTAAAATAATCATCACAATCACAGCAACTACGCCGAAGATAGTGAGAAGTTCTAATAAGAAAATGCCGTAGTTAAGTAAAATATCTTTCCACATTGAATGGGTTCCTTTGTTAATTTGTAAAATAATGAATAAATTTGACCGCTTGTTATTTTTGTTCCAACACATCCACCACAGCTTGTGCTGCCTGTGTATCGGCATCGCATTGGATCAGTTTATGTAAGTCTGTAAAACGGTGCTTGAGTTCATTTTTTTGTTTTAAACTCTCTACATCATTGCTCAAATAGTGATTGAGCGACCATGCAAGGTTATCAGGATTACACTCTTCTTGAATCATCTCTGGGACAAGCGGTGCATTTGCAAGTAAATTTGGCAAAGAGATATACTCGGTTTTGACCAATTTTTTCGCAAGCCAATAGGTCAGTGGTTTCATTTTATACCCCACCACCATCGGCGATTTACAGAGCATTGCTTCTAATGCTGCCGTACCAGAAGCGAGTAACGTACATTCTGCAGCGATCATCGTTTGGCGAGCTTGCCCTTGTAAAATATGCAGGTCCAATTCTGGGGCAATATTTTCTTTAATCTCTTCTAACTGTGCTTGCCGTTTTTCATTCACCATCGGCACAAGAAATTCCAAATCTGGATGCTTCTCTTTTAACAGTTGAGCGGTTTTCAAAAAAGGCTCTGCCAAGAATTGGATTTCACTGCCTCGACTACCCATCAAAATAGCCACATAACGTTTGCTTTCATCTAAACCGAGCTTTTCACAGGCTTCTGTTCGGTTAGGTTTTAAGGCAATCGCATCTGCCATGGTGTGCCCGATAAAACGACAAGGGGTGTCAAATTTATCGTAAAAAGCTTTTTCGAACGGTAAAAATGCTAACACTAAATCAGTCGCACGTTTGATTTTATGTACCCGATTTTGTCGCCACGCCCAAACAGAAGGACTAACATAGTGAATCGTTTTGATGCCGTTTGCCTTGAGCTTTTCCTCGACCGTAAGGTTAAAATCTGGGGCATCAATGCCGATAAACACATCGGGTTTCATTTCAAGCATCGTTTCAATCACTTGCTTACGGCGTTTTAGTAAGCGAGGTAGATGCTTCAACACTTCTGCCAAGCCCATCACGGAAAGTTCTTCCATATCAAATAGCGTCTCGCAACCAGTTTTTTTCATCTGCTCGCCTGCCACGCCAATAAAGCGGGCATTAGGATAGTGCAATTTCAGGGCATTGATTAAACCAGCACCTAAAATATCGCCCGACACCTCGCCAGCCACGAGGGCTATTAAAGGGGATTTTTGTTCCATTTTTTCTGATTTTTCTGTCATTTTCTAAAGTCAAAATAGTTTCATTATATTGTGATTGGCGTGAATAGCAATCTATACCGAAATTTTATATGATATTCCAGAAATTTCTTGACAGAGATCACGCTTTTTGACAAAAGTCGTTGTATTTATTTTGTTTAAGCCTAGAATGCAAATTAACTAAAAATTGGTAAGTTTTTAAACGCATGACATTGGAAAGCACATTTTTTGATAGGGATATTTCCACAAAACCACTTGATGAGGAAGGCGGGTTCTCTTTTTCTGGTTCTTTTAAGCAAACGTTTTCGTCATGCTTGTTTGCTCAACAACCGCCAACCAATGAAGGCAAGGTTTCTCAACCTTTTGCAATATTTTGGCAAAACTTGACTGCTTGCCTTCATTTCTATCTTCCCTTTCATCCCTATCGTGTTTTTTGTTCATGCCACTCGTCTATTGTGAGGTTTTTATGACTCAACTCATTGCCCAATCTGTTATTGATGATTTTTTTGATGCAACCCATTCTGATCCTTTTTCCGTGCTCGGTATGCACGAAACAGACCGTGGTATTGAAATCCGAGCCTTGTTACCCGATGCCAATCAAGTAAAAGTGATTGCACGTGAAAGTGGTAAAACCATCACAGAATTAGACCGCTTGGACGATCGCGGTTTCTTTGCGGGCGTAGTATCGAATTGCCGTGAGTTTTTTATTTATCAGCTTGAAGTGCATTGGGGGCACGATGTGCAGATTGTGGAAGACCCTTACCGCTTCCATCCGATGATTGACGATTTAGAGCAATGGCTACTTGCTGAAGGTTCGATGATTCGCCCGTATGAAGTGCTTGGTGCACATTTTATGGAATGTGATGGTGTGAGTGGGGTAAATTTCCGTTTGTGGGCACCGAATGCGAAACGGGTTTCCATCGTGGGCGATTTCAACTATTGGGACGGTCGCCGCCATCCGATGCGTTTTCACCCGAAAAGCGGTGTGTGGGAGCTGTTCCTGCCGAAAGCGAGCCTCGGTCAGCTTTATAAATTTGAATTAATTGATTGCCACGGCAACTTACGTTTGAAAGCCGATCCTTATGCGTTCAGTTCGCAACTTCGCCCTGATACGGCTTCACAAATCAGTGCCTTGCCGAATGTTGTGGAAATGACCAAAGCCCGCAAAAAAGCCAACCAAGCGAACCAACCGATTTCTATTTATGAAGTGCATTTAGGCTCTTGGCGTCGTAATTTAGAAAATAATTTTTGGTTAGATTACGATCAAATTGCTGATGAATTAATTCCTTATGTAAAAGAGATGGGTTTTACCCACATTGAATTTTTACCACTTTCTGAATTTCCGTTTGATGGTTCTTGGGGTTATCAACCACTTGGACTTTATTCTCCAACCAGTCGTTTTGGCTCGCCTGAAGCATTTCGCCGTTTAGTAAAACGTGCTCACGAAGCAGGCATCAACGTAATTTTAGATTGGGTGCCAGGGCATTTCCCAAGTGATACCCACGGCTTGAGTAATTTTGACGGCACGGCCCTTTACGAACATGCCGACCCACGAGAAGGCTACCACCAAGACTGGAACACGCTAATTTACAACTACGGACGCAACGAAGTGAAAAACTTCCTTTCCAGCAACGCCCTTTACTGGCTCGAACGTTTTGGCGTAGATGGCATTCGCGTGGATGCTGTGGCTTCAATGATTTATCGCGATTACAGTCGTGCCGAAGGCGAATGGATTCCCAACCAATATGGCGGACGTGAAAATCTAGAAGCTATTGAGTTTTTAAAACACACCAACTGGAAAATTCACAGTGAAATGGCAGGTGCGATTTCTATTGCGGAAGAGTCCACTTCGTTTGCTGGTGTAACCCACCCAAGCGAAAACGGCGGTTTGGGTTTCAATTTCAAATGGAATATGGGCTGGATGAATGACACCCTCGCTTATATGAAGCTCGACCCGATTTATCGCCAATACCACCACAACAAAATGACCTTCGGGATGGTGTACCAATACAGCGAAAACTTCGTGCTGCCGCTTTCCCATGATGAAGTGGTACATGGCAAATATTCGCTCCTCGATAAAATGCCGGGAGACGCATGGCAAAAATTTGCTAACTTACGTGCTTATTACGGCTATATGTGGGGCTACCCAGGCAAAAAATTGCTCTTTATGGGCAACGAGTTCGCCCAAGGTCGAGAATGGAACTACGAAGAAAGCCTCGACTGGTTCTTGCTCGATGAAAACATCGGCGGTGGTTGGCACAAAGGCGTGTTGAAACTGGTGAAGGATCTCAACCGAATTTACCAACAAAATCGACCGCTCTTTGAGCTGGATAACTCGCCGGAAGGCTTCGATTGGTTGGTGGTGGACGATGCCCAAAACTCGGTATTCGCCTTTGAACGCAGAAGCTCAGACGATGAACGAATTATCGTGATCAGCAACTTCACCCCTGTGCCACGTCACGATTACCGCATTGGCGTGAATGTGGCAGGCTGCTACGAAGAAATTTTGAACACCGATTCAATGTATTACGAAGGTTCAAACGTGGGGAATTTCGGCACAGTACAAAGTGAAGCCATTGAAAGCCACGAACGCGAAAATTCGATTTCGGTAAGCATTCCGCCGTTGGCGACGGTGTATTTGAAATTTAAAGGGTAGAGTGTGTGAAACAACGTTTCACGCACACTGCAATGATCCATTTTTAATTTTCGTGCGTGGATTGTTCCAATCCACACACCCTACGAAATATGTTTACGATTTACAACAATGGCACCCCAACCTCATTCGGCTCTATGCAAGCGGTCGAAAACGACGTGCAAATTACCAATTTCGCCCTGTTTTCCGCTGCGGCTACAGGCGTAGAACTTTGCCTGTTTGACGAACAAAACCAAGAAACCCGTTTGCCGATGGTGCGTACTAATAACACTTGGCATTTGGCTGTGGCGGGTGTACAGGTCGGCACGCAGTATGGTTTTCGTATTCACGGCGAATTTGCCAATCCGCAGAAATTAATGCTCGATCCTTATGCCAAAGCGGTGAGTAGCAAGCCTGATTTAAGCACGGAAGAAAGCCGTGCGTGGTTCTTACTTTCGGATAATCGCGACAACGCCCATCTTGCTCCAAGAGCGGTCATTATTTCGGAAGATTTTGATTGGGAAAACGATCCAACCCCGAACACGCCTTGGGCGGAAACCATCGTGTATGAATTGCACGTTAAGGGCTTTAGCCAGCTCAATGAGAAAATTCCTGCCGCCTTACGTGGAACTTATGCAGGCTTAGCACACCCTGTCAATCTTGCCTATTTACAGGAGTTGGGCGTGACGGCGGTGGAATTGTTGCCCGTAAATTTCTTTGTGGATGAGCCACATTTGCAAGAAAAAAATTTGCAAAACTATTGGGGATATAACCCGCTTGCGATGTTCGCTGCCGAGCCGAAATATGCGGCAACTGACAATCCGTTGGCGGAATTTAAAGCGATGGTCAAAGCCTTTCACGCGGCAGGTATTGAAGTGATTTTAGACGTGGTGTTCAACCATTCCGCGGAATCGGAGCAAGATTACCCGACCTTCTGTCAACGTGGGATTGATGATCAAACCTACTATTGGCGAAATGATCAAGGGCGTTACATCAACTGGACGGGCTGCGGCAATATGCTCAATCTCTCGTCTGATGTGGGGCGAAAATGGGTGATAGATTGCCTGCGTTATTGGGTAGAACAATGCCACGTTGATGGTTTTCGCTTTGATTTGGCAAGCGTACTGGGACGCGATAAACCCGATTTTAATGCACGGGCTCAGCTCTTTGCCGACATTCAAAACGATCCAAGCTTACAGAATGTGAAACTGATTGCCGAGCCGTGGGATATTGGGTATTACGGCTATCAAGTGGGGCAATTCCCAAGTTACTTTGCTGAATGGAACGACCGTTTCCGCGATGATTTATGCCGTTTTTGGTTGTGGAAAAGTGGCGAAGTGGGTGCCTTTGCGGAACGCTTTGCAGGCTCTAGCGATTTGTTCAAGAAAAATGACCACTTGCCACACACAACGCTTAATTTTATTACTGCCCACGATGGTTTTACGCTTAAAGATTTAGTGAGTTACAACCAAAAACATAATGAAGCGAACGGCGAAGAAAATCGCGACGGCAGAAACGAAAATTACAGCTATAACCACGGTATTGAAGGCTCAACAGATAGCCTTTCTGAACCGCAAAAAAGTGCGGTGGAATATGAGCGCACTTTCGCCCAGACGGGCTTGCTAATGAGCTTGCTGCTTGCCAATGGTACACCAATGTTGCTGGCGGGCGATGAGTTCGGCAACACGCAATATGGCAACAACAACGCCTATTGCCAAGACAACGAAATCACTTGGCTAAAATGGGCAGAATTTAACACAGTATTATTTGAACTGACCAAGCAAACAATTGCACTCCGCAAAAGAATGGGCAGTTTAAACCGAGATCAATGGTGGTCGGGCGAGAATGTGCAATGGCTGAACATTGCAGGCGAACCGATGACAGTTGAAGATTGGCAAAATCGAGAAACCAAAGCATTACAGGTAGTTTTAGATAATCGTTGGCTTTTATTGATTAACGCCAAAGCCGAAGGGCAGGCATTTCGCCTACCTGCAGGGGAATGGACGCCCCTGAATGGCATACACCATTTAACTCTCAATACACAGCAAGCTGAACTATGTTCGATGGGGTTCTGTGCATTGAGCAATGAATAACCAAAAGACTATGGAGATCCCTATGAAAGCGAGAGACCTTAACAAATATGACTTGGTCAAAAATACTTTAGTGCTTATTCTTGCAGGTGGACGCGGTTCGCGCTTACACGAGTTGACAGATAAACGTGCAAAACCTGCGCTTTATTTCGGTGGCAACCGTCGTATTATCGACTTCGCACTTTCTAACTGTATTAACTCAGGTTTAAACCGTATCGGCGTGGTGACTCAATATGCTGCACACTCATTGCTTCGCCATTTGCAAACAGGTTGGTCTTTCTTGCCACAAGAACGCGGCGAATTTGTGGATATGCTACCTGCTCGCCAACAAATCGATGATTCCACTTGGTATCGCGGTACGGCAGATGCGGTATATCAAAATATGGCTATTATTAAAAATCACTATTGCCCGAAATATATTTTGATCTTAGCGGGCGACCATATTTACAAACAAGATTACAGCGTGATGTTGATGGATCACGTAAATAGCGGTGCAAAATGTACCGTAGGTTGCATTGAAGTGCCCCGTTCTGAAGCACACGAATTTGGCGTAATGGCAGTGAACGAAAACTTGAAAGTAAAAGCTTTCGTGGAAAAACCGAAAGATCCACCAGCTATGGTGGGCAAACCTGATGTTTCGCTTGCTTCAATGGGGATTTATGTGTTTGATGCGGATTATCTTTACAAAATGTTAGATCGTGAAGTTGGCACTCCGAACACCAGCCACGACTTCGGTAAAGATGTGTTACCAAAATGTTTAGCGGAAGAGACTCTTTATGCTCACCCATTCAGCCGCTCTTGCATGGGGCGCAACACTGAAGGCGAAATTTACTGGCGTGATGTGGGGACGCTTGATAGCTTCTGGCAATCCAATATCGACTTAGTCTCTGAAAATCCACAATTAGATATTTACGACCAAAGCTGGCCAATTCGTGGCAATCCGATTCAGGCTTATCCGTCTAAATTCTTCTATAAACACTCTAACGTGCACCCTGTAGATAACTCATTGATTGGCGGTGGTTGTGTGATTACCGATGCTTCGATCAGCAATTCTGTGTTATTCGACCGCATTAAAATTGATGCATTTTCAAAAGTCGATCACTGTGTAGTGTTGCCACAAGTGAAAATTGGTAAAAACTGCATCTTGAAAAATTGCATCATCGATCGTGAATGTGAAATTCCTGACGGTATGCAAATTGGTGTGAATATGGAAGAAGATAAAAAACGCTTCCGCATTAGCTCAACAGGCAAAGTGATTCTTGTGACCCCGAAAATGTTAAAGAAACTTGAGGGACACGAAATTGAAGAAGATGGGCATTTGGATTAGTTAGGAAAAACGCGGTGAAAATTGACCGCTCTTTCTGAACCCCCCTCTTTTCTAAAGAGGGGGTTGATCGAGCGTTATTCATATTTATAGGGAAAATAAAAAATTCAATGAAAATATTACACGTTTGCTCGGAACTCTATCCGCTCTTAAAAACCGGTGGGCTTGCCGATGTTTTAGGGGCGTTACCCCAAGCACAAAACCAAATCGGGCTGGATGCTCGCGTGTTATTGCCAGCGTATCCTGCCATTTCCGCAGGGATTCTAAACACCCAAGTTGTGGCGGAATTTGATAACTTCGCAGGGCACGTGGTATTGCGTTATGGCGAATATAACGGTGTCGGAATCTATTTGATTGACGCACCGCACTTATATGGTCGCGAAGGCAATCCTTATCACGATGCCTACTACAACGATTACGGAGACAACTATAAACGTTTCGCCTTGCTCGGTTGGGTGGGGGCAGGGCTTGCTACAGGTTTAGACAGCTGGTGGTGTGCGGAAGTGGTACACGCTCACGACTGGCACGCAGGGCTTTGTGCAGCTTATTTGTTCAACAAAGGCAAACCAGCAAAATCTGTCTTTACTATTCATAACTTGGCGTATCAAGGTCAGTTTTCTTATCATCATTTATATGAAATTGGTTTGCCTGCGGGAATGTTTAATGTGGACGGTTTGGAGTTATTCGGACAAATTTCTTATTTAAAATCAGGCTTGTTTTATTCTGATGCAAGCACGGCTGTTAGCCCAACTTATGCGGAAGAAATTACCACACCAGAATTTGCCTATGGCTTGCAAGGCTTGCTTTCAGGCTTAAAAGCCCAAGGGCGTTTAGTGGGCATTTTAAATGGAGTGGACGAAAACATTTGGCATCCGAACGTGGATCAATATATTCCGCACCATTACAAGCTGAAATATATGGCAGGCAAAAAGAAAAACAAAGCTGAATTGCAGGCGTATTTCAATTTGCCACAAGATGAAGCCGCGTTGACATTTGTAATGGTGACCCGTTTAACCGAGCAAAAAGGCGTGGATTTATTGATTGAAAGTGTAGATGAAATCGTCAAACAAGGCGGTCAGTTGATGATTTTAGGTTCAGGTGCACCGCACTTGGAACAAGGCATTCGCGATCTTGCCACCCAATATCCAGAAAATATTGCGGTAAAAATCGGCTATGATGAAGCCCTTTCACATTTAATGGTGGCAGGCGGTGATGTGATTCTCATGCCAAGTCGTTTTGAGCCTTGTGGTTTAACCCAACTTTACGGCTTGCAATACGGCACCTTACCGCTAGTTCGTAAAACAGGTGGCTTGGCAGACACCGTGGTGGATAGTACGTCCGAAAGCATCAAAAACCGCACCGCAACAGGTTTTGTGTTTGAACAGGCAACCGCAGAAGATTTACGCCGTGCCCTTCAACACGCGTTCTCCATCTGGAAAAAACCAAGAGCGTGGGCAATGGTTCGTACCGATGCGATGGAACAAGATTTCAGCTGGCGTAAAGCCGCAGAGCAGTATCGTACACTTTATGAACGCTTGTAGAATTTACAAATTGCCTTAAGAACCACACCGCTTGTGAGAAAATCTTTTGCAAGCGGTGTGATTGTGCTTGTTTTTCGACAAAATAAGCATAAAATTCGAACCACTTTTGTAGGAGGGAACAAGGTTCACGCACGAAAAGAGCGGTCAAATTTTTATTGTTTTTTACAAACGTGCGTGAATTTTGCAAATTCACACACCCTACGTTGATAATTTATTAACATTCAAATAGAGGTTTTACCTATGATAATGGATAACTTTGATTCTCCATTCCTATACAATCGTCCTGAAATGACCGTTGAAGCGATTAAAAAATCAATCGTGTATAAACTGATTTTCTTAATCGGTCGTTCACCGTGTGAAGCCAGCCAACGTGATTGGCTCAACGCAACACTCCATGCCGTGCGTGATTTAGTCACCGAAGGCTGGATCACCACCGCTCGCCAAACACGAGCAGAAGATGCTCGCCGTGTGTACTACCTTTCAATGGAATTTTTAATCGGGCGTACGCTTTCTAATGCAATGATCGCAGAAGGCATTTACGGATTAGCACAGGAAGCCTTATCTGAATTAAATGTCGATTTGGAAGAAATTTTAGAAAAAGAAGTCGATCCAGGCTTGGGTAACGGCGGCTTAGGACGTTTAGCGGCGTGCTTTATGGATTCTATCGCCACTTTAGGCTTACCCGGTATGGGCTACGGGATTCGTTATGAATATGGGATGTTCCGCCAAAAAATCGAGAATGGTCAGCAAGTAGAACGCCCAGATGCGTGGCTTGAAAAAGGTGCACCTTGGGAATTTATCCGCCCTTCAAAACGTTTTACCGTAGAATTTGGCGGTAACATTCACTTTGAAGGTAAAAAATGCATTTGGCAAGATACCGAAAAAGTGACTGCTCTTGCTTATGACCAAATGATCCCAGGCTATCGCAATAACTCAGCTGCAACCTTACGTTTATGGTCAGCACACGCAGGCGAAGTATTTAATCTTGCAGACTTTAACCGCGGTGAACACCTGGCAGCATTAGAAGAACACTCCGCAAATAAAAACTTATCACGCGTACTTTATCCTGATGATTCTACTTGGAATGGTCGAGAATTGCGTTTACGCCAAGAGTACTTCTTGGTTTCGGCTTCATTGCAAGATATTTTACGCCGTCACAAACGTACGCACGATAGCCTTGAAAACTTGGCAGACAAAGTGGCGATCCACTTAAACGACACCCACCCAGCATTAGCGATTCCAGAATTAATGCGCATTTTAGTGGATGATGAAGGTTTCGAGTGGAAAAAAGCGTGGGATATGACGCGTAATATTTTCTCTTACACCTGCCATACGTTAATGTCGGAAGCGTTAGAAACTTGGCCGGTAGAAATGATGGCGAAAATTTTACCGCGCCATTTACAAATGATCTTTGAAATTAACGATCACTTCTTAGAATATGTTCGCACTTATGTGACCACCGACAACGATTTTATTCGCCGTGTTTCTCTTATCGAAGAAGGCTACCAACGCAAAGTACGTATGGGCTGGTTGTCTGTTGTGGGCTCACATAAAATCAACGGTGTGGCAGAAATCCACTCTGATTTGATGGTCACATCAACTTTCGCCGATTTCGCACGCATCTTCCCAGAACGTTTCACCAATGTAACAAACGGTATCACACCGCGTCGTTGGTTAGCCGTGGCGAATCCACAATTAGCCACATTGTTTGATAAATATATCGGTTCAGAATGGCGTTGCGATTTAAGCCAAATCGAAAAACTCAAGCCATTCGTAGAGGAAAAGGTGTTCAAAGAAGCGATTGCCGACATCAAATTTGCGAATAAAGTGAAATTAGCCGAATATGTGAAACGCGAATTGGGCGTAGAGCTCGATCCGCACGCGTTATTTGACGTGCAAGTAAAACGTATTCACGAATACAAACGCCAAATGTTGAACGTATTACACATTATCGCTCGCTACAATGAAATGCTTGCGAACCCAGAAAAAGATTGGCAACCACGCGTGTTCATCTTGGCGGGTAAAGCGGCTTCAGCCTATTACGCGGCCAAACAAACCATTCATCTCATCAATGATGTGGCAAATGTAATCAATAACGACGAACGCTTGAAAGGTCGCTTGAAAGTGGTGTTCATCCCAAACTACAGCGTGAGCCTTGCTCAGTTGATTATTCCAGCAGCTGATATTTCAGAGCAAATTTCCCTTGCTGGTACTGAAGCATCAGGCACCAGCAATATGAAATTTGCACTTAACGGTGCATTAACCCTTGGCACGCTTGATGGGGCAAACGTAGAAATTTTGGAAAACGTGGGCGAAGACCATATCTTTATCTTCGGTAACACCGTAGAACAAGTGGAACAGCTTCGTCGCGATGGCTATCGTTCATTTGAATACTACCAAAATGATGCACAATTACGTACCGTGGTAGATCAAATCATCGAAGGTAAATTCTCATCAGCCGAACCACAACGCTATCACCAATTATTGCAAGGCTTGCAATATCACGACTATTACCAAGCCTTTGCGGATTTCCGTAGCTACGTGGAAGCACAAAATGCGGTGGATGAGAAATACAAACAACGCGATCAATGGATTGAAAGCACGATCCAAAACATCGTCAATATGGGCTTCTTCTCGTCTGACCGTACGATTAAAGAGTATGCGGAGAGAATTTGGAAAGTAGAAACGGTCAAATTTGACTAATGTCTTACCTTTCACGTTTTAAATAAAAACCTCGCTAATAAAAAGTTAGCGAGGTTTTTTGTAAAAATTTTGGAAAATCAAACCGCTTGTTCTAACCTTATTTTACAATGAAAAAACAGCATTAGCACTTTTAGCAACTGCATTCTTAGCAAATGAAGCATCTGCTTTAACTTATAAAGTAGAAGAAACAGGCACTCAAATTGATTTCACAGGCTCTGTACGTTTGCAATGGCTCAGTACTACAAATAAAACTTCACCAGTAAATGGTGAAACTACCCGTAACCACGTAAACCAAGCAGTTCGCGATAATGGTTCACGTTTTGGCTTTAAAGTAACTCAACAATTAGGCGAAGCTTTTATGCATTGTGTCGTGTGGAGCAGCGTTTCTAAGATTTATTTTCATCACAAAACAGTTTTGACCATCTTTATGACTGCCAACTTTATGTGGATTTTAGTCACTAATCATTTGGTGAATTAACTTACGGCAATATGACAATCATTACCGATGAAGTGAGTACCAAACACATGAAGCCTTTCTGATGGCTTATTAACTTACACAGTGCACCACTCGGTACAATACACTTATTTTAAGTGTGTACACAATGTATGAGTACAAAGAAAATAAATTAAATTCAGTAGCAGTTCAAAATAATACTAAACGTCGTAACAATCAGTTTATGATTGGTTCTGAATACTACTTATTCAGCGCCTACCTCAAACTAATAAACATAACCTTATATTTTTCAGTAGTTTATAGCTTTTCTTTGTCAATTATTCTTCAAAAACCTCTTTCAACACTTCCTCATGATTCACATCTGCAGGCGGATTATCGCACAACCAGTTCGCCAAACGAGAATAATCTGCGATGCTAAGATTTTCAGCACGAGCGGTTAAATCTACGCCTAATGCTTCTAATTGTTCGGCAGTAAATAGCGTTGATAATGCGTTACGTAAGGTTTTACGACGCTGGTTAAATGCTTGAGTTGTTACGCGATTAAGCCAATAAATATCTTTTACGGGGTGTGGTAAGGTTTTGTATGGCACTAAACGCACGACCGCAGAATCTACTTTTGGTGCAGGTTTGAATGCTGTCGGTGGTACTTCAAGCACAGGCATTACTTGGCAATAATATTGCGCCATGATGGTTAAGCGTCCGTAAGCTTTGCTATTTGGTGCGGCACATAAACGTTTTACCACCTCTTTTTGCAACATAAAATGCATATCTTGGATTAAGTCATGGAACTTAAACAGATGGAACATCAATGGGGTAGAGATATTATAAGGCAAGTTACCGAATACACGTACGCCCTCGCCATATTGTAAATTCAGGCTTTCAAAATATTCACGGAAATTAAAACGCAGTGCATCTTGTTCGATGATGGTCAGTTTTTGGTTGATAAAAGGATGATGGCGTAAACGCTCCGCTAAATCACGGTCAAGTTCTACGACGGTAAGTTTATTGACTAATTCCGCAACAGGTTCAGTTAAAGCCCCCAAGCCTGGACCAATTTCTAATAAAAATTGACCGCTTTTGGGGTTAATTGCTGATACGATATTATGAATAACATTCATATCGTGTAAGAAGTTTTGCCCTAAACGTTTACGAGCAGTATGGCCTAAATGTTTTTTTGAATTTGTACTCATTATGTTTTAAATGTGTGAAGAATGTTTTTGAAATTAAAGAACCCCGCTTAAGCGAGGTTCTCTGAAATAGATTGAATTATTTAGCATCTACATATTGGATATTTGCCCCTTTACGTAAGGTTTTTACCCAATCTTTTGAGGCTTCCTCGGCTTGTTTATTCACCAAGTTTTGATAGGCTTTTTGAGCATATGCATCTTGAGTTCTGTCACCTTGACGTGTATCAGTCACTTTCAAAATGTGCCAGCCGAACTGTGATTTAAATGGTGCAGAGATTTGATCTTTTTTCGCACGGCTTGCCACGTTAGCAAAAGCTGGATCAAAGGTATCTAAGAATTGGAAACCTAAATCTCCTCCATCCGCTGCGGAAACATAATCAACTGAATTTGCTTTTGCCGCCTCTTCAAAGGTCGTTTTTCCTGCTTTGATATCTGCAACAAGTTGGTTTAATTTTGTTTTAGCTTTAACATCATTTAACACAGGATTAGTTTTGATAAGAATATGGCTGATGCGATATTCTGGTGCTGATACTTGTTGAACTTTTCCAGCAGCTTTATCTTGCTCTAACATTGCTTTTGCTTGAGCTTGAACTTGTTCAGGTTGCACTTGGATTGCTTGACCAATGCTTTGATGGCGTACAGCTTCCATCATCATTTGCTGAGCAATTTGTTGGCGATATTGATTAAGGCTGATGCCTTGGTAATCCAATGCATCCAATAATTGGCCATAGGTTAAGCCATTACGAGCGGCAATATCTTCAATTGCACGATCAACTTGGCGGTGATCGACTATAATGCCTGCTTTTTTCACAGCTTGTTGAACCAATGTTTCATCAATAATGCTTTCAAGAGCAGCTTTACGGTTTGCCGCATTATTAGCATTTTTACCTAATGCGCGTACCACTTGGCTTTCCATAATCATATTGCCATCAACGGTTGCTACAACACGCTCTTCTGCGATTGCAGATTTAGCGAAGAATAAAGCCCCTATTACAGCGACTAAAATTGATTTTGCGGAAGTCATTTTCATTTTATTTTTCCTATATAAGAACCACTAAATAACGACTATTAGAGCAAACTGAACACACAAGGTTCAATTAGGCTAGAGATTGAATTTTCTTAATCACATTGGTGGTAGAACAGCCATTCTCGAAGTTCAACACTTGCACTTCACCGCCATTTGCCCAGACTTCTTGGCTGCCTGCGATCTCTTCGGGTTTATAGTCTCCGCCTTTCACTAACAAATCTGGCAAAATTTCGCCGATCAAGCGTTGAGGCGTATCTTCATCAAATGGCACAACCCAATCCACAGAAGCTAAGCCTGCTAATACAGCCATACGTGCTGCCAGATCGTTAATTGGGCGACTTTCGCCTTTTAAGCGTTTCACAGATTCATCAGTGTTTACAGCTACGATTAAACGATCCCCAAGTTTACGCGCGTTTTCTAAGTAAGAAACATGTCCTGGGTGAAGAATATCAAAACAACCGTTGGTCATTACGATTTTTTCGCCCCGGTTTTTGGCATCTAGCACGATCTCTTTCAGCTCCGCTTCGGAAACCACACCAAAACCTGTTGTTGCACGTTGGTGAATCGCATTTTCTAATTCCACATGAGTGATGGTTGAAGTGCCAAGTTTACCCACAACTACGCCAGCTGCAGCATTGGCTAAATAGCACGCTTCTTCGTAAGGGCGACCATCAGCAATCGCCGTTGCCAACACGCTGATTACCGTATCGCCTGCACCCGTCACATCATATACCTCTTTAGCTTGAGTCGGTAAGTGATAAGGGGCTTGATTTGGACGAAGCAAGGTCATTCCTTTTTCAGAACGAGTGACTAATAATGCCGATAAATCAAAGTCGATGATCATTTTTAAGCCTTTCGCCACGATTTCGTCATCGTCTTTACAAGGCCCTACCACAGCTTCAAATTCAGACATATTTGGCGTGAGCAAGGTTGCACCACGATAACGTTCAAAATCGGTACCTTTTGGGTCGATCAACACTGGCACATTTGCTTGGCGTGCAATTTGGATCATCTGCTGAACGCTTTCCAATGTGCCTTTGCCGTAATCCGATAAAATTAACGCCCCGTAAGAGGTGATTTCTTGCTGAAGTTTTGCAAGAAGTGGTTGGCTATCGACATTATGAAAGCCTTCTTCAAAATCTAAACGCAACAGTTGCTGATGGCGAGAGAGAATACGCAATTTGGTAATGGTTGGGTGAGTATCTACAGCCACACAATGGTTCTCAATGTTGTGCGAGTTGAGCAATTTATCCAACGCATTACCCGCATCATCTCGCCCAATCAAACCGTGCAAAGCCACAGGCACATTAAGGCTGGCAATGTTCATCGCCACGTTTGCCGCACCGCCTGCACGCTCTTCAATATCCTGCACTTTCACCACAGGCACAGGAGCTTCAGGTGAAATACGATTGGTCGCCCCAAACCAGTAGCGGTCGAGCATCACATCGCCCAACACCAATACTTTGGCTTGATTAAATTTGGGAGAGTATTGCATCATCATAATGTTTTCTCTTATCTTTTTGATTTCTTAATAAATTTCATCAAACGTTTACGTTTACGCAATTGGCTTGGAGTAAGTTTATTGCGTTTGCCCGCAAATGGGTTATTCCCTTCTTGGAATTGAATGCGAATTGGGCTACCAATAATTTTCAAGCTCTTACGGAAATAGTTCGATAAGTAACGTTTGTATGAATCAGCTAATTTTTCCACTTGATTACCGTGAATCACGATAATCGGCGGGTTGTAACCACCTGGGTGCGCATATTTCAATTTCACACGGCGACCATTTACGAGTGGTGGTTGATGTTCGTCTGCTGCCATACGCAAAATACGAGTCAGCATTGAAGTCGATGTTTTTTGTGTTGCACAAGCGTAAGCCTCTTTCACTGAATCGAACAAGTTACCCACGCCAGAGCCGTGTAATGCCGAAATAAAATGCACACGAGCGAAGTCGATAAAATCTAAACGGCGATCAAGTTCTGATTTCACTTGATCTTTAATATCTTGTGATAAACCGTCCCATTTATTTACCACGATCACTAATGAGCGACCAGCGTTGAGAATAAAGCCCAAGAGCGATAAATCTTGGTCGGAAATCCCTTCACGGGCATCAATAGTCAATAGCACTACGTTCGCATCTTGAATCGCTTGTAAGGTTTTGATTACCGAGAATTTCTCGACAGCTAAATTTACCTTACCACGCTTACGCACACCTGCGGTGTCGATAATCGTATATTGCTGACCATCGCGTTCCATCGGGATATAAATGGAATCGCGAGTTGTGCCTGGCATATCGTAAACGACAACACGCTCTTCGCCAAGGATGCGGTTAGTCAAGGTTGATTTGCCCACATTTGGACGCCCAACGATCGCAATTTTAATATTTTTATCTTCAATACGTTCTTTGATTTCTTCTTCCAATGCTTGGTCTAATAATGCCGCATCTTCTTCATTGTCCACATCGAAATCGTGATCCCATTCGTCTTGCGAGGTTTCCTCTTCTTCTGCAAATTCTTCACCATTTTCGACCGCTTTATCCGCATTTAATTGCTCACCTAATGGGGTTAACACTTGCTCAATCAACTGAGTAACACCACGACCTTGTGCTGCAGCAATTTGTTCTACTTCGCCTAAGCCTAATTGATAGAATTCTGCACAGTGTGAATCAGCATCAATACCATCAGTTTTGTTTGCTACCAGAACAGTCGTTTTTTCACGTTGTCGTAGGTATTGTGCAATACCTACATCTGCTGGCACAAGCCCTGCACGTGCATCTACCAAGAAAAGGACTACATCAGCTTCCTCAATGGCTAAAAGGGATTGTTCCGCCATTTTTTCTTCAACACCTTCCTCGGTGCCATCAATACCGCCCGTGTCAATCACGATAAAATCATAACCTGCGATATTAGCGTGACCATATTTACGGTCACGGGTTAAACCTGGAAAATCCGCCACTAACGCATCACGGGTGCGAGTTAAGCGGTTAAATAATGTGGATTTACCCACATTCGGTCTGCCCACAAGGGCAACAACTGGAGTCATTTATTTCTGTCCTTTAATCTATTTGTCTTTGCCCAACCTAAAAAGGAGAACAGCAAAATCGACATATTATATACTAAAGCGAAGCATAACGGTAGGAGCAAACAAGCGGTTGAATTCTGCAAAAATATTGCAAAAATCAACCGCTTGAGAAAAAGAATAGGTTTTAACTTAACTTCAATGCCCTTGAAAAACTCTGCAACCCTTGCGAATTGCCTTTTTTCGCCATCTCTTGTAAAGCTTGTGTTGGCGCGTGAAGGAGGTGATTGGTTAATTTATAGCTTAAATCGTGAAGCACTTTTTCGCTGTCTCGCCCTAAAGTTAAATCTTGAATGGCTTTTGCAAGCAGCTCTTGGCGTAAGGCTTCTGCATCTTGACGATAACGTTTAATTAAGTCACTTGACTGCTGTTGTTTGAGCCATTCAAAAAAGGCTTTGCACTCTTCATCAACAATTTCTGCTGCTTGCTCTGCCGCTTGTTGGCGTTGGGCAAGATTACGTTGAATAATATTTTGTAAATCATCCACGCTATAGGAATAAACCGCATCTACATCGCCCGATTTTTCGTCAATATCACGCGGTACGGCAATATCTATCAATAGCATTGGATCGAATTGGCGATTCTTCTGCGCCTCTTTTACCATCGATTGTGTAATCAACGTATCAGGACTACCCGTTGAGCTAATGACCACATCAGCTTGATTCAAACCAATTTGCAATGCACTTAGCGATAAAATCTGCATCGGCGTTTCAAGCTTCTCAGAAAGCTGTTCCGCACGTTGAGCCGTACGGTTGGCAATCATTATATTTTTTGCACCATGCTGGATTAAATAACGCGCAACAAGCTCAATTGTTTCCCCGGCACCGACTAATAAAAAACGTAATTTTCCGAAATTATCGAAAATTTGGCGAGCCAAACCACAGGCAGCATATGCCACAGAAACGGCACTTGCCCCAATATCCGTCTCTGTTCGCACGCGTTTTGCGGTTGCAAACGTACGTTGAAACAATCGAGAAAGTTTTGTTGAAATCCCACCGTTTGCTTGATAAAAATCTTCGCTAGCGTGATAGGCTTGTTTTACTTGCCCTAAAATTTGCGGCTCACCTAAAATGAGCGAGTCTAAGCCACAAGCGACTCGCATTAAATGCTGTGCGGCTTGCATATTTTGTTTGAAATACAGACATTCGCGAAGTTCGGTATGTTCAAGCTGATGAATGTTTGCAAACCATTCAAAGCAACGTTCACGCCACGCTTGGTTCTCCTCGCTCTCTTCTTGAGGGGTAATATCAGAATTGTGGAAATAGAGTTCTGTTCGGTTACAAGTAGAAAGAATAACCACGCTTTCAGCCAAATGCTGTTGCTGAATCTGCGTTAAAGCAAGCTGGCGTTTTTGTTCATCAAACGCCACCTTTCCTCGCAAATTTACTGAAGCAGTTTTATGGTTAATGCCTAATGCTAGAATGGTCATTCTTACCTACAATGTGTCCCACAATAAAAATAAAAAAGTGTTGAGCATTCTAGCGAATAGGCGAAAGCGGTGCAAATAATTACAGAGATTGGTTTGATTTACCACAAGTTAATTACCTCTTAATGAGTAGTTGGCTGATGCAAAAAATAGACCACTTTCAATCGCCTATTGCTATTTTGACCAAGAAATTGAATAATAACACTTTTATTTTATGAGAAATGCTAAGAGGTAGAGCATGAAACAAATTCCAATGACGGTACGTGGCGCAGAGCAACTGCGTGAAGAGTTAGATTTCCTCAAAAACGTACGCCGTCCACAAATTATTGCTGCCATTGCTGAAGCCCGTGAACACGGTGACTTAAAAGAAAATGCGGAATATCACGCTGCTCGTGAGCAACAAGGTTTCTGTGAAGGTCGTATTCAAGAAATCGAAGGAAAATTAGGCAGTGCCCAAATTATTGATGTGACTAAAATGCAAAATAACGGCAAGGTTATTTTTGGAGCAACAGTGACATTAACCAATGTTGAAACCGATGAAGAAGTGACTTATCGTATCGTAGGTGATGATGAAGCAAATATTAAAGAAGGATTGATTTCAGTAAACACACCAATCGCTCGTGGTTTAGTCGGCAAAGAAGTGGATGACTCAGTAACCATTACAACCCCAGGTGGTAAGGTTGAGTTTGATATTATTGATGTGGAATATGTTTAATTCCGAAAAGCAAACCGAATTTTATCTTGTAATTCAAATTAAGTGTAAAAAAAGCACCGCTTGTAATGAATAATTTTTACAAGCGGTTATTTTTTGCTTCTTTATTGCAATTTTCCTTGTAATTTTATCTATTTTTGTCTAAATTCTTGAAGCTATTTTGTTATTTATAAAAGGTTAAAAAATGAGCCAATTAGATTTAATCAAATCTTCTATCAAATCCATTCCAGATTATCCCAAAGCAGGCATTATTTTCCGTGATATTACATCACTACTTGAAGTGCCAGAAGCTTTCAAAGCAAGTATTGATGCGATTGTGGCAGAGTTTAAAGATAAAGGTATTACTAAAATTGTCGGCACAGAATCACGCGGTTTTATCTTTGGCGCTCCTGTGGCTTTGGCTTTAGGCTTGCCGTTTGTGTTGGTGCGTAAACCGAAAAAATTACCACGTGAAGTCATTTCACAATCTTATCAATTGGAATATGGCGAAGATACGCTTGAAATCCACACCGATTCTGTGAATGCTAACGACAATGTTTTGGTGATTGACGATTTATTAGCAACAGGTGGTACAATTGATGCAACCGCAAAACTTATCCGCAAATTAGGCGGTAAAGTCGAACACGCCGCTTTTGTGATCTGCTTACCAGAATTGGGTGGTCGTGAACGACTTGAGCAAGAAGGCATTAAATCATTCACTTTAGTGAATTTTGAAGGGCACTAATTGAGTCATTATTATCAATGAGTTATCAAGTTTTAGCACGCAAATGGCGTCCGCAACGTTTTTCCGAAGTGGTGGGGCAACAACATGTTTTATCCGCATTAGAAAACGGATTACGTGAAAATCGCCTGCACCACGCTTATCTTTTCTCTGGCACGCGCGGGGTGGGCAAAACCTCAATTGCGCGTCTTTTTGCGAAAGGATTAAACTGCGAAACGGGCATTACTGCAACCCCTTGTGGCGAGTGTGCGAATTGTAAAGCGATTGAAGAAGGACGTTTTATTGACTTAATTGAGATCGATGCAGCCTCTCGCACCAAAGTGGAAGACACCCGCGAGCTACTTGATAACGTACAATATAAGCCAACCGTTGGGCGGTTTAAGGTTTATCTAATTGACGAAGTGCATATGCTTTCGCGTCATAGTTTCAATGCATTATTGAAAACTTTGGAAGAACCGCCTGAATACGTCAAATTTTTGTTAGCGACGACAGATCCGCAAAAATTGCCAATTACGATCTTATCGCGTTGCATGCAATTCCACTTGCGTGCGTTAGATCAGCATCAAATCGCCAATCATCTTGAATTCATCTTAAAGCAAGAAAACATCCCTTATGAGCTACCAGCCATTGAGAAATTAGCCAAAGCGGCTCAAGGCAGTATTCGTGACTCTTTAAGCCTGACAGACCAAGCGATTGCAGTCAGCAATGCTAACATTACGCTTGAAGCAGTCAGCCAAATGCTTGGTTTGATTGACGATCATCAACCGCTTGAATTGGTGATGGCTCTTTCACAAGCTAATGGCGAAAAAATACTTTCTATCATTCAACAAGTATCCGAGAAAGGTGTCGATTGGTCGCAATTATTAAGCGATGTCGCAGAAACATTGCATAAAATTGCCTTGTTGCAATTGGTTAAATCGCCTGAAGCGGACGAAACGCCATTGCACTTATTAGCAAAACAGATTGCGCCTGAAGATGTACAGTTTTTCTATCAAATGATGTTGATGGGCAAAAAAGAGTTACCATTCTCGCCAGAGCCTCGTGCGGGTGTGGAAATGACTTTCTTGCGTGCATTAGCCTTCCACCCAAAACGTGTGGAAGAGATTAACCGTGTGCAGGTGCAAAATCAAACGGTAAGCACACCCGCTGTAAGCCGACCTTCGGCATCGTCTGAGCAAAATATCGCTCAGCTTAAAGCGCACTTAACACCAAGTGAAAAAGCGGTTCAGCCAGCAGCAAAAGCGGTAGAAAATCGACCTCAATTTGCAAAATCGCAAGAAAATCCAACTGCTTACACTCAGGCTGTAGTACCTCAAGTTCAAACTCCGCCAGCCTTAGCACCTGCAATATCACCCGCATTAGCGGCAATGCAAGCGAGAAAACAGTTACAGCAGACGCAAGATCAACTGGCACAAACTGAAAAAAAAAAGCCGAATAACGCCGTAATACCTTCAATGCCAAACCGTGCTTCTGCAAAAAAAATGAATTTGCAAGAGCGGTTTATGCATTTGGCGGAAACTGAAAAAGCGGAACTTGAGCACGAAAAACAGGCGAAACAAACGTCTGTAAAAAACGATGAAGATTACCGTTGGACTTGGCTCAATCCTGAATTAGAAAATCAAGAAGAAACCGCAAAACCTTCCGATATTAAGCAAACTATTTTGCAAGAACGCACTCCCGAATTAGTGGCGAAAACCATTGAGTTAGCTTGTCAACAGGATGAGTGGGCAGCGTTGGTTAATGAACTGAAATTAGGCGGATTGACTCGCCAAATTGCGTTAAATAGCTACTTGGCAGAAAAGCAAGATAATGAGCTTTATTTGGTGTTAAAACCGAATATGGCGCATTTAGACAGCCCAGAAGCTCGCCAAAGTTTAGCTGATGCGTTATCGGAAAAAGGGCTTACTTATCAACTCTCAATTGCTGATAATCCCGAACGTAAAACCCCGCTTGAAATTCGCCGTGCTATTTTTGAGGGATTAACCCAAGAAGCAAGAAATGCGTTGTTTAATGATGCAAAATTAAAATTATTACGCGAAGCCTTTGATGCTGAGCTGGATGAATCGACGATTAGGGCGGTAGTAAGAGCCTAGAGCTTTCGCTCTAGGTTACGCATAAATCAGCGCTGGGAGTGTCTGTAATCAATAGATGGCACAAACGTGGATTGTGCTATTAAGAGATTTGTGTCCCGTAGGGACACTTTTATCACTAACCTAGGGCGTGTAGCCCTAGCATCTATATCTAAAAAACTATGCATGCATTAGAAATCAAAAATCTTATCAAAACCTATGCTACAGGCGTTCAAGCGGTAAAGGGCATTGATCTTACCGTCGAGCAGGGCGATTTTTATGCCTTGCTTGGGCATAACGGGGCGGGTAAATCAACCACCATTGGTATTATTAGTTCACTCGTAAATAAAACCAGTGGTTCGGTAAAAGTCTTCGGTTATGATTTAGATACCCAAAAAACACAGCTCAAACAGCAAATCGGCTTGGTGCCTCAAGAGTTCAATTTCAACCAATTCGAGAGAGTGAAGGATGTGCTTACCCAGCAAGCGGGCTTTTATGGCATTCCGTTAAAAGAAGCCAAAGCTCGTGCAGAAATGTGGCTGAAAAAATTGGATTTATGGGAAAAACGTACACATTTAACCCGCGAACTGTCGGGGGGGATGAAACGTCGGGTAATGATTGCTCGCGCTTTAATGCATAACCCGAAATTGTTGATTTTGGATGAACCTACCGCGGGCGTGGATATTGAACTTCGCCGTTCACTCTGGGATTTTTTGCGGGAACTCAATCAACAAGGCACCACTATTATTCTTACCACGCACTATCTTGAAGAAGCGGAAAACCTCTGCCGAAACATTGGTATTATTCAGCACGGTAAATTGATTGAAAATACCTCAATGAAGTCGCTCTTGGCAAAATTAGAAACCGAAATTTTCGTGCTTGATTTGCAAAACATTCCGCAAAATAGACGACTTGTGATTGAGCATTATCCGCATAAATTATTGGATGAAAATACGTTGGAAGTAGAAGTACAGCGTGCTCAAGGCTTAACTAATTTGTTTACGCAGCTGACCACACAAAATGTGGAAGTATTAAGTATGCGAAATAAATCAAACCGCTTGGAAGAACTTTTCCTTAAAATGGCTAATTAGTATGAATTTAACTGGATTTTTTACGCTCGCAACTAAAGAGAGCAAACGCGTTATTCGCATTTGGAGACAGACACTCGTGCCACCGGTTATTACTACCACGCTCTATTTCTTGATTTTCGGGCAATTAATTGGTGGACGTATTGGTGATATGCACGGGGTAAGCTATATGCAGTTTATTGCCCCTGGACTTGTGATGATGACCGCAATCACAGCCTCTTATGTCAATTCCGCCTCATCATTTTTCTTGAGTAAATTTACCAAAACTTATGAAGAGATGCTTATTTCCCCTCTTTCGACGCATAACATTATTTGGGGTTATGTAGTGGGCAGTGTTGTTCGCGGTGGGCTGGCTGGTATTTTGGTAATGCTGGTTGCTTTGTTGTTTATCACCTTTGATATCCACTCTTGGTTGATGATTTTTTCAACGCTTTTGCTGACAACGATTAGTTTCGCACTAGGTGGATTAATTAATGCGGTGTATGCGAAAACATTTGATGATGTAGGTTTAATCCCAACTTTCGTTTTAACACCACTTACATACTTGGGCGGTGTGTTTTATTCGATCTCATTACTGCCTGATTTCTGGCAAGCAGTGTCCAAGTTCAACCCCATTGTGTATATGATCAATGGTTTCCGTTATGGCTTTTTAGGTATCAGTGATATGCCCATTTTTTACACATTTTTGGTATTGGGATCGTTATGTATTATGTTATACTGGTTTGCCTTTTCACTGATTGAGAAAGGTGTAGGATTACGTTCCTAATTTTCTTTGCCACGGATTGCACGAGAGTTTTGCTAAAATTAGGAAAAATTCTACCGCTTGTTGCTCTCGTGCTTATCTCAAAAGGAACCCAAAATGAAATTTAAAAAACTCTGCTTTGTAAGTGCACTTTCTCTTTTTTCTTCCTCTAGCTTTGCGCAAGATATTACCGTTTTTGCCGCAGCCTCAATGACCAACGTGCTTCAAGAAATCAACAAAGATTTTGAAAAAGCCAACCCGCAAGATAAAGTTACATTCTCGTTTGCCTCTTCTTCTGTGCTTGCGAAACAAATTGAACAAGACGCCCCAGCGGATGTATTTATTTCAGCTGATACAAAATGGATGGATTACGTTAAAGAAAAACAACCTGCAAAAACCAAAAATGTGCATAATTTAGTGAAAAACGACCTTGTGTTGATTGCACCGATTGACAGTAAAATCGAAGCAAAAAGCATTCAAGCGGTCGATTTTAACAAAGAATTAGCGGATGGGTATTTATCTGTGGGCGATCCATCACATGTGCCTGCTGGCAAATATGCAAAAAAAGCATTGGAATATTACAAACTCTGGGATGGTTTAGAAAGTAAGTTAGTTCGAGCAAAAAATGTGCGTGATGCGTTATCTTATGTAGAACGCAACGAGGCTCCATTAGGGATTGTTTATGCAACTGATGCAAAAGTCTCTGCAACTAAAGTGAAAATCGTGGCAACTTTCCCAAATGAAAGTTATGGTGAAGTGGTTTATCCTGCTGCAACAGTAAGTGATAAAACGGAAGCGAAAAAATTCCTCGATTTTTTAAAAACACCTGCAGCTCAAGCGAAATTTAAAGAAGCTGGTTTTTATCCAGTACAATAATTTATAACTTACAACCCCAACGAGGTTGAATTATGCCTAACCGAGGGTATTATACCCTCGGTAACAACTGAAACTGCCTATGTTTTTCTTTTCTCAACCAGAACTGAATGCCATTTATTTGAGCCTTAAAATCGCCACGATTGCGATTCTTTTTGCTCTACCTGTTGCTATTTTGATTGCTTGGATACTCTCACGCAAACAATTCTGGGGTAAGCAATTGCTAAATGGCATCGTGCATCTACCGCTGGTGTTACCCCCTGTGGTGATTGGCTATCTCTTGCTTATTGTGATGGCAAAACGTGGGGCGATTGGACAATATTTGTGGGAGTGGTTCGGTTTTTCTTTTAGTTTTTCTTGGCGAGGTGCGGTATTAGCCTCTGCGGTAATGGCCTTTCCGCTGATGGTGCGTTCTATCAAACAAGCCTTTGATGCAATTGATCCTAAACTTGAACAAGCAGCTAGAACATTAGGTGCAAGCCCACTTAAAGTCTTTTTTACGCTTAATCTTCCACTCTCATTTTCAGGCGTCATTGCTGGAGCGGTATTAGGTTTTGCCCGTTCGCTTGGAGAATTTGGGGCGACTATCACTTTTGTGTCGAACATTCCAAATCAAACCCAAACGATTCCAGCAGCTCTTTTCACCTTTATCGAAACGCCTGATGGAGAACTCGCGGCAGCCCGCCTTTGCGCTGTGGCGATTGCAATTTCTTTAATTGCCCTTTCTGCATCAGAATGGTTGGCAGAAAGACAAAAGCGGTATGCGAAGTAAGGTTAGTTTTTTTACATTATTTTTCAGCTTGCACTAACAAAAACGGACAAGGCGCAAATCTATTTCCATAAATTTTCTGGTGAGCTTTGAGCTGTTTAACAATCTCTTTCGTGCCCACTTTTTCCATATAGGCATAGATACCGCCTCTGAATTGCGGGAAACCAGTGCCAAGCACGGAAGCGACATTCCCTTCTTCAGGCGATTGGATCACTTTTTCGTGCAAACACCATGCGGCTTCGTTGATCATTCGTAAAATACAACGGCGAGCGATCTCTTCTGCTTCTAAATCATTTTGCGTGATAGTTTCCATCACGTGATAGATACTTTTATCCTCTTGCAAGCACGTACCGTGCTTGTCATACATATAGAAGCCACGCTTATTTTTGCAGCCTTTGCGTTCGTTACGAATAAGTAGCTCTGTTTTAGCTGGCATTTCGAAACGTTCGCCATAAGCGTTTACCAAGGCTGGTGTCGCTTTGTTTAGCACGTCTAAACCCATTTCATCAATCATGGCAAGCGGTCCAATTTTGAAGCCAAATTCCTGCAATGAGCGGTCGATAAATTCAATCGCTTCTCCATCAATCACACATTGCATCGCTTCAAGCAATAATGGCGTAAGTAATCGGTTGATAAAGAAACCTTGCGTATCCGAAACCAAAAGCGGTACTTTGCCTTGCTGAATCGCAAAGTGGATCGCGGTGGCAATGGTGTGTTCGCACGTACCTTCGTGGGGGATAATTTCCACCAATTGCTGTTTGGTTACAGGGCTAAAATAGTGAAAACCGATCACATTTTCTGGACGTTTCGCCACCGATGCAATCTCTTTGATCGAAAACGTAGAGGTATTTGTCGCAAAAATAGCATGTTCGTCATAGTAATTTTCGATTTCTTGCAACATTCTTTGCTTAAGCTTGAGATCTTCATACACCGCTTCGATAATAAAGTCGGTCGATTTCGCGGCAACTAAACGTTCGCCACCAGTGATCAGGTTCATTCTTTGAATCATCTCGCCTTCACGCAGCTGCTTTTTTTGCATCGCTTGTCGCATCAAATCGTAACAAGTGCGTAATGCTTTTTGGATTTCAGAAGGGTGAATATCCTTAATTCGCACAGGAATACGGGCATTATTGGCGGTTAAGTAAGCAATACCCGCCCCCATATAGCCAGAACCGAGGATACTAACCTGCAATACATCACGAACATTGCCACGAATGGCGTATTTATCTTTCATCGCTCGTTCGGTTTTCTTCAAGTTTACCAACACTTTTGCAGTTTCAGTGTTGAGCAGTTTAACCAACGTATCTTGTTCAAAAGTTAAACCTTGCTTGAAGTGTGGCTCTTTGAGCAACTCAATCAATTCAACCACAGCAGGATAGTTACCGAATGTTCGTTGCCAGAGGCGATTTTCCAAGCGGTCAAGCAGTTTATTACGCAACGATGGCGTCCCTTCCAATTTTTTACGCCATTTGTGCAGGAGATTTTTAGGTTTCTTGTAATCCGCTTTTGTGACTTGATTTTCTAACAAAAGCTGATAAGCCACTTCGAATAAGCGATTTGCAGGCACAGTCATATCAACCAAACCGAGTTTGAGGGCGTGCTCCACATCCACTTTTTTGCCTGAGCTGAGCATATCCGCTGCCTGATTTAAGCCAATTAAACGCGGCAGACGCTGAGTACCGCCTGAAAACGGAAGAATGCCAGAGCGAATTTGTGGCATGGCGAATTGAGTGTAAACTTCATCAGAGGCGATGCGATAATCACAGGCTAAAGCGAGCTCCAAACCTGCTCCGAAGCAATTACCATCAATAGCCGCAACCACTGGCACTTTAAGCACATTTAGTTCTCGCATTACTAATTGCATTTCTTGCGAAAATTGTTTGAGTTGAGCTTCCGTTTTGCCTTGCAATACTGAAAGTTTAAAGCCTTGAATAAAGTTTTTGGGGCGAGCTGAAATAAATAAAATGCCTCGCACTTGTTGATAAATCGCCTTACCAATCACGTTACGCAGTTCTTCTACGCAATTTTCTGGCAGCCAGTTCGCATCATTTTCTGGGCTTAAAATGTTTACCACTGCAATACGATTATCATCAACTTCAACTTGGAAAGTAGGACGGTTTATCTCGTTCATTTCGCTTTGTGCTTGTTCAATTTGATCTGTCATATCATCCTCACTTTCTATTCCGTTTCTAACACCATTGCCGCACCTAAACCGCCCAAGCCACTTGAAGCTACCAGCGATGTGCCACCACCTTTACGTTTTAAGGTAAAAAGCGACTGAATCACGGTGCGAAGACTAGTAACTGCTCGTGGGTTACCAAAGGCAATCGAACCGCCCAAATGGTTGAGCTTATCGAGGTCAATTTTGCCCAAACAAGCGGTACGATTTAGCTGATTTTTTGCAAATTCATCCGATTCAAACAAGCGAATGTTCATAATCATCTGGCTTGCTGAGGTTTCGTGAATATCAATAAAATCCATATCGGCAAGCGTTAAGCTCGCACGTTCAAGGGCAATTGAACTAGAAATCGTTGCCCCTGCAAACATATTGTGCCAAATATCATTGCCTGTAATTGCATAACTGCGAATATAGCCCAACACTTCAAGCCCTAACGCTTTAGCTCGGCTTTCGTTCATCAACAACACCGCCGCCGCTCCATCCATAGGTTGTGGAATATTTGCCTCAGTAACCGTTGCATAAGGTTTATGCATAATTGGCGAAAAGCGCTGATAATATTGTAGGCGAGTCGCTGCGTTAATGAGCGTATCCGCCACCACAAAATCGGTGTAAGGGCGTGGCACAGATTGCATTACTTCTTCTTTAAATAAGCCCAATTTCCACGCATTTGAGGCTTTTTCATTTGAAAAACGTGCGTATTCATCTTGTGCTGCTCGGCTAATGTTGTAATCTTGCGCTATCTGTTCAGAGAGTTCAGCTACTGAAAGTTGCGTAGTGAAATCTTTTAAATTTACCCCGTGCAGCTTGAAATCACCCCAAGAAAAATCACGAAAACGGCGAAATTTTTCATCGAGCGTTTCAGCTTTGAAAATGGATTTGAATTTATAAATCACGCGAGGGCTAAGGCTAATAGGGGCGTTTGAAATCGAATCTGCACCGCCTGCAATGCCTGCTGAAATTGAGCCAGAAAGAATGCTACCTGCAACATTGACAATCGCTTGCAAGCCAGAAAGACAAGAGCTACTAATGCTATAACTTTGAAGGCGTGGCATATTTAGAGCGAGAGCAATTTCGCGGGCAGGGTTAGGAATATCGGGCTGTTGGAGGACTTGCCCAAAGACAAGTTGTTCAATTTCATTGCGGTCAATCGCCAAGCGGCTTAATAGTTCGTTGGTGACCATTGTGCCAAGGCTAGTGGCATAGGCATCTTTAAAGCCAGTATCACGACGAGCAAAAGGCGTTCTTAACCCACTTACAATCGCAATGCGATTGCCTTGAGCGGTTAAAAGGTGTTGTTTCGGCATGGCTTATCCCTGTGGGTAATGATAAATCTAAGGTTACAAAAGCGGGCATTTTAGCACGGGATGGGGCGAACTAAAATAAAGGAGCAGACATCTATTTGCTTAATGTTACAGGCAATAACAAGGTGTCAAAGACAAAGCTGAGTGGTAAATCAAGCACAGCGAGTACACCTAAAAAGCCACCATTTTGAATGGCTGAGAAGTCATTTTTTACCCCGCTATAAACGGTATAATCGCCTTTTGAAAGATTGATAATTGTGCCACAAGCGGTTAAATTCATCCAAAGAATGGTAAAACAGATGAATTTGTATACTTTTTTGCTAGTTCCTCGTTTCATTTTCACTCCTTAAAGCGAACTTAATTCTAGCCGAAAATCCGCTTTTTGGGTAAACTAACGCCATTTTATTAATAAATAACAACAGAGGATTTTATGCAAACTTACAACATTGCAGTTTTAGCAGGCGACGGCATCGGACCTGAAATTATGGCACAAGCGATTAAAGTGCTTGAAGAAACCCAACAAAAATTCGGTTTTAAACTTAATTTTAACCACTTCAATATTGGCGGTGCAGCAATTGATGCACAAGGCAAAGCACTTCCAGAAAACACTTTAAAAGGCTGTGAAGAAGCCGATGCCATTTTATTCGGTTCAGTAGGTGGCCCAAAATGGACTCACTTACCGCCTGATGAGCAACCAGAACGTGGCTCATTATTACCACTTCGCAAACATTTCAAACTATTCTGCAACTTGCGCCCAGCGGCACTTTATCAAGGCTTAGAAAAATTCTGCCCATTGCGTGCAGACATCGCCGCAAAAGGGTTTGATATGGTGGTGGTGCGTGAATTAACAGGCGGCATCTACTTCGGTCAGCCAAAAGGTCGTGAAGGCGAAGGTGCACAAACCAAAGCATTCGATACTGAAGTCTATTACAAATATGAAATCGAACGCATTGCACGTGTGGCATTTGAATCTGCAATGAAACGCAGAAAACACGTTACTTCAATTGATAAAGCGAACGTGTTACAAAGCTCGATTTTATGGCGTGAAACCGTGAATGAAGTGGCAAAAGAGTTCCCAGAAGTGACCCTTGAGCATATGTATATCGATAACGCCACGATGCAGCTTATCAAAGCACCAGAGTCTTTCGACATCTTACTTTGCTCAAACATCTTCGGTGATATTATTTCCGATGAAGCAGCGATGATCACAGGCTCAATGGGAATGCTCCCATCTGCCAGCCTCAACGAAGACGGCTTCGGTTTATATGAGCCAGCTGGCGGTTCTGCACCAGACATCGCAGGCAAAAACATCGCCAATCCAATCGCACAAATTCTTTCTGCGGCAATGATGTTACGTTATAGCTTCAACCTCAACGAGGCGGCTGATGCGATTGAACAAGCAATCCAAAAAGCCCTTGCTGACGGTTACCGCACTGGTGATTTAGCAGACAACACTACCCCAATTTCCACCAGCGAAATGGGTGATGTGATTGCGAAGAATATCTTGGCGTAGTTTTATAATTCATAATATTAAACGCGATTTGTCAAAGTCAACGCATCTTTAAGAATCCAAGCGGTCAACTTCCCTCACTATTTTGCAAAACGTGAGAAGAAATTGACCGCTTGTTTTTTCTTAAAAAGAAGCGTAAACTTCATCCAATTTTTAGTCGGGGTGCCGAAAGGCTGAGATGATACCCGTGAACCTGAAACAGTTAGCACTGACGTAGGAAACTAATATGTCAAAAAATCCATTCTCTTTTCATCCTATTTTTCATCATTTCGTCTTGCTTGCCCGTTCTCTTTGATTGTTGAGGCGAGCAATGGTGCGTATTCAAGATTTGAGTCTTGCTTTTAATGGGCAGACGTTATTTGAGCATCTTAATTTAACCCTGTTGCCGAATGAGTGGGTAAGCTTATTGGGCAGTTCAGGCGTGGGGAAATCGACACTTTTGCGATTACTGGCGGGCATTGAGACGCAAGGTGTGGTGCAGGGAAAAATCCTATTTGAACCGAAAATTCGCATTGCGTGGATGCCACAAAAAGAGACGCTTTATCCGTGGCTATCAATTGTAGATAACGTGCAGTTGCAAGCAGTTTTATTTGGGCGAAAATCTGCAAAAACCACTGAAAAAGCTAAAATGTTGCTTGAAAAAGTGGGAATGGCAGCACATTGGCACAAGTCTTGTTCGCAACTTTCGGGCGGGCAAAAACAGCGGGTTGCCTTGGCACGCACTTTAATGCAAGAGGCGGATTTGATTTTGCTTGATGAGCCTTTTTCCGCTCTTGATGCCATCAGTCGCCATCAACTTCAAGATTTAGCCTTTGAACTGCTCAAAGATAAATCAGTGTTGCTCGTGACCCACGATCCGCAAGAGGCATTGCGGCTAAGCCATCGTATTTTTGTGCTGCGTTCGCCTGAAACTCATCAAACAGCATTGTCGGCGGTGATTTTGCCCGAAGGGAACGCTCCGCGTGAGTTGCATCAAGCCAATTTATGGGCGTTGCAGCAACAATTATTGCGAGAATTAGGGGGCGAGCAATGAAAATTCGCCTACTTAAACCGCTTTTAATTGTAGGTGTGTTGTTGATGCTCTGGCAAATGGTCGCAACCTTGGGCAGCTTCCCTCACTACATTTTTCCCTCACCGCAAGCTGTAGGGCAGCAGTTGTTCACACACGCTGAACTGCTTTGGCAGCATACGCAAGTCACGTTGTTAGAAATCTGCTTAGGGCTGTTGTTAGGCTTTCTGTTTGGGTTGATTTCGGCGTTGTTGCTCTCATTTTCTCGTCAAATTTCCGCCGTGTTATTGCCGATTTTGGTGATTTCACAAGCGATTCCCGTGTTTGCTATCGCACCGTTGTTGGTGTTGTGGTTTGGTTATGGAATGGCATCCAAAATAGTTATGTCGGTGCTGATTATCTACTTCCCCGTCACGGCAGCTTGTTATGATGGACTACGCAACACACCGCAAGCGTGGCTCGATCTGGCGAAAACCTTTAACATTTCCTCCTTGCGTTTATTGCTTAAAGTGCGATTACCTGCGGCTTTACCTGCTTTTGCTTCGGGCTTGCGTATTGCGGTTTCGGTCGCCCCGATTGGTGCGGTGGTGGGTGAATGGGTAGGTTCGTCTGAAGGCTTGGGGTATTTGATGATTCACGCCAATGCCCGAATGCAAGTTGATTTAATGTTTGCAGCCTTGCTGATTTTAGTGGCAATTTCACTCTGTTTATATTTCAGCATTGATTGGCTATTACACCGTTTTATCTGGTCTGTTTAACTTTTCATTAAAGGAGAAAAAAATGAAGACAATCATCCGTTATTTCAGCTTTGTAATGGGGCTAATGCTCACGCTTCCTAGCTTGGCAAAAGAAAAAATCAGCGTAATGCTAGATTGGTATGTGAATCCTGACCACGCAGCAATCATCGTTGCTCAGCAAAAAGGCTTTTTTGAAAAAAATAACTTAGAAGTCGAGATTATCGAACCCGCTGATCCATCTCTACCGCCTAAATTAGTTGCTGCTGGGAAAGTGGATTTAGCCATTAATTATCAACCTCAACTTTATCAACAAGTTGCAGAAGGATTACCTTTAGTACGCGTAGGTTCACTGATTTCTAGTCCACTAAATAGCGTTGTAGTGCTCAAAAATAGCAACATCAAAACACTTGCCGATCTGAAAGGCAAAAAAGTAGGCTATTCCGTCAGTGGTTTTGAAGATGTGTTGCTCGATACAATGCTCCGTTCTATTGGACTCAACAATCAAGACGTAAAATTAGTGAATGTGAATTGGTCGCTTTCCCCTTCCCTTTTAACAGGACAAGTCGATGCGGTCATCGGGGCATTTCGTAATTTCGAACTGAATCAAATCCATTTAGAAAAACAAGAAGGCGTGGCATTTTTCCCAGAACAATATGGTGTGCCAGCTTATGATGAATTGATTTTAGTGGCGAATAGAAACAGTCTTGCCTCTAAAAAAATTTCCGCTTTTTTGACTGCACTTGAGCAAGCCACAACATATCTACAAAGCCATCCAGATGAAGCATGGCAAGCTTTTGTGAACCATAAGCCAAAAGAACTCAATACAGAATTAAATCAATTAGCCTGGAAAGATACCTTGCCTTTATTAGCAACGAAACCTCGTCAATTGGATGCCAAACGTTATCAACAAATGGCGGAATTTATGCATCAAAAAGGCTTGATTCCAAAAGCACTTGAATTGAAAGACTATGCTGTCGAATTACAGTAAGGGAAAATGATGATCAACCAACTCATTCAGCAAGCGCAACCTTATTGGAAGCAATATGTTGAGCATGAATTTGTGCAACAACTTGCAAAAGGGACTTTGCCAAAAGCTTGTTTTCAGCATTATTTAAAGCAGGATTACCTCTATCTGTTCCACTATAGTCGAGCCTTTGCTTTGGGCGTATATAAAGCAAAAAATTTTGCGGAAATGGAAATTCCTCGTCAAACGTTGGAGGTTATCTGTCAAGAAGTGCAATTACATTTGGATTATTGCCGCCAATGGGGCATTAGCGAACAAGAGATTTTTGCTACTCAAGAAAGTGCCGCTTGTATTGCTTATACTCGCTATTTGCTTGATTGTGGCATGACGGGCAGTTTGGCTGAGCTTTATGCAGCCGTTACCCCTTGTGCTTTGGGTTACGCTCAAGTTGCCCGTTATATTACTCAGCATTATCCTCGCTTACCGAACAACCCTTATCAAACGTGGATTGACACCTATGCGAGTGAGGAATTTCAACAAGCCGCCCAAGAAACCGTTGATTTTCTTACCGCACTTTGCAAACCGCTAAACCCAAGCCAGCTTGCGGAGATTCAACAGATTTTTACCACCGCCACTAGAATGGAAATTGCGTTTTGGCAAATGGGATTGGATTTGGCTTAGGTACATTTTACTGAAGTCAGCAAAATGGAGAACCGAAAAAAGCAGCTATTCATCAAAATAAAGATAACAGAGTAGAACCTCAGCCAAGCGGTCAAATTCCTCTTACCATTTGCAACACGTGAGAAGAATTTGACCATTTGTTTTCCCTTCTTTTTCCCTTCCTTTTAGTTCAATTTTCAGTATACTGCCTGTTAGTATCTCTTTACAGAGATACTAACAAAACATATTGCTAAACAAAAAACGTGTTTAGAAAGATGAATGATTGATTAATAAATGGACGATTTCTATGCGATTCACAAAAACACTTCTTACCACCGCACTTTTGGGTGCTTCTGTATTTTCTTTTCAATCCACCGCTTGGGCGGATACGCGGGAACAGCAACTCCAACAAGCTTTTAAAGCATTGACGAGAGGCGATTATCAAACCGCCGTTAAACTTTGGTTACCTCTGGCGGAGCAGGGAGATGCAGCTGCTCAATCTTATTTGGGCATGATGTATGATAATGGACAAGGCGTCAAACAAGATGATGTTGAAGCGGTGAAATGGTATCGCAAAGCGGCGGAGCAGGGACATACATTGGCTCAAGTTCATTTGGGCTTGATGTATCAAAATGGAGAAGGCGTCAAACAAGATGATGTTGAAGCGGTGAAATGGTATCGCAAAGCGGCGGAGCAGGGAGATACATTTGCTCAATCTAATTTGGGTATGATGTATCTTTCTGGACAAGGTGTTCAGAAAGATAGAACACTCGCTAAAGAATGGCTTAGTAAGGCTTGTGATAATGGCGATCAAAAAGGTTGCTTTTATAAGTATAACCTAGATTAAATAGAGGAAAACGCTAATGCCAACTTTACAATGTGAATTTTGGAATGTGGGGCAAGGGTTATTTTCAAGTGGGCGTATTCAAATGGGATACGCCCCAGACTTTCATTGGGTTTATTGTTTGCAAGTTCCTCATCATGGTTCAAAGCATAATTGGCAGCCAGGATTAGTAAGCATATTTTCGCCTTGTCTTAGTGTGTTTTTGATTTGCCAAAACAGCCCGATCTTCAAGAAAAAATTGAAGCAATTAAAGAAGAGTTGGTATTAAGTAAAGATCCGAAAGTGTTAATCAAGCTAGGCGAGTTGGAAAAAGATAAATCCAAAGCCCAAAAATACTTTGGCGATGCTTGCGATTTACGCAGTCAAGAAGGGTGTGATAAATATCGAGAGTTAAACGAAAAAGAACAAGAGAAATAATTGCCCAAGCGGTCAAATTCCTCCCACTATTTGCAAAACGTGAGAAGAAATTGATCGCTTGTTTTTTCTTAAAAAGAAGCGTAAACTTCATCCAATTTTTAGTCGGGGTGCCGAAAGGCTGAGATGATACCCGTGAACCTGAAACAGTTAGCACTGACGTAGGAAACTAATATGCCAAGTCTATTCTTATCAATCACGATCTTATCGTTCTTATCTTCCCCGATTTCCATCACTACTTTCACCCACTAGCTTGTGGGCGTTTGTGTTTGTTACACGCACAAAATAGGGAAATTGTCATGAAATCCATCTATCTCTCCAAAATCCGTCAGCAGAATCCGCTCATTCATAACATCACCAACATTGTGGCAGCGAATTTTAGTGCCAATGGCTTGTTGGCATTGGGGGCTTCGCCATTGATGTCGGCGAATGTCGAAGAAATGCAGGAAGTACCGAAAATCAGTCAAGCGTTGGTTATTAATATCGGCACGCTGATTGGCAAGGAGCGAGAGGCAATGTTATTGGCGGGCAAAACTGCGAATGCGGTTGGGATTCCTGTGGTGTTAGATCCTGTGGGTGTGGGGGCAACCAGTTATCGCCGTGAGACCATTCGTGAGCTTTTAGCCGAGGTAAAATTTGCCCTGATTCGGGGCAATGCGGGCGAACTGGCTGCGATTGCAGGTGAAGAATGGCAGGCAAAAGGTGTGGATGCGGGGCAGGGCGAAGTGGATTTAAAAGCTGTTGCCGAGAAAGTGGCTCAACGCTATGGCTGTACGGTATTGATTAGTGGGGCAGTGGATATTGTTAGCGATGGCACGCAAACTGCGACCATTCACAACGGCACTCCATTGTTCCCAAAAGTCACGGCTTCGGGTTGCTTGTTGAGTGCCGTGTGTGCGGCATTTTTAGCGGTTGATTCTGGCAATCATTTTGCCGCTACCTTTGAGGCGAGTGTGGCTTATGCAGTAGCAGGTGAATTGGCTGCTGAAGGTTTGACAACCGAAGTAGGGCAGTTCCAAATCCGTTTGTTGGACGAACTTGCTGCACTTTCCCCTGAAACCATTGGACAAAGAGGACGCATCAATGAGTAACGTGAAACAAGTTTTAACCATCGCGGGGTCAGACAGTGGCGGTGGTGCAGGCATTCAGGCGGACCTCAAAACTTTCCAAATGCGGGGGGTGTTTGGTACATCAGCAATTACAGCTGTTACAGCTCAAAATACGCTCGGCGTGTTTGATATTCATACTATTCCGCTCAACACTATTACTGCCCAGCTGCAAGCGCTCAAAAATGATTTCCAAATTGCAAGTTGCAAAATCGGTATGTTGGGCAATGCAGAAATTATTGAATGTGTGGCAGATTTTCTTGCCGATAAACCATTCGGCACGCTGGTGCTAGACCCTGTGATGATCGCCAAAGGTGGTGCACCGTTATTGCAACAGCAAGCGGTGAGTGCGTTAAGCCAAAAATTGCTGCCGTTAGCGGACGTGATTACACCAAATATTCCCGAAGCGGAAGCGTTAACGGGGATTGCGATTGTGGACGACATCAGTATTCAACAAGCCGCAAAAGCGTTGCAAAAACAGGGGGCGAAGAATGTGATTATTAAGGGCGGACATTCGCTCAATTCGCAAAGTGAGCTGTGCCAAGATTGGGTTTTACTTGCAGATGGTCGTCATTTTACTTTGCAAAGCCCACGTTTCAACACGCCACATACACACGGTACGGGGTGTACTTTTTCTGCCTGTTTAACCGCAGAGTTGGCGAAAGGCGAACCGTTGCAAAGTGCGGTGAAAACAGCGAAGGATTTTATTACCGCAGCGATTTCTCACCCACTGAATATCGGGCATGGACATGGACCGACCAATCATTGGGCTTACAGTCGCCTTTAAGGATTGAAAGATGAAAAATATTCAAGAAATTTTACCGCTCTATTTTGTAGCAGGCACGCAAGATTGCCGTTATTTGGGCGAGAACTTGTCAGAAAATTTATTATTAGTGCTAAAACAAGCGTTAGAAGGCGGGATTACCTGCTTTCAATTTAGGGATAAAGGTAAGTTTTCGTTAGAACATACGCCCTCAGCACAGAAGGCATTGGCGATTAGTTGTCGTGATTTGTGCCGTGAATATGGCGTACCGTTTATTGTGGATGATAACGTCGATTTGGCGTTGGAAATCGAGGCTGATGGTATTCACGTTGGACAAAGTGATACGCCCGTGGCGGAGATTCGAGCTAAAACGAATAAACCGCTAATTATTGGTTGGTCGGTAAACCGTTTAGATGAGGCGAAGATTGGGGAAAATCTGGCTGAAATTGATTATTTTGGAATTGGTCCGATTTTCCCAACGCAATCGAAAGAGAATCCGAAGCCAACACTAGGAATGGCGTTTATTCAAACTCTGCGAAATGCGGGGATAACTAAACCGCTTGTGGCAATTGGTGGGGTGAAGTTAGCTCACGTTAAAACCTTACGAGAATTCGGAGCGGACGGTGTGGCAGTAATTACAGCTATCAGTCACGCAGAAAATGTACAGGCCGCAACAAAAGCATTACGGGAGGCAAGTGATGAATACGCAAAATAGTCTAAAACAGGTCGCGACAGCGACGATGGTCGGCACCGCAATTGAGTATTTCGATAACTACATTTACGCAATGGCAGCGGTGTTGGTGTTTAATCATCAATTTTTCCATGCTGCTGATCCACTTTCAGGGCAAATTGCCGCCCTTTCCACCTTGGCGCTCACCTTTATCGCTCGTCCTTTGGGAGCAATATTGTTCGGGCATTTTGGCGACCGTTTCGGGCGGAAAAATACCTTTGTGATGAGCTTGCTGTTGATGGGCATTTCCACTGTGGTTATCGGCTTGTTGCCAACCTATGACAGTATCGGCATTTGGGCGACAATTTTGCTCTGTTTATGCCGTATTGGGCAAGGTATCGGTTTAGGTGGAGAGTGGGGCGGTGCAGCGTTAGTTGCGGTTGAAAATGCCCCAGAAGGCAAACGCGGTTGGTATGGCACCTTCCCACAACTGGGTGCACCGCTTGGCTTGTTGTTAGCAAATGGTGTATTCTTGGGCATTACGGCAATTTTCGGACAAGAAGCTATGGCTGAATGGGCGTGGCGCATTCCGTTTTTATCTTCCGTTATCTTAGTGGCAATTGGCTTATATGTTCGCCTAAAATTGGCGGAAGCACCGATTTTCCTTGCTGCACTTAACAAACCGCAGCCAAAACGTTTGCCAATGTTGGAAGTCATCACTACTCATTTCAAGCCGTTTTTCTTAGGAATGTTGGTTTGCATCGCAGGCTATGTGCTGTTCTATATTATGATTGCCTTTAGCCAAATTTATGCAAAATCTGCCCCAACAGTATCAGAAGCAGGCTATACGATGGGATTGGGATTTTCCCCGCAAATTTTTACCGCTTTATTGATGGCAAGTGCGGTTTCTTTGGCAATAACGATTGCTGCTTCGGGCAAATATATCGATAAAGTTGGTCGCCGTATTTGGTTGATTTGGACAACTGTTGGTGTTGCCTTTTTCGGTTTAGCTTTGCCGTTCTTCCTTGAAAATGGTACGACCGCCAGCCTGTTTTGGTTTTTGTTCATTGGGATGGGGTTAATTGGTATGGGCTATGGACCACTTGCGAGCTTCCTGCCTGAACTCTTCCCGACTCACGCCCGCTATTCAGGTGCATCACTCACTTACAACATTGCAGGCTTATTTGGCGCAAGTGTTGCGGCGATTATTGCTTTGCCATTAAATGCAAACTACGGGCTAAAAGGCGTAGGGATTTATTTAACGTTGAATGCCGTGTTGAGCCTGATTGGGTTGTGGTTTATGAAGGAGACAAGAGATAGTACATTAGCTTAAAGAAAGTAAAAAATGCCCCTTGAAGCTGCAGTTTCAAGGGGCAGAGCTTTGCAAGAAATTCATCTATTTTTATTATGCTGAAAATGCAGCATTGAAAGCAGATTTTGTATAAATAAGGTTTACTTAAACAAACTCAAAGAATGGGCTACCAATTATCATAAAGTAGAGGGACTTATTGAGGGACTATAAAATGCTTAGATGTAAAAAATAGATGGGCAATACCCCTGGTAAATAAGTGTAATTAGTTGAATTATAGCATTGCGAAATGAAAAGGGGAGCTGTAATTCCGTTGAATATATATTCAATACATAAAGGCATAGTAAAAAATTGTTGCTCAAAATGAGCTTGAAACTTTGTAATATAAGGCTCTATCCCACTTATTGCCAATGTTTTATCTACTATGCTCAATATTTAGTTTCAAAAACAAAACGCCTTGCATTTTATTGCAAGGCGTTGATTTTTAAAGGGGTTTAAAGCATCTAACTTTGCTTTAGATATTAGCCTTTGTAGTTATATACGTGAGCTACTAAGTCTAATACTTTGTTTGAGTAACCAGTTTCGTTATCGTACCAAGATACTAATTTCACGAAAGTATCAGTTAATGCGATACCAGCTGCTGCATCGAATACAGAAGTTTCAACTGCACCATTGAAGTCTGTTGATACAACTGCATCTTCTGTGTAACCTAAAACGCCTTTCATTTCGTTTTCTGAAGCACGTTTGATTTCTGCACAGATTTCAGCATAAGTTGCCGGTTTTTCTAAGTTTACAGTTAAGTCAACAACTGAAACGTTTGCTGTAGGAACACGGAACGCCATACCAGTTAATTTACCGTTTAATGCAGGTAATACTTTACCTACTGCTTTCGCTGCACCTGTTGATGAAGGGATGATGTTTTGTGACGCACCACGACCACCGCGCCAGTCTTTCGCTGAAGGGCCATCTACAGTTTTTTGAGTTGCTGTAGTTGCGTGAACGGTTGTCATTAAACCTTCTTTAATACCAAATTTAGTGTGGATTACTTTCGCTAATGGTGCTAAGCAGTTTGTTGTACATGAAGCGTTAGAAACGATGTCTTGACCTGCATATGCATCGAAGTTTACACCGTTAACGAACATAGGTGTAGCATCTTTAGATGGACCAGTTAATACAACTTTTTTCGCACCTGCTGTGATGTGTTTACGAGCAGTTTCATCAGTTAAGAATAAACCAGTTGCTTCAACTGCGATATCAACACCGATTTCATCCCATTTTAAGTTAGTTGGATCACGCTCAGAAGTTACACGGATTGTTTTGCCGTTTACAACTAATTGACCATCTTTAACTTCAACAGTACCGTTGAAACGACCGTGAGTTGAATCGTATTTTAACATGTAAGCCATGTAATCAACGTCGATTAAGTCGTTGATACCTACAACTTCGATATCATCACGAAGTTGAGCTGCACGGAATACGATACGACCGATACGACCGAAGCCGTTAATACCAATTTTAATTGCCATAAGATTTTACACCTATATTAAAGTTAAACAAATTTGTTCTATCACCTCAAAGAGGTATCAAGACGGTTGAATTATAACACACCATCTCGTTGTTTTGACAACAAAAAAGAACGGTTCTCAATATATCAGATTGTTTTTATATGATCTATGTCAATTTTTTAAGATTTCTCACACTTTTTAGGTAAAAAAATTGTAGAATGCAAAAATGAAATTTTTCAAGGAGATAACAATGATTAAAGATATTGACGAACTTTCTGATGAGCAATTGGAAGTATTGATCAATGCTGGAACCGAATTACCTTTTACAGGTAAATTTTTAAATGAAGGGCGTGTTGGCACATACCGCTGTGGGCGCTGCCATAACGCCCTTTTCCGTTCTGATACAAAATTTGATGCTGGTTGTGGATGGCCAAGTTTTTATGAGGCGGTTTCAGATAATGCATTACGATATTTAGATGACTATAGCCTTGGTCGCCATCGTACAGAAATTCGTTGTGGTACGTGCGATTCGCATTTAGGGCACGTATTTAATGATGGGCCTGCACCAACAGGTTTACGTTTCTGCTTAAATTCCGTTGCGCTTAATTTTAAATGGGATGAAACTGGCGAAGAAATAGATGGCTAATTAATTGAATTCAAAGAGATTATGTAGAACAGGGCGATAGAATAGATAAAAAAATCTAATCTATTGCCCTAGTTTATATCTACAGCTTGCTTTGAAAAATATGACATAGATCACATTTTAAAGTCGGATTGCTTGTTATGATTTTAATCATAAATACACAAGAGGAATTTAATATGAAAGATGTACGTACTGAAGTAGATTTACTTGGTGAAAGAGAAGTTCCAAATGAGGCTTATTGGGGAATCCACACACTCAGAGCAATTGAAAATTTTAACATTTCTAATAACACAATTTCAGATGTACCTGAATTTGTTCGCGGTATGGTAATGGTAAAAAAAGCAACGGCATTAACCAATGCAGAGTTGGGCGTTATTCCGAAGAAAATTGCGAATGCCATTGTGCAAGCCTGCGATGAGATTTTAGAAAACGGACGCTGTATGGATCAATTCCCGTCTGATGTTTATCAAGGTGGAGCGGGCACATCGGTAAATATGAACACCAACGAAGTGGTAGCGAACCTTGCGTTGGAAATTTTAGGGCATCCAAAGGGAAGTTATAACATCGTAAACCCAATGGACCATGTGAATGCCAGCCAATCAACCAACGATGCTTACCCTACAGGTTTCCGTGTAGCAGTTTATAACAGCGTGTTAAAACTTATCGATCAAGTTCACTACTTGCAACAAGGTTTTGAGGCGAAAGCGGTCGAATTTTCTGATGTTTTGAAAATGGGGCGCACCCAGTTACAAGATGCGGTACCAATGACAGTAGGGCAAGAATTCAAAGCTTTTGCTGTATTGCTAGAAGAAGAGGTTAGAAACCTCAAACGCACCGTCAAATTATTGCTTGAAGTCAACTTAGGCGCAACGGCAATCGGAACAGGGTTAAACACGCCAGAAGGTTACCCAGAGCTCGCGGTTAAAAACTTAGCAAAAGTAACCAACTTACCTTGCGTACTTTCTGATAATTTAATCGAAGCAACATCCGACTGCGGTGCTTATGTGATGGTACACGGTGCCTTAAAACGCACAGCGGTAAAACTCTCTAAAGTATGTAATGACTTGCGCTTGTTGTCATCAGGCCCTCGTGCTGGCTTAAATGAAATCAACTTACCAGAGTTACAGGCTGGTTCTTCCATTATGCCAGCTAAAGTAAACCCAGTTGTACCAGAAGTAGTCAACCAAGTTTGCTTTAAAGTTATTGGCAACGATAGCACCATTACATTTGCTGCAGAAGCAGGGCAATTACAACTTAACGTGATGGAACCTGTGATTGGTCAAGCAATGTTTGAAACCATTTCGCTTCTTTCAAATGCATGCGTTAATTTACGTGATAAATGTATTGATGGTATTACTGTTAACCGTGAAATTTGCCAAAATTATGTATTCAATTCAATTGGGCTCGTTACTTACCTCAATCCGTTTATTGGTCATCACAACGGTGATATTTTGGGTAAAATCTGTGCTCAAACAGGCAAAGGCGTACGTGAAGTCGTGTTAGAAAGAGGGTTGCTCACAGAGGCTGAATTAGATGATATTCTTTCTGTTGAGAACTTAATGAAACCGACTTATAAAGCGAAACGTTTTAATGAAGATGAATAACGTGAGTGTCAACACAAGGAGCTATAGTACGAAAAGAGGACAAATGTATAATGTCTCAGAAGACTAACTGCTTTGTCCTATATGGATTACAAACACTTCGCGGGTTTGGGGAGACCTGCAAATTTCGTTGCTTGCTTTGCAGGACCATCGGGGAATAAGCGTTGTAAATAACGGCTGTTTCCTTTCTCCTCACCAAATTTCTGCGACATCGCTTTAACCAACATTCGAATTGCTGGCGAGGTTTTGTATTCTTGATAAAACTCCCGCACTAGCTGAATAATTTCCCAATGGTCGGGCGTGAGCGTAATGCCATCACGCTCAGCCATCAATGTTGCAAATGTTTCTGACCAATCATCAAGGTTTAACAAATAACCATCGTTATCTACTTGATAAGATGTGCCATTTAACTCAATTTGTGCCATTAGTCATCGTTTCCTAATACACCAAAAATTTGTAAGAAACTTACGAAGAGGTTGTAGAGTGAAACATAAAGATCAACGGTTGCACGAATATAGTTAGTTTCGCCACCTTGAATGATATTGCTCGTTGTGAGCAAAATTGCACCGCTTGAGAAAATCACAAATAACCCACTTAATGCAAGGCTTAATGTTGGCATTGCTAAGAAAATATTTGCGATAACACCGACTAAAACGACAACGAAGAGTGCCATCATCATTCCGTTTAGGAATGACATATCTTTTTTAGTCGTTAATACGTAAGCTGAACAAGCAAAGAAAACTAATGCGGTAGCACCTAGTGCCAATACAACAGTGTCGCCTAATCCTGTGCCAACATAGCGGTTAAGAATAGGGCCTAAGGTGTAGCCTAAAAAGCCTGTTAAAGCGAAAACGCTCACTAAACCTGTTGCACTATTTGCGGTTGCATTGGTTAAGAAAAGTAAGCCATAAAAGCCCACTAATAAGCCCCACCAAGGTAGTGCTGGTGCGTTTGTACTCATTGCAACAAAGGCAACAACAGAAGAAAAGACAAGTGTCATTCCCAATAATAAGTAGGTGTTACGAAGCACTTTGTGGGTGCTAATCAGTGATTCGCTACGTGCGTAGCTATGTTCTAAACGGTTTTCCATAAGTTCTCCTTCAACTTGTTTGAAAAACGAAAAATTTTTCTATTATCTATGGACAAAGAACCATAAATCAAGTGCAAATTATCTGTAAATTCTGCTAAAGTCAATCGAAATCTACTGCTAAAATATGGTACACTTTTACCTATGAATTTTCCCAATCAGCAAACATAATGAAACTAAACATCCCAACCTATCTAACCCTTTTTCGTGTGGTTTTAATTCCGCTCTTTGTGAGTGCTTTTTACTTGCCTCTCACATACTCTCCTGAAATTACCACACTCATCTTTTTTATTGCCTCCATTACCGACTGGTTTGATGGTTATTTAGCAAGAAAATGGAATCAAACCACTCCACTAGGTGCGTTTTTAGATCCTGTTGCGGATAAAGTTTTAGTTGCTGTTGCCTTTGTTTGCGTGGTGGAATACTACCACACGTGGTGGATTACCATCCCTGTTTGCATTATGATTGCCCGTGAAATTATTATTTCCGCCTTGCGCGAATGGATGGCGGAACTTGGCAAGCGTACTAGCGTGGCTGTTTCTATTTGGGGAAAAGTAAAAACTGCAGCACAAATGCTAGCCTTAGGGGGAATGCTCTGGCGACAAAGCAATTTAATGGAAACACTTGCATTTATCTTGCTTTATATTGCAGCTGCATTAACAATTTGGTCGATGTTGCAATATCTGAAAGCCTCTAAGGGGAGTTTGTTGAAATCTTAATTAAAGCATTTTCGCAGTCTGAGCTATTTTGAGTTAATAACATAAAAAGTTGCTAACATTATAAGAATTAAACATTGCAATTATTTTTCAAAATGTTAGCAATAATCTATTACAGATAAAGTCGTTTCGTAAGAGGTGTTTATCGATGTAATCTGCTGAAGGGAAAGCATGTTTTTTCTCATCTAAGATAAAATAATTAGTGATGATATTAAATCATTACACCTAATGAACTACGAAAATCCTGACATATTCCATTTTCTGAGCTAAATTTTACATGGCTTATACTACGATTACCAAATTCAAAGAAATCTCATTGAGAGGCTTTCGTGAGTAATGAAATATTTTCTTTTTTATTCGGGTTAAGAGATTTTCCTTTTAAAAGAAAATAGCAGGTTTAGTGTGATGAGCGCTATTCGATAGATTATATGCTTTACCTAATAGTTTTTCATTGATATAGACATCTAATGTAGAATTAGAAGTTGTTTCAGTATCAATTATATTTTCTTACATTTTTTTAGCATGTTCCAAAATTTTCAACTGCTCCGCTTCCAATTTCGCTAATTCTCGTTGGGCTTTACGCTCTTCTTTTAATGCTTGTTGGCGGATTTCATCTTCTGCTTCCCAAACATCATAAGCTTGAACAATTTTAGCGACTACTGGATGGCGAACAATATCTTTGCTGTCGAAGAAATTGAAACTTAATTCAGATACATCTTTGAGCACTTCCATGGCGTGTTTTAAGCCCGATTTTTGGTTACGAGGTAAATCGACTTGAGTGACATCCCCTGTAATTACTGCTTTTGAATTAAAGCCAATGCGGGTCAAAAACATCTTCATTTGTTCGGTTGTGGTGTTTTGGCTTTCGTCTAAAATAATGAACGCATCGTTTAGTGTTCGACCACGCATATAAGCAAGCGGTGCGATTTCGATCACACTTCGCTCTATCAATTTTTGTGCACGTTCAAAGCCGAGCATTTCAAATAACGCATCATAAAGTGGGCGTAAATAAGGTTCGATTTTTTGTCCTAAATCCCCTGGTAAAAAGCCTAATTTTTCACCAGCTTCAACAGCAGGGCGAGTAAGTAAAATACGGCGAATTTCTTGACGTTCAAGCGATTCTACTGCTGCCGCAACAGCAAGAAAGGTTTTACCTGTTCCAGCAGGCCCAATCCCGAAGCTGATGTCGTGGGTTAAAATATTACGTAAATAGGCTTGCTGATGCTCGCCACGTGGTTTAATTACACCACGTTTAGTTTTGATTGAAATTTCACCATGATTAGACGATTGCCAATGATTTTGTAGCAACATTCGACTCTCTTGAATGGCGAGATGTACATCTTCTAAATCGAGTTCTTTTATTTTTCCTTTAATCGGAGCCGTTTCAACATAAAGTTGTTGAATCAATTTTGCTGCTTGTGGCAAAAGCGTGGTGGAATGATGTGTTTCTTCTGCTACCATAATCGTAAACACAAAACCTTGGCGAGCGATGGTAAGATTGAAGCTCTTTTCAATTAAGGTTAAATGTTCGTCAAATGCTCCGCAGAGAGATTGCAAACGAGCATTATCTGCAGGCGAAAGAGTAAAAATAATTTCGTTCAAAATAACTCCTATTCTCCAAAATCTTCAGGTAAATTTTGTAGAATTTTAGTCCAATATATACCACTTTGTTGGCGATTTTTCGCAATGCATTGCTGTACGGCTTCATCATTACCTTGTTCGCAGAGCATTTTTAAGGTTTGATAGAAGTTAAGCGTGCCTTGGCGAGCAATTTCTTCACGGAAAAAGAGACTGGCAACTTGAATGTACATCTCTTTAAAGCTGTTAAGAATTAAACCGTAAACGGGTTTATTTGCAATAAAGGTAAATTGGCGGAATAAGTTGTAGTCAAAGGTAGCATAAGCTAAGGCGGTATTTTCTAAGCTTTCTAGGTTAGAAAATAGTTCAGCCGATGCTGTAGCATTAATTTTTACTGCTTCACGTACGTAATATTCAACCATTCGAGTACGCAGTGAAACCACATTTGAAATAATAACAGGTAGATATGAGCGGTCTAATTTTATAATTGTTTTGATAATGTTTGGTCCACCCGTTTCCCAAATATTATTGACACGGGTTGCTTTTCCATGCTGAATTTGTAGCCAGCCATCTCGGGCTAGGCGTTGTAATACTTCACGCAAGGTTGTTCGCGTTACACCAATGTGTTCAGCAAGCTCACGTTCAGCAGGGAGATCTGAACCTGCTGGGAAGTGATGATTCCAAATACTTTTGACTATATATTCTTCTGCTAAAGCGGCAGGGCTTTGAGAGGTTAAAAGAGAAGTGTTATCCAAAATGCCTCCAATCGGCAAAATAAAATAAAAATTTATCGATTTTTTAATTATTATCAAAATTTTATAAAAAGTTGAATAAATAACCAGCGAAATCGAATTGTATTGTCGCTTAATTTCTATTATATTGCAAACTACTCATCTTTTTTATCTTTATCTTTCTTAGTCTTACAGGGAGTTCCTTATGAAAGGAGCAAATGTCTTTTTCAAAACTTTTTTAGGAAAAAGTCCAAACTGGTATAAACTGGCAATCGTCAGTTTTCTTATCATTAACCCGGTTATTTATTTCTTCGTTTCGCCTTTTGTTGCAGGCTGGTTGTTAGTGGCTGAATTTATTTTCACACTTGCGATGGCATTGAAATGTTACCCACTTCAACCAGGTGGTTTGCTGGCGATTGAAGCGGTTGTGATAGGCATGACAAATCCACACCATATAAAAGAAGAAGTCATGGCGAACTTTGATGTGATTTTGCTATTGATGTTTATGGTGGCAGGGATCTACTTTATGAAACAGCTCCTGCTTTATGTCTTCACGAAACTGCTTCTTTCCATCCGATCTAAAAAGGTTCTTGCCTTAACTTTCTGCTTAAGCGCAGCTTTCCTTTCTGCTTTCCTTGATGCCTTAACTGTTATTGCCGTGATTATGAGCGTGGGCACGGGCTTCTATTCAGTTTATCACCAAGTGGCTTCAGGCAATACCTCAATTGAAGAGCAATTGGATGTGAGCAATGACGATAAAATCACCAATCACAAATATATTTTAGAAGAATTCCGAGCATTCTTACGTAGTTTATTGATGCACGCAGGCGTTGGTTCTGCATTAGGCGGCGTAATGACAATGGTTGGCGAGCCGCAAAACTTAATTATTGCAGGGCAAGCGGAGTGGTCGTTTGTGGAATTTTTACTTCGAGTAGGCCCTGTTAGCATTCCAGTATTGATTGTAGGTATCTTCACTTGTTTAGTTGTTGAACGTTTTAAACTCTTCGGTTATGGAGCAAAATTACCTCTTCGTGTATGGGTAATCCTTGCTCGCTATAATCAAACCAAAGAAAAACGCATGACTAAACAAGACCGTTTTAAAATGGCAATCCAAGCGGTTGCAGGCATGTGGCTTATTTGTGGCTTAGCTTTACATCTTGCAGATGTGGGTATTATTGGTTTAACCGTGATTATCCTCACCACCGCATTTTGTGGTGTAACTGATGAACATTCACTTGGTCGTTCTTTCCAAGAGTCAATGCCATTCTGTGCCTTGTTAATTGTGTTCTTCTCGGTTGTTGCAGTGATTATTGACTTGAAATTGTTCGAGCCAATCATCCACTTTGTATTATCCGCTGAACCGCATTCACAGCTCTCATTGTTCTACATTTTTAACGGCTTACTTTCAATGATTTCAGACAATGTATTCGTAGGTACAGTCTACATCAACGAAGCAAAACACGCCTTAACTTCTGGTATCATTGATCGCGAACAATTCGATATGATTGCAGTGGCAATCAATACAGGGACAAACTTACCATCGGTTGCAACACCAAATGGTCAAGCAGCATTCTTATTCCTTTTAACCTCAGCCTTTGCACCGCTTATTCGTCTCTCATACGGCAGAATGGTTTGGATGGCGTTGCCATACACCATTGTCCTTTCTGTGGTAGGGTTCTTATCACTTGAATTTTTACTACCTGAAATGACTGATTTAATGTTGCAATGGGGTTGGATTATTAACCGATAATAAATCAATAAATTACATTGGGCGTATCGCTAGATACACCTTTATTTTACCCCCCGCAATTGTTACAATGCTTCAAATTCACTCACAGAGAGGCGATTATGCTCACCTATTTTAAAGAACTTTCCCTTAACCGAACCGCGTGGATTTTATTAGCAATCATCGCTTTACTTCTTGAATCAACAGGGCTCTATTTCCAATATGTAATGGGCTTGCAACCTTGTGTGATGTGCGTTTATGAACGCTTAGCGATTAGTGGCTTATTGCTTTCTGGCATTATTGGAGCTATTTCACCTCGTCTTAAACTCACCCGATATTTTGCAATTCTTCTGTGGGGTTATAGTGCCATTAAAGGCTTATTACTAGCCATTCGCCACACTGATTATCAGCTCAATCCTTCTCCTTGGAATCAATGCGAATTTAAACCTGACTTCCCACAAACAATGCCGTTTGACCAATGGTTTCCACAAATCTTTGCACCAGGTCCGGTAAATTGTAGTCAAAGCCAATGGGAAATGCTCGGTTGGGGAATGCCACAATGGCTAATTCTTGCCTTTGGTTGTTTCACGCTCTCCTTTGTTTTGGTGCTGATTAGCCAATTTAAGAAAAGCAGACCTCAATATCGTTCCGTTTTCAGATAATTGCAAGCGGTAGATTTTTGCAAAAGTTTTGCGAAGATTTACCGTTTTCCTTTTTAAAAACAATAGATTAGGAAATTATATGTCAGACACTTCATTCTCAAACTTAGAAACCAAGCTTGTTCACGCAGGGCGAAAATCTCGCTATACCCATGGTTCGGTAAATGCTGTCGTTCAACGTGCTTCATCACTTGTTTTTCCAACCGTTGCGGATAAAAAACATGCGACCAAAAACCGCTACAAAGGTGAGCTATTTTATGGTCGTCGTGGCACGCTGACTCATTTTGCCCTCCAAGATGCAATGTGTGAGCTTGAAGGCGGTGCAGGTTGCTATCTCTATCCTTGTGGTGCGGCTGCTGTAACCAATGCGATTTTAGCTTTTGTGGCACAAGGCGATCACGTATTGATGACGGGCGCAGCATACGAGCCAACCCAAGACTTCTGTAATGTAATTTTGAAAAACATGGGCGTGTCGAGCATCTATTACGATCCGATGATTGGCGAAGGCATTCGTGAGCTTATTCAACCAAACACAAAAGTGCTTTTCTTAGAAAGCCCTAGCTCGCTTACGATGGAAGTGCCTGATGTGCCAACGCTAGTGCGTGTAGCTCGTGAAGTGAATCCTGAAATCGTGATTATGATTGATAACACTTGGGGTGGTGGTGTGCTGTTCCCTGCACTTTCACACGGGATCGATATTTCTATTCAAGCAGGTACCAAATATTTGGTTGGGCACTCTGATGTAATGATTGGTACGGCGGTTTCTAATGCTCGTTGCTGGGATCAACTTCGCGAACGCTCTTATTTAATGGGGCAAATGGTGGATGCGGATTCGGCTTATATGACGGCTCGTGGTTTGCGTACATTGGGAATTCGCTTAAAAGAACATGGTGAACGTTCGCTTCAAATTGCAGAGTGGTTAGCTAAACGCCCAGAAGTAAAATCAGTGTTCCATCCTGCGTTACCAAGCTGCCCTGGACACGAATTTTTCAAACGAGATTTCAGTGGTGCAAGCGGTCTATTTTCGTTTGAACTTTGCGAAAAATTGAGTGATGAGCAATTAGCGAATTTCTTAGATCATTTTGAGCTCTTTACGATGGCATATTCATGGGGGGGATTTGAATCACTGATTTTAGCTAATCAACCAGCGGAAATCGCACGTATTCGTCCAGGTATTGAACGTAAATTAACTGGCACATTGATTCGTATTCATGTCGGTTTAGAAGCAGTTGAAGATTTAATTGCTGATCTTGAAAAAGGTTTTGAGCGTCTAAAATAAACTTCTCGCCCACTTTGATCTAAAATGTAATAATTTTGTGATGAGCTTCACAATTTTATTACATTTTTGTTTTTTTCTACCTCAATTTGTGTATATTTAAGTCATCTTTTAGCTATTTAGCTGTGGGGGACTTTATGAATACTGATTTAATCTCAATTAAAAAAGCAAACACTCGTAATAATCTGATTTTTATTGCCGATGTCGTGCTCTTTTTTATTCTTTTGAATACCTTGCCTTTTACACCTGAAGCCAATAAAAGTTTGGCATTACTCGTGTTTATCGCAATTTTATGGCTCACTGAAGCATTGCACGTAACAGTGACAGCACTACTTGTACCTATTCTAGGTATTTTACTTGGTTTGGTGAAATCTAAAGAAGCATTAGCTGCTTTTGCGGATCCGACTATTTTCTTATTTTTTGGAGGCTTTGCATTAGCAACCGCACTTCATATTCAAAATTTAGACCGCTTGATTGCTAATAAAATTATGGCAATGTCGCACGGTAAACTTTCTGTGGCTGCGATTTACCTCTTCTCTGTGACCGCATTCCTTTCAATGTGGATGAGTAACACCGCAACTGCGGCGATGATGTTACCGCTTGCGATGGGGATTTTAAGCAAACTCGACCCAAAACGCGATCACAACACTTACGTTTTCGTGTTACTTGGTATCGCTTATAGTGCCAGTATCGGTGGTATGGGTACACTTGTGGGGAGTCCACCAAACGGGATTGTGGCAACGCAATTAGGTGTCTCATTTGCAGAATGGATGAAATATGGTTTGCCAATTATGCTAATTTTAATGCCATTGATGATCGGCGTGCTTTATGTGGTTTTTCGCCCTCATTTCGATGTTAAATTTGAGCAATCTTTCGAGAAAATTGAGCTAACGCCAACTCGCATCTTAACCTTAATTATCTTCGCATTGACAGCAATTGGTTGGATTTTTAGCTCAAAAATTAATCCAGCGCTTTCAAGTTTACTTGGATTACAAGGCAAAATTGCAAGTTTCGATACCATTATTGCTTTAATTGCCACGGCGGTTATTTGTATTACTCGCATAGCAACGTGGAAACAAATTCAAGAAGGTACAGAATGGGGTGTGCTATTCCTCTTTGGAGGTGGCTTAACCTTAAGTGCGATTTTAGGGCATACTGGTGCAAGCAAAATTATGGCAGATGGCATTGTAGCCTTTATTGAAGGCGGTCATTACTACATCATCGGCTTAATTGTGGCAACCTTCATCATCTTCTTGACTGAATTTACCTCAAACACTGCAAGTGCAGCATTACTTGTGCCGATTTTCATCTCCATTGCAGAAGCCTTGAATATTCAATCACTTGGTTTGGCATTGATTATCGGGTTAGGTGCATCTTGTGCCTTTATGCTACCTGTTGCAACGCCACCAAATGCCATCGTATTCGGTACGGGAATGATAAAACAAACCGAGATGGTCAAAGCAGGTTTCTGGCTTAATATCATCTGCGTGTTTGTGATTGGGACTATCGGGTATTTGTTCTGGTTCTAAGAATATGGTATATAGGAAAAATAGTTGGTAAAAATGTGCTTAAAGCCTTGCTCTATAAGGCTTTAAGCACTCTTTTTTGAAACATTGATAGCAATTTAGGCTAATTTATTTACTCTCCTCACTCTCAACTGTACTAATCACAGCCTTCGCTCTCTCATCCATCTTCACTTCAATTTTATGATCTACCACTACATTCATATTGATGGTAATCCCCTCTTTGGGGGTTTCCAGTTGAATTTTTGGGGTGCAAGCGGTTAGAAAAAGCGGAATGCTTGCAAATGCAATTAGGGCAAATATTCTCATTTTAGGTTATCCAATTTTTGATTATCTAACTTCTGATAAAGACGATTTTCAATATCTTGTTCCACATAAGCGCCTGTATTGATCAAATGCCATAGCTGGAACAGGTTTTCTTTATGGTTGTAATTAAAATTTACGCGGGCATTTTCTTGTTGATTTAACTTCATTTTAAGTTGGGAATTAAGTATTAAATCGCCCGATTTTGTTAAATGAAGGCGACTTTTGAGTTTGTTAATGGTTGTATCATTTAATAAATAGACCAAAATCTGCTCGGAATATCCGCTACTTTTTGCAATGGCATTCATAATCTCTTTGGAGATTTTAAGCGTTGAAGGCGATTCTTGCCAAAATTCGCCATCACAAACATAGCAAGGCGTACCATTTAACCAGAAAGGCAAGCGAGCATTTGCCCGTCCGCGTAAATCAATCTGTTGGTATTGTGCTACCTCTAAAATAGACTCAAAACGAATATGTGCTAACTCTAAATATGCAGGTTTGAGCTGTGGTAGAGAAAAAGATTCCACTTTTAATTCGCCATCTAACAAATTCATTGTGAGCTTATTTAAATTGAGCGGTTTATTTCGGCTGTAAGGATAATAGCCAGATATATTCACGCGAATATTACGAATTGGCAAGCCAACATTCACTTCATCAATATTGACTGCAATTGGTTTGTTCCGCCCAAATTTTAGCTGCGTATCGTTAAGCTGATAAGGCAAGGTAAACTCAATGCCGTTAATCTCGCCTTTCGGCATCGAAATGCCGCCATTTTTTATCGAAATTTGACCGCTTGCATTGATGCCGCCTGTTGGTTTTGTGCTAAACACCGTATTGCCAGACACTGTCCCATTTTTGATAATCCAATCCGTACGCTCTGGAATGAGTGGCTGAAATACATCAGCGGGCTGTGCTTTCCAAGTCAGTTTGCCGTGGAAAAGACTGCTTTGTGTCTGTTCAGTTAGCTCTCGATGCCCATTAACAAAAATTGGTCCAATTTTGCCCGCTTGTAACTTGCCGTTAAAATTGAGATTTTCAATTTCGCCATTAATATTTAACATTGCCTCCGTGTTGGTGAGGTTTCCACCATAATCAAAACGCAATGCGGGGCTTTTAAGTTTAGCTTCTCCGTCTAATGTCCATTTTTCAGTGTTAAATTTGATCGGTTTATTTAACGAAAGTTGTGTTTTTTCTAGTACCATTGCAGGTTTTTTGACATCCGCCAATAGACCATCTAACTGATCAATCTGCACCAAATCTGCATGCCACTGCCCGCGACCTTGCAAGTCAATTTGACTGTTTAATGCGTTCAAATGAGCTTTGCCATTGAGCTGCCATTGCCAGAGATCTTGCTCATTTTGTTTGCCGTTGAAATCATCAAAATAGTCTAAAAAGCCCATTTTAAAATTTTTCGCCGAACCGTCTAAATTCAGTTCAATATTACGAAAATCAGGCGTTTCGCCTTTGAAATTGGCCTGAAAACGCCCAGTCACGCCGTAGCGGTTAAACTCAATATCGCCAAGTGGAATTTTAAGTTCGTTAATGGTAATAAAACGCTCTTTACCGCTAATGATATTAAAGACTGACTTAGGCGAGAATTTCATTCCATTTTCATTTGCATAAATGGTTGAAAGGCTAGTAAGAATAAAACTGTTATATTTTACATTGCCAGATAGCGTGAGCGGTAATTCAAAAGTTTCTTTATCTTTGATAATGCCTTTCGTCGTTGCAAGGCTAAGCGTATTTTTATCGTGTGAGAACAGGTTTAAACGAAATTCGGTTTCAAGCGGGAAAATCTCGCCTTGCATAATCGATTTGGGCGTAAAAGTGGCGGTAGTTGATCCGTTAATCGGAAAATCGGGTAACCATTCCCAGTTAAATTTCCCTTGATAAACGTAAAGCGATTTAAAATCGAATTTAAACGGCAAGTTAAGGGTGTTTTTGGGTTCTTTTTCAAAGCTGACTTGTGCTGTGCCAACCAAGGCATTTTCTTCGTTGGGTGACCAATTTAATAGAGCGCTGCCTTCTCTCAAAATTGGATCTTCAACGAAATTCGATGGATAAGCCCAGTGATAATCGCCTTCAAACTTGCTAGGTAAATCAAGTAAATTTTTATTAAATTGTGTGGTAAAAAAGAGATTGTGTTTTTCTGTTTCACTCGGCTGGTAAAACAGGTTGCCTGTAAAAACAAGATCGGCAAGTTTTCCTTCAAATTTGACCGCTTGCTGATTGATTTCGGTAGATAACGTGCCGTTCAAATAGCTTGCTTTAAGTTGAGCGGGTTCAGTAAGCAATTGTTTAATTCTAGGCGAAAGTGTTTCGGGGAGATTTTTCCACGTAACTTGCTTCACTTCTAGCATCATCTCCGGCACTAACGCCAAAATCGGGGTAAGCGAAAATTCGCGAGTTTGACTTTCTGAAGAGGGTAAATCCAGCAAGCATTGATAGTCTAGCGTGACTTTTTCGCTTGAAACCATTTTAGGTGATTGCCAATGGAATTGAATCGGGGCAATCTCTACCACCGAGCAAGTTTGAAAATTCACCGAAAAAGCGGGCAACAGCACTGATTGGTTTTCCTGTGAAAAATTTCGTTCGAGGCGCTGAATTGTCCAACCTTCAGGCATAAAATGATTCAAGGTGTGGAAAAAAGCAGGGCTAGAAATGAAAAGTGCTCCACTCACCACAAGCAGAGCCATCATTGCCATCAAACCAATTGCTAGGCGTCTTAACATTGTTACAAGCGGTTAAATATTGGTGAAGGGATACAACATCGCCAAGGCAAGTGCAACTGACCAGCCAAGCGGATTTTTGATCTGCTTATCGCCTTTACCAAGTAGTAACCAAGCTAAAATTGCAAAAATCACAAACTGAATGCAGAAGTGGATAAGATAAGGCACAAGCGATATTTCAGGCATCATTTGAAGCTGTTGATAAAGCACAAAAGCAACCCAAACATAGTTCAAAATGAGCATAAGCAGGGCAAGCTGCACGAGTAACTTAAAGAAACCGTCTAAACGGCTTTTGGCAAGCATTAAATACCAACCCGCTAATAAAATGCCCAGCAATAATTGAGCAAAATTATTGGCACGAATGCCGTTGAAAAGCGAGGGAATTTCCACCCAATAAATTGCTAAATATTGCACAATCGCCAAGCCACAAATGGCAAAACAACCGTAAGCGACTGCATTGGTTAAACGTTCGGTATTGCTGACATTCCAATAAATTAACGAAATGAGAATAGCGGCAATCGCCACCATTGCCATTGGGATGTGTTTGGGCGTGAAGGCAAGCGAATAGGCAAGATTTCCCACTGCAAAAATGAGGAAAAATTTAAAGACAAAGAGTAATCGACTTGCTTGTCCTGGGCAGATTTGCCCTTTCCAAAGCACAAAAATACTGATAACAACAGCTACCAAAAATGCTAATAAATAAGGTGAGATAAAAATCATATTGGCAGGAGCTGTGGTGTAATTTAGCAACATTTGTACAAAAAGCATTGTTACCAGCGGGACTAATGCGTGTATTGCAATTTCATATTTTTTTTGAGCGTTGTGATCATGAGACATAGTGTAATTTAATTTTAAAAATGATTTTGTGGCGGAATTATGCCATAATACGCCAACTTTTTTAATGTTTAAGGCGGTTAATTATGATGAGAATTTTACATACTATGCTACGTGTGGGTAATTTAGAGCGTTCAATCAAATTCTATACAGAAGTGTTAGGGATGAAATTGCTCCGCACTAGCGAAAATACGGAATACAAATATTCGCTTGCGTTTTTAGGTTATGCGGATGAAAGCGAAAGTGCAGTGATTGAGCTCACTTACAACTGGGGCGTAGAAAATTATGAGTTGGGCACAGCTTACGGTCATATCGCATTAGGCGTAGACAATATTTACGAAACCATTGAAGCAATTCGTTTTGCAGGCGGTAAAATTACCCGTGAGCCAGGCCCAGTACTTGGTGGTAAAACCGTAATTGCCTTTGCTGAAGATCCAGATGGCTACAAAATTGAGTTTATCGAAAATAAACAAGCACAAGATGCGTTGGGGAATTAATTCCCGTGATGGAAGAAACAACTGATTATAATTTGCTTAAGAACCGTTTTCGTGGCTATTTGCCTGTGATTATTGATGTGGAAACTGCAGGGCTCAATGCACAAACCGATGCTCTATTAGAACTTGCCGCCGTCACAGTGAAAATGGACGAAAAAGGTTATTTAGTCGAAGATCAAAAATGCCACTACCATATTCAACCTTTTGAAGGGGCGAATATTAACCCTGAATCACTTAAGGTAAATGGCATTGATATTGATAACCCAGAGCGTGGTGCAGTGCCAGAAGTGATTGCGATTCCTGAAATGTTTAAAATGGTTCGCCGAGCAATGAAGGAACAAGGTTGCCAGAGGGCAGTAATCGTGGCACATAACGCTGCCTTTGACCAAGGCTTTTTGCAAGCAGCAGTTAAACGTATTAACGCCAAGCGAGATCCTTTCCATCCATTTGCAATGTTCGACACCGCAACCCTTGCAGGCTTTATGTATGGGCAAACTGTTTTGGTCAAGGCGTGTAAAGAAGCGCAAATTAGCTTTGATGGTAAGCAAGCACATTCAGCGTTATACGATACTGAAAAAACAACTGAGCTGTTTTGCAAAATGGTCAATAGCTTGAAGGATTTAGGTGGATTTCCGATGATACGTTCGGAATAATAAAAAAGTATATATGATCAAATCGTTGGTAAAAATGTACTTTAATCCTTATTTTATAAGGTTTTAAATTGCTTTTTAGCAACGATTTTGTCTACTATGTCTATATTTTTATTTAAATAGATGATGACTCTCATCCAACTGTGCTTTAGTTAGACTGAACACGCCCAAGCCACCCTGTTTAAATTCAACCCAATTAAATGGCACGGTTGGATATTGTGCGATTAAGTGAATCATACTATTGCCGACTTCACAAATTAACACGCCATCGTCTGATAAATAATCAGAAGCTTGAGCTAAAATACGTTTAGTAATATCCAGCCCATCTTCGCCCGAACCAAGTGCTAATTCTGGTTCAAAATGGAACTCTTCTGGCATTTCATCTAAATCTTCATGATCCACATAAGGTGGGTTTGTCACAATCAGATCGTATTTATCTTGCGGAATATCGTTAAACAGATCCGAACTAATTGGGAACACTCGCTCTGATAATTGATAGCGTTCAATATTAATCTGAGCCACATCTAATGCATCAAGCGATAAATCCACCGCATCAACCTCAGCCTCAGGGAAGGTTTCTGCACAAGCAATGGCAATGCAACCGCTGCCAGTACAAAGATCTAAAATACGTTTAGGTTTATGGTTAATAAAGCCTGAGAATTGGTCACGAATTAACTCACCAATGGGTGAGCGAGGTACAATCACACGCTCATCGACATAAAATTCCAAACCACAGAACCAGGCAGAATTGGTTAAATAAGCAACGGGCTGACGCGTACCTAAACGGGCTTGAATAAGCTCAATCGCATGCGTTTTTTCTACATTGGTTAAGCGTGACGCATACATTGCTTCGGGCACATCTGCAGGCAGTGAAAGTGCACTCAAGACAAGCTGTTGCGCTTCTTGCCAACCGTTCTCATAGCCATGTCCGTAATAAAGATCGGATGCATTAAAATAGCTATATGCCCAACGCATCATATCTTGAATGGTTTTTAAATCTTGTAATGCACTTGAAGCAGACATTTCTTCAAGCAGTTCTAAATTATGTTGATACATACTATCCCCTCAAAAATAACGGGCATTATCCCTTTTTGGCTTGGATGTATCAACTTTTTTATTGTGATAAAATAGCCTTAAACAAGGAGAAAATAATGACAGAGACAGATGATTTCGCACTATTTCGCGAAGCAATTAAAGGCACAAAAAAAATAAAGCAAGATACGTTTATACCAAGCCAACCACCACGCAAAAAAATCAATGAACTGCGTGAAATGCAAGAACAAAAAGATACCGAATTTTTCTTTTCGGATGAATATGAACCGCTTCTAAAAGAAGAAAATGAAAAAGTTCGCTATTTGCGTGAAGATGCCGATCCTTACATTTTAAAACAGCTTCGCCGAGGTGATTTCCAACCAGAATTGTTCTTAGATCTGCACGGTTTAACCAAAGAAAAAGCGAAAAAAGAGTTAGCCGCTTTAATTTTAGCATGCGAACGTGAATACGTTTATTGCGCAAGCATTATGACAGGGTTTGGTACTCGCACACTTAAAGATCAAATTCCACGCTGGTTAGTGCAACACCCGAAAGTGTTAGCCTTGCACCAAGCTCCAAAAGAGTGGGGCGGAGATGCGGCTATTCTGATTTTAGTCGAACAACAAGACAGCTTGGAACATCGATTGTTTGAGCGTTAAAATAAAAACAAGCGGTGGAATTTGACAAAATTTTCGGTATTATGTAGCAGTTGCACAAAGACCTAACCGCTTGAAAATACTAGAATCTCCATTGAAAGTTTAACTCAATGGAGATTTTTATTATGGCAGAATCCCACCTTATTTCTCAACTTACCAAATTAATCGAAAGTAGCTATAAAGAAAAAGCAATTCTTGAACATCAACTTGAGCAGTTAAAACAACAGAAATCAGATTTAGAGGATAAAATACTTTGTTTTGAGAATACCTTGATATACATTGAACCCAATTTCGATTTAAGGCAAATCAAAACACAATTTAATGTTTCAAGACTAATAAAACCTCGATTGTTTAAGCAAAATCTTCAATTGTTGGTTGCAAGAGTATTAAAGCAAAGTGATAGTTGGAAAACATTATACTTTATTACAGAGGCGGCGTTGGAATTAGACACTGGCAAAGATTATCCTCTCTCCCAAAGAGAACATGAATTAGCTGTTGCTCGCGTATTGAAAGAACTGTATAAGAAAGGAATTATTGAACGGAAAGAAGTTGAATTACATAAACGGACACTAAAGCGAAGATTTTTCAGGCGTTCTGAATGGCGATTAAAACCTCTTGAGTAAAAATGGATAACTAGCGGTAGAAATACCGCTATTTTTGTTTCCATTGCCAGTGAACCTCATTTCGGCTGATTTGTGTCCTCGTAATCCAGTCTCTTTGGTAGAACTCGTTGAGTCGTTTGCGGATGGAATCAAGATGTTTTTCGGACGGTGTATCAGGATTTTGTTCAATATCAAAAATGCGCTGCGTAAGCTCGGCAATTGTAAAGGTTTTATCTGGTGCTTCTCGCATCATTTGTACGATGTATTTACGAATTTTCCCTTTAAAGAGCTTATATTTGGAACGGTACACAAAGTTGTCCGTATTATAAAGGGCTACCTTTCCTGTTGAGTAAGCTCAATAGCACGTTTTAATGTGGCAATGTTCGCATCAAGTAACGCCAGATGATGCAAGACTTGTTTACGTTCAAACTCAAATTCTTTGAGCTTCTTATCTAGGTTGTATGCCATATATCTACTGCCAAATCACTTCTTGATGAATAATTTTTCGTTGCCAATAACCGCACCATTCATTGTTATCGTTAGTGGTTTTCAAACATCGGCTTAATACATCAATAAACTGCGCTTTATTTGAGGTACGGCGATTATCCTCACGGTAGGCAATTTCATTAGCATAGTTAAGTAAGTATTCGTTGCTGATACGGTGAACTTGTCCGTAGTACATACGTTTGAAACAACTGAACAAACTTTCTGCCTGATTGTTTGTTACACCTAAATCGCTGCGATATTCTTCCTTATGGTTTACTGTTCTCAAGTTATAGTAAGGCAACAAGACATCATAAGCCGTACTTTCATCAGTATTAATTTGCGTATTCGGTTTAATGAATTTATCGGCAAAACTTTTCACTACCGATTGCGATTCCGTATGCGCCACAAAAATGTGAGAGCGTTTTGCTCCACAATGCAACGTATTACTGGCTTTTTCTTCTGGCGAATAATGTTCACGTGCAACCATTACACAACGTTTATCAGGATTATGATTTTCCTTTAAATGATAGTCAATGCGGTCAGATTTCTTATTTGCTTTACGTGGTGCAGGATGAACATAAGTACCGTCCATATCCACTACACCTGAAAGGGGTTTCATATCACGACTTTCCAGTAATGCCTTGCGGAATTTATGTGATAAAACAAATGCTGTGCGAGGATTAAGTTTTGCATTACGAGCTAATTGAAGGGAAGATAAGCCTTTGACGGCATTTACCCATTCCATTAAAGCATAGAGATAAACCTTAATCGGTTTCTTGCGATTAGCAAAAATAGTACCAGAAGTGACACTAAAAGTGTGAGTACAATGTTTGCAGCGCCATTGTTTACGTGTAGAAATATAATAAGGCTTGTGTTGTACCCCACATTTAGGACAAGTGATGAACTCTTTTCCACCCCATCTTAATTTACAAAGCAAATCATACGCTTCTTCTTCCGAGAGTTGTGCAATCTCGTAAGAAGAAAGCGTGCGAGCTTTGCTAGAAAGTAAGAAATGCTGAGTCATCGTCTTGTTTAAAATTTATGTTAATAGAGATTTTAAATATGCTCAAACGTGATAAAATGCGTTTGAATTTAAAACAAATATACGCTCGATTGCGGTATTTGTCAATTCTAAATTAGAAATGGAACGCTCAAATGTGCATATCAGAAAGATTAAGACAAGTTTGTGAAGCTAAAAATTGGAAAATTACGGACTTTGCAGAACAAACAGGGATCGCCTATCGCACGATGCAAGGTTATATCGGTGGTGAACGTGAACCCAATGCAGAAGGGATGTCAGGCATCGCTAAAGCTGGGGTCAATTTAAATTGGCTCGTTAGCGGTGAAGGTGAGATGTTTCAAGCGGTAGTACAAAAAAATGAAATGTCAGAGCAGGAAGAAAAACTGCTCGCAGACTACCGCTCTATGCCTGAAAACCTAAAAGATGCTTTCTCAATTTCTTTCAAAGAAATTTCCAATAAGCAGTAAATATTACTTGACATTAACTCAATAAGGAACAAAAAATGCCAACAGCCAACAGCCAACAGCCAACAGCCAACAGCCAACAGCCAACAGCCAACAGCCAACAGCCAACAGCCAACAGATTGAATCTACAAATAGCATAAAAGTAAATAATAATTACATTTTAGATTATATTTCTGGTATTCCTGTTAATGGAACCCCTGAAGAAATAGAATCTGTACAAGTCTTTTCTAAAATTCTAGTAGAAGATTATGGTTATCCTAAAGAATATATACAGACAAGACCTCAATTCAGAGTTAAAGGCTCCCCATCAGATATTTCATATAAATATCCTATTGATATTACTGTTTTCTCTTCAACCTCTAAAAATAGAGGGGAAGAATTTATTGTAGTGGAATGCAAGAAGAAGGATAGGAAAGATGGCATATCTCAATTAAAAGATTATCTAAAATTTTCTGAAGCTAAGCTTGGAGTATGGTTTAATGGTGAGGAGATTCATTACGTTCTGAAACGGATAAAAAATGGCTTAATTGAATTTGATGATGAATTAATAAATATCCCTAGATTTGGTCAGAAAATAGAAGATATAGGTAAGTTTAAACGTTCAGATTTGTTACCAACTCATAACTTAAAACATAAGTTTATTTCTATAAGAAATTATTTGGCAGGAAATGCAGTTGGTACAACCAGAGATGAAGAATTAGCAAAACAAATAATAAATATAATTTTATGTAAATTATATGATGAAAAATTTACCAAACCTAATGATATTGTAACTTTCAGAGCTGGGTATGATGAAAGTGATGATGTAATAGGAGAGAGAATTAAGAATCGTTTTAATGAGGCAAAGAAAATTTATCCTGATGTGTTAGATGAATCAGATTGCATTGATCTAGATAACTCATCTATAAGATATGTAGTTGGAGAATTACAAAATTATTCGTTAATGACGGCTCAAAGAGATGTCGTGGGAGATGCTTTTGAGGTTTTTATTCATCGAGCATTAAAAGGTGGTCAAGGTCAATACTTTACTCCAAAGAATGTTGTAAGGACAGCAATAAAAATCTTAGATCCACAACTTGAAGATAAAATCATTGATCCTGCCTGCGGTTCAGGTGGTTTTATTATTGAAAGTTTAAAGTATTTACATGAAAAAATAGAACGTAATGGCTTGGAATACAATTGGCCTCAAGAAGAAATTCACAATGAAAAATTAGCAAAAGCCAATATTAATTTTAGAGGAATTGAAAGAGATAAGTTCTTAAGTAAAGTTGTTAAAGCATATATGGTGATTATGGGAGATGGAAAAAGTGGCATCTTTTGTGAAGATAGTTTAGAACGCACTCAAAACTGGAGTCCAAAAACTCAATCTAATATACAATTAGGAGTTTTTGATATCTTACTAGCTAACCCTCCATTTGGTTCAAAAATACCTGTTAAGGGAGAGGCTAAATTATCGCAATATCCTTTAGGGCATAAATGGAAATTAAATAAAAATAACATTTGGGAAAAAGGACAAGTAAAAGATAGTGAAGCTCCTCAAGTATTATTTATTGACAGATGTTTAGAGCTAGTTAGAGAAGGGGGAAAACTCGCTTTAGTGTTACCAGACGGAATATTAAGTAATCCTACAGATGGGTATATTGTTCAACATCTACTTAAAAATACAGAGATTATAGGTTTGATTGATTTACCTATGAGTACCTTTTTACCTTATACTCCAACAAAAACACATTTATTATTCCTTAAGAAAACAAATAATCCTCGTAAGGATTATGAATTTTTTATGAGCTATGCTAAAACTTGTGGACATGACAAACGAGGAAAAGAAATTAATGAAGATGAGATACAATTGATTCCAAAACACCTAGAAAAATTAAAGAAATCCAATAAATGTGACAAACATTCGCATTTAGGGTGGCATATTAATTTAAGTCAAATAAAAAATAACATTCTCTTACCAAAATATTACAATCCTGAAATTGATAATGAACTAAATAAATATATCGAAACAGGAAAATATATAATTAAAACTTTTGGTGAGTTGGAACAAGAAAAAATTATAAAAATCAAAAGAGGTCATGAGGTTGGTAGCGATAATTATGGAACAGGTGAAATTCCTTTTGTTAGAACATCTGAAGTGTCCAACTGGGAAATTGCGGCAGATTGTACTCATTGTGTATCTGAAGAAATTTATCAAAAATATAAAGATAAGCAGAAAATAAAGGCTGAAGATATATTAATGGTTAATGATGGAACTTATTTAATGGGACGTTCGGCAATGGTTACTGACATTGATGAGAGAATTGTTATTCAAAGCCATTTTAGACAAATTAAAGTGTTAAAAAAAGAAGTTTTATCACCATATCTACTTCTAGGTCTGATGGGATTAGAAGTCGTACAAAGACAAATTGAAGCAAAATCTTTCAGACAGGGAACTATTTCAACATTGGGAAACCGCCTTTTAGAAGTTAAGATTCCAATACCAACTGATGATATTCTTAAAACAGAGATTATTAATAAAATTCACTCTATTATAAAAAATAAGAGGGATGCTAAATTTTTAGCTCAGTCATATTGTTTAATAGATAAAGTAGAAAATTTGATGGGTATCCAAAACAAAGCCAAAATAGGAAATTTATAATTACGGGAGCAACCTCGAAAGGGGTTGCTTTTTTTCTTGCAAATCGATCAAACTTTGATCTAAAATCCTCTCGTTTTGAGCAAATCTTCTCGTTTTCTTTTTTTCATATTTAATTCGTTCAACCAATTTAGTAAGAGAAACATGACTTATTGACTACAAAACAATAAGTTGAAAGTTGATTATGCACGTTGAACGAAAAAAATGAAAAACAACAAGAAAACATCACCACTTTTACTTTCTGCACTTCGCAATCTCTCTGCGTTCGCTATTTACGATTTATCAGATACCGAAATTCTCATTCTGCTTAAAAACGCCCGTTGGGGAAACTCTCATTGTTTTCATACTGTTCAATGTCCTCGTTGTCAGATTGAGCATAAAGCCTATTTTATTTCTTCTCGTAAGCAATGGCAGTGCAAGCATTGCCAACATCGTTTTTCTGTAAAAAGTGATACGATTTTTCAGCACACTAAACTTTCCCTAAAAAAGCTACTGTTATCGGTTTATTATTTCACTATCAATAGTAAAGGGATTTCTGCGCTTAACTTATCTCGTCATATTGGTGTGCAATATAAAACATCATGGGCATTACTACATAAATTTCGTGAAGCAGTTGAAAAAACGCAAGATTACACACCGCTCACGGGCATTATTCATATTGATGGTTGTTATGTGAATAACTACCTTCGACCAAAAAATTTTAAACATAAGCGAATTGATAGACGTAAGAGATGCCACCAACGTAAAGATAAATCCTGCGTTATGGTTTTCCGTCAACAAGCTGCAAATCAGGAAATAATAAAAGGAGCCGACCGCACACTCGTTGCGTTAGTTAAAGAGGAAAATGCTAATGATATGTTTGCTTTAACACATCGCTTAGTCGTACCAAAATCTACAATTTGTGCTGATGAAAATCCTGCTTATGATGGCTTGGAATTTCACTATGACTTATGTCGCGTAAATCATTCACAAGAGTATTGTTCGATTGACGGCACCACCAATAATCTAGCTGAATCCTTCTTTGCAAGATTTAGAAGAATGATTATGGGTGTGTATCATAAGATGGGAAATAATTACATGATGCACTATGCAAATGAAACCGCATGGCGTGAAGATTTTCGTTACCAGTCGGATAAAGACAAATTCGACAACGTATTAAAACGCTGTTTGAAAGCCAGACCTTCACGAGATTTAACAGGTTACTGGCAGGGAAATAAGAAGCCTACGGCAAAATTCGGATTAGAAAGTTTGTGTTTGGAAGCCTCAAACGATAACCAATATTTAGCCGTAGCCTAAATAATTTAAAACAACATAAGGAACAATGATGGAAACTATGACACACGCCACTTAATGTGGATTTAAAAAATATGGACTATGAAACCTTCAAAACTTTTATGCGTGAACTGGCTCAGATGTATTCAAACGTAAAAGATGATGCCTATCTGTTGTTCTATCACAATTTGCGAGACCTTGCGAAAGAAGTCGGTACTTTACCCCGTAATCCGCTGATATTTTATGGAGCCTATGAAATCGCTAATAATCAGGTGGTCGTGGCGATATTTGAAATGCAATTTACCGATGAAGTGTTTGAAACCGAAGATGGGAAACCTTATCAGATGCTTTCGATTATTAGCAGTTTTGCTGAAGATAAAACCTATCTACGTTGCCCGACTAAAATTAGAGAACACCTCACTCAACCTGAATACGTTGCTCTCTGCGAACAGGCTTACCCTGCAATGATGGAACAAATGCTGCTAGAGGAGCAACGAGAAAGACTGTTTAGAAGAAAACGGAAAAGTGAGTAATGGAAAAATAAGTAGAATTCTGTAAAATACATTTATAAAAAATAATGCCCTTATTGAAATAAGGGCATTTTTGTACGGTTTTGTTTAAATTTTGGTCTTTGTGCAACTGCTACATAATACCGAAAATTTTTGTAAAATCCGACCGCTTATTTTTATTATTTTTTCTGATAATTAAGGTCTGACCCCTAAAGTATGGCAAATCGCATAGGTTAATTCTGAGCGGTTGAGGGTGTAGAAGTGGAAATCTTTCACGCCTTCTTTCGATAATACACGAACCATATCCATTGCGATGCTTGCAGCAACAAGGTTGCGGGTGGTTGGGTCATCATCTAAACCATCGTACATTCGGTGCATCCAACTTGGGATTTTCACGTTAGTGATTTTTGCCATTTTCTGAAGCTGTTTGAAATTAGTCACAGGTAAAATACCTGGCACGATTTCAACATCAATCCCTACATTCACACAGCGGTCGCGGAAGCGAAGGTAGCTGTCGATATCAAAGAAGAACTGGCTGATAGCTCGGTTCGCGCCTGCATCAACTTTGCGTTTTAAGTTGATTAAATCGGCTTGTGCTGATTTTGCCTCTGGGTGAACTTCAGGGTAAGCAGCAACTGAAATGTCAAAATCTGCTACTTCTTTTAATAGAGTCACTAAATCGGACGCATAAAATGGTTTTTTCGCGTAGCCTTCTGGCTCATCACCGCGTAAAGCTACGATATTACGGATGCCGTTATCCCAATAATCTTTGGCAATTTGGCGTAATTCGTCAGGTGTTGCATCAATCCCTGTTAAGTGTGGTGCCGCAATGAGTCCCGTCTCTTGTTGAATACTTTTCACAATGCTATGCGTGCGATCACGTTCGCCCGAATTTGCCCCATAAGTTACCGAGACAAATTTAGGTTTAAGTGGTGCAAGACGAGCGATAGAATCCCATAGTAAATTTTCCATTTTTTCATTTTTAGGTGGGAAAAATTCAAAAGAGACGTTAATTTTTCCGTTTAAATCTGCAATGTTTTGGTTTAAGTGATCGATATCTGTTGCAAAGCTCATAGCTACCTCTGTTATGCTGTAAAGTCGAAATTAATTTCACTTTAAATGGATTAATTTATTAAATCAAGTTCCTATTTTTAGGATTTAATATGAAATATATTCATGTAGAATATTTTTTTGATATACATCAATAGTACCACTTTATTATTAGATTTTTGATAAAAAATCAGTAGAATGCTTAGGTATTGTTTTTTCACTGAAATAAACCACTTTTGTTAATTTGAAATAAGGAACGCATTATGCAGATAACCAAAGTTGCCGTAGCTGGTACATTAGAATCTAGCGATGCACAAGTGCGAATTGCACCAGCTAATACGCTTGAAATTGAACTTAACAGTTCAGTAGGTAAACAATTTGGCGATGATATTCTTGCCACTATTCACGATGTGTTAAAACAGTTTGAAGTCTCAAACGTCCAAGTGATCGTGGAAGATAAAGGCGCATTAGATTGCGTGCTTCGTGCAAGATTAAAAGCAGCATTATTACGTGCAACCGATGAACAAATTAACTGGGAGAAGGTGCTATGAACCAACCAATTAAATTAAGAAGAAGTATGTTGTTTGTGCCAGGTTCAAATGCTGCGATGATCAGCAACACTTTCATTTATAAACCTGATGCCATTATGTTTGATCTTGAAGATGCAGTTGCGTTAAAAGAGAAAGATTCAGCCCGTATCTTAGTTGCTCACGCCTTACAGCACCCACTTTATCAAGAGATTGAAACTGTAGTGCGTGTAAACCCATTAGATTCTGAATTTGGTTTAGCTGACTTAAATGCCGTTGTGCGTGCAGGCGTTGATGTGGTGCGTATGCCAAAAACGGAAACCGCACAAGATGTAATTGATATGGATCGCGAAATCACTGAAATCGAAAAAGCGTGTGGTCGTGAAGTGGGATCAACCAAAATGTTGGCAGCAATTGAATCGCCATTAGGTATTACCCAAGCAAACCAAATTGCGATGGCTTCTAAACGTTTAATCGGTATCGCATTAGGGGCAGAAGACTATGTGCGTAACTTAAAAACTGAACGTTCTACAGAAGGTATCGAGTTATTATTCGCTCGTTGCTCAATTCTCCAAGCTGCTCGTGCCGCAGGCATTCAAGCATTCGACACGGTTTACTCAAATGCAAACAACGAAGAAGGTTTCTTAGCAGAAGCAGCGTTAATCAAGCAATTAGGCTTTGATGGTAAATCGTTAATTAACCCTCGCCAAATTGAGTTACTTCACAACTTATTCGCACCAACACAAAAAGATGTGGATCAAGCAAGACGCATTATTGACGCAGCAGAAGAAGCTGAACGTAACGGTTTAGGTGTAGTTTCATTAAACGGTAAAATGATTGATGCACCAATTATTGACCGTGCGAAACTCGTTCTTGAACGTGCAAAATCTGGTATCCGTGAAGAGTAAGGGGAATAAAAAATGACAACTCGTGAACAACGTATCGAAAAATTCAATGCAGGTCGCCCAGTTTATCAAGCGGTGCCAAAAGCAGAATCTCTTGCACGTACAGCAAAAGACCGCAAAATTTGCGATAGTCTTGAAGATGCTATCCGCCGTTCAGGCTTAAAAGATGGAATGACCGTTTCATTCCACCACGCTTTCCGTGGCGGTGATTTCGTAGTAAATATGGTGATGAACAAAATTGCGGAAATGGGCTTTAAAAACTTAACCTTAGCTTCAAGCTCGTTAATCGACAGCCATTTTCCAATTGTTGAGCATATCAAAAATGGTGTAGTCACCAAAATTTACTCATCAGGTTTACGCGGTCAATTAGCGGATGAAATCTCAAAAGGTATTTTGGCTGAGCCCGTAAACATCCATTCTCACGGTGGTCGTGTTCACTTAGTAAAATCAGGGGAGTTGAAAATCGACGTTGCCTTTTTAGGCGTGCCTTGCTGTGATAAATTCGGTAATGCAAATGGCTTTACAGGCAAAAGCAAATGTGGCTCATTAGGTTACGCTCGTGTAGATGCGGAATATGCCGATAAAGTGGTGTTATTAACTGAAGAGTTTGCGGAATATCCACACCACCCAATTAGTATTGCTCAAGATCAAGTAGACTTAATCGTGCAAGTTGATGCGGTAGGTGATCCGAAAAAAATCGGTGGTGGAGCCACCCGTATGACAACCAATCCGCGTGAATTATTGATCGCACGTAAATGTGCGGAAGTGATCTTCGGCTCTGGCTACTTCAAAGAGGGTTTCTCACTTCAGACAGGTTCTGGCGGTGCAGCACTTGCGGTAACCCGTTTCTTAGAAGACAAAATGGTACGTGATGGCATTACGGCTGATTTCGCTTTAGGTGGCATTACCTCAAGTATGGTGGCGTTACACGAAAAAGGCTTAATCAAAAAATTGATCGATGTGCAAAGCTTTGATGCAGTCGCTGCTGAATCACTTGCACGTAATCCAAATCATATTGAAGTATCGGCAAACCAATATGCAAACTACAGCTCAAAAGGGGCTTCTGTTGAGCGTTTAGATGTGGTGATTCTTTCAGCACTTGAAATCGACACCAAGTTTAACGTGAACGTGTTAACAGGTTCTGATGGTGTGATCCGCGGTGCTTCAGGTGGTCACTGTGATACTGCCTCTTCTGCCCAAGTGGCAATTATTGTTGCGCCACTCGTTCGTGGTCGTATCCCAACGGTAGTGGAAAATGTGATCACTTGCGTAACGCCAGGTGAAAACATTGATATTCTTGTAACCGATCATGGTGTTGCCGTAAATCCGAAACGTCCAGATTTAATCGAGGCATTAACCAATGCAGGCATTCCGTTATTCACGATTGAGCAACTTTGTGAACGTGCTTACAGCATCACAGGTAAACCAAAAGAGATTGAATTTACTGACAAACCAGTTGCGGTAGTGCGTTATCGTGATGGTTCGGTGATTGATACTGTGTATCAGGTTAAAGAGTAATTTGTAGGGTGTGTGAACCAAAGATTCACGCCCGCAATACATAAAAAGAGCGGTCAAAATTTGCAACATCTTTTCAAAAAATTTTCCCTTGAAGGGCAGGAAATTTCACTTGAGCAACTTTTAGAAGCCCGAGAAAATCGTGCTAATCTTCAACAACAATGCCTTGAACAGTATGGTGAAACGGTACTTTCACTAACTTTGCTTGCAGTTGGGGGAATAAAGAAAAATGCTTTGCTAGATTTTGTTTTTGCAAAAGCACTAGAAAATTTGACCGCTTTATTTGGGACATTGGGCGTGCAACCCACCGCCCAATTTATTCGCCGGTTAGAAACAGGGCACGAAGCGTTATTTATACTGCCTATTGAAGCAATCTTGCTTAAGCAAGCAACAATGCAGCTAGAGGATAGTTCGCCACTGGCTCGCTTGTGGGATATTGATGTGATCGACCGTCACGGCAATTTATTAAGTCGTGCCGATTTTGATTTCTCACCTCGTCCTTGCTTGGTTTGTAATGAGAGTGCGAAAAACTGTGCTCGTTCGCGTAAACATCATATTGATGAGATTTTTGCAGAGATGCAAAAACGGGTGCAAGCGGTTGATTTTGCTGATCAAATTGCAGAATTGGCTTACGCCGCTTTGCTGAGTGAAGCCAGACTTTCGCCTAAGCCAGGTTTAGTAGACAGTATAAATAATGGTTCGCATAAGGATATGAATTTGCATACCTTCGAACAAAGTGCGTTGGCGTTAAAGCCATTTTTTTCAATCTTTGTATTAGAAGGAATGAAAACCGCTGAAGATCCAAGTTCGCAAATTCTCCGCCAAATTCGGCCACTTGGTTTGCAAGCAGAACAGGCAATGTTGCAAGCAACAGAACAGGTAAACACCCATAAAGGGGCAATTTTTGCTTTTGGCTTGGTTTGCACGGCAATAGGTCGATTATATCAGCAGCATCCTGTGGCAATAAACATCGACCAGATTTGCGAAATGGTAGCAGAATTTACCCAAGGGCTTTGTGCTGAATTGCAATATTTCCCGAAAAATCAACCGCTTACCGCAGGCGTTCAGCTCTTTCAGCAATATGGTTTAACGGGAGCAAGAGGCGAGGCAGAAAGCGGTTTCGCTTTGGTTCGTCAGACTATTGAGTTTCTATCAAGCAAGCGGGCTAGCTCAACCGAACATCAATGGCTAATGGCGTTGGTCTATTTGATGGCAGTGAACCCTGACACCAATGTCGTACATCGTGGTGGAATGGCAGAGCTGAAATTTGTACAGCAAGAGGCAAAAAAATTGCTGGATAATCCAAGCATATTGCTGAATGAAATCGAACTAAAAAACAATTTGAGCCAACTTGATCAGGCGTGTATTGCTCGTAACCTCAGCTCAGGGGGCAGTGCAGATCTGTTGGCATTACTGATTTTCCTTAAACATTATCTTAAACTTTAATCTTTTAGAGGTGATCTATGGCTTTATCTAAAGCTCAGAAAACTGCAGTGTTGGTTGCCATCCCTGTGATTTTCTTCTTGTTGCCTGCACCAGAGGGACTGTCTCTGATTGCGTGGCGTTTGTTAGGTATCTATATCGCAACTATCGTTGGTTTGGTGATTAAACCATTCGGTGAGCCAGTCTTATTATTGGCAGCAGTTGCCGCATCTGCAGCAACTATCGGTAATACCGAAGGGGCAAAAGAGCTTGTGAAAGTGAGCCAAACACTTTCAGGTTACCAATCCGGTACAACGTGGTTAATCTTTACCGCATTTACGCTAAGTTCTGCATTTGTGATTACTGGTTTGGGTAAACGTATCGCATACCATTTAATCAGTTGGTTAGGTAGCACTACACTTCGCCTTGGTTATGTGAGTATGTTCTTGGATTTATTATTATCTCCTGCAACACCATCAAATACAGCACGTGCAGGCGGTATTGTTTTCCCAATTATGAACAGTGTGGCGGTAGCATTAGGCTCAGATCCCGAAAAATCACCTAAATTAGCGGGTCGCTATTTAATGATGAACGTGTATATGTCGGTAAAAACCACCTCATACATTTTCTTAACTGCAATGGCACCAAACGCATTAGCATTAGAGTTGATGTCGCCAATTTTAGGCATCAAATTAAACTGGGTAGAGTGGTTCTTTGCCGCTTCTGTACCAGGTTTATTATGCTTATTCATTATTCCATTTATCTGCTACATCATCGCAAAACCTGAGTTAAAACAAGTAGATAACAAAGCAATCGCGAAAAAAGGCTTGGAAGAGTTAGGTCCAATATCTTTCCGTGAAAAAGCATTAGCGGTGTTATTCGTTTTAGCGTTATTAGGCTGGATCTTCGCAGATTTCTTACACGTTAACGCAACTACAATCGCGTTAATCACCATGGTACTTTGTATCGTGTTAAGCATCGTATCCTGGGATGATGTGCGTAAAAACAAAGCAGGTTGGGATACCTTAATTTGGTACGGTGGTATCATAGGCATGTCTTCTATCTTAGAAAAAGCAGGCTTCTTCAAATGGTTAGCATCAAGCCTTGAAAGCTATCTCCAATTTGAAGGTCAAGGTATGTTGGCGTTAATGGTTATCTTGTTGTTAAGTGTTTCTGTGCGTTACTTATTCGCATCAGGCGGTGCTTATGTGGCAGCAATGGTGCCAGTATTTGCAACGGTGGGTAAAGTAGCAGGTGCGCCAGTTGAGTTATTAGCATTAGGCTTATTATTCTCTAACTCTTACGGCGGTTCTGTGACTCACTACGGCGGCGGTCCAGGTCCAATTACTTTTGGTGCGGGTTATAACGACATCAAATCTTGGTGGATTGCAGGGGCGGTGGTTGCATTCGGTAGCTTAATCATTCACGCAACTTTAGGTTTAGCATGGTGGGAATACCTTTTCGGTGCAGGCATCTTACCTTCAGTAAACTAATTATTTCTTAATCAACTAGCGGTGGGATTTTGTAAAAATTTTGCAAAACCTCACCGCTTTTTGTTATCTTATATATCGTATCTGACTTATCTTTCTTAATTCGATAAAAACCTCTACATTCATTCCATAACACAACAAAATAAGGACATAATATGAGCGATTTAAAACAAGAAGCCCTCGATTTTCACGAATTTCCAATCCCAGGTAAAATCTCTGTGACCCCAACCAAAAACCTTGCAACTCAGCACGACTTAGCCCTTGCATACTCACCTGGCGTGGCAGAGCCTTGCTTAGAAATTGAAAAAGATCCTTCTACGGCAAGCCGTTATACTGCTCGGGGTAACTTAGTCGCTGTTATCTCAAATGGTACAGCGGTATTAGGGTTGGGTAATATTGGGGCATTGGCATCAAAACCTGTTATGGAAGGTAAAGGCGTACTTTTCAAAAAATTTGCAGGCATTGATGTTTTCGATATCGAAATCAACGAAACCAATCCTGAAAAATTAGTCGATATTATTGCCTCTCTTGAGCCGACTTTTGGTGGTATCAACCTTGAAGATATTAAAGCACCAGAATGTTTCTACATCGAAAAAACATTACGTGAACGTATGGGCATTCCTGTTTTCCACGATGACCAACACGGCACGGCAATTATCGTGGGTGCTGCTGCATTAAATGGCTTACAAGTAGTAGGCAAAAAAATTGATGAAGTGCGTTTAGTTGTCAATGGTGCGGGTGCATCAGCCATTGCGTGTACCAACTTGCTTCGCTCATTAGGTTTCAAAAAAGAAAACATTACAATGTGTGACTCGAAAGGGGTGATTTTCGAAGGTCGTGGCGATAAAATGGATGAAACCAAACAGTTCTATGCTATTGAAGATAATGGCTGGCGTACCCTTGCAGATGCAATTAAAGGAGCAGATGTGTTCTTAGGTTGCTCAAAAGCAGGGGCATTAAGCCAAGAGATGATCAAAACGATGGCAGATACTCCGTTAATTCTGGCACTTGCGAATCCAGTGCCAGAAACAACTCCTCACGATGCGAAAGCAGTACGTCCAGATGCGGTTGTATGTACTGGTCGTTCAGACTATCCAAACCAAGTAAACAACGTGCTTTGCTTCCCATTCTTATTCCGTGGTGCGTTAGATGTAGGGGCAACCGCAATCAACGAAGAAATGAAAATGGCAGCCGCTCACGCCATCGCAGATTTAGCCAAAGAACCAGTGCCACTTGAAGTGATTTCAAACTATGGTCACTTATCATTCGGTGCGGATTATTTAATCCCAACGCCATTTGATCCGCGTTTAATCGTGCAGGTATCATCAGCGGTTGCGAAAGCTGCAATGGAAAGCGGAGTCGCAACGCGCCCAATTACCGATTGGAATGATTATGCAGAAAGATTGAAAAAATTGACCGTTTAATCTAAATTTTGCAAAAGAGATAGCCGAAAAGCTATCTCTTTCTTCATTTTCAAGCTTGGCATTTAGTCGGAAAGTGTGTAAAATACGTCCCGACTTTTTGTCAATTATTCACGAAAATAGCTGGGTCGCCTGCTATTTTTTATTTTTTAACGGAATGAAAATTCCATTTATTTAAAGAGAATTACACTATGTCATTCAAATTTGAAGCTGAAGTTCGTACAGCGCAAGGTAAGGGTGCGAGCCGCCGCCTGCGTCATGCTGGCCAAGTTCCTGCAATCATCTACGGTGGTAACGCAGAGCCTGTATCAATCGTTTTAAACCATGATAACGTAAACAACGCACAAGCTCATGATGCGTTCTACAACGAAGTTTTAACTATCGTTGTGGCTGGCAAAGAAGAAAAAGTGAAAGTACAAGCGATTCAGCGTCACCCAACTAAACCAAAATTAGTTCACTTGGACTTCAAACGTGCATAATTTAGATGCTCTTATAGTCTAAACGGTTATCCCGAATGCATTATGTATTCGGGATTTTTTTATTTTAATTTACGTTATTTTATCCTGATTATTCGTTTATCCATTGAAACAAATGCCTATTTTTTGCTATATTATAGGGCAATTTTTTGCGACTACCTTAGGTGGTTGCTCTATGTAGGTAGCTATAAATAACGGATTCCGTCTATGTTTAAAAAATTTCTTGGATTATTTTCTAACGATTTATCAATCGATCTTGGTACTGCAAATACTTTAGTTTATGTAAAAGGGCAGGGCATTGTGCTTGATGAGCCTTCTGTAGTGGCGGTGCGTCAAGATAGAATGGGATCGTTAAAAAGCATTGCTGCTGTTGGCTCGGATGCAAAATTGATGCTTGGTCGTACACCTAAAAGCATTCTGGCGATTCGCCCGATGAAAGATGGGGTGATTGCAGATTTTTTTGTAACAGAAAAAATGTTACAGCATTTCATTAAACAAGTGCACAGCAATAATTTTATGCGTCCTAGCCCGCGTGTATTGGTGTGTGTGCCAGCAGGTGCAACGCAGGTTGAACGCCGTGCGATCAAAGAGTCTGCAATTGGTGCAGGTGCTCGTGAAGTTTACTTAATTGAAGAGCCTATGGCGGCAGCAATTGGTGCAGGTTTACCTGTTCACGAAGCAACAGGTTCGATGGTTATTGATATTGGTGGCGGTACAACCGAAGTGGCTGTGCTTTCATTAAACGGTATTGTGTACTCAAGTTCTGTGCGTATTGGAGGCGATAAATTAGATGAAGCGATTGTTGCTTATGTGCGTCGTCATTTCGGTTCAGCGATTGGTGAGGCTACCGCAGAACGTATCAAAAAAGAGATCGCAACAGCGAAAATTGAAAATGATGATGATATTTTAGAGATGGAAGTACACGGTCATAACCTTGCCGAAGGTGCACCACGTACATTCACTTTAAACTCAAAACACGTATTAGAAGCAATCGAACAGCCATTAACAGGTATTGTGGATGCAGTAAAAGCGGTGTTAGAACAATGCCCACCAGAATTAGCCGCAGATATTTTCGAACGTGGTATGGTATTAACGGGCGGTGGTGCTTTATTGAAAAATTTAGACCGCTTGTTATCTGACAGCACAGGCGTAATGGTGGTGACTGCTGAAGAACCATTAACTTGTGTGGCTCGCGGTGGTGGTAAAGCGTTAGATATGATCGATATGCATGGCGGTGATGTTTTCAGCCACGATGAGTAATATCGGCTAATCATTTAAAATAGAAATGGACATCAGTTTGTGTCCATTTTCTATTTAATCCCAACCCTTTTCATTTTATTAGCAACTCTATGAAGCCAATTTTTGCGAAAACACCCTTGTTAGGGGTTCGCCTCTTCTTTGCAATTTGCATTTCAATCACGCTGATTGTGCTCGATGGTCGAAGCAGTGCGATGATCCAAATCCGTAATATGCTCGAAACTGCCGTGAGTGGCTTGTACTATTTTGCCAATACTCCCCGTTCCGTGTTAGATGGCATCAGTGATAATTTTATTGATACCAATAAATTACAGCTTGAAAACAAGGTGTTAAAAGAGCAACTTCGCGAAAAAAACGCCGATTTGTTGTTACTCGATCAGCTAAAAGTTGAAAACCAACGTTTACGTTTGCTGTTAGGCTCGCCATTACGTCAAGATGAATATAAGAAAATCACTGAAGTTTTAACTTCAGAGATGGATGCTTATCGTCAGCAAGTAGTGATTAATCAAGGGCAAAAAAACGGGGCTTATGTTGGGCAGGCGGTAATTGACGAACGCGGTGTTGTGGGACAAGTAATTTCTGTGGGCGAGAATATGAGCCGCGTGTTGCTGATTACCGATATTACTCATGCGGTGCCTGTGCAGGTATTACGTAATGATGTGCGAGGTATTGCAAATGGTACAGGGCATAATGACGAGCTTGTTATCGATAATCTGCCTCGTTCGACTGATATTGTAAAAGGTGATGTGCTTGTTACCTCTGGCTTAGGTGGTCGCTTTCCAGAAGGTTATCCCGTAGCAATTGTAGAAAGTGTAACCAATGATACTAAAAGCCAATTTGCTCGCATTATTGCAAAACCGCTTGCTTCTTTAGACCGCTTGCGTTACTTACTGTTACTTTGGCCAATTAACGATGAAATGCGTAAAGCTCAAGCCCTTTCTCCTAAAGAAGTACGAGAGGTGGTTGAAGAGCGTCGCCGTAGCATTAGTCCAATTGATCGCTTACGTAATTTAACGAATAAGAAAGAGCAGGTTGAAGATAAACCAGAAGAAAAACTAGAAGTGATTGATCAAACGGATGAAGCCTCGGACAATCCGGCAGCTCAACCAGAAGCAGTGCAAGAGCAAGAACATCATACTGAACAAGGGGCGGAATAATGCGACAGCATCCACTTTTTCAAATTATTGTGTTGGCGTTTATTTTTGTAGTCGCCCTTATTTTAGAAATTATGCCTTGGCCTGTTGGGTTACAAGGTTTCCGCCCTTCTTGGCTTATTCTCGTGTTGATTTATTGGGCATTAGCATTGCCTGATAAAGTCAGTGTAGGCACGGCTTTTATGGCAGGGATTATTTGGGATCTGATTTTAGGCTCAGTGCTTGGCGTTCACGCTCTTGTGCTTTCTATAGCAATCTATTTTGTCACAAAACACCATCTTATTTTACGGAATCTATCGCTTTGGCTGCAAGGCGTGATTGTGATTGCTTATATTATCGCTATTCGCATTTTTATCTATTTAATTGGTGTACTTTTACATTCTGCAACGTTTAATAGCCAGGAAATTATTGGTGCTATAATTAGTGGCATACTCTGGCCTTGGGTTTTCTTGCTGATGCGACAAATTCGCCGTCAATTACGTTTACGTTAGAGGAGGGAAAAATGAGCACTCTCTCTTTAGATTTTGCTGAAGATTTTCGACCGCTTTCAGCCCGAATGCGCCCTCGTACACTGGCAGAATATCGTGGACAATCGCATCTAATTGCCGAAGGCAAGCCACTGCAAAAAGCGATTGTAATGCAACGAGCCCATTCAATGATCTTCTGGGGCCCCCCTGGCACGGGTAAAACCACATTAGCAGAGATTATTGCGTATCATCTGAATGCAGAAGTAGAGCGTCTTTCAGCAGTAACATCTGGCATTAAAGAGATCCGTGAAGCCATTGATAAAGCAAAATTAAATCAGCAAACAGGTAGAAGAACGGTGCTGTTTGTGGACGAAGTGCATCGTTTTAATAAAAGCCAACAAGATGCGTTTTTGCCCCATATTGAAGATGGCACGATTATTTTTATTGGTGCAACAACTGAAAATCCATCCTTTGAATTAAATAATGCCTTGCTTTCTCGGGCTCGAATTTACATTCTCAAACCACTTCAAAAGCAAGATATTCTAAGTGTATTAGAGCAAGCTTTGACTGATAAAGAGCGGGGCTTGGGCAGCGAGACTTTTGTATTTGAAGATGAAGTACTTGATTTACTTGCCGATTATGTGAATGGTGATGCTCGTTATGCATTAAATTGCTTAGAGTTAATGTCGGATATGGCGGAAACGACCGCAAAAGGTAAGTTACTCAATAAATCCTTGTTAACAGAAATTCTAGGCGAACGACAAGCCCGTTTTGATAAAGGTGGTGATCGCTATTACGATCTGATTTCAGCCTTGCATAAATCTATTCGAGGCTCTTCGCCTGATGGTGCATTATATTGGTATGCCCGCATTTTAACTGCAGGCGGTGATCCACTTTATGTTGCACGCCGATTATTAGCGATTGCCTCTGAAGATATTGGGAATGCCGATCCACGTGCGATGCAAATTGCGATTAACGCTTGGGATTGCTATACCAGAGTAGGGGCTTATGAAGGGGAGCGTGCCATTGCACAAGCGGTTATTTATTTGGCTGTTGCTCCAAAAAGTAATGCAGTTTATACGGCGTTCAATGAGGCAAAACGTTTGGCAAAAGAGGCGAAAGATTATGATGTACCAGAGCATTTACGTAACGCACCAACACAGTTGATGAAATCACTGGGTTATGGTGATGAATATCGTTATGCTCACAATGAACTGAACGCTTATGCCGCAGGTGAAAATTATTTCCCACCTGAATTGAAGGATACAGCATTCTACTTTCCAACCGAACGTGGAATGGAAAAACAGATCAAAGAAAAAATGGAGTGGCTGAAAGCTCAAGATGCTCAAAGTCCACAGAAACGATATAGATAGTCCAATATAAATAGAGAAAAGCGGTGGGATTTGCAGAAATATTTGCAAATTCAACCGTCTGTAACATTATGCTTGATATTCTACTCCCTGCCTGGCTTGCAGGCTTATTACTCTCACTGATTACCGCACCGCTTGGAGCTTTTGTTGTTTGGCGGAAAATGGCGTATTTTGGCGATACGCTTTCTCACTCGGCACTGCTTGGCGTGGCACTAGGTATCTTTCTTGAGGTTGATCCTTATATTGCTGTGATCGTGATGACAGTTATTCTCGCAATGGCTTTAGTCTGGCTTGAGCACAAAACTAACTACTCAGTCGATACCGTGCTCGGCATTATTGCTCATTGCAGCCTTTCGCTTGGGGTGATTACGATTAGTTTGCTTGATAATGTCCGCGTAGATTTAATGTCTTACCTCTTTGGTGATCTTTTGGCGATCAACTTTAACGATGTTATTTTTATCGGCATTGGTGTCATTGTAATTGGTGGAATTTTAGCCATCTTCTGGTCTAAATTACTTTCTATTACCATTAGCCCAGAATTGGCGCAAGTTGAGGGATTGAATGTTGCTCGTGTGCGATTATTACTGATGCTTCTTACTGCATTAACGATTGCCTTGAGTATGAAATTTGTTGGAGCGTTGATTATCACCTCACTTTTAATCATTCCATCGGCCACGGCAAGACGTTTCGCTCGCATACCAGAAGCAATGGTTATTTATGCCACTGTTTTTAGCATTATTGCGGTCTCTCTCGGACTGCTGCTTTCAGGGATTAAAGATACCCCCGCAGGGCCATCAGTAGTGGTGTGTGCTGGAGTGCTATTTTTGTTAAGTTTATTTAAAAAAGAGACGTAATAAAAATTGTCGCATAGTAGACAAAAAGGCTGATAATATTAAATTATCAGTCTTTCTTTTGCTTATTGATTACTGTCTCGCCATTCTCAAATTCGCAGGAACACTCTCAAAATTAGAACGGAATGGGTTAATATCTAATCCACCGCGCCGAGTATAGCGAGCATAAATGGTAAGTTTTTCAGGTTTTGCGAATTGCATTAAATCTGTAAAAATTCGCTCTACACATTGCTCGTGGAATTCATTGTGTTCACGGAAAGAGACTAAATATCGCAAAAGTTTTTCACGATTTAACTGCTTGCCAATATAATGAATTTGCACACTACCCCAGTCTGGCTGTGAGGTAATCAAGCAATTAGACTTCAACAAGTGGCTAACCAGTGTCTCCTCTACTATTTCGCCTTCTGCAACATTTTCTAAATATTGATTCGAAAATGCGTAGCTGTTGATTTGAATCTCTTGTTCATCAATGCACTTGCCAGCAAAATTCATAATTGGCTGGTTGGTGTAATCAGCTAATTTGTGAATTTTTACCGAAACTTGACCGCTTGCACATTGGCTTAAATCTTTCGTAAGTGTTTGTTCAACCTCTTCGATTGAAGCAAATTTAGTTTGGTTGAAGCTGTTTAAATAGAGTTTAAAGCTCTTTGATTCGATTAAATTTTCGCTTTTAAAATCAATCGCAACATCCGCAATGGCTACTTGTGGCAAGCCGTTTGGATTTAACCACGAAAGTTCATAGCAAGTCCAAACATCTGCTCCTTGATTGAAAGGCTGATCTTCTACAATCCCCAAACCTTCACGATTTAATCGGCGTGGCACGGGTTGCAAAAGTGAAGCATCATATTGGCTTTTGTATTCGGTTTTTTGCCCAAGCTTGAGGGCAGAAAGAGATTTATCTTGGTAGTTCATAATATTTCCTCGCAAAATAGGCGGGAAGTGTAGCATATTTCTGCTTTAAACGAAAAATGAGAAAGCTTATACTAAAGGCAATTTCCAGCAGTCACCTTTTATTATGAAAACTACCTTTCGATTTTATTTTTCACTTATTTATATCGGCATCATCACAGGTTTAATCGGGGTTTGTCTGACCTTTTTATTGCATACTATTCAGCAACTTGCATTTGATTACGGTACAAACGGTGAGCCTCTATCCTTTCTCGAAGGCGTGCAACAAAGCGAGCCTTTACGCCGCTGGCTTGTATTGACCTTCTGAGGTGCAGTTGTTGGCTTTGGCTGGTATGTCGCTCAACGATAGCGATGCGAAACTACTGCTCGCCCGAGCTTCGGGTGCGGGTTTAATCGTGCCTTTTCTAAAATGCACCGAGAAACGCATTATTCCCCTTGCGATTGTGATTTTTAGCTCGATTGGCTTAATTTCCATTTACTAGCCTAAAATTTTGGGCAATGGTAAAGCGGGTAATCAGCTCACTTTTAGCGAGGCGATTTCTTGCTGGAACTGACGCGTGGAAAAGCAGAATTTTTGATGCCATTAACATTAGCTATAGCGTAAGCGATGCTAACGGATAAGCTGTATCAGTCGTTGCAGAAATAATTCAGAAGAAGCGGTAAGAACTGGCATAGTTTTGAGGGATGATCAGCGATGGGAAAATATTTTAGAGTGTAATTATATTGATGAAAAAAGTGGATAAAGTGATTAATTCAACTTTATCCACTTTTTACAGTAATTTTGATAATGTCTATTTTACTACTTCAAATGCAAGGTTTCTAAATACATAGCTACCAATTTGCACTTCCATTCCATATTTACCAATTGGATCTGACTTACCAAATTTCCAACAGCGGGTAATGTTTTCTTTATCTTTTGCAATCACATCACCAACAATTAAGAACTCTTTTTTGTCTTCCGATGCAGTAACACTCATTCTTTCAGAGGCAAAATTGGTTGGTGCTGGAGCATAAAATGCTTCAGCAATGCGTACTCTGCCTGTTAATGGCACATTGAGAGAGCTCCAACAGAGTTGTTGATTTTGACTTCTTGAAATTTGAGTTCCTTTTACAAGGCGAGGTGATTTTGAGCTAACATCATACACATTTAAAACGACTGCAGGCTGACCATTTATTGGATCTTTAGCAGTAGATGTGGTTTCTGTTTTAGGTGCAGCCATTACACTGGCAGAAATAAGTGCTAATGTTGCAATTATCATTTTTTTCATTTGGTTTTCTCCGTTTGATCTAATTGATTTTGTTGATATTTTTCTCTTAACTGTTTCGCAACAATTTGAATTGCTTGCCCCATACTGATGCCTTGTTTTGCAAGTTTCTGGATTTCTTCAACTGCTTCTTGCTGTTGCTCATGCGTTAATGAAAGTAGTGCATTATCCATTTTGTTTCTCTTTTTGTCTAATTAAAAATCAGGAAAATCCCAATTAAAGATCTGAAAAAGCCTTTGCCATTGTTCATCAAGCGGGGCTTTTATCGTAATTTTTTCCGAAGTTTTTGGGTGAATAAAACGCAAAAAATGCGAATGTAACATCAGTCTATTTACGCCAGAATGTTCGCCTAAGGCACGATTTTGATGCAAATCGCCATATTTAGTATCCCCCATAATAGGGTGAAAAAGATGCTTTAAATGGCGTCTTAGCTGATGTTTTCGCCCTGTTCGCGGGAAAAGTTCGACCAATGAATAACGCGTGGTTTGATGCTTACCCACAGGATATGGCATTTCCACCGTTGCTAAACCTTGATAGTCGGTTATCGCTTCTTGTGCTTCTTTTTCTTGAGAAAATTTATCCGCTACTTTATCTAAAATCACTTTGAGCGGATAGTCCACTCTCGCTTGCCCTTGTAAATAACCTCGAACCACTGCTAAATAACCTTTTTCCATTTGATGATTTTCGAATAATTCACACATTGTTTTCGCCATTTCGCTATTCAAAGCAAATAGCAATACGCCTGAAGTAGGGCGATCTAAACGGTGCAGTGGGAAAACGTGCTGACAAATTTGATCCCGTAAGGTTTGCATTGCAAATACCGTTTCTGCTTTGTCTAACCAACTGCGATGCACCAACATTCCTGCAGGCTTGTTAATCGCAATCAGCTCCTCATCGCGATATAAAATCTCTAATTCCATATCAATCTTTTAACAACAACTCAATTTGCAAGACGGGCGAGTGGATTGCCTTTAAGTAGACTTCTTCTTTTAAGGCTTCTTCTAAATAAGGTGTAATAGAAAAATTGCGTGGTAAATCCGCGTCGCTATCTAACAAGGCGTGCATGCGCGGGATAAAAATCCATTGTAGCCATTGAGTTGGTGTGAGCGTTTCAATACAGAAAGGTTGCGGATTTGCTAAAGCTTCTGCAGAAGGTGGCGTGACTTCCCAAATTTCGTGGGTTCGCATTGCAATTTGTAAATCGGTTAAATGTTGTCTAATTTTGGTTTTCATTATCAAAAATCTATTGAATTAAATGCGATATTTTAGGCTATTTTCTTCCTATTTTGGACAGCTTAGAGTAAACTTTTTGTAAAAATCTAATTATGACGAACAACAGAAGGTAAATATGCAAACCAATCAAGCGACTATTCTTCAAAAAATTGTGCAAGATAAAGCGAACTGGGTAGAAAATAAACAAAAAGAATTGCCACTTGAGCAGATTCTGCCACATATCACACCAAGCGATCGCTATTTTTATGCTGAATTAGCAAAAGGTTTGCATAATCAGCCCGCTTATATTTTGGAATGCAAAAAAGCTTCTCCGTCTAAAGGGCTAATTCGTGCTGAATTTGATTTAGATGCGATCGCATGTGTTTACAAAAACTATGCGACAGCGATTTCGGTGTTAACGGATGAGCAATATTTCCAAGGTGATTTCTGCTACATCAACCAAGTCAAGCAGCAAACTACACAGCCAATTTTATGTAAAGATTTTATGATCTCGACATATCAAGTTTACCTAGCTCGTTATTTTAATGCGGATGCGATTTTGCTTATGCTTTCTGTGGTTGATGATGCTACTTACACTGAGCTTGCCAACCTTGCCCATTCGTTGGGAATGGGGGTGTTGACGGAAACCAGCACAGAAGAAGAGTTCGAACGAGCTTTAACACTAGGGGCAAAAATCATTGGCGTGAATAACCGTGATTTACACACACTCACCATTGATATGAACCGCATTGTGCGTTTGGTGGAAAAATACCGCGACCGCATTCCTCCTGACGTTCGTTTAATCTCTGAATCGGGCGTGCACAACCACCTCCAAGTGCAAAAAATCCAGCCTTATGCACACGCTTTTTTAATCGGTAGTAGCTTAATGGGAAGTTCAGATCTAAATAATGCAGTGCGTCAGATTATTTTCGGCGAAAACAAGGTGTGTGGATTAACCCGACCGCAAGATGTGAAAGCCGTTTATCAGCTTGGTGGGCTTTACGGTGGTTTGATTTTTGCCGAAGGTTCACCTCGCCAACTCTCGCTTCGTCAAGCTCAAGAGTTGGTCGTGAATGCCCCCCTTCGCTATGTAGGTGTATTCCAAAATCAAGCGGTTGATTTTGTTGAGAAAATTGCAAAACAGCTTGAACTCTTTGCGGTGCAACTGCACGGCAATGAAGACGAACATTACATCAATAAACTGTATCAAAGTTTGGAAGGCAAAGTCCAAATTTGGAAAGCCATTTCTATTGATCTGAATGCTGAAAATGTGGCAATTGAAGATAACCCGCAAATCAACCGTTTTGTGCTTGATAGCAAGTCGGGCAATCAACAAGGCGGTACAGGCAAAGCCTTTGATTGGTCGCTCATTCCTGAAAATATCAAAGCGAAATCGTTATTAGCCGGTGGCATTAGCTTAGAAAATATCGAGCAAGCACTCCAACAAGGTTGTTTAGGCGTGGATTTAAATTCAGGTGTGGAAAGCAGCAAAGGCGTAAAAGATTTTGCGAAATTGACCGCTTGTTTTGAGAAGATTAAGTAGGTTTAACCTGAATGAGGCATAGTCATTTGACTATGCCTTTTTATGTTTACCCCAACCACTTCTCAACATGCTCGTTGGTGGTTTCTTTATGCACCCATATGCTGTTTAAATTTGGTTGCGGGAATTTGGTGTGGTTGTAACCCACAAACTGATGGAAATCAAACACGGCGTGTGGGTAGCCGTTAATCAATAAAAAGGCTTGGTAGCCATCTTCAGACCAACAAATTTCTAATCGGCGTGGTTCTTTTAGACTGTTTTGGTCAATATCACTTACGTTGTAAACAAACAGACTATCAACAATTGGTTGCTCGGCTTGGTGTAAATCCATCGCATAAAAATAGCCTGTATCGCCATCATCTTCAAACATGACTACTAAATGTTCATGTTGGGTGGAATGTGCTCCATTACGATAGCCTTCACCTAATAATATTTGGTCAGTTAATACGGAATATAACATTCTGTTTTCCTCACAATAGCAAAAAAGATAGAAAAAATGCCACAGAAATCTGTGGCATTTTTTAAGCTAATCAGCTTTAATCAAAGTCTGAATTATGCTTGACCTTTAACCGCTTTTAAGCCAAGGAACGGAGCTGGAGTGCCAGCACGTTCTAATGCTTCTTCGATACGAATTAATTGGTTGTATTTCGCAATACGGTCTGAACGGCTCATAGAACCTGTTTTGATTTGACCTGCTGCTGTACCTACCGCTAAGTCTGCGATAGTTGCATCTTCAGTTTCACCAGAACGGTGTGAGATTACCGCTGTGTAACCTGCATCTTTAGCCATTTTGATTGCTGCTAAAGTTTCAGTTAATGAACCGATTTGGTTGAATTTGATTAAGATTGAGTTTGCGATACCTTTTTCGATACCTTCTTTTAAGATCTTAGTATTAGTTACGAATAAGTCGTCACCAACTAATTGAACTTTGTCACCTAATACTTTAGTTTGGTATGCAAAACCATCCCAGTCTGATTCATCTTGACCATCTTCGATAGAAACGATTGGATACTCTTTTGTTAAGCCTTCAAGGTAGTGAGTGAACTCTTGAGAAGTGAAGGTTTTGCCTTCACCTTTTAACTCGTAGTTGCCAGTTTCTTTGTTGTAGAACTCAGAAGATGCACAGTCCATTGCTAAAGTGACATCTTTACCTAAAACGTAACCTGCTTTTTCAACTGCTTCTTTGATACATGCTAAAGCATCTGCGTTAGATGCAAGGTTAGGTGCAAAACCACCTTCATCACCTACAGCTGTATTTAAACCTTTAGATTTTAATACTTTAGCTAAGTTGTGGAATACTTCAGCACCGATGCGTAATGCTTCACGTAAAGTTTTTGCACCTACTGGTTGAATCATAAATTCTTGGATATCAACGTTGTTATCTGCATGTTCACCACCGTTGATGATGTTCATCATTGGTAATGGCATAGAATAAACGCCTGGAGTGCCATTTAATTCTGCAATATAAGCGTAAAGAGGTAAACCTTTAGATGCTGCTGCTGCTTTAGCCGTTGCTAATGAAACTGCTAAGATTGCGTTTGCACCAAATTTAGATTTGTTTTCTGTACCATCTAAATCGATCATAATTTGGTCGATTTCAGCTTGTGCAGAACCATCTTTACCAACGATAGCGTTCGCAATTTCATTGTTTACTGCTGAAACCGCTTTTAATACGCCTTTACCTAAGAAACGTGATTTATCGCCATCACGTAACTCTAATGCTTCGCGAGAACCAGTTGATGCACCAGATGGAGCTGCTGCAAGACCTACGAAGCCACCTTCTAAGTGAACTTCTGCTTCAACTGTTGGGTTACCACGAGAGTCGATGATTTCACGACCAATTACTTTTACAATTTTAGCCATTGTTGATATTCCTCTAATTGAGATTGAAAAAAGAATAGGGATATAGTAAGGATATTTGCTTAGTTTGTCTTGCAAAAAGATGATTTAGTTCATTTTATTTGCAGCTAATTTGATCTAATACTATAAATCGACAATATTATAGCAACTTTTCCGCTTTTTCGGTAAGCCTACCGCAAAAGAGTGAGATAAAATTCTATTTTTTAGCCAATAAGGTTAAAACCTCATAATGGGCAGTATGCGGAAACATATCAAAGAGTTGTACCTTGTATAATGCATAGTTCGTTAATGCCTCAAAATCTTTTGCCATTGTTTGAGCATTACAGCTGGAATAAATTAAATATGGTGGCGCAAGCTCGTTTAAATATTCACTCAATGCCTGCCCAATTCCTCGCCTTGGTGGGTTTACAATTACCAAATCAGGCTGGCTTCGTACTTCATCAGAATGAATAGCAAATTGCGCTGAATCCAGTGATGCAAAAGAGACATTATCAATCCCTAACTTTTCAGCAGATTTTGTTGCACTAGCAATGGCAGAGGCAGAAATCTCAATCCCCGTGAGTGAAACGGTTGGATTTTTTGCTTGTAATGCGTAAGCACAATGTAGCCCAAATCCTCCTACTCCACAAAACAGATCCCAAAAGTCCTGAATAGGTAAATCTTTTATCCATTCTTGAGCGGTTTTATACAGCTGGCTAGCAACAAGCGGATTCGTTTGGAAGAAGCCTTGCGGACGAATAAAAAGCGGAATGCCGTTAAAATTTTCTTCAATAGTCGTCTGTTCAGTTAAGAATATTTCCGTTTCGCCTTCTAAAATCGCTGCATGCTGTGGCTGAATGTTTAAACTGACTACTGAATTGGCAGGCAATTTTGCTAACAATGTAGGCAATTCGCGTTCCACAAGCGGTTGTTTTTGAGTAGAACGTAACACAAAACGCAGCATAATGGATTGATTAGCTTGGCTTTGGGTAATCAGAATATATTTGAGCTCACCTTTTTTCTTTGCAATGTTATAAGGTACTAATCCTGCTCGTCCGATAAAATCTTTCAAAACTGGAAAAAGCGTTTCAATACCCTGTGTATATAATTGGCAATCGGTTAAATCAATGCCACTTTGTGGATTATTCTGATCTTTCAGTAAGCCTAAAATTGGACGTTCTACGCTGCCACTGACGACCATTTTAGCTTTATTACGAAAGTGTGAAATCTCCGACATTACAGGCGGTAGAATTTCTGTCTGATTTTGCAAAATAAAAGGTAAAATCAACCGCTTGAGCTCCTCTTCTTTTAGCGAAATTTGCTCAAATTTGTCTTTTTCAAGCCATTGGCAAGAGCGACATTGTTGTTGAGTAAAATGTTGGCAATTTAAGTTCATCATCAATTATTAAGAGCTTTCCATTCAAGCCATTTTTGCTGCCATTCACTCAAACGAGCAGAGGCTTGCAAATAGTCATGATTTTTTTCTAAATCAGACCAACTGATATGCTTGCGTTTCATCAAGCTAATATGGCGTTCTTTCTGTGCTTGAGTAGGTTGATAGTTTAAATTATCCAACACCTGTACCACACCTTCAGGTTCATTACAAAGCAGTAATAAATCACAACCTGCTGAAATCGCTTTTTCTGCACGTTCAACAAAATTGCCCATAAATCCCGCCCCTTTCATACCTAAATCGTCGGAGAAAATCACGCCATTAAAATTCAATTGCTGACGTAAAATCTCTTTTAGCCAATAATTTGAACCGCTGGCAGGTTGGCTATCACATTGAGTATAAATCACGTGCGCAGGCATAATCGCAGAGAGTTTATTTTTCGCAATTAGCTGTTTAAATGGCTGAAGATCTTGCTCAAAAATAACCGCTTTTGGGCGATCATCAAATGGGGTTTCTAAATGTGAGTCAGCTAAAACGTGCCCATGCCCTGGAAAATGTTTGCCTGTGGTTGCCATTCCAACGGCTTGCATTCCATCAATAAAGCGTTCTGCAATCGGTAATAATTCGTGGATATTTTGCGAAAAGGCACGATCGCCAATTGCCTTACTTTGATGCCCTAAATCCAATACAGGCGCAAAACTTAAATCAATATCTAAAGCAAACATTTCGCTCGCCATTACCCAACCTGCTTCATACGCAAGCTGCTTAGTTTCTTGTTTGCTTTGAGCAAGATGAGCGAAAGATTGCATTGCGGGGAGCTGTGTAAAATCCTCTCGGAAACGTTGGACTCGTCCGCCTTCTTGATCGATGGTAATCAAAAGTGGCTTTTTTACCCGTCGGCGAACATCTTTAATCAAGGCTTGGATTTGTTGTTTATCGTGAAAATTTCGGCTAAACAGAATTAAACCAGAAACCAAGGGATGTTCTAATAATTCAACTTCTTCTTGGGAGAGTTCTTTGTCTTTTAAATCAATAAGTAACATAATCTTGTTATATGATGATAAAGCTAATGCTTCGACAAGCTCAGCAACCGCTTTAATTATTGGCTTTTGTCATTTGCAATCAAAAATTGTTGCAAGATTTGTCGAGTAAATTGCTTTCTCAAATAAAAACCTAACGGCAAGGATTGAATAGGCTGCCCTTGTTCATTTACTGCATTGGCAAGCGCCTTGCTATTTCTACCTTTAGGACGAAGTTGTAAAACCTCGCCTAAAGTGGCATTAATTTTGTGCAATTGCCCTAATACAATCAATTCCATCAACTCTTCCCAATCTTGCTGAAGTTGCTGATCTTGTTCGGAAGAAGGTTGCCACAAAATCGGTTGCCCAATATACCGTTCTGCAAGTGGGATATCCCGGCTACCTTCAATGGGAATCCACAACACTTTTTGTAATTTATGTCGCACGTGCGAACTTTGCCACGTGATGCCATTATTTTGTATAAGCGGGGCAAGGCTTACAAAGGTTGTTTCCAACGGTTCGCCTTGTGCGTTAATCGGAATCGTTTTGAGCTCTATGCCTAAATGTACAAAATCTTGCTCCGCTTTTGATCCCGCATTTGCTCCAAGTGCCGTTTCAATCAATTGCCCAATCCAGCCTTTATCGCGTTTTAAATCTTTTGGCACGGGTATTTGTAACATTTCGGCAATTTCGCCCAATCGAAAACCTGCTAACCAATTCGCATTGGCTAACAGCTCTGCTTCAGAAGTGGGAAGTTTGGCTAAATTCATTACAAAAATATCGGCTTCAAACTACATCCAAGCGTTGCTACGAATGACACCAACAGCAATTCCTTCAATCTCAATATATTCAAGACGAGGATCAACCACAATCGCTTCTAACTCATCATTTTCAGGATGAAGGTAGATTAAATTACCTTTTTTCTCAAGACGTTTTACTGTCACTTCATCATCCACTCGAGCTACAACAACCTGTCCATTTTTCGCAATTTTAGTTTTATGTACGGCTAATAAATCGCCATCTAAAATGCCGATATTCTCCATTGAATTTCCATTCACGCGAAGCAGATAATCCGCGGTTGGGTTGAACATTGTCCCGCTTACAGGATAATGATCTTCAATATGTTCAATCGCCTCAATTGGCGTACCTGCAGCTACACGACCAATTAACGGTAAACTATCTTCATTTGCCGCTTCTTCATCGTTTACCAAAATTCGAATACCGCGAGATGTGCCTGAAAGCATCTCAATATAGCCTTTACGCGCTAAGGCTTTTAAGTGCTCTTCTGCAGCATTAGGCGATTTAAAACCGATTTCACGTGCAATTTCTACACGCGTTGGGGGCATACCAGTCGTTGTGATATGATTTTTAACAAAATCAAAGATTTCTTGCTGGCGTTCTGTTAATTGTTTACGTGCCATTTTATCCTCTCTGGTCTTTTATACATAATATTTGGCATTATATACAGTAAGCTATGATTTGTAACTAATTTTTTCGAAATTTTGTGATAAAATGGATTAGGGGCTGTCGATAATTCATTTCACATTTGAGCTGGAGACTATTTTTTGTGAGAACAAGGCGAAAGCGGTGAAGTTTAGTCATTCTAAACGAACCGCTTTTAACACCGTTATCATGAAAAATAGTCCCAGCCCTTCGGATTATGTTTAAAATAAGCACACTCTTTGTTGCAATTCTCTTTAAGAAGACTACTCTTGATTTCGAATTGCGTCGCGATTGTGCTTATTTTAAACGATAACTCAAATGCGAAATGAATTATTAACAGCCCCTAGTTTGACAAAATAAATCAAAGGATAATCCAATGTCAATTTTGCTTAATTTATACCGTAAATTGCTGAATTTACCGCTTTCTTTGCTGGTAAAGCCGCGATCTATTCCAACCGATCCGATTACCGAATTAGCACTTAATCGTGAACAGCCATTGATTTACATTTTACCTTACACTTCACAATCAGATCTCCTGATTTTGCAGCGAAACTGTCGTAGTTTGAACTTGCCTGATCCGTTAGAACAAAATGTGATCAACAGTATTTCATTGCCACGTTTCGTTTTTTTAAATGAAGATCGTCGCTTTTTTAAATCAAAAGAAGCCAAGAGCGAAACGGTCGCCGTGATCCATCGTTATTTAGATTTACATAAACAAGATTCAAACTTAGATGTGCAACTTATTCCTGTTTCAGTACTGTGGGGGCGAGCACCGGGAAAAGAAAAAGCACCAAGTTTACGAGCATTAGGGGCATTTTCTCGCCTATTTTCCATGATTTGGTATGGGCGTGATAATTTCGTCCGTTTCTCACAAGCGGTCTCTTTAAATGAGATAGTTGCAAATCAAAATGCAGATGAACAATTAGCACGTAAATTGGCTCGCATTGCTCGTATGCACTTTGCTAAACAACGTTACTCAGCAATGGGCCCACAACTACCTGATCGCCAAGCGATGTTCAACAAATTACTTGATTCTGATGTATTGAAAAAAGCGATTGCAGATGAAGCAGAAAATAAAAAAATCCCGCTTGAGAAAGCACGTGCTGAAGCCGCCAAAATGCTTGATGAAATTGCAGCCGATGTAAAACACGATAGCTTACGTGTGGCAGATCGTCTGTTAAGCTGGCTTTGGAATAAGCTCTATCAAGGCATCAATGTTGAAAACAGTGAGCGTGTACGTAAACTTGCCTTAGAAGGACACGAAATCGTCTATGTGCCTTGTCACCGTAGCCATATGGACTATCTGTTACTTTCTTACTTGCTCTACCATCAAGGCTTAGTGCCGCCACATATTGCAGCAGGAATTAACCTCAATTTTTTCCCTGTAGGTTCAATTTTCCGCAGCTGGGGAGCATTTTTTATTCGCCGCACATTCAAAGGCAATCGCTTATATTCCACCATTTTCCGCGAATATTTAGCTGAGCTTTTCTATCGTGGTTATTCGGTTGAATATTTTATCGAAGGTGGCCGCTCTCGCACAGGGCGCTTACTTGAGCCAAAAACGGGAATGATGTCGATGACTATTCAAGCCTTACAACGTGGCTTAACACGTCCAATCAGCATTGTGCCTGTTTATATCGGTTATGAGCACGTGCTAGAAGTGGATACTTACGCCAAAGAATTACGTGGTGCGGCAAAAGAGAAAGAAAATGCAGGTTTAGTACTTCGTGTCATTAAAAAATTGAAAAACTTAGGGCAAGGTTATGTCAATTTCGGTGAACCGATTCAAATTAACCATTATTTAAACCAACATTTCCCAGAATGGCGCGAGCCAAGCGAAGACGGCCGTGCAAAATGGTTAAATGATGCCGTCGATAGCATTGCGAAAGAAGTAATGGTTAATATCAATAAGGCAGCTGCGGTCAATGCGAAAAATCTGATAGGCTCAGCCTTACTTGCTTCTCGTCAACGAGCGTTGGCACGTGAACAGTTGATTGAACAAGTCGAAAGTTACATGCAATTATTCCTCAATGTACCTTATTCTGAGGATATGACATTACCAACAGACTCTGCGGAAGCGATGCTTGAGCATGTATTAAAACTACCGCGTTCAGGCGTTACTGCAGAAAAAGATAATTTTGGTGAACTTATCCGCTTAGATCGAGAATCGGCAGTATTGATGACTTACTACCGAAATAACATTCAACATTTGTTTGTATTGCCATCTTTAGTTGCCAGCGTGATTTTACACTTAGAAGCAGTGTCGAAAGATCTAATCGTTAAAACGGTACAGCAAATTTACCCGTTCTTAAAAGCAGAACTTTTCTTACGCTTTAACGAAACAGAACTTCGCACCCAAATTGAATTGATTCTAAACGAATTTATTTGCCAACAATTAGTAAAAAGCGAAAGCGAAGTCTTTAAAATCAATCCAGCTCATTTACGCTCATTACAATTGCACAGCAATGGTGTACGCGAATTGTTACAACGCTATTTTATCGGCTTAAATATTTTGCTTGATCGCCCTGAAATCTCACGTGGCGAATTAGAGAAAGAAAGCCGCTCAATTGCTCAACGTTTATCAGTGCTACACGGAATCAACGCTCCAGAATTCTTCGATAAAGCATTGTTCTCAACCTTTACTTCAGCATTAAAAGTAGAAGGTTACTTTGATGCAGAAGGTAAGGCCAATAAAGCTAAAATCGAAGTAATTGAAGATTTGATTTCAAGCCTGATTTCAGCAGAAATTAAGATGACAATTAGTAGTGCGGTGAAATCAATGGAGTAATCGGCATCTCTTCAAGCGATAAGATTTTGTAAAACTTTTGCAAAATCTTATCGCTTTTCTGTATAATTTACGCAAACGTTTGCTTTTTTATTTTACCCTAAAGGATCAAAAAAATGACCACAATTGGAACAGCGTTAAGACCGAATGCAACTAAAGTCATGATGTTAGGCTCAGGCGAATTGGGCAAGGAAGTTGTGATTGAACTCCAACGTTTAGGCGTGGAAGTGATTGCAGTTGATCGCTATGAGAATGCTCCTGCTCAACAAGTAGCTCATCGTGCATATACTATCTCAATGTTAGATGGGCAGGCTTTGCGTGCATTAGTGGGAAAAGAAAAGCCTGATTTTATTGTGCCAGAAGTGGAAGCTATTGCAACTGATACCTTAGTTGAGTTGGAAAGTGAGGGATATAACGTTATTCCAACAGCGAAGGCTACAAAACTAACAATGAACCGTGAAGGCATTCGTCGTTTAGCTGCAGAAGAATTAGGACTGAAAACGTCGCCTTATCGCTTTGTGGATAATTTTGATGCTTTCCAACAAGCGATTACGGAAATTGGGATTCCTTGTGTGGTAAAACCGATTATGTCTTCCTCGGGGCACGGGCAATCGATTATCAAATCAGCTGACCAAATTGAGCAAGCGTGGCAATATGCTCAAGAAGGTGGTCGTGCAGGTGGCGGTCGTGTGATTGTGGAAGGTTTTATCAAATTCGATTATGAAATAACGCAACTTACAGTACGCCATATTCACGGTACATCATTTCTTGCACCGATTGGGCATATTCAGAAAAACGGCGATTACCAAGAATCTTGGCAGCCACAAGCAATGAGTGAAACAGCCCAACGCAAAGCCCAAGAAGTGGCAGAGAAAATCACTTCAGCTCTTGGCGGTCGTGGTATTTTTGGGGTTGAACTTTTTGTTTGTGGTGATGAAATCATTTTCAACGAAGTCTCTCCTCGCCCACACGATACGGGCATGGTCACGATGGCTTCACAAGAGCTTTCTCAGTTTGCCTTACATGCTCGTGCGATTTTAGGCTTACCTATTCCAGAGATCTATCAAATTAGTCCAGCAGCTTCTAAAGCAATTGTGGTAGAAGGCAAGTCAGATAATATTACTTTTGGCAATCTCGATAAAGTGTTAGAAGAAATCGGTACGAATATTCGCTTATTTGGTAAAGGTAGTGTGGATGGTCACCGTCGTATGGGGGTGATTTTAGCTCGCGATAAGAACACTGAAAAAGCGAAAGAAAAAGCCTTGCGAGCGTACCATAAACTGACAATATCTTTATAAACATAGACTTATTAGAAAACAGAGATAGCTTCAATTTTGCTATCTCTTTTTTTTGTTTTAACAATCGCATAGAATAGACAAAATTATTTTAAGTATAGGAATTCAGATATGCCAACATTAAGTGTTGCAATGATTGTAAAAAATGAAGAGCAAGATTTAAGTGCCTGCCTTGAAACAATAAAAGGCTGGGTAGATGAAATTATTATTTTAGATAGTGGGAGCATCGATAATACCCAGCAAATTGCTGAACAATATGGTGCAAAATTTTATATAAATACCGATTGGCGAGGCTTTGGTAAACAGCGTCAATTCGCACAACAATATGTAACAAGTGATTATGTTTTATGGCTTGATGCAGATGAGCGAGTTACCCCAGAACTTAAAAATAGTATTTTACAAGCAGTAGAAAAGAACGAAAGAAATGCAATATACCAAGTAAGTCGCTTAAGCGAGGTATTTGGGCGACAAATTCGACATTCTGGTTGGTATCCCGACTATGTTGTTCGATTATATGCGACTGATTTTGCTCAATATGGTAATGAATTGGTTCATGAAAAAGTACATTATCCTAAAGATGCACAAGTAAAAAAACTTAAAGGTGATTTATTACATTTTACTTATAAAGACATTTATCATTATCTTGTAAAATCTGCAGGATATGCAAAAGCATGGGCAATGCAACGAGAGAAGGCTAATAAAAAAGCAACTTTATTGGATGGCGTAATGCACGCTTTAGGGTGCTTTATGAAAATGTATCTACTCAAAGCTGGTTTTTTAGATGGAAAACAAGGTTTCTTATTAGCTATTCTGTCTGCGCATTCAACATTTGTGAAATATGCTGATTTATGGAATAGGACAAGATCGTATTAAATAACATTGAATTAGTAAAGCTACTAATGATAAAAGCATTAGTAGCTTTATTTTATAAACTAAACGCCATACTGCTCGCGATATGCCTTCATTGCAGGCAAAAACGGAGCATATTCTGGCGATTTCTCGATAAATTGCACTAGATCATTAAAATCTACGATTGATAATACTTTGCAACCATAATCACGTTCTACTTCTTGAATAGCAGAAAGCTCGCCTTTGCCTTTTTCTTTACGGTTTAATGCAATTAAAACCCCTGCTAATTCGGCTTGGTTTGCTTGGATAATTTCCATTGATTCACGAATTGCCGTGCCTGCAGTAATCACATCATCCACCAACAAAATTTTACCTTTAAGTGGCGAGCCAATTAAATTGCCGCCTTCACCGTGATCTTTCGTTTCTTTACGGTTAAAACAGCAAGGTTTATCTATATCAAATTGATTGGCTAGCGCAACAGCAACCGTTGTTGCAATAGGGATTCCTTTGTAAGCTGGGCCGAATAACACGTCGTAATCTAATGTTGAGGCTTGAATGGCTTGAGCATAAAACCCGCCTAATTTAGCTAAATCTCGACCTGTATTGAATAAACCCGCATTAAAAAAGTAAGGGCTTTTTCTGCCTGATTTTAAGGTAAATTCGCCAAATTTGAGCACCTGACGGCTGAGTGCGAATTCAATAAAGTCGTGTTTGTATTGTTGCATAATATCCTCGCTTTGTATGAAAAACACTTGTTTGGATAAATGTGCGTGAACGTCGTTCATACACCCTACAAGCGGTTGTTTTTACTAAAATTTTTACAAAAAAATCCCCATCTCGGTTAAAACCAAGATGGGGGAAAGATTATTCTGGTGTGATCCAATCAACAGCCCAAGAACCCGTACCTTCTGGCACAAGCACATCTGTTAAATAAGGCAGAATTTTTTTCATTTGGCTTTCTAACTGCCAAGGTGGATTGATTACAATCATTCCACTTGCCGTCATTCCGCGTTGGTCTGAGTCTGGGCGAACAGCAAGTTCAATTTGTAAAATCTTGCGAATGCCTGTTTCTTGCAAGCCACGTAAGATACGTTTTGTGTGTTGGCGAAGTACCACAGGATACCAAATCGCATACACGCCTGTTGCAAAACGTTTGTAGCCCTCTTCGATCGCTTTCACTACTAATTCATAATCTTCTTTAAGCTCGTAAGGCGGGTCGATAAGCACAAAGCCTCGACGTTCTTTCGGTGGTAATGCTGATTTCAATTGCTGGAAACCATTTTCGCGCTTGGTTTGCACATTCTCTGTTTTAGCAAACTCTTGGCGTAATAATGGAAAATCGTTTGGATGAAGTTCGGTGAGAATCGCACGATCTTGTGGGCGTAATTGATTTACGGCTAGCAATGGCGAACCCGCATAATATTTTAACTTCCCACCACGATTGATTTTTTTCAGCTCCTCAATGTAAAGAGCCACGTCTTCAGGCAAATCATCACGTTCCCAAAGGCGAGCCACTCCTTCTAAATATTCGCCCGTTTTTTCTGATTCAGCACTGAATAGGCTATAGCGCCCTATGCCAGAGTGAGTGTCTAAATATAAAAAGCCTTTCTCTTTTTGTTTGAGCGACTGTAGAATAAGAAGTTGCACAATGTGTTTAAGCACATCTGCGTGGTTTCCAGCGTGGAAACTATGACGATAGCTAAGCATTTTTCTCTCGATTTGATTGATTTTAAACGGCAAGATTCTACCACAAAACGCTATGGATTTAACCTTAAAAAATGGCAGCTTGATTTATCAAAAGCAAGTTCCCTCGCCTCATTTTAACCCTCGCCCGAATATTGATGATATTTCGCTCTTGGTTATTCATTACATCAGTTTGCCACCCGAACAATTTGGCGAGCATTTCATTGATGATTTTTTTCAAGGGAAACTTGATCCCAATGCCCATCCTTATTTCCAAGAAATCAAGGATTTACGCGTTTCTGCGCATTGCTTAATTAATCGACAAGGCGAAATTACCCAATATGTGAATTTTAATGATATGGCGTGGCACGCAGGATTATCAAATTTTGAAGGGCGAGAAAAGTGCAATGAATTTTCAATTGGCATTGAACTTGAGGGCTCAAATAATCAGCCTTTTACCCAAGCACAATATGAAAGTTTAGTTGCATTAACCCAGGCAATTCAGACCGCTTACCCCGCCATTACCGATGAGCGAATTACAGGGCATCAGCATATTTCACCAGGACGAAAACAAGATCCTGGTCGATATTTTACGTGGGATTATTACAAACAATTACTTAGAAAAAATAGAAACAAATAAGGAATAATATCAATGACAAAAACCATTTTAGCCTTCGATTTTGGCACTTATAGCATCGGTTGTGCCGTAGGGCAAAGCATTACGGGCACAGCACAAGGCTTGCCATCCTTTAAAGCCCAAGATGGTATTCCTAATTGGGATATGATTGGCAAAGTGATCCAAGAATGGAAACCTGATCTGCTTGTGGTTGGCTTACCGCTGAATATGGACGGTACAGAACAACTGCTCACACAGCGAGCAAAAAAATTCGCGAATCGATTAAATGGGCGTTTTAACTTACCTGTGGAATTGCAAGATGAACGCTTAACCACGGTTGAAGCAAAATCAGAGATTTTTGCTCGTGGTGGTTATAAAGCACTGAAAAAAGATAAAGTGGATTCAATTTCGGCTTGTTTGATTTTGGAGAGTTGGTTTGAGAATAACTAAGCTTGTAAACGTTTCATTGATAAAAGATATAAAGAAAAATGCCCTTATTACTGGTAATAAGGACATTTTCAAATAATCAATCAATTTACAATGAGTAAAATTAACCTAACATATTAATAAACCAAGTAATCGCAAACAAGTTGATAATATCAACAAAGAAAGCCCCTACAAGCGGTACGATTAAGAAAGCTTTATGCGAAGGTCCGAAGGTTTGTGTTACAGATTGCATATTTGCAACAGCTGTTGGTGTTGCACCTAGACCGAAACCACAATGACCAGCTGTTAATATTGCTGCATCGTAATCTTTACCCATAATGCGGAAAGTTACGAAGTAGCCGTATAAAATCATGACGATAGTTTGAACAACTAGGATGATAAGCATTGGACCTGCTAGACCTGCTAATTCCCATAATTTGATGCTCATTAATGCCATTGCTAAGAATAAGCTTAATGATGCGTTACCAAATACGTCAATCGCACGGTCGAACATATCGAATTTGAATACTTTGGTTAACACGTTACGCAAGATAACACCGAAACCTAAAGCCCATACGAATTGTGGCAAGCCTAAACCAGAGAATTGTGCATTCATAATTGAAGAGAAAGCTAAACATGCTGCAAAGAGAGCCATAGTTTCGATAGTCGAACTTGCAGTAATGAAACGCATATGATCTTTTTCTTCAAAGGTTTCACCATCGTATTGTGAATCAGATGTATCTGCTTTTTTCACTGATGCCGCTTTTTTGCCACGTTTCAAGTTGTTTACTAAACGACGAGCGACAGGCCCACCAATTAAGCCACCAGCTACTAAACCGAAAGTAGCAGATGCCATAGCCATTTCCGTTGCACCTTGTAATCCATATTTCTCTGTAAATACTTTTGCCCAAGCTGCCCCTGTTCCGTGACCACCTGTTAGGGTAATAGAACCTGTGATTAAGCCAATTTTCGGATCTAAGCCAAGTAATGAGGCTAAACCTATCCCTACACCATTTTGTACCAGGATGAGTACGCCTACTACAGCAAGGAAAATCACAAGCGGGAAACCGCCTTGTTTTAAGCGAGAGAAGTCTGCTGATAAGCCAACAGAAGAGAAGAAAACAAGCATAAAGGCATCTTGTAAACTTTTCTCAAATTTGAAAGATAAACCGAACCACTGATAAAGTGCAAAAATGATAGCTGCTGCGATTAAACCACCTGCAACTGCTTCGGGGATATTAAAATCTTGTAAGAATTGGATTTTTTTTACGAGCAAACGTCCTAAAAGTAATACGAGAGTTGCTGCAATTAGCGTGTAATAGCCATTTAATATGATTGGTTCCACGATAAAGTTCCTCTTGATTGGACCTACTTTTCAGCAGGCAGTTTTAAAATGAGTTTTGAAGTTATCGCATTAAAATTCGTTTGTCAATATAGGTTATAAGAAATTTTTATTTCTAAGATTATTAAATCTTATGTTAATAAGCTGTTAAATGTAAACTTTAAAGTGTGAAATTAAATCTTTTCTGTTCACTCGCTTGCTTTCCTAGTAGAATAGCTCGCTTAATTATTTATTAGATCAATAAAGAAGAGAATATGAGTCGTACCAAAAAAACACGTCGTATTACCGACATTATGCCAACCCGTAAGGCAGATAAAAGACCAGAACAACCGAAATTAACCAGTGGTAAAAATCGTAAGCCAACTCGCTATGAATTAGATGCAAAAGCACGTGAGGAGAAGAAAAAACGTAAGCATAAAGGCTTGCCAACAGGTTCGCGTAATGTTGATCCTACTGAGCAGAAAAAAGCAGTGGTGAAAGAAGTTAAAGATCCGCGTATTGGTAGCAAAAAGAAAATTCCGTTGATGGTGGAGTTTGTAAACAAACCTGAAAAAGGTCTGTTCATTAAACCTGTATTGCCAGAAGAGGTTAAACCAGTTTTATCGCCAGAATTGGAGTTAGAGCAACTCGAAAATAATGAATGTTTACACCAATTACTGGATGAGTTAGATGCAGGTAAAGTACTTTCTGCAGAAGATCAAAAATTTGTAGATGAATGCTTAGATCGCATTGATGAATTGATGGAAATTTTAGGCATTCAAGATGAAGAGATGGATGAAGGTGATGCCTTATTGCACCAATTTGAAACCATCAATCTTAATCAATTTAAGTAGATAATCAGTAAATTGAGCATTGATATGATTAGATTTTTTCTCATTATTTTGGCAGTGTTGATTTTACTTTCAATGGTGGGCTATGCAGTCTATTTGTGGGCGAAAGTGAAAAATCAGCAAGCTTTAGAGCAAGAGTTAAGAAAGCAAGCCAAAGAAGAGCAAAAAGCACGTTTTGAACGTATTTTTGAAAGCGTGGAAGTGATTGCCCATGCGGTAAGAACGGAGCAATGCAATCCTTCTGAAGGTGTGTTACGTTTAAAACCGCTGTTGGATGTGTTGGGGCATAAATTGTCGAATTATCCTGCCATGTGGGAGCTTTATGAGCTAGTGCAGGATATGGCAATTTTGGAGGAACGCAAAGCGTTGAAACGTAATGAGCGTATGCGTCAAGACCTCGCACGTGAAGCAAAAGAAGCCGAGCTTTTTGAGCAAATCCAAGCAGAATGTGGTCAATTGATCGAAGTAATTAAAACTTTAAAAAAGGCACAATAATGTCAGAAATTATTTGGGATTTAAACCTTATTCAAAAATATAACCAATCTGGTCCGCGTTATACGTCATATCCGACCGCATTGGAATTTAGCGAAAATTACACTAATGAAGATTTTAAAGCGGCAGCAGAACGTTATCCTGAGCGTCCGCTTTCGCTTTATGTGCATATTCCGTTTTGCCATAAACTTTGCTATTTCTGTGCGTGTAATAAAGTAATTACCCGTCATCGTCATAAAGTCGATCTCTATTTAGATTACCTTGAAAAAGAGATTAAAACTCGTGCACCGCTTTTCAAAAATCGTAAAGTGACCCAAATTCACTGGGGCGGTGGTACACCAACGTATTTAGACGAAGAACAATCAGCTCGTTTGATGAATTTACTCAAGACACACTTTGATGTGCAGGCTGATGCAGAAATCAGTATTGAAATGGACCCTCGTGAAATTGAGCTGAATATGCTTGATCATCTTCGTCATATTGGTTTTAACCGTATCAGTATGGGGATTCAAGATTTCGATAAAGAAGTGCAAGAACTCGTAAATCGTGAGCAAGACGAAGAGTTTATTTTTGCCTTGATGAAACGTGCAAAAGAGCTAGGCTTTGTTTCAACTAACGTAGATTTGATTTACGGTTTACCAAAACAGAACGTGGAAAGTTTTATGTACACGTTAAAACGTGTGGTGGAACTTAACCCAGATCGTATGAGCGTATTTAACTATGCTCACTTGCCAAGCCGTTTTGCCGCACAGATCAAAATTAAAGATGATATGTTACCACCGCCAGAAACCAAGCTGACGATTTTGCAAAATTCTATTCAATTCTTAGGCGAGAATGGCTATAAATTTATCGGAATGGATCACTTTGCTAAACCTGATGATGAGTTAGCAATCGCCCAAGCTAATGGCGTACTACACCGTAATTTCCAGGGTTATACGACACAAGAAGAGTGTGATTTATTAGGTATGGGGGTTTCTGCAATTAGCTTGCTTGGCGATACTTATGCTCAAAACCAAAAAGAGCTAAAACAATATTATGCCGATGTGGAAGAAACGGGCATCGCATTAAGCAAAGGTCTTGCTCTTACTCAAGACGACTGCATCCGCCGTGATGTGATCAAAGCATTAATTTGCAATTTTAAACTTGAATTTGACCGCTTGGAGAAAGCATACAGCATTGATTTCAATACTTATTTTGCTGAAGACTTAACCTATTTAAAGCCGCTTGCTAAAGATGGCTTGCTTGAAATTAACGAAAAAAGCATTGTGGTTTCACCAAGAGGCCGTTTGTTAATTCGTAACATCTGTTTATGCTTTGATGTGTATTCAAGACAGCTTGCAAAAAGACAACAGTTTTCCAGAATTATTTAAGAGAAACGAGAATGAAACAACGTTACAATCTTCTCTCGCTGGCGGTAGTTGCGGCTTGTTATAGCCAAACTGCAGCAGCGGATTTAAGAGAGCAATGTTTATTAGGCGTACCGCACTTTCAAGGTGAAGAGGTTAAAGGCGATCCGAACCAAGCACCTGTCTACATTGAGGCAGATAATGCATTAATTAACCAGCCGACAGATGCGACCTATACGGGGGATGTGAGCATTAAGCAAGGCAGCCGCTCGTTATTTGGTGAGGAAGTTCGCGTAGAGCAAAATGGTGAACAAGCTCGCAAGGCGTTCTTGAAAGGCTCTTACCAATATCGCGATAATTTCATTCAAGCTGAAGGTCGTGATGCGGCGGTAGATTTAACGAGTAAAGAGGCAGACCTTTCTAATACAAGCTATCAATTAGTGGATAGACAAGGGCGAGGTACAGCGGAAAGCGGTCATTTTAATGACCAAACTCGCACATTAAAAAATGCGAGCTTTACCTCCTGTTTAGTAAATGATAAATCTTGGTCAATTGAAGCGAACGAAATGATTCAGCACGTTCAAGATGAATATGCTGAAATGTGGCACGCTCGTTTTAAAGTGATGGGCGTACCCGTTTTTTATTCTCCTTATTTACAATTCCCTATTGGCGATCGTCGTCGTTCAGGTTTATTGATTCCAAGTTTTGAGCGTTCAAGCAAAAATGGTTTTACTTATTCACAGCCATTTTATTGGAACATTGCACCGAATATGGATGCAACCTTTACACCAACCTATTATTCTCGTCGTGGCTGGCAACTTAGCCCTGAACTTCGTTATTTAACGAAGTTGGGGGAAGGCTTGGTTGCAACCGAATATATGGCGAAAGATCGTTTAGATGAATATAAATCAGGTGATGGCAGCCGTAAACGTTATTTATTACATTGGCGTCATAATATGAGTTTTTTAAGCGATTGGCGTTTGAATGTGAATTATACTAAAGTGAGCGATCGCCGTTATTTCTCTGATTTTGATTCAGACTACGGTAGCAGTACGGATGGCTATGCTACACAACAATTTAAATTAGGTTACTATCAATCAAACTATAATTTGTCAGTTTCAGGTAAAAAATTCCAGACTTTTGATCTTTCTACAAATTCAGTTGGCCCATACCGCGTATTACCGCAAATTGATTTCAATTATTATAAAAATGATGTGTTAAAAGGCATTGCTGATTTCCATTTATTCTCGCAAGCCGCTCGTTTTGATAATGATAGCAACCTAATGCCAAAAGCGTGGCGTTTTCATGTAGAACCAACATTAAACGCACCACTTACCAATCGCTATGGCAGTTTAAATCTGGAAACTAAACTTTACGCAACACACTATATTCAACAAAAAGGCAGTGATATCAATGCGGAAGAAATGAAGAAAAATGTGACTCGTGTGATTCCTCAAATTAAGCTAGATTTCCAAACGGTACTTGAGGCAGATAAGCAGTTCTTTAAAGGTTATAATCAAACCTTTGAGCCTCGTATGCAATATATTTATCGCCCATACAAAAACCAAGCAGATATTGGCTCTAAACGTCATAAAAGCGTGGGGTTAGGTTATGATTCTGCTTTATTGCAAACTGATTATTTCTCTCTATTTAACGATCGTCGTTATAGTGGTTTAGACCGTATTTCTTCTGCAAACCTTGTGACAGCAGGTGGAACAACGCGATTCTTCAGCGATAAGACAGGGACAGAGGTATTCAATTTTAGTGCAGGGCAAACATACTATTTAAGTCCATCTAAAATTGATGATAATTCGAGCAATAGTACGGCAAAGCGTTCTTCTTCGTGGGCGTTAGAATCAAACTGGAAATTCCATCGTAAATGGAATTGGCATGGAAGTTATCAATATGATACACGTTTGAATCAAACCTCATTGGCGAATATGTCATTGCAATATAAGCCAAGCGATAGCAAATTGTTTCAATTAAATTATCGCTTTGCAAGCCGTGATTATATTAACCAAAACTTAAGTACAAACCGTTATGGTCAAGATATTAAACAGCTTGGTGGTGTCGTGGCGTGGGAATTAACGGATAACGTAGCAGCAATGTTTAGCCATTACCAAGATATTGCGTTGAAAAAGCCTGTTGAAACGAAGTTTTCGATGAACTACAACACTTGCTGCTGGACTGCGAATGTTTATGTTGCACGTAGATTGGTTTCAACGCCGTCAAATGTAATAAGCGATACCATTAACGATTTATTTTATGACAATAAATTTGGGGTAAATTTTGAACTTCGCTTTGGCACAAACTACAGCAGTGGTGTAAGCAGAATGTTGAAGCGTGGCTTGATTTCTTATACAGAGCCTTACGGTATTAACTAAAATGAAAAAGCTAGATGATGAAATGTAAATCACCATCTAGCTTTTTTATTGCAATTGCATTCTGTTAAACCTCATCAATCACGAACTCAAACCAATCAATCACCTCTTTTTCGTGGATGCCGTTAGGAATGAGCACATTCGCTTTTCTTACTGATTCAGGATCGTGAGAAATCAGAGGGTGCCAATCAAACAGCGGCTTCCCTTCATAAAGCAGGCGATAAGCACAAGTTTTCGGCAACCAACCAAAATCGGGCAAATTTTTCTTGGTGAGTTTGGTGCAATCTGATTCAAGTTTGAAACGATCAATATAGTACCTACAACGCCCCGTGTTCACATCTAAAAGATTGCACGCCACACGGGTGTAATAAAGGCGTTCACGCTTGCCTCGCCCTTGAATATATTTACGATAACAACATTTCCCGCAACCATCACACAAAGCTTCCCACTCAACATCGTTCATTTCAAGTAGCGATTTTTTCTGCCAAAAGAGCGGTTCAATTTCGGTATTTTTTTGCAAAATTTCCCCTATTCGGCCACAACCGCTGTGCCAGTGGCAACCACGATAAACATACTCTTATCGCCGCCCATCGATTGATATTCGAGCGAGACACCCACTACGGCATTTGCCCCTACCTTACGTGCTTCTTCCGATAGCTCATCCAAAGCCTCTTGGCGAGATTTATTCAGTTTGCTTTCATAAACGCCTGAACGCCCGCCAATCACATCGGTAATGCTAGCGAAGAAATCACGAATAAAATTTGCACCAGAAACCACTTCGCCAAACACTAAACCTTTATATTCTTTAATACGTTTGCCTTCGATCGTTGGCGTTGTTGTGATAATCATTTTGAGTCCTCAAATTGTGTTTTTAATTGAGCCAGAGCAATGGCACGATGTGAGATTTTTTTCTTCTCTGCGGTTTCTAATTCAGCAAAACTGCAATTTTTCGGTGGATAGAAGAAGAGCGAATCATAACCAAAACCGTTTGAGCCACGCTCTTCGGTTAAGATTTCACCAAAACATTCGCCAATTGCAATTTTAGGGGTTGGGTCAGTTTCGTGAGCTAAAAAGACGATGCAACTGACAAATTTAGCTTGGCGTGCTTCGGCAGGCACGGAGGCCATTTCCCGCAACAATTTTTGACGATTCGTTTCGTCATTCCCCTCTTCGCCCGCATAACGTGCAGAATATAAACCTGGTGCACCGTTTAAGGCTTTCACCGATAAGCCAGAATCGTCGGCAATAGCAGGCAAGCCTGTAATTTTTGCCGCATAACGCGCTTTTAATAACGCATTTTCAACGAAGGTTAAGCCTGTTTCTTCGGGGCTTTGAATACCAAATTCAGATTGTGCCACTACCTCAAAACCGAATTGAGCTAACACATCTGCCATCTCTTTTACTTTACCTTGATTGCCCGTCGCAAGAACGACTTTTGTTTTTTGCATTTTTATTCTCATCAATAACTATTAAATAATTTGAATTATATCTCTAAATAAAAACAATCAAAAGTGTAGGAGAGATTGGCGTAATAGATATTACGCCCTCTCTTTCTATTGATTTTCAATCACCAATTTTTCATCTTTATAATCCACAACAACAGGGCGGTTTGGCAATAGTTTTCCGCCAAGAATTTGTTGTGCAAGTGGATTTTCAAGCTCTTGTTGGATTGCACGTTTAAGTGGACGAGCACCGAACAATGGATCAAATCCAGCTTTGCCAATGTGATCGATGGCTGCATCAGTAATGGTTACTTCATAACCACGTTCAGCAATACGTTTTATCAAGCGTTCTAATTGAATGCGTGCGATTGAACGAATGTGTTCTTGACCGAGTGAGTGGAATACGACGGTTTCATCAATACGGTTAATGAACTCTGGGCGGAAGTGTTGGCTTACCACCGACATCACCACTTCTTTCAATTCGCCATAGGTTGCCTCTGGCATTTCTTGAATGAGATGTGAGCCTAAGTTGGAGGTCATAATCACTACGGTATTGCGGAAATCTACGGTTCTGCCTTGTCCATCGGTTAATCGTCCATCATCTAACACTTGCAGTAAGATATTGAATACGTCTGGATGGGCTTTTTCCACTTCGTCTAACAATACTACAGAGTATGGGCGACGGCGAACGGCTTCGGTTAAGTAACCGCCTTCTTCATAGCCCACATAACCTGGAGGCGCACCGACCAAGCGAGAGACGCTGTGTTTTTCCATAAATTCCGACATATCAATACGAACCATCGCATCAGGATCATCGAATAAGAAATTCGCTAAGGTTTTGCAAAGTTCGGTTTTACCTACCCCTGTTGGCCCTAAGAACAAGAATGAACCAATCGGTTTGTTCGGGTCTGATAAACCAGCACGGCTACGACGAATCGCATTTGCCACTGCTTCCACCGCTTCATTTTGACCAATCACACGAGCGTGTAATACACTTTCCATACGAAGTAATTTGTCTTTTTCGCCTTCCATCATTTTAGACACAGGAATACCTGTTGCTTTAGAAAGCACTTCCGCGATTTCTTCATCAGTTACTTTAGTGCGGAGTAAGTGGTTTTCGCCGCCTTCTTCTTCCCGTTTTACCGCTTCTTGCAATTGTTTTTCAAGTGCAGGGATTTTGCCATATTGTAACTCAGACATTTTCTCAAAGTTATTTTCACGGCGAGCCTGATCCATCGCAATACGTGCGTTTTCTAACTCAGTTTTAATGTGCTGTGTACCTAGTAATGCAGATTTTTCTGCTTTCCAGACTTCTTCCAATTCGGAATATTCACGCTCTTTAGCGGTCAATTCTTCATTTAATTTTGCAAGGCGTTGGCGGCTCGCTTCATCTTCCTCTTTTTGTAATGCTTGGCGTTCCAATTTTAATTGAATAATACGACGTTCTAATTTATCTAGCGGTTCTGGTTTGGAATCAATTTCCATACGTAGGCTTGAAGCCGCTTCATCAATTAAGTCGATTGCTTTATCTGGCAATTGACGGTCGCTGATGTAACGGTGTGAAAGCACAGCAGCCGCTACAATTGCAGGGTCTGTGATTTGAACGTGGTGATGGATTTCATAACGCTCTTTTAAACCACGCAAAATTGCAATCGTATCTTCAACACTTGGTTCATCAACTAATACTTTTTGGAAACGACGTTCTAATGCTGCGTCTTTTTCAATATATTGGCGATATTCGTCTAAGGTTGTCGCCCCAACACAGTGCAATTCACCGCGAGCAAGAGAAGGTTTGAGCAAGTTGCCTGCATCCATTGCACCGTCGGTTTTGCCTGCACCGACCATTGTGTGAATTTCATCAATAAAGAGGATTACCTGTCCTTCTTCTTTTGCTAGCTCATTTAAGACTGCTTTTAAACGTTCTTCAAATTCGCCACGATATTTTGCCCCAGCAATCAATGCTCCCATATCAAGGGAAAGTACGCGTTTGTTTTTTAACCCTTCAGGCACTTCGCCATTGACGATACGTTGTGCTAAGCCTTCTACAATCGCAGTTTTACCCACCCCTGGTTCACCAATCAACACAGGATTATTTTTAGTACGGCGTTGTAGTACTTGCACTGCACGGCGGATCTCTTCATCACGACCAATCACAGGATCTAATTTGCCTGCTTTGGCACGTTCAGTTAAGTCAATAGTATATTTTTGTAATGCTTGTCTGGTTTCTTCTGCGTTTTGATTATTCACGGTTTCTCCTCCACGAATTTGGCTAATTGCTTGTGTAATTTTTTCTTTTGTTAAGCCAAGTTTTTTCAATAATTTGCCTAAATCGCCATTGTCATCGATGGCGGCAAGTACAAACAATTCAGATGAAATAAAACTATCGCCGAATTGTTGTGATAATTTATCTGCTTGATTTAATAAGCGAATAGTTTGTTGCGAAAGTTGTGTTGTGCCACCTTGAACTTGTGGTAAGCGGTCTAAAATTGCGGATAATTCACTTTCTAACTGTTTTGGTTGAACGTTTAATGCAGTAAAAAGTGGAGCAATTGAGCCATCTGCTTGCTTTAATAAAGCGTAAAGTAAATGGGCTGGTTCAATGTATCCGCTATCTTTGCCGACGGCTAAAGACTGAGCTTCAGCTAAGGCTTCTTGTAATTTTGTTGTGAATTTTTCAAAGTTCATATTCTTTCCTCTTTCTTTGAATTTGTACCCGTTTCACATTAGCGTGAAACTTTAGCATTACACTAAATGGAGCTTGACAAATGAATTTCAAGAGAAAAATGTGAACTAGATCACATTTTTTTGCATTTATTTTCTTTTTATGCTAGCAAATGTTAAAAAATTGATTGTTATCAAGAAATTTTGTTTTGAAACAATTAAACTGTCACACATCAAAACAACAGCAAACTTTAAAGCTCTTGGTTTAGATCACGAAGTAAAATTAAAACTTGACCCAGTGGTTTACTTCGCTGGTTTTGCGGTGAAATTCTAAAACTTATAAAACAATTTCTATAAAAACAAAAAATCCCACAACCGTGGGATTTTTTTATTGAAGATTTAAAAATTAGAGACTCGCTCTTAACGCTTTCGCTTTATCAGTTTGTTCCCAAGGGAAGTGTGAACGACCGAAGTGGCCGTAAGCGGCTGTTTCGCGGTAGATTGGGCGGATTAAATCTAACATTTTGATTAAACCGTAAGGGCGTAAATCGAAGTTTTCACGGATTAAACGTACTAATACTTCGTTGCTTACTTTGCCTGTGCCGAAAGTTTCTACCATGATTGAGGTTGGTTCAGCCACGCCGATAGCATAAGAAAGTTGGATTTCACAACGATCTGCCAAACCTGCTGCAACGACGTTTTTCGCAACATAACGAGCTGCATAAGCTGCTGAGCGGTCTACTTTTGATGGATCTTTACCAGAAAATGCACCACCACCATGACGAGCCGCACCACCGTAGGTATCTACGATGATTTTACGTCCTGTTAAGCCACAGTCGCCCATTGGCCCGCCAATCACGAAACGACCTGTTGGGTTAATGAAGTATTTGGTATTTTGGCTTAACCATTCGCTTGGAAGAATTGGCTTAATGATCTCTTCCATCACGCCTTCATACACTTCTTTTTGTGAAACAGACTCTGCGTGTTGCGTTGAAAGTACCACTGCATCAATGCCTTTGATTTGGTTGTCTTCGTAAATGAAGGTTAATTGGCTTTTCGCATCTGGGCGTAACCAGTCTAATTTGCCTGATTTACGCACTTTCGCTTGTTGTTCCATTAAACGGTGAGCGTAAGTGATTGGAGCTGGCATTAACACATCAGTTTCATTGGTTGCGTAACCGAACATAATCCCTTGGTCGCCTGCACCTTGTTCTAGCGGATCAGCACGGTCAACACCTTGGTTGATGTCTGGTGATTGTTTACCAATCGCGTTTAATACCGCACAAGAGTGTGCATCAAAGCCCATATCTGAATGGTTGTAACCGATGTCTGCGATTACTTGGCGAGTTAAATTTTCAATATCCACCCATGCAGAAGTGGTGATTTCACCGCCCACTAAAGCCATACCTGTTTTCACATAAGTTTCACACGCTACGCGTGCTTTCGGGTCCTGTTTTAAAATTTCGTCTAATACTGCATCTGAAATTTGGTCTGCGATTTTATCTGGGTGACCTTCAGAAACAGACTCTGAAGTAAATAAATTGATAGCCATATTTGTCCTTATTTCGTGTTATAAAGTGAAAAGCACACAAGTGGTTAAATTTGCAAAAATTTTGCTACTTCTAACCGCTTGTACTTAAAATAAATTAGCCGTTTTTCCGTCTAGACGTCCATAATACATTTTTTAAGCATTTAATGCAATGCTTTTACTATGCAATCTATTTGCAACATATGATAAAATTTCCAAGAATTTATTCAATTTAGTCTAACGTAAATGAAAAAAATACTTCTATCTCTTATCTTTCTGAGCCAAATAGCGTACTCAAATACGAGAGAGCAAGAAAATATTTATCCTATCTTAATGGGAAATACCATAATTAACCTACCTGAACCACCAAATACAATCCGTATCACACCAGAAATGGGTGAACTTTATTTGATGTTAGAAAGGCACGATGCCCAAGATACTCGAAATCAGTATTTTGCGAATTATTTCAATTTTAATGGCTTGCAAGAAAGTAGAGAGCAATCTTGCTCGGTTTTTACATCAAAAAGGATTATTGATAAAACGTTATCTAAAGAACAAATAACAGAAGTAAGGCATTTATTGGAAAATGAATTTTCCTCTTTACTTGAGTCGGCAGAGTTTGAGAAAGACGTCTCTCGAATCGAACAAAAACAACTAGATGCTAACGCAGACACTGTAGGCGTACAGTTTTTAGGGTTAAAAATTCTCGGTATTAATAAAATATTTAGTGACGAAAAAAGCTATTTTTATGAACTAAAGAAAAGCACAACTACACAGCAATTAGATAACACAGTTACTGACTATTCTTTAAACGTTGGGGGAATGATGATGGTAAAAGGGAAATTCCTTAATATAAATTGCTATGATAACGTAAATTCTCCTGAAAAATTAGATAGCACTTGGGCTAAAAATACGGTACTTGCTTGGAAAACAAAAATTGAACAAGCAAATCAACAAAATATTATTGAAACTACTTGGCAAACATTTATTGATCTCATTAAAGACAATTTTTGGTTCAGATGGATTTTTATTTTATTACTCTTTCTTATCGCTAAACGTATTTTTATAAAATTTAAACAATAGGAAATCTTATGACAATCACTATCTTAGACGGCAGTATGGGTCGTGAATTAATGCGTTTGAAAGCACCATTCAAGTAATTTGGATGGTAACTTTGGCTTTATGAAAAACTATCTACAGTACAGCAGGTTCACTAAATTTTTATCGAACACGGGGTAGAAGCCATTACTACCAATAGCTACGCCGTTGTGCTATAGGTACCATTATTGTTGAATATCACTGCGGTATTACACCTACATATATTCAAAAATTAGCAGAAAATTTGAAATCATGTTGATAAATTCATTAAATTTGTGGTCATTATTCCCTATAGGGTTGTATTCAATGAAAATGCCCTTATAAAGCAGAGAATTTTAGAATAGATACACATAACACTTAACAAAGGAAATAAGCTATGCAATATATTGGAAAGATCATCGGTTTCTTTCTAGGTTATCAAATTTTTCACGGATTATTCGGAGGAATTTTTGGTGCATTTTTAGGACATTTAGCAGATAAAAAACTCTATGAACTAGGCAGTGTACGTTCTTCCATTTTTGGAAAAAACTTAACCCGTCAAACACTGTTTACACTAACCACTTTTGCCGTCCTTGGACATTTAGCCAAAGCTAAAGGGCGTGTCACTGAAGAGGATATTCAAAATGCACGTAATTTAATGGCTCATCTGAATTTAGATGCCAAAGCACAGCAAGAAGCACAAAAAGCGTTTACCTTAGGTAAAGAGGCGGATTTCCCGCTTCGTAATGTAATTCGTGAATTTCGTGAGGCTTGTGCAAGACGCCAAGATTTATTGCGTTTCTTTATTCAAGTGCAAATTACCGCAGCGATTCAAGATGGCGAATTAGACGCACAAGAACAACAAGTGTTGTTTACTATTGCTGAAGCGATGGGCATGAGCCGCATGCAATTTGAGCAAATGCTTGGCATGATTATGGCAGCACAGCAATTCAGCCGTGGCGGTTTCCAACAAGGTTATTATTCGCATCAACAAGGTAGTTATTCTCAAGGTGGTTATTCGGGCAGCTATCAGCAGAGTAGTCAACCAAGCATTGATGCCGCTTATAAAGTATTGGGCGTAACGGCTAATGATGATCAAAATACTGTGAAACGAGCTTATCGCAAACTGATGAATGAAAACCATCCAGACAAATTGGCGGCAAAAGGTTTGCCAGATGAGATGATGGAATTAGCTAAAGAAAAAACCCAGCAAATTCAAGCCGCTTACGATCTGATTTGCAAGCAAAAAGGTTGGAAATAGGAGTTTAAACGGATAACTAGCGTTATCCGTTCTTTTTTATATGAGGTCTCAAATGCTCCCTCAAGTTATTTTAGCCCCAATGCAGGGCGTGTTAGATCCTTTTGTTCGTAAGCTACTGACCGCTGTGAACGATTATGATCTTTGTATTTCTGAATTTGTCCGTGTGGTTGATCAAAAACTGCCTCGCAAAACTTTTTACCGCCTCTGCCCTGAATTGCACAACCAAGGCTTAACAGATTCTGGCACGCCCGTTCGTGTGCAACTTCTGGGGCAATATCCTGAATGGTTGGCAGAAAATGCAGAACTTGCAATTGAATTGGGTTCGCATGGTGTTGATCTCAACTGCGGTTGTCCGTCTAAAACGGTAAATGGCAGTCAAGGCGGTGCGGCATTATTGAAAACACCTGAGTTGATTTATCAAGCCACAAAAGCCATTCGAGCCGCGGTGCCTAAAGAGCAACCTGTTTCGGTGAAAGTGCGTTTAGGTTGGGATAGTAGTGAGCAATGCTTTGAAATTGCCGATGCAGTCGCACAAGGTGGAGCGAATGAAATCACGGTGCATGGTCGAACCAAAATGGACGGCTACCGTGCCGAACGGATAAACTGGCAAGCGATTGGTGATATTCAAAAGCGGTTGAGCATTCCTGTGATTGCCAATGGCGAAATTTGGGATTATGCTTCTGCAAAACAATGCCAAGAAATCACCGCTTGCAGCCGTTTAATGATTGGTCGCGGAGCCTTGAATACCCCAAATTTAAGCCGAGTGGTGAAATTCAATCAAGCCAAAATGCCGTGGGCAGAAGTGCTGCAACTGCTTTATCAATATGTACAAATGGAAAATGAGCACGATTCTGGCTTTTACCACGTGGCACGCATTAAACAGTGGTTGCATTATTTGGATAAAGAGTACCCAGAAGCAATGCAGCTGTTCCAAATTTTGAAAACCGAACACGGATATGAGGGCTTGAAAAAGCATATTGAGCAAGCGGTCGAAAAAGGAGCGTAAAATGCAAAAACAGATTTTTAGCGAAGAAGATATTATCGAACCTCGAGAACGTTACCAAGCGAAGCAAGAGTTTAGCGAAAAGGATGTATTGGAAGAAGATTTAAACGCCTATCAGAACTTGGAAGAGAATCGCGAAGTGGAAGGTGATTTGCTTTTTGAAGAAGATTTCAAACCTTCACGTTTTCGCATCCGCCTAATAATGACCTCTCTCGTGTTATTTTGTATTGCCTTGCTTGCCCAAGGCGTGCAATGGATTGTAAATGCGATTACGGATCAACAATGGATTACGCTTTTCTTTGCGGTTGCCTTTTTATTAATCAGCTTAACAGGCGTGGGAACCATTTTCCAAGAGTGGCGAAAACTACGTAAACTCAGACAGCACGAACTCATGCAACAAGAGTCGGAGCAATATCGAGCCGAATTACCGACGACAAGCGGTGAAAAATCGCAAATCTTTTGCAAACAATTACTTGAGCAAATACAAATAACCCCACAACTTGAACAAAGCCAAAAACAGTGGTTATCGCAAATCAATGAATATCACAATTCAGAACAAGTGATGACTCTATTTAGTGAAACCGTACTTTCTCCGCTTGATAAGCAAGCGCAAAAGCTGATCGCCAAACACGCAAGAGATAATGCCGTGATTGTAGCGTTAAGCCCTGTCGCCATTGCTGACGTGTTGATGGTTGCATGGCGAAATTTTGCCTTAATCAACAAAATTACCCGCATTTATGGTATGGAACTAGGCTATTTCAGTCGCCTACATCTGTTCAAAATGGTAATCAAAAATATGGTCTTTGCGGGCACTACAGAGTTAGTCGCGGGCATGTTGTCGCACAACGTATTGCGTAGACTCTTCGGGCAAGCTATCCAAGGCTTAGGCGTGGGGATTTTAACTGCCCGATTAGGCATTAAAGCAATGGAATTTTGCCGCCCTATGATGTTCCAACCTCACGAAAAACCGAGCTTAAAAGCGATGAGTAAGGAGATTTATTTGTCGTTGGTGAATTCGGAGCAGAAAGAGGTGTTTGTGAAAAATACTAAAGAAAAAGTAGAGCAGTGATTTTGTTTGCCATTCCTAAAAAAACACCCGAGTTTTCACTCGGGTGTTGCTTTAAGAAATAGGGAGAATTACATCATTCCGCCCATGCCTCCCATACCGCCCATTCCAGCAGCTAGGTCAGCTTTTTCATCTTTTGGAAGATCGGTCACCATACATTCAGTGGTAATCATCAAGCCTGCGATTGATGCAGCGAATTGTAATGCTGAACGCGTTACTTTTGTTGGGTCTAAGATACCCATTTCTAACATATCGCCGTATTGTTCAGTGCCTGCGTTATAACCGAAGTTACCTTTGCCATCTTTCACGTTACGAGCAACAACTGATGCTTCTTCGCCTGCGTTAGTCACGATTTGACGAAGTGGAGCTTCCATCGCACGTAATGCTAAACGAATACCAACGTTTTGTTCTTCGTTGTCGCCTTTTAATTCTTCAGCCACTTTGCTTGCTGCACGAACTAATGCTACACCGCCTCCTGGTACAATACCTTCTTCCACTGCTGCACGAGTCGCGTGAAGTGCATCATCCACACGGTCTTTTTTCTCTTTCATTTCAACTTCGGTTGCAGCACCAACTTTGATAACAGCCACACCGCCTGCTAATTTAGCAACACGTTCTTGAAGTTTTTCTTTATCGTAATCTGAAGTTGAATCTTCGATTTGTTGGCGAATTTGAGCTACGCGTGCTTTGATTTGTGCTTCATCACCTACGCCATCAATGATGGTTGTATTGTCTTTGGTGATTACTACACGTTTTGCTTGACCAAGCTCTTCTAATGTCGCTTTTTCAAGCTCCATACCGATTTCTTCCGAAATCACAGTACCTGCAGTTAAAATTGCAATATCTTGTAACATTGCTTTACGGCGATCACCGAAACCAGGTGCTTTAACCGCTGCTACTTTCACGATACCACGCATTGTGTTCACGACTAAAGTTGCTAATGCTTCACCTTCGATATCTTCAGCAATGATTAACAATGGTTTGCCTGCTTTCGCAACTGCTTCTAACACCGGTAAAATTTCGCGGATGTTTGTGATTTTTTTATCTACTAATAAGATGTATGGGCTATCTAATTCAACGGTACCTGCTTCAGGCTTGTTGATGAAATATGGTGATAAGTAACCGCGGTCAAATTGCATACCTTCCACTACATCTAATGCATCATCTAAACCTGTGCCATCTTCAACGGTAATTACGCCTTCTTTGCCCACTTTTTCCATTGCTTGAGCAATTAATTGACCTACGGTTGCATCAGAGTTTGCAGAAATTGTACCCACTTGCTCGATCTCTTTTGCGGTTTCGCAAGGTTTTGAAATCGCTTTTAATTCGCTTACCACTGCTGCAACTGCTTTATCAATACCGCGTTTTAAATCCATTGGGTTCATTCCCGCTGCAACTGCTTTTAAGCCTTCGTTTACGATAGCTTGAGCAAGCACTGTTGCGGTTGTTGTACCGTCACCCGCTGCATCGTTTGCTTTAGAGGCAACTTCTTTTACCATTTGAGCACCCATGTTCTCGAATTTATCTTCTAATTCGATTTCACGTGCTACTGAAACACCATCTTTAGTGATGGTTGGTGCACCGTAAGCTTTATCTAAAACAACGTTACGACCTTTAGGACCCAAAGTTACTTTGACTGCGTCTGCTAATACGTTCACACCTTTTAACATTTTTACGCGTGCATCGTTACCAAATTTAACGTCTTTTGCTGCCATTTTTATATTCCTTTTTTAATTATTCTACAATCGCCAAAATATCGTTTTCAGAAAGAATTAACACTTCTTCGCCATCAATTTTTTCTGATTTCACGCCATAACCTTCGTTGAAGATCACCACGTCACCAACTTTTACCGCTAATGGTTGCACATTGCCATTTTCTAATAAACGACCTGTACCCACCGCAATTACTTTACCACGGGTAGATTTAGTTGCTGCAGAACCTGTTAAAACAATTCCGCCTGCTGATTTTGTTTCTACTTCTTCACGTTTTAAAATTACTTTATCGTGTAATGGACGAAGAGCCATATTTCAATTCCTCTGTTAAAAATTAAACAATTTACGCTTTTGGGCGTCACGCCAATTAAATGGAGCTATGCTCAGCATTTTCAAGGGCAAAAATAAAAAAATTAGTACATAGATTATGAATCATCATTATCTGAAAAATGATGATTGTGAGCCAAACTCGCACAACCATATTGTTCTAGCTTAGTTTTCGTAAAATTTGACCGCTTGGCAGAACTACGATTATTCAAACTAATTACGCCAATGGTCGCATTATTACCACAACGATGTTTATTTACAAACACCAAGTTGTAACCCGATTCACGAATATAGCCTGTTTTATTCAATGCTGCATCGAAAATCTCTTCTCGCACTAATGCACTGGTATTTTGCATAAATACACGGCGATTGCCCACTTGCACAAGCGTTGCTCTTTCATTCGATAATTTTTGTAATTCAGGTTTTTTCAACGAGTATTTCGCCAATTTCACCAAATCCATTGCACTAGACACGTTACTACTTGATAAACCAGAGCTATCACTAAAGTGGGTTGCCGTCATCCCCAATTGACGAGCCTTTTCATTCATTTTTTGAATGAACTGAGCACGGCTTATTCCTGCTGAGCGAGAAAGAGCGTGAGCAGCATAATTATCAGAGTGCACAATCATTGCTTTTAATAATTCATCACATGAAATCGGTGTATTTCTTGGTAATTTTGTACTTGTACCTTTAATGGTATCCTCGTCGTCACGTATAATAGATGCCATACAGTTTTTCTGTTTATTATTTTCTAAAAAGATATTTGCCGTCATCAATTTAGTGACAGAAGCAATGGGTTGAGAAGAATGAGGATCATGACTTTCAAGTACGCGATCGTGAGTAAAGTCATAGACAACGTAAGATTGTGCCAATGTGATACTTGGTAGAGCTAAACAGGAAAGCAGAATTTTTTTTAACATAATGTGAATAGATATATTGCAGGCTAATAAGAAGGTCTAGTGTAACAAATTTCTCTTGACTAGACCATTGAAAGAACTAGGCTTTTTGCCAATTTCTTTCCACAAAAGGGATAATCTCTTTGAGTGCTTTCTCAATAGAAATTAGGCTCAAATTCATCTGCGAAGCACGATCGTGTGCTAATGGCGGCATAAAAGCAAGATGTTTTCCCTCTGCGTTAATTGGTCGCCAACGTTGTGGTTGGGCAGAAAGTCGGCTTGGGTAGAAGCCGATAGTTGGCACGTTTAATGCTCCCGCAATATGTAACGGACCTGTTGAACCTGCAATAAAAAGATCGGCACAAGCAATTGAATGGCTAAAATCTTGCAAGCCATCATTTTTGGCATAAACCGCCGCTTTTTGTGTAAGTTGAGATGCCAATGCGTTTGCTCGTGCTTCCTCGCCTTTTCCTGCCGTTAAAATTACTTGGCAATCAAAGTGTTCGGTTAAGTTATTAAGTAATGTCGCATATTGTTCAAGCGAAAGACTGGTTGCTGAACCACCAGTAGAGCTATGTACAAAGACCCATTTACAAGCGGTTGAAATGTCCAAAAGTTTTGCTAATTTGGTTTTTTGTGTGGCAATCTCTTGTTCACTAAATTGCAAATAGGGCACAGAAGGTTCAATAACAGGAATATCTTGTTTTTCTAAAAATGCACGAGACAAATCTAAATTGTATGCCGATTCCGCTTTTGCTGATTGAGAACGGCGCTGGGTTAAGCGATGGTTATATAAAAATTGAAACAACTTTGTTGCAGGAGCAAGACGATATTTTATCCCGCTTTTCCACGCGAGCTTAGCGTTATACCAATCAGATACAAATGAAATTACGGCATCAAATTGCTCTTTTTTGACCGCTTGTAATACGTTTTGAAATGCCACAGGATCTTTTTTATTTGAGGCATCGATGATGACCTTATCAATAGAGGGACAAAGTTCCGCAAGTGGTGCAGTGTAGCTTGGCACAAGAGCGGTAATTTCAACATCGGGTAACGATTGTTTGAGCATCGTAAAAGCGGGAAAGCAGACCATAAAATCACCGATTTTATCGTTGCGGATAACAAGGATTTTTTTCATTTTGAGACTCTTTTATTCATTTCAAGCGGTCGATTTTTCGCTAAAGTTTGCAAAAATAGTAAATTCAACAATTTAGCTAAATTTTAGATGAAATTTGTTTTTTTTTCTAATAGAATGTGTCAGTTTTACTTACTCGCAACCGTTTGCGGTTGGTAATTTTCCATTCATTTCAAATATAGGAATTTGTATGTCAGCAACAATTTTAGAATCTCTCCCATTAGGTCAAAAAGTGGGTATCGCGTTCTCAGGCGGTTTAGACACTTCAGCAGCATTACTTTGGATGCGTAAAAAAGGTGCGGTGCCTTATGCTTACACGGCAAACTTAGGGCAGCCAGACGAAGATGATTACAATGCAATTCCGAAAAAAGCAATGGAATACGGTGCGGAAAATGCACGTTTAATCGACTGTCGCCAACAATTAGCCCACGAAGGGATTGCGGCAATTCAATGTGGTGCATTCCACATTTCAACAGGCGGTATTCCTTACTTCAACACTACGCCACTTGGTCGTGCGGTAACGGGGACAATGCTTGTGGCAGCAATGAAAGAAGATGATGTAAATATCTGGGGCGATGGCTCAACGTTCAAAGGTAACGACATCGAACGTTTCTACCGGTACGGTTTATTAACTAACCCGAAATTAAAAATTTACAAACCGTGGTTAGATAATCAATTTATCGACGAGCTTGGTGGTCGTTTTGAAATGTCTCAATTCTTAATCGCAAACGGCTTCGACTATAAAATGTCAGTAGAAAAAGCTTATTCAACCGACTCAAATATGCTTGGTGCAACGCACGAAGCGAAAGACTTAGAGGAATTAAGCACTGGAATGAAAATCGTCAAACCGATTATGGGCGTGGCATTTTGGGATGAGTCTGTTGAAATCAAACCTGAAACTGTGACCGTTACTTTTGAAGAAGGTGTGCCAGTTGCCTTAAACGGCAAACGTTTTGACGATGCAGTAGAGTTAATTCTTGAAGCAAACCGCATTGGTGGTCGCCACGGTTTAGGTATGTCAGACCAAATTGAAAACCGTATCATCGAAGCGAAATCTCGTGGTATCTACGAAGCTCCTGGAATGGCGCTATTACACATCGCTTACGAACGTTTGGTAACAGGTATTCACAACGAAGATACCATCGAACAATACCGCATTAACGGCTTACGTTTAGGTCGCTTACTTTACCAAGGTCGCTGGTTCGATCCGCAGGCATTAATGTTGCGTGAAACCGCACAACGCTGGGTAGCGAAAGCGATTACTGGTACGGTAACACTTGAATTACGTCGTGGTAACGACTTCACGATTCTTAATACTGAATCTCCAAACTTAACTTACGAAGCAGAGCGCTTAAGTATGGAAAAAGTGGAAGATGCACCGTTTACTCCAAGTGATCGTATCGGTCAATTAACGATGCGTAACCTAGACATCGTAGACACTCGCGGTAAATTAGCAATTTACACTGATACAGGTTTAATCTCTGCGAATAATCAAGTAGTGCCGCAATTGGGTAGCAGATAAAGAGTCAATGACAACTAAAATTTGTTATATAAATCAATAATGTAGGGGCGTGTTGAACACGCCCTTTGTATTTAAAACTAAAATGAAAAAAGTCGAAATTTTTACTGATGGTTCTTGTTTAGGTAATCCAGGAAAAGGTGGTGTTGGGATTTTACTGCGTTACAACCAGCACGAGAAAACGGTGAGCAAAGGGTATTTTCAAACCACCAATAACCGTATGGAATTACGTGCGGTGATTGAAGCTTTATCAATGTTAAAAGAACCTTGTATGGTCGAGCTAAATTCTGATAGCCAATATATGAAGAATGGCATTCAAAAATGGATTTTTAACTGGAAAAAAAATGATTGGAAAACGAGTGATAAAAAACCAGTAAAAAATAAAGATTTGTGGATAGCTTTAGATCAAGAAATTCAACGCCACCAAATAGAGTGGATTTGGGTAAAAGGGCATTCAGGGCATCGTGAAAATGAAATTTGTGATGAACTAGCCAAACAAGGAGCAAATAACCCTAGTTTGGAAGATGTTGGATACAATCCAGAAATTTAAATATTCAAGCGGTTATATTTTGCGAAACATTTGCAAAATACCACCGCTTATTTTTGTTTATTTATTGGGCTTTTTGACAATAAGCGTAATTCCTTCCACTCGCTCAACATAAATCAAATCAGCTACAGCGAGTTGTTCGCCTTGAATTCGCCAAGTGGTATCACCAAAGATACCTCGACCAATGCCACTAGGTGAAATTTCTTGCACTGTGCCAAATTTACCAATTAGAGCGTGATCGCGTTGATTTAAACTAGAATGTGATTGTGCTTGGCGATCTTTCTCATTTTGATATTTCCACCAAATCACGGAAAGAATACAGGCTAAAACAGCATAAAAAATTGCAAAGACAGAGAGAGGTAATGCAGGGAATAGCCACTGTAATAGGGCAGTGATTAAAGCAGAAAATCCCCACCACATTAAGAAAACACCAGGCGTGAGTACTTCACCAATCAATAAAGCGAACCCGAAAATCAGCCAATGCCATAATGACCAAGTTGTGAGCCAATCCATCATGTTATCCTCTAATATTATGTATTATGTACGTTTTTCGCCTCTCAATAATTCAGCAATGCCCGTCACAGAGCCAATTAAATTCCCCGCTTCAAGAGGCATTAACACCACTTTGCTATTTTGTGAACCACCAATCTCTTTTAGTGCTTCAGTGTATTTTTGAGCAATAAAATAGTTAATCGCTTTGGTATCGCCATCGGCAATCGCATCTGAAACCATCTGTGTTGCTTTTGCCTCCGCTTCAGCAGCACGTTCACGGGCTTCGGCTTGTAAAAAGGCTTCTTGACGCTCACCTTCCGCTTTCAAAATACGCGCCTGTTTTTCCCCTTCAGCACGTAAAATTTGAGCCTGGCGAATCCCTTCTGCCTCTAATACTTCTGCTCGTTTATTTCGTTCCGCTTTCATTTGAGCATTCATTGAATCAATCAGCTCACGCGGTGGACGTACATCACGAATTTCAATACGAGTGACTTTTACTCCCCAAGGGTTGGTTGCTTCATCCACTATTGCAAGTAATCGGCTGTTAATTGAATCTCGTTGTGAGAGCATTTCATCTAATTCCATCGATCCTAAAACAGTACGAATATTAGTCATTGTTAAGTTGATAATCGCCTGCTCAAGGTGGTTTACTTCATATGCTGCACTGCGAGCATCAATCACTTGCACGAAACAAACCGCATCAATGGCAACATTCGCATTGTCTTTAGAAATGACTTCTTGCGAAGGAATATCCAATACCTGTTCCATCATATTGATTTTGCGGCCAACACGATCAATAAACGGCAAGACTAAATTCAGCCCTGGCATTAAGGTGCGAGTGTAGCGACCAAAACGTTCAATCGTCCAGTTATAACCTTGAGGCACGGTTTTAACGGTGGAATATAAAATAACCACTACAAATACCACAAAAATTAAGGCGGCAAGCGTGAATCCATCTAACATTTTTTACTTCCTCTGATGATTGTTTAACCAAGAAAAGTCTAGCAAATTCGTTTCACTTTTTATAGTAGAATCTGCAGAAAATTCTCGTTACAATAACAACCAATGCCTTTACGGTTAAAATCGTAAAGGCATTGTCCTTTAGCGGTCAAAAAGAGAAAAGATTTGCAAAATACTCTGCAAAATCGACCGCTTATTCATTTTCATCAAAATAATGGTGTTTTTTCAACAGTTTGCACTACGCAAACGTTTTCTTTTTTTGTAAAATAGGGTGGCTATTGCCCGTAGAGGTTTTTATGGTTGATATTATTATCGTTGGTTTGATTGCTTTTTCTATTCTGATTAGCTTATGGCGTGGCTTTGTAAGTGAGGCATTATCACTGGCTGGCTGGGTAGTGGCATTTTGGGTAGCAAGTAATTTTTATCCTTATTTGAGTGGTTACCTTACCCAAGTTAACTCTATTTACTTACAAAATTCAGAATATTTACGCAATGGCGTAGCGGCTACAGCACTTTTTGTGATTGTGCTGATTATTTGCGGTGTCATCAATGCGTTATTAAATAAAATTATTTCAACCACAGGCATTTTATCAACTACAGACCGTATTCTCGGTGGAGCGTTTGGTGCATTGCGTGGGATTTTAATTGTCTCCGTGGCACTTTTCTTCCTCGATACCTTTACATCGTTAAGCCAAAATGAGCTTTGGAAAGAGTCGCAACTCATTCCGCATTTTGACTTTATTGTGCAATGGTTCTTTGAGCAATTACAGGCAAATTCTAGTTTCTTAAATTCAACTAAATAGAGGTTACTTTTTTATGTGCGGCATTGTCGGGATTATTGGGGGATCGCCTGTAAACCAAGCGATTTATGATGGATTGACATTACTTCAACACCGTGGGCAAGATGCCGCAGGTATTGTCACTATTGATGAGGAAAACTGTTTTCGCTTACGTAAAGCTAATGGCTTGGTGAGCGAGGTTTTCCGTCAAGAACATATGTTACGCTTGCAAGGTAATGCAGGGATTGGGCACGTTCGCTATCCAACTGCGGGCAGCTCAAGCGTTTCAGAAGCACAACCATTCTATGTAAACTCACCGTTCGGTTTAACGCTCGTGCATAATGGCAACTTAACCAACAGTGCAGAATTAAAAGCGTTGCTTTTCACCGAGGCACGTCGTCACGTGAACACCAACTCTGATTCTGAAGCGTTATTAAACATCTTCGCCCACTATCTTGATCAATATCCAACATCATATCTTTTACCTGAAAACATTTTTGAAACCGTTCGCAAAACTAATCAGATCATCAAAGGGGCTTATGCGTGTATCGCAATGATTATCGGGCACGGTATGGTGGCTTTCCGCGATCCGTTCGGAATTAGACCGCTTGTATTGGGTAAACGCGTGGTAGACGGCAAAACTGAATATATGTTTGCTTCTGAAAGTGTGGCATTAGACATTGTTGGCTTCGAATTTGAACGTGATGTGCTCCCAGGTGAAGCGATTTATATTACTTTCGATGGCGAACTTCATTCTAAAATTTGTGCAGATAACCCAACGCTCAATCCTTGTATTTTTGAATACGTTTACTTTGCTCGTCCAGATTCTGTGATTGATGGCGTTTCAGTTTACGCATCTCGTGTGCATATGGGGGAAATGTTGGGCGAAAAAATCAAACGAGAATGGGGCAGAATTGTGGATGAAATTGATGTGGTTATCCCTGTGCCTGAAACTTCAAATGATATTGCCGTGCGTATCGCCAACGTGCTTTACAAACCATATCGTCAAGGTTTTGTGAAAAACCGCTATGTAGCTCGCACCTTTATTATGCCAGGTCAAGCACAGCGTAAAAGTTCTGTTCGCCGTAAGCTCAATGCGATTGCAGCTGAGTTTAAGGACAAAAATGTATTATTAGTCGATGACTCTATCGTGCGCGGTACAACCTCTGAACAGATTGTCGAAATGGCGCGTGTAGCAGGGGCAAAAAAAGTCTATTTCGCATCGGCTGCACCAGAAATTCGCTATCCAAACGTATACGGCATTGATATGCCAACCAGCGAAGAGTTAGTCGCTTACCATCGTGATGTGGATCAAATCGCAGAGATGATTGGTGTAGATAAATTGATTTTCCAAGATTTATCTTCACTCTTTAAAGCGGTACAACTTGAAAATCCTACCATCAAAAACTTTGACGCATCTGTCTTTACGGGCGAATACATCACAGGCGATGTGAACAAAGCCTATTTAGATGCTATTGCCAATGCTCGTAATGATAAAGCCAAAGCGAAAAATGCGGCTCAATCGGGTAATTTAGAAATTCACAATATCAGTGCAAGTGCATAATCAGTGAAAATCGGGTAAACTAAGAAAAAAGGGCGTTTTTATGCCCTTTCTCTTTAACTTGTAGGGAGTATGAATTTGAAAAATTCACGCACGTAACATATCCAACTTGGTGCGTGAACTTTGTTCACACACACTACAAGGTAGAATTTAAGTCTATTTTCATAAGGAAAATAAAATGGCACTTTTACCTCTCAACGAAGCACTTTCCAATATGTTGGCACAACTGCCACAACCAACAGAAACTGAAACACTTTCCTTAAACAACTGTACTAATCGTGTATTAGCTCAAGATATTATCTCGCCAATTAACGTCCCAAGTTTTGATAATTCTGCAATGGATGGCTATGCGATCAAGTTTGCTGATTTAGAAAAGTTTACCGCTTTTAATATCGCAGGCAAATCCTTTGCGGGCAAGCCATTTGAGGGTGAAACTCAGGCGGGCGAATGTGTCCGCATTATGACGGGTGCAATGATTCCTACAGGCTGTGATGCGGTGATTATGCAAGAAGAAACCGAACAAGCGGGAGAAAATCAGATCCGTTTTACCAATGAAATTAAACTTGGGCAAAATATCCGTCGCGTGGGCGAAGATGTGGCAAAAGGTAATCTTGTGCTTGCCAAAGGTAGCCTATTAAACGTGGCGAGTTTGCCATTGTTAGCATCGCTTGGTATTGCAGAAGTTGAGGTATTTAAACGTACTAAAGTGGCGATTCTTTCGACAGGTGATGAGCTAGTGAGCGTCGGCAAATTGCTTGCTGCAGGACAAATTTATGATACCAACCGTTTTGCGGTACGTTTAATGCTTGAGAAATTGAATTGTGAGATTTTAGATTTTGGCATTTTGCCTGACGATCCGAAAATTTTCGAAGAGACTTTTATGAAAGCTCAACAAGCTGCAGATGTATTAATTACTAGCGGTGGCGTGTCAGTCGGTGAGGCGGATTTTACCAAAGATGTGCTCGAAAAATTGGGCGAAATCGCCTTCTGGAAAATCGCAATGAAACCAGGTAAGCCATTTGCTTTCGGTTTTTTAGGCAATGAGGGTGAAAAACAAACCATCTTCTTTGGCTTACCAGGCAACCCTGTTTCTGCGTTGGTGACTTTCTACCAATTAGTACAGCCTGCCTTATCTCAACTTGCTGGTTTGAATGCAGACTATCTTGCAAATTTAATGCCAAAAATGACCGCTTGTGCGGCAACCAATTTGAAAAAAGCAGTGGGGCGCCAAGACTTCCAACGTGGTTTTTATTTCATCAACGAACAAGGCGAATTGATGGTAAAACCAGTCGGGCAGCAAGGTTCGCATATTTTTAGTGCTTTCTATGAAAGTAATTGTTTTATCGTACTTGAAGCCGAGCGTGGCAATGTACAAGTGGGCGAAAAAGTGACCATTCAACCGTTTAATGGCTTATTGAAATAGTGGCGGTTAAATAATGGAATTAACCGATCACGAAATGTTGCGTTATAACCGCCAAATCAGCCTAAAAGCAGTGGATTTTGACGGGCAAGAGAAACTGAAAGCTAGCTGCGTGCTGATTGTTGGTGCGGGTGGTTTAGGCTGTGCTGCAAGCCAATATTTAGCCAGTGCAGGTGTAGGCAAAATCATTTTTGTGGATTTCGATACTATCTCACTTTCTAATCTGCAACGTCAAATTCTTTACACTGATGCCGATATTGGCAAGACCAAAGCGGAAGTGGCAAAGGTGCGTTTGCAAGCGATTAACCCAAACATTGAGGTGCAAGCGGTCGTAAAAAAATGTGATGATGCGGAATTTGCTGAATTCATCAAGCAAGTAGATGTGGTAGTGGATTGTACCGATAATGTAGAAGTGCGTAATCAGCTCAATCTACAATGTTTTGAACAAAAACGACCGCTTGTTTCAGGTTCTGCAATCCGCTTTGAAGGGCAGATTTCTGTGTTTACTTATGCCAAAAACGAAGCCTGCTACCAATGTTTAAGCCAGCTTTTTGGCAGTGATACGTTAAGCTGCGTGGAAGCAGGCGTGATTTCTCCCATTGTGGGGGTGATCGGCAGTTTGCAGGCATTGGAAACCATCAAGGTTTTACTCAATATTGGTAAAACCTTAGCGGGGAAATTGTTGATTATTGATGGCTTGCATTTTTCTATGCGCGAGATGAATCTACCGAAAATGCCGAGTTGTCAGGTTTGCACAGCATCATGTTAGATGGCATAAAATCACATAAATAAGGCTAATATTACTTATAATTTTATTTATGAAATAATTTATTTGACAGCTAAAACGTTTTAGCCTAAAATGCACACCGTTTTGTTCCTCCTTAGTTCAGTCGGTAGAACGGTGGACTGTTAATCCATATGTCGCAGGTTCGAGTCCCGCAGGAGGAGCCAACTATTTTCCTTTAGTTTTGCTTTTGTTCTTGTTTTATTTGTCTCCTTTTGTAAAACAGTGATTCTTACCTCCAGAATTAGAACAAAAGATTTACCCTATAGCCCTTTTGCTATAGGGTTATTTTTTATCTTAAAATAAGTTCTATTATTACTCTAAATTACACTCCAATTTTCCTATATGACCTAAAATTTATAATTCAAACTCATAATAAAAGTTCTTCCACGTGCAAAGTTATAAAGTACAGATTTATCTGAACCATCATTACAGGTTGATTCATTTATTTTACAGGCTAAAGAATCATTTAAACTTGAATAATAACGTTGCGAAGCCGCGTCATTTCCAGCATCCAATGGATCGACATAACGTTTATCTAACAGATTTTGTACTTCTGCTTTAATAATCAAATCTTTGATTGGTTCATAGCTGACGTGTAAATCTAAAATAATCGGTTGTTTTTCAATCTCTTCCGTTTTCTTAACGGCATAGTAAGTTCTATCACCCGCGGTATTTAATTCAAAGTGAGATCCGTTGATATATTCTTCTTGAGTTGTAGCACGCTTACTTTTTCCATAGTAACGGGCTGCGATACCAAAAGTTAATTTTTGATCAAACCAACGTGTGCCAAGCTCTAATCTACCGTAGTCCTTTGGTAACATAGTGATACGTGATAAACCATAACCTTGTTTCAAAATCTCTTCTTTTGAAGCATTACGCGGACGTGAGCTAGCATCGGCATAATTAGTTGGTTGATTTGTACGTTGATAAGCATAAGAGAAATTCGCAAAAAAACGCCCCATATCATAATTTAACTCTAACTCAGCTCCGCTTTTTTTCACTATTGGTTGATAATTTTGATGAGCAATCGTCAGACGAAAACCATTGAGTCTTGCCCACTCTGGAATAACACCATCTCGTGACCAATCTCCATACACATTGTGGATATAGTTTTTAATAAAACTACGATAGCCAACAACCTTAACTCCTAATATATCTTCTTTTGTAAAAACGCCTTTTTTATAGGTATTAAAACCAAGTTGATAAGTTTCTGCACGTTCAGGTTTCAATGGAGTATTCACCCCCGCATCAGACACTTGAGAGAAAAACATCTCTTGAATATTCGGCATTCTGTGTGTGCGAGAATAAGTGAAAAATGGCATAAAATAATCGCTTAGCTCAGCACTTAATGTGGCAGAATGATTGAACGCTTTTTTATGCCCTGATTTATGCAAAATCGGTTCATTAATTTGTGTTGGTGTATTTTCGTAACCTACATACTCACCGTTAAATGCATAATGGGTAAAATTCACGCTGTAATCTAAATGATAAATGCCTTTAGAAAGTGCGGTATCAAAATACACTGTTTTAAATTTTTGCTTGCCAGAAGGTTGTAAGATTACTGAACGTTGTGGTAATAAACCTTTTGAGCCAGAATATCTCCCTTTATTACTGAGTGAATATGAGCCTTGATCGTGTGATTCATTCACATAAAACAAACTTAATTCTTCAGGAAAGCGGTTTTTATTGTATTCATTGGTAAAATAGTTAAAACCTAATGTGGTTTTTAAATCGATTTCTTTTGGCAATAAGAAGGTATAGCTGTTATTTATATCAACAATATTTGCGACATTTTTGGTAATAAGTTTGTCTGCCACTTGCCAGCCAGCAAAAAAGCCACCCTTAGGATAAATGGTTTTACCAATGTTATGTGCAGCCATTAAATTAAGATCGAGATAGTTGTGATCATTAAAGTTATAATTGAATTGGTAATTACGGTTTTCTATTTTACGTGAGCCAATTTTATTATCCAACGTGCGTAATTGTGCCCCTAAAGTATGGTGATCATCGCCATATTCAAATTTTAACAAATGGCTACGTGAACGAGATTGCAAACTGCCAGGTTCAATAGGTGCAACATCATATTGATCTTTATTGCGTTCAAAGCTATCATCAGTCTCTTTTATGTCTGCTTGTAGTTCTGGTATATCTTGTAAAGGCTTACCATCATCTATATCTTTAAGTATTTTTTTTCTCTTTATAGTTGTTGGGCTTTTTGGGAATGCAATATATTTGCAATCAGGCGTAAAACCCTCTATTACTCTTGTATCTGCTAAATAAGGATTTTTAGTATTACAAGTCCAAGAATTTTGATTTAAATCAGGAGCCCATTGTCCAGCAGAATTTAAAACATAACCATCATTACGAAAAATCTTTTCTTTCTCTTTAGCTAGAACACCCTGCCCTAATGATGCTAATCGTTCTCCGCCACCGATACGATAATCTTGTGAAACTTCACGTTGGCTATAACCGTACACCATGCCTATATAGCCACCATTATCAAGCCATTTTCTGCTTGCAGCCATCGTCATAAAATTGGATTTAGTAGCATTGCTTCCTGTCATTCCTTTCAGAATAAAGCCAAATTGTTTGTCATCGGTAATGACATCATTAACGCCTAATGTTCTAAAATTAGCACTGCCCGCTAACGCATTTATACCGCTTGCTCCCGAAAAGTTACTTTTATTGACATCTACACCTGCAATAAAATTAGGATCGATTGCCGCACCAAATTGAGAACTCCCACCTGATTGACCAGAGTCTAAGGCTGTAGAATAGAAGGTCTGGGTTACACCATCAACCATCGTATTGACACGACCTAATCCATTTTCGCCACGAATATTTACAGAAACGACACCCGAGCCTTTATCTTGTTGAGTAAATGCCCCAGGAATACTCCGAATCACTTGGTCAATGGTTTGGGTTTCCTTAAAGACATTTTCACGCGTACTTTTGGCTTTGGCTTCAGTGAAAGGCTTCTTATCGTTACTCACTTCGCTAGACTTTACCTGGATTTCATCTAGTACTAAATCTGCAGAAGCAAATTGGGCTACCCCCAGTAATGATAATGTAATGATGTTGAGCGAAAACTTTTTGCTCATGCTTTTCTCCTTTTATTTTTTATGGTTATTTAATGAAAATGGCTCGCATTTTCTATCTAAAAACCACTATATTCAAATGGTTTTTACCTATCAATTTAAAATAAATTGCTAAATAAATGAAAGAGAAAGGAAAATGGAAAATAAAAAAGCGGATAAAGTTAAATCCATTACTTTATCCGCGTTACTTACTAGGTAAATGATATAAGATTAATTTTTAATTATTTAGCACAACCGCAAGTGTTTACTTTATCTTCAAAACGGCGAGCTGCTTCATCCCAGTTTACGACGTTCCAGAAGGCTTTGATGTAGTCTGCACGGCGGTTTTGGTAGTTTAAATAGTAAGCGTGTTCCCAAACGTCTAAGCCTAAGATTGGGTAGCCTGAAACGCCAGCCTCTGCTTTACCCATTAACGGAGAATCTTGGTTTGCAGTTGAAACAACGGCTAATTTGCCCTCTTCTAACACTAACCATGCCCAGCCTGAACCGAAACGAGTTGCTGCAGCTTGTTCAAATTGTGCTTGGAATGCTTCAACAGAACCGAAATCACGCTCAATTGCGTCTTTTAATGCACCTTGTAAAGTTGTGCCAGTTTTTAAACCTTTCCAGAGTAACGTATGGTTTACGTGACCGCCCACATTGTTACGTACCGCAACACGTTTTTCTGCTGGAACTTGCTCAAGGTTTGAAATTAATTTACCTGGGCATTGTTCTAATAATTCTGGATATGCTTCTAATGCTGCATTTGCATTATTTACATAAGTTTGGTGATGTTTAGAATGGTGAATTTCCATTGTTCTTGCATCGAAATGTGGCTCTAATGCATCATATGCGTAGCCTAATTCTGGTAATGTGTATGCCATTATTGTTATCCTCAAATAAAAATAGGTAAAACTTGAGTTAAAACTCGCTGTAAATTCTAGCAAAAAATAGTCAGTTAATACACTTTAATTTGATCTATCGCAAATATTTGTCATATTTTTGCTAAAATATCACCGCTTACTTATATGCTTATTTTATGACTAAAATAATGGAGAAAAGAATGATCCAACAAACTTTATGCTTAATTAAACCAGATGCGACGAAACGCCATTTAATCGGCAAAATTTTATCGCATTTAGAAGATGCAGGTTTAACCATTAAGGCCTTGAAAAAAATCCAACTTACCCGTGAACAAGCGGAAGGTTTTTATGCAGAACATCAAGGGCGCGAATATTTTACCTCGCTCATTGATTTTATGATTTCAGCCCCTGTGGTTGCTGTGGTTCTGGAAGGCGAAAACGCAGTAGCAAATTATCGTGCTTTAATGGGAGCAACAAAACCAGAAGATCAAAAACAAGGGACGCTTCGCAAAATGTACGCATTAAGCGGACGTGAAAATTCCGTGCACGGTTCTGATTCTGTTGAATCAGCAGAGCATGAAATCGCTTATTTCTTTACAACAAATGAAATTGTGTAAGAGAAGATTTATTACAGAAAATCGACCGCTTGTGTTACTTCTGGTAAAATGCTCATAATGATTTTATGGATAAGGAGGCGAGATGACCGAACAAGTACGTTTAACGCAATTTAGTCACGGTGCAGGTTGAGGCTGTAAAATTTCGCCTAAGGTGTTAGGGACAATTTTACATAGCGAACTCGAAAAATTTATCGACCCGAATTTATTAGTTGGTAACGAAACCGCAGATGATGCAGCAGTTTACGACATTGGCAACGGTGTAGGCATTATCAGCACCACCGATTTCTTTATGCCAATCGTCGATGACCCATTTGATTTTGGACGAATTGCTGCAACCAATGCAATTAGCGATATTTTTGCGATGGGCGGTAAGCCGATTATGGCAATTGCGATTTTAGGCTTCCCTATCAACAAACTCCCTGCAGAAGTCGCGCAACAAATTGTAGAAGGCGGACGAGCAGCTTGTGCCACAGCGGGCATTGCTTTGGCAGGCGGACACTCCATCGATGCGCCTGAGCCAATTTTTGGTTTAGCGGTAACGGGCGTTATTCCAACTGAAAAAGTGAAACGCAACGCTTCGGCAACCGCAGGTTGTGAACTCTTCTTAACCAAACCACTTGGTATTGGTATTTTGACAACCGCAGAAAAACGGGGAATTTTGAAGCCTGAGCATCAACATTTAGCACGAGATGCGATGTGTCAAATGAACTTGATTGGTGCAGAATTCTCCAAATTGGATGAGGTGAAAGCGATGACGGATGTCACAGGTTTTGGCTTGTTGGGACATTTAAAAGAAGTGTGCGAAGGCTCAAATTTGCGAGCAGAGGTCGATTTTGCTCATATTCAAACGCTTGATGGCGTGCAAGATTATATTGCGCAAGGCTCTGTACCGGGTGGTACAAACCGCAACTTTGAAAGCTACGGGCATTTGATTTCACCATTGACGGACAAGCAGAAAACAATTTTGTGTGATCCGCAAACTTCTGGTGGTTTATTGGTGGCGGTTGAGTCACAAGCGGTCGAAAAAATCCAACAAATTGCAAACACAATGAATGTGCCACTTTTCCGAGTAGGGCGTTTGTTAGAAATGGATGAAAATAGACCGCTAATTGAAGTGCGTTAATATAGGCATATAGAGCAAAAAGGGAAAATAACGTGGTTATTCTCCCTTTTTTGTTTATATCCTGTACATTCAAATGGTGGATTAATGACGGAAATGTCTCATTCCTGTTAATACCATCGCCATTCCGTGTTCATCTGCTGCATCAATCACTTCCTGATCACGCATTGAACCACCTGGGTGAATTACGCAAGTAATGCCCACTTTTGCAGCTGCATCAATGCCATCACGGAATGGGAAGAAAGCATCTGATGCCATCACACACCCCGCCACTTGCAAGCCTCCATCTTCGGCTTTAATACCTGCAATTTTTGCGGAATAAACACGGCTCATTTGCCCCGCACCAATACCGATGGTTTGTCCGTTTTTCGCATACACAATCGCATTCGATTTCACATATTTCGCGACCTTCCAGCAGAAGAGTAAGTCTTCAAGTTCTGCTTGGGTTGGTTGGCGTTTAGAAACCACTTTCAAATCTGCAAGCGATACTGAACCTTGATCCGCTTCTTGCACTAACAAGCCACCATTTACACGTTTGAAGTCTAAGCGTTTTTGTGCTTGGCTAAATTCGCCACATTCTAATACGCGAACATTTTTCTTTTTCGCCAGTGCCTCTTTCGCTTCAGCAGAAACGCTTGGTGCGATGATGACTTCTACGAATTGACGATCTGCAATAGTTTGTGCCGTTGTGCCATCTAACTCACGGTTGAAAGCGATAATGCCTCCGAACGCAGATGTTGGGTCGGTTTGATAGGCGCGATCATAGGCCTCTAAAATGTTTTCACCTAATGCCACCCCACACGGATTCGCGTGTTTCACTATTACACAAGCTGGCTGCTCAAACTCTTTTACGCATTCAAGTGCGGCATCGGTATCAGCAATGTTGTTGTAAGAAAGAGCTTTACCTTGTAATTGTTTTGCGGTTGAAACGGAAGCCTCTTTCACTTCATTTTCTACATAGAATGCGGCATTTTGGTGAGCATTTTCTCCATAACGCATCGTTTGTTTACGCACAAAATTGAGGTTTAGCGTACGTGGAAATTGACCGCAAACTTGGGTTAAATCTTCGTCCTCTGCCCCTTGATAAGGTGGCACTTTTTGTCCGAAGTAGTTGGCAATCATACTGTCGTATTGCGCAGTGTGTTCAAAGGCTTTAATTGCAAGGTTAAAGCGAGTAGCTAAGGTCAGATTATTCTCGTTTTGATCCATCTCTGCTAAAATTGCATCGAAATCGCCATTATTTACCACAATCGCTACATCTTTGTGATTTTTCGCTGCAGAACGCACCATTGTTGGACCGCCAATGTCGATATTTTCTACCGCATCTTCAAGGGTGCAATCTGGTTTTGCGACCGTTGCAGCGAACGGATAAAGATTCACCACCACCATATCAATGCACTCAATACCGTGTTGGTTCATTACTTCATCATCGATGCTGCGACGCCCTAAAATCCCACCGTGTACTTTCGGATGAAGAGTTTTTACGCGCCCATCCATCATTTCAGGGAAACCCGTGTAGTCTGACACTTCAGTCACAGGCAAGCCTGCTTCAGCAAGTAATTTTGCTGTTCCGCCTGTTGAAAGCAATTTTACACCACGAGCCACCAGCCCTTGTGCAAATTCCACAATGCCTTTTTTATCAGACACACTTAATAACGCTTGTTGAATCGCCATTTTGAGTTCCCTTTAATATAGATTAAAATAAAAAAATCGGGCGAGATTATAACGCAAACGTTTGCTTTTTTCATTAGCAAGCGGTGTATTTCTACAAATTTTTTACAAAGTGAAATTTTTAGGAGCAAAGTATGCAAATTATTCATAACGCAGAACAAGGCGAATTTAGTTATTTTGAAGGTGAAGTAAAAATGGGCAAATTACGCTATCGTTATATTCGTGATGATGTGATTGATGTATTTACCACAAAAGTGGATGAAGCCTTTCAAGGCAAGGGGATTGCTGGGAAACTCTATTCTGCCGTAATTGAGTTTGCTAAACAAAATCAGCTTAAAATCAAGCCAAGTTGTAGCTATATTGATGTCAAAATGCAGCGAAATAATCCTGATTTGATCGCTTAATTTCAGTAAAAATGGGCAGTTTAGTTTGTCTTTATTCCATTTTTGAATAAAAAAATAAGCAAGGTGAATTGACATAGCATTCTAGACGTCTAAAATAACCGAAATATTTTAACAAGTGTGTGGATAAATTTATGATTGAGCTGAAAAATATCAGCAAACAATTTGAGGTGAAGGGCAAAAAAATTACTGCCCTTGACAATGTAAACCTTGAAGTTCCGAAAAGCACAATTTACGGCGTAATTGGAGCTTCTGGGGCAGGGAAGAGTACACTGATTCGTTGCGTGAATTTATTAGAACGCCCAACCATTGGGCAAGTGATTGTCGATGGACAAGATTTAACCGCAATGTCAGATAAAGATCTGATTTTAGCTCGCCGCAACATTGCAATGATTTTCCAGCATTTTAATTTGCTTTCTTCGCAAACCGTATTTGAAAACGTGGCGTTGCCATTGCGTTTAAATAATACGCCAAAAGAGCAGCTTGAGAAGAAAGTGAATGAGTTGCTTGAATTAGTCGGTTTAACCGAGCGTAAAGATGTTTACCCAAGTAATTTATCTGGTGGTCAAAAACAGCGTGTCGCTATTGCTCGTGCGTTAGCTTCTAACCCAAAAGTATTGCTTTGTGATGAGGCAACCAGTGCACTAGATCCTGCAACCACGCAATCGATCTTGCAACTTTTAAAAGACATCAATAAACGTTTAGGCTTAACTATCTTGTTGATTACCCACGAAATGGAAGTGGTCAAACGTATTTGTGATCGTGTGGCGGTGATTGATAAAGGTCAGCTGATTGAAACGGGGTCAGTAAGTGAAATTTTCTCTAATCCGAAAACCGTACTGGCTCAGAAATTTATTCAATCGACCTTCCATATTGAGCTTCCGCAAGAGTATATGGAACAACTTTCTGCTCAACCAACCGCAGAGAAAAACAAACCGATTATTAAGTTTGAATTTACAGGGCGTTCGGTTGATGCACCATTGCTCTCGCACGCTTCAAAACGCTTCGGCATTGATTTTAGTATTTTGATGTCGCAAATTGATTATGCAGGTGGTGTAAAATTCGGCTTTGTGATTGCGGAGGTCACCGGCGAAGAAGATGCGATTTCAGAAGCAAGATTCTATTTAATTGATAATAACGTAAAAGTTGAGGTGCTAGGTTATGTGGAATGATTTTCTCAATGAGCTTACTCCGCAGATGTGGCAACTCGTGGCTTCATCAACGGTAGAAACCATTTATATGGGCTTTGTTGCAACATTGCTTTCTGTGGTAATTGGCTTGCCAATCGGTTTTTTTGCTTTCTTAACAGCTAAAGGCGAGATTTTAGAGAACCAACGTGCATACCAATTTTTAGATATTATTATCAATATCGGTCGTTCTGTGCCGTTTATTATTTTGTTAATTGTGCTGTTGCCTTTCACCCGTTTAATTGTCGGAACAACATTAGGCACAACGGCAGCAATCGTGCCATTAAGTGTGTCAGCTATTCCATTCTTTGCACGCTTAACTGCAAATGCCTTGCTTGAAATTCCTGCAGGTTTAACCGAAGCAGCAAAATCAATGGGAGCAACAAATTGGCAGGTAGTAACCCGTTTCTATTTGCCAGAATCTTTACCGATTTTAATTAACGGTATCACGTTAACGCTTGTGGCGTTAATTGGTTATTCGGCAATGGCTGGCGCTGTTGGCGGGGGTGGCTTAGGTAATCTTGCGATTAGTTATGGCGAACACCGCAATATGGTTTATGTGAAATGGATTGCAACAGTCATTATTGTGGCCATTGTGATGGTTTCTCAAAAACTAGGCGATCATTTGGCGAAGAAATATGATCATCGCTAAGATCAAGTTAAACACAACATCTCTTAGAGGTATTTTATGAACTTTAAAAAAGTATTAACTGTTGCATTCGTTTCAGCATTAGCTTTAACCGCTTGTAACGAAGAGAAAAAAGCAGAAACTGCTCAAACTCCAGCAGCTCAACCTACTCAAAAAATCAAAGTAGGCGTAATGTCTGGCCCTGAACACACCGTGGCAGAAAAAGCGGCTCAAATCGCAAAAGAAAAATATGGTTTAGATGTCGAGTTCGTTTTATTTAACGACTACGCATTACCAAACACAGCGGTAAGTAAAGGCGATTTAGATGCTAATGCTTTCCAACATAAACCATATTTAGACAAAGATACGGCATCTAAAGGCTTAGATAACCTTGTTATCGTAGGTAACACATTCGTGTATCCATTAGCGGGTTATTCTAAAAAAATTAAATCAGTGAGCGAGTTACAAGATGGTGCAGTAGTAGCTGTGCCAAATGACCCAAGTAACCTTGCACGTGCGTTAATCTTGTTAGAAAAACAAGGCTTAATCAAATTAAAAGACAACACAAATCTATTCTCAACCGCGATTGATATTGTTGAAAACCCGAAAAACTTAAAAATCCAAGAAGTTGATACTTCGGTCGCAGCAAAAGCATTGGATGATGTAGATTTAGCGGTGGTCAACAACACTTACGCGGGGCAAGTCGGTTTAAGTGCAAATGACGGTGTGTTTGTGGAAGACAAAGAATCTCCATATGTAAACATCATCGTGGCTCGTAAAGATAACCAAGATAGCGACAAGGTGAAAAACTTTGTGAAAGCATATCAAACTGAAGAAGTGTTCCAAGAAGCACAAAAACACTTCAAAGATGGTGTAGTAAAAGGTTGGTAATTTTTTACTGATTAAAAATCTTAAAATCCCTATTGAAACTTTAATTCAATAGGGATTTTTATTATGCCTTTTTATCATTACATTATCGGATTTTGGCGTTTCCATAAAAATTCCTTAACATTTCCCCTATATTGGCTAATTATCTTTAAATGTTCATTTTGAGTCCAGACTATGATGATGGAACAACGGCAGTATAATATCGTAAAAAACCTCACTATCTTTCGATGAGTGAGGTTTTTTATCCGAGTAAGAATTAACCCATACCGTATTTTTTTAATTTTTTACGTAATGTGCCACGGTTAATGCCAAGCATAGTTGCAGCACGAGTTTGGTTACCGCGTGTATATTGCATCACCATATCAAGCATTGGATGCTCAACTTCAGATAATACTAATTCGTATAATTCTGTTGGATCTTCATTATTTAATTGTGCTAAATAGTTTTTTAATGCTGCTTTTACGTTATCGCGTAGTGGTTTTACTACTTGTTGAGCTTGTGCATTTAGCATTGTAACCGTTAATGGGTTGTTTACTGGTTGTTCAATCATTTCCTTTATCCACTTAATCTAAAAGATCTTCTACAAAATCTTCTAATGCATCGAGCTGCGCTTTCGCACTCTCTAACGCATTAAAAGCACGCTTAAAAGTTGAGTTTGGCATTAAATTTTCTACATACCAACTGACGTGTTTCCGAGCAATCCGATATCCTTTTTCTTCGCCATAAAACTGATGAAGATCTTGGATATGTCGCAACATAAGGCGACATTTTTCTTCCGTTGCTAAGGTAGTGTAATAACCATTCTCTAAAAAATCATTCACTTCCTTGAATATCCAAGGGCGACCATAAGCCCCTCTACCAATCATCACGGCATCTGCGCCTGTGTAATCGAGCACAAATTTCGCTTTCTCAGCGGAGGTAATATCCCCGTTGGCAATAATTGGAATGGAAACCGCATTTTTGACCGCTTTAATGCTCTCATACTCTGCTTCTCCGTTGAATAAACAACTTCGTGTGCGTCCATGAAGCGTTAAAGTCTGAATACCCGATTGCTCTGCAATTTGGGCAATTTCTACGCAATTTCGATTCTCAAGATCCCAGCCTGTTCTAATTTTCAAGGTAACAGGCACATCTACAGCATTCACCACAGTCTGTAAAATATCAGCCACTAAATCGGGCTCACGCAAAAGGGCAGAGCCTGCCATTTTTTTGTTTACCTTTTTAGCGGGGCATCCCATATTGATATCAATAATTTCAGCACCATAGCTTACATTTACCTTTGCTGCTTCTGCCATTTCAATAGGATCAGCTCCTGCAATTTGTACGGCATTAATGCCAATTTCTTGGTGATGAGCTAAACGCAGTTTAGACTTTTCAGTATGCCATACATCAGGGTTAGTTGACATCATTTCAGAGAAGGTAAGCCCAGCACCAAGCTGGCTACATAAACGGCGAAATGGTTGGTCAGTGATTCCTGCCATTGGTGCGAGGAAAATACGGTTTTTAAATTCATATTGTCCAATTCGCATCATTTCTCCGCATTCTTCTTAAAATATCAACGAAAAAAGATGCAATTCCATACTGCATCTTTTTATAATTTGCCTAATTGTTATGTAATGCAACAATTAAGGGGGCGTATCATACGCATTTTTTACACGTTTGAGAAGAGTGATTTTTAAACAATTTAATAAAAAATATGAAAAAATCTGCTTGATTTTTTTGTTTAAGCGATTTTTTCTTGTAAAAGCACGCCTTTTGTTCCATTCCAATGGATTTCAGCGATGACAGCGGGGTAAAAATGCACGCTTTGCTGATATTGTGTGAATGTTTGGACTAAATCAAACACCAGCGGTAAATGTGAAACGATAAGTACTTGCTTTGCCCCTTCTTCATTCAAAAATGCCAAATAATCTTGGATCAAAACAGGTGAACCACTTGGCGTGATTTCATCCCATTCCTCAGTAATATTTGCAAAATGTTGGGAAAAACCAACCGCTTCCATGCCTTGTGTGAGTGCTGTAAGTGTTTGCTGAGCTCGAACATAAGGGCTTACTAAGATTTTATCGAACTGAATATTTCGCGGAATACATTGTTCACCCAACCATTTGCCTTGTAAAAACGCTGCATTTTTGCCTTTTTCTGTTAAGGTTCTTTCGCTATCGGTTGGCGCATCAAAGCCTGCTTCTCCGTGGCGCATAATCCAGATGTTCATAAGCTGTTTCCTATTTTTGTATTTCAAGAATTATATTTTAGGCGTATAATACCCAGAGTTTTGTATGGTTATTACTGTATCAAGAAAATTTTTTAAAATCTAACTTTCAATAATTGGAGTAATCAATGTCTCGAAAATTAAGAAGAACCAAAATTGTTACCACATTAGGTCCTGCAACTGACCGTGGCAATACTTTGGAAAAAATTATTGCCGCAGGTGCAAATATGGTTCGTATGAACTTTTCTCATGGTGTTCCAGAAGATCACATTGAGCGTGCAAATAAAGTACGTGAAATTGCGACTAAATTAGGTAAAACCGTGGCAATTTTAGGTGACTTACAAGGCCCTAAAATCCGTGTTTCTACCTTTAAAGATGGCAAAATTTTCTTAAATATCGGTGATAAATTCACTTTAGATGCAGATTTGCCACGTGGTGAAGGTCACCAAGATGCAGTAGGTTTAGACTATAAAAACTTACCAAACGATGTCGTACCAGGCGATATTCTTTTATTAGACGATGGTAACGTTCAATTAAAAGTATTAGAAGTTGAAGGCGTGAAAGTTCACACTGAAGTGACTGTTGGTGGCCCTTTATCAAACAACAAAGGGATCAATAAATTAGGTGGTGGCTTATCTGCACCAGCATTAACTGAAAAAGATAAAAACGACATCAAATTAGCAGCAAAAATTGGCGTAGATTACTTAGCGGTGTCATTCCCACAATCAAGTGCAGACTTAAACTATGCACGTCAATTAGCACAAGAAGCAGGCTTAGATGCGAAAATCGTTGCGAAAGTAGAACGTGCTGAAACTGTTGCAACAGAAGAAGCGATGGACGACATCATCTTAGGTGCAGACGTGATTATGGTGGCACGTGGTGACTTGGGTGTTGAAATTGGTGATGCAGCATTAGTTGGCGTGCAAAAACGTTTAATTCGTCGTTCACGTAAATTAAACCGCGTAGTGATTACGGCAACCCAAATGATGGAATCGATGATCAAAAAACCAATGCCAACTCGAGCAGAGGTAATGGACGTGGCGAATGCGGTATTAGATGGTACTGATGCAGTAATGCTTTCAGGCGAAACCGCAAACGGTGACTACCCGGTTGAAACCGTAAAATCTATGGCGGATGTATGTTTAGGTGCAGAATCTATGCCAAGCATCAATGTCTCTCGTCACCGTATGGAAGGTACATTTACACACGTTGATGAAGCAACTGCAATGTCTGCAATGTACACCGCAAACCACTTAGAAGGCGTTTCTGCGATTATCGCATTAACTCACTCAGGCGAAACCGCAAAATTAATGAGCCGTATCAGTTCTGGCTTACCTATTTTCGCATTATCACGTAACCCACGTGCATTAAACCGTACGGCATTATATCGTGGTGTAACCCCAGTGTTCTACGATGAAGAGAGCCGCACGATTGATGGTGCGAAAAAAGCATTAGCATTATTAAAAGAGCAAGGCTACTTATTAGCAGGCGATTTAGTGTTATTAACGCATGGCGATGAGTTAAAAGAAGGCGGCACAAACACTTGCCGTATCTTAAAAGTGGAATAATAAATCCATTATATGTTTGGGCGGGGTTATACTCGCCCTTTACTTATCTTCTCTTTTTAGATAATTTGCACTTAAATTGTTAATTTTTTGTAAATTTATCCCCAAAACTCCTATCCCAAATTTCTTTTCGTGTAATCTTATGTAAATTTGTTTCTTTATTAAGCAAAAAAAAGGTATTATTATGAGGACTTGATATCTTACTTCTAAGATGATCAACTTCTACAGGCGTTTTTATTTAAAAGCACCATAATCTACCTCTTATTCATAAGGAAACATGTAAATGAATAAAATATTTAAAGTTATTTGGAATCACGCAACTCAATCATGGACGGTTGTGTCTGAATTAAGTAAGGCTCATAAAAAACAAAGCTCAGTAAAACAAGTGGCTAAACTTTCAGTCTTAGCGGCTTCTTTAGTAACAGTAAGTGGTGTAATGGCGGCAGAGTCAGCAAAGCCAGTTATTACTGCATATGACCGCGGTGGCTTAGCAATTGGTACTGATCACGTATCAAAGCAATCTTTAAACGGTGCGACTCAAACTGCAGGTGCAACAGTAACAGCGTATGATGGTATCGCAATTGGTAACGGCTCTCACTCTGGTGGCGAAAATGGTCAAAACGGTGGTAACGGTCATATTGCAATCGGTTTAATGGCGAAAGCAACTGGTAGCGGTGCAGCCATTAGTCAAGCAGCGGTTGCTTTAGGTTCATACTCTAGTGCATTAGGTGGATCTTCAACTGCATTAGGTCAACAAGCTTATGCAGGTATAGATACTAAGCGTGGTTCCTACCAAAATAACGGTAACTTTACCACTGCTGTGGGTGCTGAGGCGAAAGCAATGGGGCAATCAACCACAGCTTTAGGTATGCAAGCACAAGCAACTTATGACCGAGCAACAGCATTAGGTCGTTCTGCTCAAGCAACAAGTAACCATGCTACTGCTGTAGGTACTTCTGCGGCAGCAAGCAAACAAGCAACAGTTGCATTAGGTACTTTCTCTAAAGCAGATAATGATTTTGCAATCGCAATTGGTGGAGCAACAACAAGCAACCCAAATCGTGCTGGTCAGTACCAAGCCGCTAAAGCATCAGGTAACAGCAGTATCTCAATTGGTATTATCACGGAAACAACGGGTAGCAACGCAATTGCAATCGGTCGTGAAAGTGCGGCTAAATCAAATCATTCTGTTGCAATTGGTTACAAAGCATCATCAACAAACAGCCAATATGCAACGGCAATCGGTTCTGAATCTGCGGCAAGTGCTCAATTTGCTTTCGCTGCTGGTCCTAAATCAATAGCGAATATCCAAGACGGCGTAGCTTTAGGTTCTAACTCTAAAACTACTGTTGATAAAAGCGTTAAGGGTTTCGACCAAAACACAACTACTCGTAACGCTCGTTCTGTGTTAAATACATACACTCCGTTAACAGGCAATGTGTTAACTTCAACGAGAGCTGGCGTTTCTGTAGGTAGCAATACTGATACTCGTCAAATCAACAACTTGGCAGCAGGTAAAGCAGATACTGACGCAGTAAACGTAGCGCAATTAAAATCTGTTAACTTACAAATTGCAGGTGACACAACTGAAAAGAAAGGTGCAGATGTGCGCTTATGGGATCAGGGTTTAACTGTTAAAGGTGAAAATAATAGCTTTATCTCAACAAAAGCAGATAACAATACTATTACTATTGGCACGAAAAAAGCAGATGTAACGGTAGCGGATGGTAAAGCAGTAGCTCCAACTACAAAAAACGAAGGCGTAGTAACGGGTAGTGAATTAGCAAGCACAGTAAATAGTCTCTACTGGACAGCCACAGCAGATAGAGGTAATGCAGCAAAAGTACACGCTGGTGCTAAAGTAAAATTTGAAAGTGCTGATCCATCTAAACTTACTATTGAACAAACTGGTACTGATGATAATGCTGTAATTAAGTTCACACCTAAATTTACACTTGCTTTGCCTTCAACTGGTGCAATAAATGAAATTAAGGGTGATCAAAATGTTCATATTACTCCAGATACAACTGATAATAAGAAAGTAACAATTGGATTATCACCAAATATTAAGGTAGACAGCGTGAAGGCTGGAGACAAAACGGTTCTTTCTAATGGTAAATTAACTGGTTTAGACAGCCATATTGCAGCACCAACTGAAACTGTGACTACAACACCAGAAAGCCTAGATGCTAAAAAGAACGAAGCGGCAACAGTTGAAGATGTATTAAACGCAGGTTGGAACTTGCAAGCAAACGACAAAGGCGTTGATGCTGTAACTCATGCCGATACCGTTAACTTTACAAGTAAAGACAACTCTGTTGTGATTACACCAAACACAGACGGTAAAAAAACTACGTTGGACTTCTCTGTTAAAGCAGCAGACTCTACCTTAACCGTTGGTGCAGACGGCGTGAAAGTGAATACAGGTTCTCTTGTAAATGCAAGCACAGCGGAAGACGATGCAAACCGTGGTAAAGTAACTGTGAATGCAGGCGATGAAAACAAAGTTGCAACTGTGAAAAATGTAGCAGATGCAATCAACAGTGCAGCATGGACAGTGAAAGTGGCAGATTCACAAGAAGCTATCGAAACTTCAACGGCTAACGATAAAGGTGCATCTGTAAGTGCAGGTACAACAGTTACTCACACTGCAGGTAAAAACTTAAAAGTTAAACGTGATGGCAACAATGTGACTTACGCGTTAGCGAACGATGTGAGCGTAAACACTGTAACTACTGAAAAAGCAACAGTAGGTAAAGGTGATGCTGCAACTACAATCAGCACTTCTAAAGCAGGCGATAACGTAACTGAAGTTAAATTCGGTGACAATGCAGGAAAACCTGTTCGTGTAACTAACGTTGCAAACGGCGTGAAAGATGGTGATGCAGTAAACGTTCGTCAATTAAATGACGCGAAAGCAAACATCAACCAAAACACTCAAGCTATCGGTAAATTAAACGATAAGATTGACCAAGTGGAGAAACGTGGCAGAAAAGGTACCGCAATTGCTGGTGCAATCGGTATGATTCCACAACCACATACCTCTGGTAAATCTATGGTAGGTGTTGCAACTACTAACTACCGTGGTGAACAAGCAGTAGCAGTTGGTTATTCACGCTTATCAGATAATGGTAAACATATTATCAAACTAAGCGGTTCATCAAACGTATCTGGTAAGAAAGATGCGATGGTGGGTGCTGCATACGGTTTCCAATGGTAATTGGTTAATGCAGAAAGATAGAATTTCTATCTAATGAAAAAGGCTAGCAGAAATGCTAGCCTTTTTGTTTGATGAATAACGAATAATGAAGATGAATAATAAAAAATTTGGCAGGTTTAAGCTCTTCCCGCCGCGCTTAACACCCCCGATGAAATGCCCATCATCTCATTGGCTTCTAACCAGCGATCAAGGTAACCTGTTTTGAATAACGTTTTGTTATTTGCATCGGAATAAATCCACATATTCTGAGCAATTTCTTGTTGTATCTGCTCGCTATTCCAAGTAGAGCAACCTAAACAAACAATAAAGTGTTCAGGTGCATCTGTTGTGCCTAAGGTATCCAACACATCGCCCGATGTGGTTAGCATAATATCATCTGTGACTTTATAAGAGTGCAAGAAAGATTGTGCCGTTTTGGTATGGACAATAAAGCCGCGATCTTGGCTCACAGGACCGCCACTTAATACCATTTGATCTTTTTTATAATCACGCTGATTTGCCATTTGGAAATCCATTCGTGTAAGCAGTTCCAACACAGACAAATCGGTTGGTATATTGATGATTAACCCCATGGCTCCGTTGTTATTGTGTTCACAAATATACACAACGGCACGATCGAAATAAGGATCGTCCATGTCGGGCGTTGCAATTAAAAATTTACCTTGTAAGTTCTCTAACATTCTCTTTTCTCGTTAAATATCACCAAAGCAGACCTGTAAAGCAGTAATTGCCGCAAGAGATGCGGTTTCTGTACGCAATACTCGTTTGCCCAACAACACTTCGGTAAAGCCTTCTGTTTCTGTCATTGCAATCTCTTCGGGAGAAAGCCCGCCTTCAGAACCAATGAGCAATCGCACGCCTTCTTTCGGCATATTCGGCAATTGACGGATAGTATATTGGGCTCTAGGATGTAAATTCAACTTTAGCATCCCATCTTGCTCTTTGCACCAATCGGTGAGCTTCATCATGGGGCGAATTTCAGGGATTTCATTACGTCCGCACTGCTCGCAAGCCGCAATTGCAATTTTCTGCCATTGTTGCAATTTTTTATCTTGGCGTTCTTCATTGAGTTTTACGCCACAACGCTCCGACCAAAGCGGAGTAATGGTTTTTACACCTAACTCTACGGATTTCTGAATGGTAAATTCCATTCGGTCGCCACGAGAAATTACTTGCCCCAAATGAATAGGCAAAGGTGATTCGCGATCATCTAATTCGCTAGCGTGAATTTTTGCAATAATTTGCTTTTTTTCGACCGCTTGTAATGTGGCGTGAAAGATATGGTTTGAGCCATCAAATAAAATAATGGCATCACCTTCATTCATTCTTAATACACGCCCAACGTGATTGGTGGCATCTTCGCTAAGCATACAGCTTGTTTGGTTGGCTAATGATGAGGGATGATAAATTCTTGGGATTCGCATAATTTTGTAGAGGCAAATAATATTTGCCCTATTGTGAAGATAATCTGGTATGAAGCTATAGGGCGAATGTAATTCGCCCCTACATGGGAGCAACATAGTTGCTACATCAAAACAATATTATTTATATTGATGAATTGCATTCGCCACTTCGTTGTCGTTATAAATGGCGTTGATCACATCTTGATAGGCTTGGTTTAAGATTTTTTGGATGTCTTTATTATCTGCCCCCAACGCACCTTCATAACCACGGGTAGCATTAAAGGATTTGTTGAAGTTACCTTTTGCACCTTGCACGGCAATATCTACATTCACTTCCGCATTGGTTTTGTGACGAAGATTGCCTTGCTCAACCGTTGCGAAGAAACGTTTTACATTCACAGTGACGTTCGCATTCGCTGCACCTTGCACTAATTGGAAACCTTTTGCATTTAAATCTTGTTGTACCGCTTGTTGTAAAAGTTGCACTACTTCAGGGCTTGAAGTTAAGCGGATCACTTCGCCATTTTTAGTGTAAGAAGAGACTTCGCGTGAAGTACGTAAATCGCGCGTATTGACGCTTACTGCAGCGGTTTGGTTGTTGGTATTAAACGTTGCCGTTGGTGATGGCGTATTAAATACCAAGACGTTAGATTGTGCTTGGCAACCTGCAAGCACCGCTGAGGTTAATGCCGTTGCTAAAAAGAGTGCTTTTTTAGAGAATTTCATAGTGTTTCCTTAAAAGTAAATTAACTAAGAGATGTTACTTGTTGTGTAAAAATCTCAATTTGAGATATAGATTATTTATTGCAACGAAGACTAAAGTCAAGCCTATTACACAACCATATGACTGCTCAATATAGAACAAATTGTACATCGAATGAATCAAACATCTCTTCTTTGATTATGCTAAAATATGCTGTTAATTTTAGCATATTTAGTCAATTTATTATGATTTTTTTTACAGATTTAATTTTAAAACGCGGTTTAAATACGCTTTTGGAAAACACTTCCGCCACCATCCACACAGGTCAAAAAGTGGGGCTAGTCGGTAAAAATGGTTGTGGAAAATCTTCGCTTTTTGCACTCTTAAAAAATGAATTACAACCAGAAGGCGGTGAAGTTAGCTTGCCGAAAAGTTGGGCAATTTCGTGGGTGAACCAAGAAACCCCCGCACTAGATATTTCAGCAATCGACTATGTGATTCAAGGCGACCGTGAATACACACAACTCATGGCACAACTTGAACAAGCCAACCACGATAACGATGGTCATTTAATCGCCACCACACACGCCCAATTAGACACCATTGATGCGTGGACAATTCAATCTCGTGCTGCAACGTTATTAAATGGCTTAGGCTTTAGCACCGAACAGCTGAATTTCCCCGTAAAATCTTTTTCGGGCGGTTGGCGTATGCGTCTAAACTTAGCACAAGCGTTGATTTGTCGTTCAGATTTACTCCTTCTTGATGAACCGACCAATCACTTGGATTTGGATGCCGTGATTTGGCTTGAACGTTGGTTGACCAACTATCGTGGCACATTGTTATTGATTTCACACGATCGTGATTTTCTTGATCCGATTATAGACCGCGTTATTCATATTGAACACCAAAAATTGAACGAATATACGGGCAACTACACCTCATTCGAAATTCAGCGAGCAACTAAAATCAGCCAACAAAATGCTGCTTATCAACAACAGCAACGCAAAGTGGCACATTTACAAAGTTTTATCGACCGTTTCAAAGCAAAAGCAACCAAAGCCAAACAGGCTCAAAGCCGTATTAAAGCTTTGGAAAAAATGGAGTTAATTGCACCAGCCTATGCAGATTCTCCGTTTGAATTTGAATTCCGCCCGCCATTGAGCTTACCAAGCCCGCTATTGATGATGGAAAATGTTGCAGCGGGTTATGGCGATAAAACAGTGCTGAAATCGGTCAAACTCAACCTCGTGCCAGGTTCTCGCATCGGGCTTTTAGGGCGAAACGGTGCGGGTAAATCTACTCTGATTAAACTGCTTGCGGGGGGGATTTCTGCCCTGTCAGGGCAAGTGCAATTAGCGAAAGGTGTACAGCTTGGCTACTTTGCACAGCACCAAGTCGATACGCTACGTTTTGATGAAAGCCCACTTTGGCATTTGGAAAAGCTTGCACCCGAAAAAACCGAACAAGAATTGCGTAATTACTTAGGCGGATTTGACTTCAAAGGTGATAAAGTGAAACAAGCGGTCAGATCTTTTTCTGGCGGTGAAAAAGCCCGCCTTGTGCTTGCCTTGATTGTGTGGCAACGCCCGAATTTACTCTTATTGGACGAGCCGACCAACCACCTTGATTTAGAAATGCGCCAAGCTCTTACCGATGCTCTTACTTATTACGAAGGCTCGCTTGTGGTGGTTTCGCACGATCGTCACTTATTGCGTAGCACGGTGAACGAATTTTATTTGGTGCACGATCATAAAGTCGAAGAGTTTAAAGGCGATTTAGAAGATTATCAAAAATGGCTAAACGGACAAAATGCTCTTGCATTGGCTTCTGCAAAAAAAGAGGAAAATTCGACCGCTAGCAGTGAAGAAAGTACGAGTACAAGCGGTAATCTTTCAGCGCAAGATCGCAAGGAGCAAAAACGTTTGGAGGCAGAACTTCGTCAACAAACCGCCCCACTTCGCAAGAAAATTACTCAACTTGAAAAAGAGCTAGAAAAGGCAATGGCGATGTTAAACAAGCTCGAAGAGCTACTTGCAACCAGTGAAATCTACGAAGCAGAAAATAAAGCCCAGCTGACCGAAACACTTGCCAAGCAGATCTCAGCAAAACAGAAAGTAGAAGAGATTGAAATGGAATGGTTAGAAGCACAGGAAACGTTGGAAGGGATGTTGAATAGCTAAACATAAAGTGATTGCACAAAACGACTACTTAGGCGTGCTTTAGGCAAGCTCATTCGTTTTGTGCAATGCTTACTTACTGTTGTGATTTAATGCGTTTAATGTCTAAAATCCTGCGTTTATTCAACTCATCCCGAATTGCTTGTTTTTCAAAGCCATCTCTAATCACTTGCTGCACATCCACTTTATTTGCCACTTCAAAATATTGCATCGCAAGTTGAGCTTGCGGATATTCGCGATCTTCAAAACCTAAGCGGCCTTTGCTATCTGCTTCGCAAGCAAGCAAGAAATCTTTAAATCGATTGGGTTTTCGCCACACATCTAACGTATTAAAGAGTTTTAACACCGTTTCAGGGCGAAGCTCAGCAATTTTATGGCAATGAGTGTGATACTCGGTCACCAAAATCGCAAAGTCTTTGACCTCGCTAGGCACTTTTAAGCGATTCGCTAAATTTCTTGTCGGCTGAATGCCTTTGACTTCGTGCCCATAATGGTGTGGCAAAATATCTTCGGGTGTTAAGCCTTTTCCTAAATCGTGGCAAAGGGCAGAGAAGAGTAAAGCGGTCGGATTTTCCGCCTGTTTTGCTAATTTTTTAGCTTGTGCTAATACCATTAACGTATGTACACCGCTATCAATTTCGGGGTGATATTTTTCTGGTTGGGGCTTGCCAAATAAGGCATCAATTTCAGGAAAGAGGACTTTCAATGCTCCCACTTCTCGCAACACTTCAAAATAAATATGTAGCGAAGGGGTAGCAAAGGCTTTTTGTGTTTCAAGCCAAACTCGCTCAGCAGTTAAGTGAGCGAGCTCTCCACAAGCGGCCATTTTTTGCATCAGATTTACCGTGTCATCGGCAATCTTAAAGCCTAAATGGGCAAACCGAGCCGCAAAGCGTGCCACGCGTAATACACGCAGCGGATCTTCCGCAAACGCCGGAGAAACGTGGCGAAGCATTTTGTTTTTCAGATCTTGCAATCCGCAAAATGGATCGAAAATTTCACCGCTTGTGAGATCTTGAGCCATTGCGTTGATGGTTAGATCGCGGCGGATTAAGTCTTGCTCAAGCGTCACATCTGGTGAGAAATCACAGATAAAACCGTTGTAACCTTGCCCACTTTTGCGTTCTGTGCGTGCAAGGGCGTATTCTTCTTTGGTTTCTGGGTGTAGGAAAACAGGGAAGTCCGCCCCCACTTGTTGATAGCCAAGCGAAAGGAGTTCTTCAGGCGTTGAGCCAACCACTAAGAAATCACGGTCTTTTACGGGGATATTTAATAAAGCATCGCGGACAGCACCGCCAACGAGGTAGGTTTTCATTATTGTCAATTGATTTAAATATATAAAAACAGCCCCAAAGGGGCTGAATTATGCGTAACCTAGGGAAAAAGCTCTAGGAGAAATCTGAACTTACTCTACACTCACAGACTCAATCACTACCTCTTCAACAGGCACATCTTGGTGGAAACCTTTATTGCCTGTTTTCACGCCTTTGATTTTATCAACAACATCCATCCCTTCAACCACTTCACCGAATACTGCATAGCCCCATTCTTGAACCACTTGGCGACCAAACATCTCTTTTGCACGATAATCTAAGAAGGTGTTATCTGCCACGTTAATAAAGAATTGTGAACTCGCTGAATGTGGGTCTGAAGTGCGAGCCATTGCAAGCGTACCGCGTTTGTTGCTTAAACCATTGTGCGCTTCGTTTTCAATTGGGGCTTTAGTTGCTTTCTCTTTTAAGCCAGAAGTCATACCGCCGCCTTGAATCATAAAGCCATCAATAACACGGTGGAAAATCGTACCGTTGTAGAAGCCTTCTTTGCAGTAATCTTCAAAGTTTTTTGCTGTAATCGGGGCTTTTTCAAAATTTAACGCGATTTTAATGTCGCCAAAGTTAGTGTGTAATGTAATCATTTTTTGTCCTTATCAGTAAATAAAACGGGCGTATCATAGCAGAGCGAGTAGGACAAAACAAACGCAATGAAAAAACTAAAAAAGAGAAAATTTGCGTTTTATCATTTTTTTCATAAATAAAAAAATTCTAGGTTGAAATTTTAACTCAAATTCGATATATCTACTTTCAGTTAATTTTCAAAATCAAAGAGGAAATATTATGAGCCAACCTCATTCTGGCGTGCGTCAAAACATTCATATGTTGGGCGAATTTTTAGGGGAAACGATTCGGGAAGCACAAGGAAGCGAAATTTTAGATCTGATTGAGAGTATTCGTCAGCTTTCAAAAAAATCTCGTAGCGGCGATGAACAAGCCCGAGAGCAGTTACTGGATAAACTCGCTCATATTTCAACTGAAAATGTCTTACCTGTGGCTCGTGCGTTTAGCCAATTCTTAAACCTCACCAATATTGCAGAACAATATCAAACGATTTCTCGTCACGACTATGATGAAACCTTAGGTAATCGCGCTTTAGGTGCACTTTTCGCCCGCTTGAAAGCGCAAAATACGCCTGTTGAATTAGTCATTCAAACCGTTGAAAAATTACTCGTTGAGCTGGTTTTAACGGCTCACCCAACCGAAGTAACCCGTCGTTCTTTAGTGCATAAACACGTTGAGATCAACAAATGTTTAGAGCAATTAGAACACGATGATTTAACCGAGGGTGAAAAATTCTGCTTACAACGCCGTTTAATGCAGTTAATCGCACTTGCATGGCACACCAACGAAATTCGTGCTGCTCGCCCAACGCCAATTGATGAAGCAAAATGGGGAATGGCAATCATTGAAAATAGCCTTTGGACAGCGGTGCCCGATTTCTGCCGTGAGTTGAATTTCCAATTAGAAAAATATTTTAGCGTGCAGCACGATGTGGCACTCGCTCCAGTGCGTTTCTCTTCTTGGATGGGAGGCGACCGCGATGGTAACCCATTTGTGACTTCGGAAGTAACCCGTAAAGTGTTCTATATGAATCGCTGGAAAGCAGCGGAACTCTTCTTAAACGATATCAGCGATTTAGCTGAAGAACTTTCTGTTGTCAATTGTACGCCTGAATTCTGTGAAAAATATGGCGACCATATCGAGCCGTATCGTGTTGTGGTTAAAGGTTTACGCAGCAAATTACAAAATACTTTAACTTATTTTGGCGAGTTAATCGAAGACAAGCCTGCTACTATTAACAAAGAGGACGTGCTATTTAACGATGAAGAGTTGTGGGAACCACTCTTCGATTGCTACCAATCACTGCACGCTTGCGGAATGCGTATTATCGCTAACGGTGGCTTATTGGATTGCTTACGTCGTATTCGTTGCTTTGGTTTAAGCCTTTCACGCTTAGATATTCGCCAAGAGAGTACTCGACACGAAATGGCGATTGCTGAAATTACTCGCTATATTGGTTTAGGCGATTATTCTCAATGGACCGAAGATGATAAACAGGCGTTCTTAGTGCGTGAATTAAGCTCGCGCCGTCCGCTCATTCCAACCAATTGGACACCAAGTCCAGAAACGCAAGAAATTTTAGATACTTGCAAAGTTGTCGCTGAGCAGCCAGAAGGCGTGATTTCAGCTTATGTGATCTCTATGGCACGTGAAGCATCTGATGTATTAGCAGTACATTTATTGCTCAAAGAAGCAGGCTGTAAATATACGATTCCCGTTGCTCCGCTATTCGAAACATTGGACGACTTGGATCACAGTGAAAAAGTAATGACCGATTTGTTCAATATCGGCTGGTATCGTGGCATTATCAATAACTACCAAATGGTAATGATCGGCTACTCCGATTCTGCAAAAGATGCGGGAATGTTAGCCGCTTCTTGGGCACAATATCGCTCACAAGAAGCCTTAGTGAATTTGGCGGAAAAACATAATATTGAGTTCGTTTTATTCCACGGTCGTGGTGGTACAGTGGGGCGTGGTGGTGCACCTGCGCATGCGGCACTTTTATCTCAACCTCCTCGTTCGCTCAAATCAGGCTTACGTGTAACAGAACAGGGTGAGATGATTCGCTTTAAACTTGGCTTGCCAGAAGTGGCTGTTGATACCTTGAATTTATACGCGAGTGCGGTGTTAGAAGCGAACTTACTTCCGCCGCCAGAGCCTAAACAGAGCTGGCGTGATGTAATGGATAAAGGCTCAGAAATTTCATGCGAAATTTATCGTGGCGTGGTACGTGGCGAACCTGATTTCGTGCCTTATTTCCGTGCGGCAACGCCAGAGCAAGAGTTAGCTAAATTACCACTTGGCTCACGCCCTTCAAAACGCAACCCTAACGGTGGTGTGGAAAGCTTACGTGCCATTCCTTGGATCTTTGCATGGATGCAAAACCGCTTAATGTTGCCTGCGTGGCTTGGTGCGGGTGCGGCACTGCGTAAAATGATTGAAGCAGGCGACGAAGCAACACTTAAAGAGATGAGTAAAGAGTGGCCATTCTTCTCAACTCGTATCGGTATGCTTGAAATGGTGTTCTCAAAAGCAGATTTATGGTTGGCAGAATATTATGATCAACGCTTAGTCGCTAAAGAGTTGCAACGACTAGGGCAAAATCTTCGTACGCAATTGAGTGAGGATATTCAAACCATTCTTGCACTATCGAGCGATGGTCAGTTAATGGGTGATTTACCTTGGATTGCCGATTCTATCGCCTTACGTAATGTTTATACCGACCCACTTAACTTATTACAAGTTGAGTTGCTTGCCCGTTTACGCCAAACAGAGAACCCAGATCCAGAACTTGAACAAGCCTTGATGATTACTATCACAGGGATTGCAGCAGGGATGCGAAATACGGGTTAGAATTTAGTAAAATTACTGTGCAAACTAACCGCTTGTAAGTATTAAAAAACTTACAAGCGGTTAGTTTTTTCACAAAATTTACAAAATCCCTGAACTAACTCTCTGTATGAATATCAAAATTATGTTATGATTTAGCGTTAAATTTATAGGTATGGGATATGAATAAACGAATAACTGCCCTGCTATTGGTGATTGTGGCTACCTTGCTAGGCTGGATGCAATATCAAGCCAAAGACGAGACAAACGGACTAGATAATCTGATTAAAAAAGAAGGAATGCCAGATTACACAGGTAATCGAATGTCTACTTCGGTGTTTGATTTAGAAGGCAAACCAGAATATTACGCTGAAGCAGAAGAGATCAAGCGTTATGAAGAGAGCGAAAAAACCGAATTTACAAACCCGTTAGTTAATTTATTTGATAAATTGACCGCTTTAAAGCAGTGGAAATTGAGTGCAGAACACGCAGAAATCAACGCGGAGAGAATTTTGACTCTTTCTGGTCATGTAACACTACAAGCTCTTGAGCCAACTTCAAAATTACAACGTATTGAAACAGATCATCTTTCAGTTAATTTAACTACGCAAGATGTGTTTACCGATAGCGAAGTTAAATCGCAAGGTTTAGGTTTTACCACCACCGGCGTTGGGCTGAAAGGAAATTTAAAACAGCAAGTGGCAACCTTGCTAAAAGATGTGAAAAGCTATATTGAGCCGACAGTCATTAAAGTGGCAAATGAGCAAGAGAAGGAAAAACAATGAAATTTGCAATAAAAACAACCATTTTAACCGCTTTATTAGGTGTGAGTTTATCGGCTCAAGCACTAAAAAATGATACTGATCAGCCAATTAACATTGATTCAGGCAGTCAATCATTAGATATGAATACGAACACGGTCGTTTTTGCTGATGGTGTTACCATTACACAAGGTTCAATTATTGTGAAAGCGAATAAAGTGACAATCGTTCGTCAAGAAGGTAAAAAAGAGACATTAGATGCGGTAGGCTCTCCTGTTACTTTCCAACAAACTCTTGATGATGGTAAGCCTGTAAACGGGAAAGGCTCAAGCGTAAAATATGATTTGAACAGCGAATTTTTAACTTTAACGGGTGATGCGGAATTGAAGCAATTAGATAGCTTTATTAAGGCACCGTTAATCACTTATGATGTAAAAAAACAGCAGCTTAAAGCAACAAGCGGTGGAAAAACACGCGTGAAAACCGTACTTATTCCAAATCAGTTAAATCAGAATAAAAAATAGGAAAGTTATGGCAACGCTCTATGCAGAACATTTAGCGAAAAGCTATAAAAATCGTAATGTAGTGAAAGATGTGAGCTTTCACGTAAACACGGGTGAAATTGTGGGATTACTTGGTCCGAATGGGGCGGGTAAAACTACCTCATTCTATATGGTGGTGGGCTTAGTTCGCCATGATAACGGTACAATTCGTATTGATCACGAAGATATTAGCTCGCTACCTATGCACGATCGTGCGAAACAAGGGATCGGCTATCTTCCGCAAGAAGCCTCCATTTTCCGCCGTTTAAGTGTGTATGATAACTTGATGGCAGTGTTGCAAGTGCGTAAAGATCTGAATGATAAACAGCGCCGTGAACGTGCTGATGAGTTAATTTCAGAATTTCATATTGAGCATATCCGCAACAGTCTTGGACAAGCACTCTCAGGGGGGGAACGCCGTCGCGTGGAGATTGCTCGCGCACTGGCGGCTAATCCGCAATTTATCTTGTTAGATGAACCTTTTGCAGGAGTGGACCCAATCTCGGTTATCGATATTAAAAAAATTATCGTCAATCTAAAAGAACGTGGGTTAGGTGTGTTGATTACCGACCATAATGTGCGTGAAACGCTTGATGTGTGTGAGCGTGCTTATATTGTGGGTAGTGGTGAAATGATTGCGACAGGTACACCAAGCCAAGTGCTTGAAAATCCGAAAGTAAAAGAAGTTTACTTAGGTGATCAGTTTAAACTTTAATTCTTCCAATAACGAATGCCATTGAATTTCAATGGCACTTTTCTTATGCAATTAACAGAATTTTTAACGCCAGAACATATTTATTGTGATGTGGTCGTTTCAAGTAAAAAACGCTTATTAGAGTTAGCGGGCAAAACGGTTGCTGAATCTCTCCAGTTAGAATACAGTCTTAATACAAAAGAAATGTGCCCTGTGAGCTGTTTTGAAAATTTGTTCAAACGCGAAAAATTAGGTTCTACAAGCATCGGTAATGGTATTGCATTACCACACGCAAAACTGCCTTCTGATTGTGAAGAACTTAATCAACCTATCGCTCTCTTTTTTAAATTAGAGCAGTCCATTGATTATGAGGCGAGCGATAATAAAGAGGTTGATTTGGTTTATGCCATGATGTTTCCTGAAGGCTGTTGTGAAAAATACAAAGGCTGTTTGCAACAAATTGCCCAAAAACTTAGCGATAAAGCATTAGCTAAGCAGCTCAGAACGGCACAATCGGCAGATGAAATCTGGCAGATTTTGGCATATATTGATAGACAATCAGAAACAGAAGAGTAGTTGGTGGGGGGATTATGGAACTTATCATTATTAGTGGGCGTTCAGGTTCGGGCAAATCGGTTGCATTACGTGCATTAGAAGATGTCGGATATTACTGCGTGGATAACATTCCGCTTCCGTTAATCCCTCAATTAGCAGAGTATCTCTCGAAGTCAAGAGAATCAGCTGTTGTGAGCCTTGATGTTCGAAATTTGCCCGAAGATGCAAAAGTTTTAGATGAACTATTTGCTAAACTTTCACCTTATTACGTGAAATTGTTGTTCTTAGACTGCGAGCGAAGCACGCTTATTCGCCGTTATAGTGATTCTCGCCGATTGCATCCGCTTTCGAGCCAAGATTTATCTCTCGAAAGTGCGATTGATTTGGAAGAACGCCTGCTAGAACCATTGCTTCAACAAGCTAATTATATTATTGATACCACCCATCTTTCTTCACACGAACTGGCAGAAAATTTAAGAACATTGTTACAAGGGCATCAAGAGAAAGAGCTAAATATCGTATTTGAATCTTTCGGCTTTAAGTATGGTTTGCCAGCTGATGCAGATTATGTGTTTGATGTGCGTTTCTTGCCTAATCCGCATTGGAACCCAGAACTTCGCCCAATGACGGGGCTTGAGCAGCCTGTGATTGATTTTTTAGAGCGACAAACAGAGGTGCATCAATTTATTTATCAAACACGCAACTATTTAGAAATGTGGTTGCCTGCGCTTGAAAAAAACAACCGAAGTTATTTGACCATAGCCATTGGGTGTACGGGAGGAAAACACCGCTCTGTTTTTGTGACGGAACAACTCGCAAAATATTTCCAAGCGAAAGGTAAAAAAGTGCAAATTCGCCACCGTAGTTTGGAAAAGCATCACAAAAAAGCCTAAATTTACATAAATATACAAGATTTTACGGAACATTCGTTTTGAAAGTCGGTCTATACAGCGTACAATATAGAAACCTCTCTATTGAGGAATATTTATTTTAGACAAAGGAAACTTAAATGACTAAATTTACTAAAATCAGTGCAACAGCATTATTTGCATTATTTTTAACCGCTTGTGATAAACCAGCTGATAAAGCCGCTGAAACACCAAAAGCAGATGCAGCACCAGCAGCACAAACTCAAGCACCTGCTCAAACTGAAACCACAACACCAGCAGCACAAGCTCAATCACCTGCTCAAACTGAAACCGCAACACCAGCAGCGCAAGCTCAATCACCTGCTCAAACTGAAACTGTAAAACCAGCGGTGCAATTAAGTGCAGAAGAGTTAGCTCAAGGTAAAGCAGATTTACAAAAAATCTTAGATTGGAACAAAGCACAAGAGCAAGCAGCAGATTCCGCTCAACAAAAACTTCAAACTGAATTAGCAACAAATGATCCCCAAAAAATAGAAGTAGCATTAGTTGAATTTATAAAAACTGTAGATGAAACAGTAAAAACTTTAGATGCGGTAGAGGTGAAAAGCCCATTAGTTGCTGCATTTAAAGCAAAAACAAAAGAAGTTTTAACTTTATCAAGCTCAATCGTAGCAGATTCTGTAAAAGTGATGGCTCAGCCAACACCTGAATCACAAAAGGCATTATCAGAGAAAACACAGAAACTTATCCAAGAAGGCAATGTGCTACAACAATTACAAGCTGAATTACAACAAACTTTCGGCGAATAATTTTAGATTCAAATAATAATAACAATGGCTAGTGTTTCGCTAGCCATTTTTTTGAGGTTTCATATGACTAAATTAAAAACATTAAGTGCGATTGCATTATTATCTGCACTTTTAACCGCTTGTGATAAACCGGTAGAAACAACATCTAATGTTGTAAACACAGCACCAGCAGCCCAAACAGAAACAAAACCAGAAACTGCACCAAGCAATCAAGAAAAAACGGAAGTGAACGCCGAGGAGAAAACTGCTGAAGTAGTAGACGCGGGGGCAGAAGATTACAAAAAATTCCGTGAATGGCAAAAAACTCAAGAACAAGGTATCGAAAATGCAATTACCGCTGAAGTAGAAAAACTAGGCGACAAAGCAAAAGATGAAAAATTATTGCGTGATGCAATGAATAGAGCGTTATTAGCTCAATCTGATGCGATTAAACAAAGTGCAGATACTTTGCAAATTACTGATGAGAAAGTGAAACAACTTAAAGAAAAATCTTTAGAAGCCTTAGCATTGGGCATACAATTGATGGCAGAAGGAGAAAAAGTAGCTCAGCAGCCAACAGAAGCATCGCATAAAATTTTTAGCGAATTACAAGCGAAATTAGATCAAGTGGCGAAAGAGGGAAAGGCATTAGAAGCTGAGTTAATTAAAAAATACGAAGCTGCGCCAGAGCAAAAAGCTGTGATTGAATCTACAACTGAAAATAAATAAGATTGTAATGTTTATTTGACATTAAAGGCATATGGGATAATTAGGTTTTATATGCCTTTTTAGTAGGTATGAAAACATAGATGTTTTATGCTAGTAATTAGCTAATTGATTCTATATGAAAATTTAAAGTCAATTAAAATGGAGGCGTGTCCCGGAGTCGAACCGAGCTACATGGATTTGCAATCCAGTGCATAACCGCTTTGCTAACACGCCGTAAGATGATAAATATGGAGCGGGAAACGAGGCTCGAACTCGCGACCCCGACCTTGGCAAGGTCGTGCTCTACCAACTGAGCTATTCCCGCATTTGGAGTGTTGTGCGAAACAACGAGGTGCATTTTACGGATTATCAAAATGAAGTCAAATAAAAAATCTCAATTTATCGTTATTTTATGTTTAACTGCCTAAAAAAAGATCGCATTGTTGGTTTTTAAATATATGAATGGAATAAAACCAATACTTGACACTCCCAACCTATGTGATACAGTCCACCCCATTCACTTTTATATACACAACATCCTTGGAGCGTGAATATGCAACTCAAATTAAAATCTTTACTTTGTTCTTTAGGCTTAGCCACAACGGCACTACTTGCCTCTCATCATGTACAAGCAGAAGGGCGTTTAACCATTTATTGCACGGTGCAAAATGCATTGTGTGAAGATGTAGCAAAACGCTTCTCTGAAAAATATGATGTGCAAACTTCCTTTACTCAAATGAGTACTGGCACGATTTTAGGCAAATTAAAAGCTGAAAAATCAAATCCGCAAGCTGATGTTTGGTATGGTGGTACGATCGAACCCCACTTTCAAGCGGCTGAATTAGGTTTATTAGAAGCATATCGCCCGAAAAATCAGGCAAGCATTTTGCCACAATTCCAAAAATTGATGGCATCGGACAAAGGAAACTATACTTCTGCAACCTATATGCTAGTTCTTGGCCTAGGGATAAATACCGAGAAATTAAAAGCTCTTGGACTTGAGATGCCAAAAAAATGGGAAGATTTACTCAATCCGAAGTTAGCTGGCGAAGTGCAAATTCCAGATCCTCGCTCATCTGGCACAACCTATACCATTATGGCAACCCTTATCTCACTTTGGGGCGAAGAAAAAACCTTTGACTACCTTAAAAAATTGGATGCCAATATTTCACAATATCCAAAAAGTAACCTAGTGACCTCTAATCTTGTGCGTGGTGAAGTTGCCGAAAGCATTGGTTTTACACACGCCTACATTACTGAAAAAGAGAAAGGCAATCCAATTGAATATGTGATTCCAGAAGGCAAAGTGGGTTACGCATTAGGCGGAACCAGTATCGTGAAAAATGCTCGTAACTTAGATAATGCTAAACTCTTCGCAGACTTTGTGCTTACCAAGGAGATCCAAGAATTACCTTGGCGAGAGCATCACCTTTATCAATTGCCATCCGTTGTCGGTGCTGAGGTTTCGCCATTGATGCCAAATGCGGAAAAATTAGATTTTGTGGAATACGATTTCGATAAATTTGGCTCAAGTGAAGAAGGAAAATATCTGATCAATAAGTGGGTGGAAGATGTAAAATTAGGCGATAAACTTGCTAAATAGCCTTATTTTCCCGCAAGCGGTTAAATTTTTGTTAGAATTTACAAAATTTTGAAGAAATTTAACCGCTTTCTCTTTGAGCAAATATAACGTTAATACCGATGTTTTCTACCCAATCCCGATTTTGGTTGATTTTGCCCTTGCTTGCCTTTCTCGTGTTTCCATCACAGGCGTTGCACTATGGGCTTTTTGATTCCAGCGCAAAAGAAATTTTGGCAGCAATAGGCTGGCGTAGCGTTAATATCACATGGCTTTGGTTTTTACCTTTATTGGCAATTGTATTTTTTAAACATCCAAAAGCTAAAATCGGCTTTTTAGTCGCCTTTTTAGGGCTGATTTTTCTCTCAGCAAAACTCACTGCAACCAGTTTTGGCTACGCAACGCTCTTTTTATTTCTCTCCATTTTTATTTTATTCACCGAAAACATTGCCAGACTTGGCATTTTACGGGGCGATCGCTTTATTATTGGTGCATTGCTTGCGAGCCTGATTGTCCTTTGTACTTTCATCCTTTTCCCAATGTTTTCAATTTTAAGTACAATTGTCTATATTAATGGCAAATTTTCGCTTGATGAAGCCTTTAGAATCTCCCAACAACCGCATTTACTCAAAGTAATTTGGCAGTCCATTGGCGTTTCTGCAAGCGTTGGGCTGCTTTCTACTTTTTTCGGGCTTTGCTTTGCCCTTTACACCACTCGCATTGCTAAAAAAACGAAATTTATCAGTAAGTTATTCTCAATCTTACCGATTGTGACTCCGCCTTTTGTTGTCGGGTTAGGTGTGGTGCTATTGATGGGGCGAAATGGTATGATTACCTATTTTTTAGTTGAACAGTTCGGCATCAACAAAAACTGGCTTTATGGTTTTAATGGTATTTTGCTGTCGCATACGCTTGCCCTTACGCCAATGGCATTTATGATTATTGAAGGGGCGTTGCGATTTATTCCTGCTAATTTGGAAGAAGCGAGTTACAGCCTCAAAAGCTCGCCAAGCCAAACTTTCCGTCATATTTTATTCCCGCTGTTGAAACCCGCTTTGGCGAATGCCTTTTTGATTACTTTTATCCAATCACTTTCCGATTTCAGCACGCCATTTGTTTTAGGCGGAAATTATGATGTATTAGCAAGCCAAATTTACTTTTATATCGTTGGTTCACAGCCCGATTACACCACCGCAAGCACAATGGGCGTGATTTTACTTGCCTTTTCATTGGCGATTTTTTTCATTCAATATCAATGGCTTGGCAAACGCTCTTATCAAACCTTAGTGGGCAAAGGTAATCAAACGAGTCATTTGCCTCTTGCAAGCGGTCTAAAATGGTTGATTTCTTGCATTTTGCTTATCTGGATTACGTTTAATGCCGTTTTATACGGTTCGATTTTCTTTGGGAGTTTTGTGGTCAATTGGGGCGTGAACCACAGTTTTACGCTTGAGCATTATCTCCGTTTATTTGGGCAAGGCTTGGATTTTGGTGGTTTTCCATCGCTGATTCATACGCTGATTTTTGCACTTTGTGCTGCGCCCATTACGGCGCTGTTTGGCGTATTGATCGCCTATTTAACTACGCGCGTACAGTTCAAAGGCAAATCCTTTTTTGAATTTATCGCCTTGCTTTGCTTTGCGATTCCAGGCACGGTAGCCGGCGTTTCTTATGTGATGGCATTCAACGATGCACCGATTTACCTTATGGGATCAGCCGTGATTATTGTGCTCTCCATGGTGACGAGAAATATGCCAATTGGGATGCGTTCCGCCATAGCAGGGCTGGCACAAATTGATGTGAATCTTGAACAAGCATCTAAATCGCTTAAAGTTAGCCCGTTTAAAACGTTTCTGTTTATTATTTTGCCACTGCTTCGCCCAGCGTTGCTTTCAGCATTGGTGACTAGTTTTGTTCGTTCAATGACTACAATGAGTGCGATCATTTTCTTGGTTACGCCGAATACGCAAGTGGCGACCGCCTATATTTTAAACCGTGTAGAAGATGGCGATTATGGAATGGCGGTTGCCTATGGTGCGACACTCATTGTAGTAATGATGCTTGTGATTTTGGGCTTTAATAAATTAATAGATCGTAAAGGTTCGTGAAATGCAAGGCTATTTGAGATTAGAAAATATCCATAAATCGTTCGGTAATACCGAAGTCATCAAAGACTTTAATTTACATTTAAAACAAGGCTCAATGACGACTTTGCTTGGTCCATCAGGTTGTGGCAAAACCACCATTCTTCGCCTAATCGCAGGCTTAGATTTGCCCACAAGCGGTCAAATTTTCTTGGAAGATTGTGACATTACTCAAGCTACACCACAAGATCGTGATATCGGCATCGTGTTCCAATCTTACGCCTTATTTCCGCATTTAACCGTCGCGGAAAACGTGGGCTATAGCCTGAAAATGCAAGGCGTTAGAAAAGGAGAACGGGAGATGAGAGTCGCCGAAGTGCTCGCCTTAGTGGAATTATCAGGCTTGGGAGAACGAATGATCGACCAACTTTCGGGTGGGCAACAACAACGTGTTGCCTTGGCGCGCTCATTGATTTTAAAACCGAAAGTGCTACTTTTTGATGAGCCTTTGAGTAATCTGGATGCCAATCTTCGTCGAGTAATGCGAGAGAATATTCGTCATCTTCAGCAAAAACTGAACATCACCGCCCTTTATGTGACGCACGATCAAGCGGAAGCTTTTGCAGTTTCGGATGAGGTGATTGTGATGAACAAAGGCGAGATCGTCCAGCAAGGAGTACCACAAACGCTTTATCGCCAACCCCAAAATGCGTTTATGGCAAAATTTATGGGCGAAGTGAATTTATTGCCTGCAGAAAAACAGGGAAATCAGCTGAAAATCGGCAAACATCTTTTAGTTGTTGATGAAGAGCAATTCCCGCAAGCGGATGGACACTACACACTTGGCATCCGCCCAGAAGCGGTGAAATTATCACAAAATCTTGCAAGTTCGGAACACATTGGTGAAGTGCATAATGCCGTTTATATGGGAAGCTATTGGGAGTTACAAATTCTCTGGCAAAATCAACCGCTTACGGTTTATGCAGGTATTGCAGAGTATGATGAAAATATTAAGCAATACGGTTTGATTTTTCAGCGAGAGGGGATGTTTTTGTTAGGCATAACCTAGAAAATAGGCATATAGAGTTTTCTATATGCCTGATAATTTGATTACTTAAACCCCAACGAAAACCTTTCTAGCTCTATCCACACATCATCACTAAATTCTTGCTTCACTGCTTTTTCAAGCTGGGCTAAGTCTTGAATCAATCTATATAATTTTTCATAGGTAAAACGCTGGCAGGCTTGAATATAAAAAGCTCGGCGGTTTTGCCAGATTTTCAAGCGGTCAAATTCAGTGCGTAGATTACCGGTAAATAATGCTTGATTAGGAAGCACAGGCGTTGGCGAACGGGTAATTTCTAACAGGGTAAACAGCTCTTTTTGAATAATACGTAACAATACGACAGGCTGCACTTCTTCATTTTGTAGATGTTGTAGAATGTGAACCGCACGGCTTGTTTTACCTTCAAGTAAAGCATCAACCCATTGGAATGGGGTAAATTGAGCAGAAAGTTCTACTACTTCTTTAGCTCGGTTTAGCGTAATTTTTCCGTCGGTAAAACGCAGTTGGAGCAGTTGAAGAATCTGTTTAAGGGCAAGCAAATTGCCTTCATAGCTATAGCAAAGAAGTTGTGCTGCTTCAGATTCAATCTGTAAATCCATCGTTTTCGCACGCGTAGCCAACCAATTGGGGAGTTTACTCATTTCTGGGGTTTGACAATTTACTTGCACTAATTGCGACTCAATTTTGGTAAACCACGTCTGTTTTTCGACCGCTTTACTAAATTTAGGTAAGCTGAAAATCAGTAATAAATCACTATGAGCAAGCTGGCTAAGGGTTTCTAGCTGTTTAGCAATCACAGCAGTCAGATTTTCAGGCAAGTTGAGGATGATGATTTGACGATTAAAAAACAGCCCCATTGATTGAGCCATCTCAAAAATCTCATCCCATTTGGTGTCATTGCCCACGGTGATGTCAGTTTTTTCATCAAAACCTTGCGTGCGAGCGATATGAACAATGAGATCTTTACTTTCATTAAGCAGGAGCAAATCGCTACCTGTAAGCAGATAGAATGGAGAGAGGTTTTTCGAGAGTTGTTGAGAAAGTGCTTCTGGGAAAAGTTTTAGCATAGCATTATTTTAAAGCAGAGATAAACAGGGCGAATGTAATTCGCCCCTACATATGAGCAACGCCGTTGCTATTATTTGGGTTGATTAATCTCTTTATTCAGTCCTGCCATTTTGATAATCAATTGGCGAGAAGCTTGTTGGTACATATCTCGCATAATCATTTCTTGTTCGGCAGATTTTGCCAATGCCGCACGAGAGTCATCAAAGAAGGTGCGATGCACTGACACTTCTAAAGGATAAGCACCTTTATTTGGCACATCAACAATCGCTTGTACGGTCAAGCTTAATAATTTTTCTGCCTCACGTGCTTGTTTAAATACCGAAACCACTTTACTACTGGTTGAAGCATTGACTAAACGTAATTTGGCAATATTCTCTTGCCCTTTTACCAAAGTAACATCATTTAATTGAAGCTGTTGGCGGAGTGTGCGTGAAATATCGCTATGTTCATCAGCACTTTCAAAGGTTAATGTGCGAAGTTCTTGAGGAAGAACATCGTTGTTTTTGAAATGCCAACCGCAAGCGGAAAGCGTTGTAACCGTTGCCACAAGCAGTAAGGTTTTGATTGATTTAATCATAAAAAGTACCTTTATTGTAGGGGGGGGGAAATGTAAACGTTTCACGCACGCGTAAAAAATGGTGCGTGGGTTTTCAACCCACACCCCCTACGGATTATGGTTTTACCACCACATTCAACAATTTACCCGCTACATAAATCACTTTGACGATTTGTTGACCATCGGTAAATTTCTTCACGTTTTCATCAGCAAAGGCGATGGTTTTCACGTTTTCTTCATCTGCATCTGCTGCAACGGTAACTTTACCACGCACTTTACCATTCACTTGCACCACGATTAGTTTTTCATCTTCCACCATTGCAGATTCATCGGCTTTCACCCATTCTGCAGTATCGATAGCAGTTTCGTAGCCCAAAGTTTGCCACAATTCAAAGCAGATATGAGGTGTGATTGGGTAAAGCATACGCACTACAGCACTTAATGCTTCTGCCATTACAGCACGATCTTGTTCGCTTTCAAGCGGCGCTTTGGTGAGTTTATTCATCAACTCCATAATCGCCGCAATTGCGGTGTTGAAGGTTTGACGGCGACCAATATCATCGCTCACTTTCGCGATGGTTTTGTGCACTTCACGGCGAAGGGCTTTTTGATCTGCAGAAAGTGCGGTCACATCTAACGCTGTTTTTGCTGGATTTTGTTGGTATTGATAGACCAAATTCCACACACGACCTAAGAAGCGTTTTGCTCCTTCCACGCCTGATTCTTGCCATTCTAAAGTCATCTCTGCTGGAGAAGCGAACATCATAAATAGACGAACCGTATCCGCACCGTATTTTTCCACCATTTCTTGTGGGTCGATACCGTTGTTTTTCGATTTCGACATTTTTGTCATTCCAGTGTGAACCAGTTCGCGACCTTCAGGATCGGTCGCTTTAATGATACGACCTTTCTCATCACGCTCAAGGGTCACTTGTGTTGGACTCACCCAAATACGCTCGTTGGTTGGGCTGGTGTAGTAAAACGCATCCGCAAGCACCATACCTTGGCACAATAATTTGGTGGCTGGTTCATCGCTGGTTACAAAACCTGCATCACGCAAGAGTTTGTGAAAGAAGCGGAAGTACAACAAGTGCATGGTAGCGTGTTCGATACCACCAATATATTGATCCACTGGTAACCAGTAATTCGCTTCGTCTTTGTCAAGCATTGCTTCGGCAAATTTTGGTGACGTATAGCGCGCGTAATACCAAGAAGATTCCATAAAGGTGTCGAAGGTATCCGTTTCTTTTAATGCTGGTGTACCATTAAAGGTGGTTTTCGCCCAGTTTGGATCCGCCTTTATTGGGCTTTTCACACCGTCCATTACTACATCTTCAGGCAGAATAATCGGTAAATCTTCCATTGGTGCAGGCACTACATCGCCATTTTCTAATGTCAGCATTGGAATTGGTGCGCCCCAATAACGTTGGCGAGAAACGCCCCAGTCACGCAAGCGATAATTCACTTGACGTTTACCCACGCCTAATTGTTCGAGTTTATCTGCGATACCGTTGAATGCACCGTCGAAATCTCTGCCGTCAAATTCTGCAGAGTTGATTAATGAGCCATGTTCAGTGAAGGCTTCTTTCGCTAAATCAATTTCTTGACCTGCAAGCGGTGCAATTACTTGTTTGATTTGCAAACCATATTTATTGGCAAATTCGTAGTCGCGTTGATCATGCGCAGGCACAGCCATCACCGCACCTGTACCGTAATGCATTAACACGAAGTTTGCGACCCAAATTGGTAATTTTTCACCTGTGAGTGGATGAATGGCGAACAAGCCTGTTGCCATCCCTTTTTTCTCCATAGTCGCTAAATCAGCTTCTGCCACCTTGGCATTTTTTGCTTCTTGAATGAAAGTAGCGAGTTCAGGATTATTTTCTGCAGCAAGAGTAGCTAATGGGTGTGCTGCGGCAATCCCTAAATAGCTTACGCCATAGAACGTATCAGGGCGGGTAGTATAAACCGCTACTTTTTCGCTGGTATCAGCCACATCAAAGGTGATCTCTACCCCCTCAGAGCGACCAATCCAGTTGCGTTGCATCGTTTTTACCATATCAGGCCATTGTGGGAGATTATCCAAACCGCCTAATAATTGCTCTGCGTAATCGGTGATTTTAATAAACCATTGTGGAATCTCTTTTTGCTCCACAGGTGTATCACAACGCCAGCAGCAACCTTCGTGAACTTGTTCATTCGCCAATACGGTTTTATCGTTCGGGCACCAGTTTACTGTTGAGGTTTTTTTATACACTAAGCCTTTTTTGTAAAGCTCGGTGAAGAACCATTGTTCCCATTTGTAGTAGTCTGGTTTACATGTGGCAATTTCGCGATCCCAGTCGAAACCAAAGCCTAAAAGTTGAAGTTGTTTCTTCATATAGGCGATGTTTTCGTAAGTCCATTTTGCCGGTGCTGTTTTATTTTTGATCGCTGCCCCTTCAGCCGGTAAACCGAACGCATCCCAACCAAAAGGTTGCAACACGTTTTTACCTAACATACGTTGATAGCGTGAAACTACATCACCGATAGTGTAGTTACGCACGTGTCCCATATGCAGGCGACCTGACGGATACGGGAACATGGAAAGACAGTAATATTTCTCTTTGGATTCGTCTTTGATTGCTTTGAAAACTTTATTTTCTGTCCAATATTGCTGAACCTTTGGTTCAATTTCACTTGGATTGTATTGCTGTTGCATAAACTTTAACCTTTACTTGAAATTACAAAAAATTGCCGTGATTTTACCGTAAAAACGTAGGTTTTTGAATTGGTAATTTGCTGTGTGAAGCGTTATCTAAAAATATCCTTTAGCGATTTTGCTAAAACAAGCGGTTAAAATCGGTCTTCATTTTGTAAAAAATAGGGCGAACTTTCATTCGCCCTACTTCCTTTCAATTTATTCTGTTAGATTTCTAACAACAAACGTGTTGGATCTTCTAATAAATCTTTCACGGTAACCAAGAACCCTACAGACTCCTTGCCATCGATTAAACGGTGGTCGTAAGAAAGGGCTAAGTACATCATTGGGCGGATAACGACTTGACCATCAACAGCTACTGGGCGGTCTTTGATGGCGTGCATACCCAAAATTGCACTTTGTGGTGGGTTGATGATTGGGGTAGACATCAATGAGCCAAACACACCACCGTTGGTGATGGTGAAGTTGCCGCCTGTGAGGTCTTCTACGGTTAATTTACCATCACGACCTTTTACCGCTAACTCTTTGATGGTTTTTTCAATGTCTGCCATTGAGAGTTTGTCGCAATTGCGCAGTACTGGTGTCACTAAACCGCGCGGGGTTGAAACCGCAATGCTGATATCGAAGTAGTTGTGGTAAACCACATCATCACCATCAATAGAGGCGTTGATTTCTGGGTAGCGTTTTAATGCTTCTACTACCGCCTTGATGTAGAACGACATAAAGCCTAAACGCACGCCGTGTTGTTTTTCAAATTTATCGCCGTATTGTTTGCGTAAATTCATAATCGGTTGCATATCTACTTCGTTGAAGGTGGTGAGCATTGCAGTGCTGTTTTTCGCTTCAAGTAAGCGTTCTGCGATACGTTTACGTAAGCGAGTCATCGGCACACGTTTTTCGCTACGTGCAGAATAAGCGACAGTACTCACGGTGTTTTGTTCGGTAGCAATATTTGCTTTGGCTTGTTGAGCTTCACGTTTGGCAAGGTAAGCGTTGATGTCTTCACGAGTTAAACGACCGCCCACGCCCGAGCCTTGCACTTGGTTCGCTTCAATGCCATGTTCTGCTAGTAAACGACGGATGGCAGGGCCTTGAGAATCTGCATCTGAATGGTCGTTCTCAATGGCTGATTTTTGGCGATCAGCCGGGGTTGGTTCAACATCGTTATTTGCAACATTTTGGATAAAATCGCCCGCTTGTGCGGTGTTGATTTTGCCTAAAAGTTGAGAAGACACCACGGTTGCGCCTGTTGCTTGAGTGATTTCCGCAAGCACGCCGTCTACAGGTGCAGGCACTTCAAGAACGACTTTGTCGGTTTCGATTTCGACTAAGACTTCATCACGGGTTACTCGGTCGCCCGCTTGTTTATGCCAAGTTGCGACAGTTGCATCTGCAACTGATTCGGGGAGAACGGGAGTGAGAATTTCAGTTGTCATATCAGGTTCCTTTTTTATCTCAAGCTTAAATTAAAGTGTTAAGGCTTGTTCAATCAATTCACGTTGTTGTTTGTTATGTAATGAGGCGTAGCCTACCGCTGGTGCGGCAGATGCTGGTCTGCCTGCGTAAGAAAGTTTTGCGCCTTCTGGAATAACATATTCAAAATTATGTTTGCTGCAATACCAAGCACCTTGGTTTTGAGGCTCTTCTTGGCACCATACGAAATCAGTTACGTGCGCATAAGACTCAAGGATTTTTGCCACTTCTTCGTAAGGGAATGGGTAAAGCTGCTCGATACGTATAATTGCCACATCAGTTTGTGCTTTTTTGCGACGCTCTTCAATTAAATCGTAGAATACTTTGCCTGAACACATTACCACACGTTTCACTTGGCTTGGTTCGATTGCATCAATTTCACCAATCGCATTTTGGAATGTACCTTCTGTGAGTTCTTCTAATGAAGAAATCGCAAGTGGATGACGGAGCAATGATTTTGGTGTAATGGCAACCAATGGGCGACGCATTTTGCGGATCGCTTGACGGCGAAGCATATGATAAACCTGTGCTGGTGTACTTGGAATGCACACTTGGATGTTCTGTTCCGCACAAAGTTGTAAGTAACGTTCAACACGAGCTGAAGAGTGCTCAGGGCCTTGTCCTTCATAGCCGTGCGGAAGCAACATCACTAAACCACACATTCTGCCCCATTTTTGTTCGCCCGAGCTGATAAATTGGTCGATTACAATTTGTGCGCCGTTGGCGAAGTCACCAAATTGGGCTTCCCAAATGGTTAAAGTTTTCGGGTCTGTGGTTGCAAAACCATATTCAAATGCAAGCACTGCTTCTTCAGAAAGTACTGAGTCCCACACTTGGAAACGCCCTTGGTTGGCGTGTAAGTGTGTAAGAGGCACAAAGCCTGTACCATCGTTTTGGTTGTGAACAACTGCGTGGCGGTGGAAGAAGGTACCACGACCCGCATCTTCACCAGAGATACGCACGTGCGTGCCTTCATCTAATAAAGTGGCGTACGCCATGGTTTCTGCCATCCCCCAATCAAATGGTTTGTTACCAGCAGCCATCTCTTTACGATCGTTGTAGATTTTTTCAACTCGAGAGTGGGCTTTGACATTTTCAGGGTATTCTGCCACACGTTTTGCAAGGGTTAGGAAACGATCTTGCGGGAATTGGTTTTCGTAAGGGGCTGTCCAATCGTAGTTGAGATATTGCAACCAATCCACTGCTGCCATATCCATCTCACGCCATTCTGGCACAACGCATTCGCCTTGGTCTAACGCGTCGCGGTAATTGTTCATCATCGCAATAGCTTCATCTTGATTGATCACGCCTTCAGAGACTAAGCGATCTTCATACACTTTACGCGGTGTTGGGTGTTTTTTGATGATGCTATACATCATCGGTTGCGTTGCTAATGGTTCATCTGCCTCGTTATGACCGTGGCGACGATAAGAGATTAAATCAATGAAAATATCTCGTTTAAAGAGAGTGCGATATTCGACTGCCATTCGTGCTGCAAAAGCGACCGCTTCTGGATCATCGCCGTTTACGTGAATAATCGGTGCTTGGATCATTTTGGCAATATCGGTACAGAACTCTGTTGAGCGAGTGTCGTTCGGATTTGACGTGGTAAAGCCGATTTGGTTGTTGATCACAATGCGAATTGTGCCACCTACGGTATACCCACGAGCGTTTGCCATATTTAAGGTTTCTTGCATTACGCCTTGACCTGTTACCGCAGAGTCACCGTGTACGGTAACCGCTAACACGTGGTCGCCTGTTTTATCGCCCGCCCGTTCTTGACGAGCACGTACAGCACCTACAACGACAGGGTTTACGATTTCTAAGTGAGAAGGGTTGAACGCAAGGGTTAAGTGAACATTTTTATCATCTACAGCAAAATCGGAAGAGAAACCTTGGTGATATTTTACATCGCCCGTGCGGTTATCGTCTGCGTGTTTGCCCGCAAATTCATCAAAGAGTTCACCAGGTTTTTTACCGAGCACATTGACCAACATATTCAAGCGTCCACGGTGTGCCATTCCCATCACCACATCATTTACGCCTTGACGGCTAGCATGGCGGATAATCTCTTTCATCATTGGAATGAAGGCATCAGAACCTTCAAGCGAGAAGCGTTTTGCCCCTGGGAATTTTGCCCCGATATAGCGTTCCAAGCCATCGGCAGCAGTTAATTCTGAGAGTAAATTGACTTTCTCTTCTTTTGAGAAAAGTGGTTTATTGAGCACACTTTCCATCTTCGCTTGTAGCCAATTGCGTTGTGTCATATCTTGCACGTGCATAAACTCAAGCCCGATAGTACCTAGGTAGGTTTCTTTTAGTGCTGTTACAAGATCGGCAAATTTCATTGTATCTTTACCAAACACGTATTTGCCGACCGTCATGGTTTCATTTAAATCTGTCTCACTAAAGCCGTGGTGATGGTAATCAAGCTCAGGTACATTTGAGGTTTTCCAACGGTAATAGTTGAGTGGATCAAGGTTTGCTTGTGTGTAACCACGGAACCGGTATGCGTTAATCCATTGCAACAGGCGCACTTGTTTGGTGCTTGCTTCTGGATCGACGACAGTTACGGCTTCTGGAATGTTTTCACGGGCAAGTTTGCGGAAATAATCACGCACTTGAGAATGGGGTTGTTCAACCATTGTGGTTGAAGGAAAGGAATCAAAAATGGCTTTCCAAGACGCATCAATGGAGTGCGGATCATCTAAATATTGTTCGTAAATTTCTTCTACGTAAGCCTGGTTTGAGCCACCGAAAGGGCTGGAGGCGAGCCAATCATCAAAGTTTTCGTATTGATATTGCATAGCAGTCTAACCTTTATGGGTTGTATAGGACTTTTCAATTATACTCTAATTTTGGAGTGAGAACTGTGAGCAATGTCATATTTTTAACAAACTTTTAGCAAATCGAAGAGGAAAATTGACTACATTGAGATGCTCATACTGAATGAAGCGATGAGTATGCCTTCGTATTTGGCAGAAGTTATTGATGAGGAAATTTATTTAATTACACTGACAAACCCCACTACATACATCGCCGTGTAAATTATGATGATGGTTATGATGGTGCGAGTAAAATGCCACATTTTGAGCAAATTGGTCACCAAAGAAGTGAATGAAGTGCGGATCGTTTGTAATAACCTCAGGCGTACCCGCGCAGCAAATATGGCGGTTCACGCAAATGACCTGATCAGTATTCGCCATCACAATATTGAGATCGTGAGAAACCATCAAGATCGCACAGTTGAGCGATTTTCTCGTATTGTTTAAAAGCTGATAAAGCTCAGTTTGCCCTGAAATATCCACCCCTTGCATTGGCTCATCTAGCACTAAAAGTTGAGGCCTGTCTAAAATTGCCCGAGCCAGCAGTACACGTTGTAGCTCCCCGCCTGATAACTTTTGCATACTATTTTGTGCTAAATGTTCAATTGAAAAGAGCTTTAATGCTTCATCAATCGCAGAAGGTTTGCAATGAGGCTTAAGTGAAAGAAATTTTTTGACAGTAATCGGCATTGAGTGATCAAGATACAATTTTTGAGGCACGTAGCCGATTTTTAGCCCTTTTTTATGTTCCACCTTGCCTTTGGTTGGTGTCAGTAATTTAAGTAAAACTTTTAATAAGGTCGATTTTCCCCCTCCATTTGGTCCAACAATTGTCATAATTTCGTTGGCGTAGATGGTTAAATTGATATTTTTTAACGCCTTATTACCGTTAAACTCCACTTCAATCTGCTTAAGTGAAACTAATATTTCGCCTTTAGTTTGACGGAGCAATTTTTCTGAGTGGGATAGAGGCGTGATTTGATGGATTTTCATACTATTTTCATAAAAAGTTTGGGGATTTATTGGGTTGCTCAACTTAACGGATTTTTATCTAAATGACAAGATGGAATTTTTCTTTTACAATCTTGTCGAAAATTTTCAGTAAATTTACATAAAAACGCACAGGATAGATTTTGTCACGCATTATTTTCGCAAGGGATCGAAGACGGAAGAAAAAGAAAATTAGAATATTTCTGTTTTTGATGGCGGTACTCTCTATTGGTATTGGCATTGCCCTTTCATTAAAAAAACAAACACCATTGAATGCGTCATCGCAAGAAAATGTCATTATTTTAGATGATTTAGATAACGATATTGTCGATGATGTGGAAAGCACGAATTCAGACACTGAACAAGCAGAGAAAAAACAAGATTTAACTGAAGACCCTAATGCTACTTCTTACGATGATGAATTAGCCTCTGAAGATGATGAGGAAGAAGGTAAAGAGGGTAAGCCCAAAGTGGCACAAGAAAAATTGCCAGAAGAAGCAGAGCTATTGATTAGCGATATTGTCAATATTGCTGATGAAGCATTACGCATCCAAGATCAATTTAGCTATGTGGTGATTAAAGGCGATAAATTAAGTGATGTGCTTGAGCAGTCTGGTTTGGGTGACGATGATGCAAAAGCCTTAATTCGTCAATATCCCGCATTAGGCAAGCTTGAAGCAGGACAACAATTCTACTGGGTGTTAGATAACTTCGGTGAATTGGAATATCTCAATTGGTTGGTCTCCGAAAAAGAAGAACGCATTTATGAACGCCAAGAAAATGGCAAGTTCAGTTACCAGAGCATTGAGAAAAAAGGCGTTTGGCGACAAGATGTAATAAAAGGGGCGATTCAAGGCAGTTTTACCACCAGTTTGCGAAATGTAGGGTTATCAGATCGCCAAATCAATCAGCTAGCGGTTGGATTACAATCACAAATTGCAACTAGCAAGCTGAAAAATGGCGATCGTTTTGCAATTTTAGTTCGCCAAGAATATATTAATGATACGGTGACTGATATTGGTAACGTAGAAGGCATTTTGATTGAAAATGGTAAAAAACGCTACTATGCAATCCAAGCCTCAAATGGACGTTATTATAGTAATCACGGGGAAACTCTGACCAAAGGCTTTGCACGTCAGCCGTTGTTGTTTACCGCTCGGGTTTCTTCACCGTTTAATCCTCGTCGCTTGCATCCCATTACCAAACGCGTTCGTCCGCATAATGGAGTAGACTTTGGGGTTCCAACAGGTACACCAATTATCGCACCAAGCGATGGTGTGGTTGAACACGTGGCATTCCAAGCTCACGGTGCAGGTCGCTATATCAAAATTCGTCACGGGCATATTACCACCGTGTATATGCATTTAAGTAAGCCATTAGTCAAACCAGGGCAAACGGTGCGAAAAGGGGAGCGAATTGCGCTATCTGGCAATTCGGGCGGTTCGACAGGGCCTCATTTACACTATGAGTTTCATATCAATGGCAGACCTGTGAACCCAATGACGGTGAAATTACCAGGTTCTGGCTCAGATATGGCAAGTAAAGAGCGTAAAAACTTCTTAGAGCGTGCGAAAAACGTTCAAGAGAAACTTAAACTTTAAAACATAAAGTAGGAAATTATGAAAAAAAATCAGATGGCAAAATTAAGCTTTGTCCTATTCTCAGCAGGATTAATCTCTGCAAATGTAATGGCAGGTGATGTGAACTTAAAAGCAACTTTGGAAAAAATGGGGGCAACGAATGTTCGCATTAGTGACTCGCCAATTCCTCATTTTAAAACGGCAAGCTCAAATGAAGGCGTGGTTTATATCAGCAATGATGGGCGTTATGTCTTAAATGGTCAGATCCAAGTATTAGAACTTAAAAATGGTAAGGTAACTGATATTACGCATCAATCCAAAATGGCTGAGCTAAATGCGTTACAAAATGAGATGATCACGTACCCTGCTAAAAATGAGAAGTATGTGGTGAATATTTTTATGGATATTACCTGCCATTATTGCCATTTAATGCATCAACGAATTAAAGAGTATAATGATGAAGGAATTACTCTTCGTTTCCTTGCTTTCCCTCGCGGCGGAATGAACACGCAAACGGCAAAACAGATGGAAGCAATCTGGACGGCAGCGGATAAAGTGAAAGCGTTAAATGATGCAGAAAACGGAGAATTACCAAAAACATTAAAAGCCCCAAATATCGTGAAAAAACATTATGACTTGGGTATTCAGTTTGGCGTAACAGGCACGCCTTATATGGTGACCGGGACAGGTAGCGTGATTGGTGGTTATGTAGAGCCAAAACAGCTTGCGAAAATGTTGGCGGAAGAAAAATAGATTGTGCAAAAAATTATAAAAAAACGACCGCTTTTAACTCAGGAAAAACTCTCCGATCATCCGCTCTTAAACCGCTTATATCAAAGTCGAGGCGTTCAATCTCCTCAAGAATTAGAGCGAACATTGAAGTTTTTACATCGCCCAAAACAGTTGGCGGGCATTGAACAAGCGGTCGAAATTTTAGTGCAAGCCTACAAAAAGCAATCTCGGATTGTGATTGTAGGCGACTTTGATGCGGACGGGGCAACCAGTACTGCATTAACCTTATTGGCATTACGCCAGTTCGGTTTTAGCCAAGTAGAATATTTGATTCCCGATCGTTTCTTGCAAGGCTATGGATTAAGTTTAAGCGTAGCGGAAATGGTGGTGATCAAAGGGGCAGATTTGGTGATTACCGTTGATAATGGCATATCCTCTTTTGAAGGGATTGATTATCTAAAATTGCATGGAATCGAGGTTCTAGTTACCGATCATCATTTACCGGCAGACAGTTTCCCCAAAGCAGATGCGATGGTTAATCCCAACTTACCCTATTGTGAATTTCCTTCGAAATCTTTGGCAGGCGTAGGCGTCGCGTTCTATGTAATGCTAGCACTACGTGGCAAGATGCGAGAAGAAAATCTATTTACAGGCTCAGAACCCAATTTAGCTGAATTGCTCGATTTGGTCGCACTGGGCACGGTTGCTGATGTGGTGCCTCTTGATCACAATAATCGTATTTTAGTCCATCAAGGATTAAGCCGTATTCGTTCTGGCGCTTGCCGTGCGGGGATTAAAGCCTTGGCAGAGGTGAGTAAACGCGATTTAATTAATTTACAAGCGGCTGATTTAGGTTTTGCAATTGCACCGCGATTAAATGCAGCAGGGCGATTAGAGAATATGTCTCTCGGTGTAGAGTTACTAATTGCGGATAATATGGATTTAGCACGGCAATTGGCATTTGAGCTTGATAGCCTCAATCAAACTCGCAAAGAGTTCGAGCAAGAGATGAAAACAGAGGCTTTGTCGATTTGTGCAAAATTGCCAAAACTCTCTCAAAAAGATCAAGCCTATGGCATTACGCTTTATCAGCCTGATTGGCATCAAGGCGTGATTGGCATTTTGGCTTCACGCATTAAAGATCAGTTTCACCGTCCTGTGATTGCCTTTGCTCAAGAGAGTGAAGAAAGCGAATTTATCAAAGGCTCGGCACGTTCTATATCTGGATTGCATATGCGGGATGTACTTGAGCGAATTGATACGCTTTATCCTGATTTGATCGTTAAGTTTGGTGGTCACGCAATGGCGGCAGGTTTAACCATTCACCAAGATCACTTCTTTAAATTTCAGAAAATTTTTGATGAAGTGATTAACGAAATGATTGAACCAGAGCTATTGCGAGGTGTGATTTACACCGATGGCGAATTACAAGCGGGCGAATTTTCCTTGGAAACTGCAAGTTTATTACAACAGGCAGGACCTTGGGGACAACATTTTCCAGAACCAACGTTTGAAGGAGATTTTAAAATATTGCAACAGCGATTGTTAGGCGGAAACCACCTAAAAATGATGCTAGAAAACCAACAAGGTATGTTATTAGATGCCATTTGGTTCAATATTGATACCCGATTATTCCCTGATCTTTCGATTAAACAAGCTAAAATAATTTACAAACTTGACATAAATGAGTATAAAGGTAATAAGAATTTACAGTTACGTGTAGAAAATGTAATTGTTTAATAATTATATTGAATAAGTATAGAAATTCATTGCGTAGTATTGTAGAATTTTCGCGATTCATCAAAATCTAGTTAAGTATACTGGTTGGATTTTGAGAAAATTCGCCTTACTAAATCGTGTCTTTATTAATAAAGGAATAAAAAAATGAAAAAAACAACAGTTTTTCGTGGTTTGTTATTATCAAGCGTAGCGATTGCAGTTGCTGCGTGTGGTAATTTAAGCAAAGTATCAGATGAAGGTTTTATTGAGAATCCTGTATTCCCTAAAATTTCAGAGTCAGAATTCAATCACGATGGTTCACAATTTGGTTCATGGCCAAACTGGGAAAACGTTCGTCAAATTGAACGTGGTATGAATAAAGATCAACTTTATTACTTAATTGGTCGTCCTCACTTTGAAGAAGGCTTATATGGCGTTCGTGAATGGGACTACGTATTTAACTACCGTGAAAATGGTGTTCACAAAATCTGTCAATTCAAAATCGGTTTTGACAAAAATATGAATGCACAAAGCTTCTTCTGGTATCCAAACGGTTGTAACGGTAATGCATCATTCAACTTAAGCGGTGACTTCTTATTTGACTTCGACAAAGATACCTTAACAACAAAAGGTAAAGAAGTTGTTGATAACGTTGCAGTACAATTAAAATCTTCTGGTGCACAACAAGTTAAAGTAGCAGGCTACACAGACCGTTTAGGTTCAGAAGCTTACAACTTAAATTTATCTAACCGTCGTGCAAATATAGTTAAAGAGCGTTTAATCCAACAAGGCGTAACTGCGCAAATCGAAGCAGTTGGCTATGGTAAAGCAAATCAAGTTAAAGCATGTGAAGGTTTGAAAGGTCAAGCTGAGAAAGATTGTTTACGTCCAAACCGTCGTGTAGAAATTTCTGCAAATGGTGGACTTGTAAAACAAAGCGAAGGTAGTAACGTTGCAGGTCCTAATGGTCCAGCACCACTTTACCAAACACCAGCATATAACTCTGGTAAATAATTTACAGGGTTTATAGAACTGAGTAGAATATAAGGGTAGCCAATTGGCTACCCTTTCTTTTTTATTTTTTCAAACACAAAGGAACTTTTATGAAATATCAAGCCATTGCCTTTGATTTAGATGGCACATTACTTTCCCCGAACGCAACCATTCTGGAATCAAGTAAACAAGCGATTCAAAAGGCAAGAGAAAAAGGCATAAAAGTCTATTTTGTAACAGGTCGTCATCACACCGCAGTTCGTCCTTACTATTCAGAAATGAATTTAGATACACCAGTGGTTTGCTGTAACGGCACTTACCTCTATGATTTCCAAAAAGATGATGTATTGGAAAGCAATCCACTCACGCCAGCATTAGCTTCGATGTTGATCAATAATGCACAAGCAGAAGGCATCCACGTTTCTGTCTATTTCCGCGATGCAATGACCTACGAGGAACTTAACCCGCATTTTGTTAAATTACAAAAATGGGTGGATTCTTGCCCAGAAAATGTGCGACCAGATGTGCATCAAGTCGAAAAATTCCAAAAAGAAATCGATAATGGCACGACGGTGTGGAAGGTGCTAATTAGCGATCCTGATTTAGACAAAATGCAAAAGTTTGTCGATGCGTTACCGCTTGATCAAGTTAGTCCAGAATGGTCTTGGGTCGATCGTGCTGATATTACTGCTGTTGGCAATAGCAAGGGAGCAATGTTAGCGAAATTGCTTGAGCGTGAAGGCATTAACCTTGCTCAGGTCGTTGCCTTTGGAGATAATTTTAACGATATTTCGATGTTACAACTTGTAGGCTTAGGCATTGCAATGGGGGGGGCTGAAGACGAAGTGCAGCAAAAAGCGGATAAAACCATTGGCTCGAACAGCGAAGATAGCATTGCTACAGAACTCACGCAATTATTCCAACTTTAATCTACTCACGATAATCTCCAATGAACACTTTTGTCGTTAATCCTAAAAATTCTATTGCCCGTCGTATCGGGCTTTATTTCTTCACCATTATTGCTTTTGCGACACTGATTAGCGGCATTTCGCTAGGTATTATGTGGAGTAACCACGCAGACGCTCGGTTGATTAACGTGGCAGGTTCGTTGCGCTATCAAAGCTACCGTTTCTTGCACGAAATGGAATTCCATCCTGAAATCCGCAGCTCACGTTTGGCAGAATATCAAGCTAGTCTTAATGCCTTATATGAAGAGCTCCATTCCGACTGTGCCCCTGAGAAAGTCACACAAGGTTATCAAAATCTCAAAGCACATTGGTCTCAAATGGCGACTTATATCGAAACGCAAGATAAACGGCAATATCTTAGCAATATAGAGTATTATGTCGATGAGATTGATACTTTCGTGAAGAATTTACAGAAATTTGCTGAACAGAAATTGATGATTGCGATTGGTGTAATCGCTATTTCGATGTTGCTTATTATTGCCCTAGCCTATTATGGCGTTTGGTACACACGCCGACGCATTATTCGACATCTTGATCAGCTTGTGCTTGCTAGCCAGCAAATTCAACAGGAAGATTTTAACCACGTAGAACTTGCGATTAACGAACCCAATGAACTGGGCGTGTTGTCAAAAACTTTTACTCAAATGGCAAGCGAATTGGAAAAATTGTATAGTTCACTGGAAGAAAAAGTGGCAGATAAAACGCGCCGTTTGACCGCTGTAAACCGCTCCATTATGGTGCTTTATCACTGCTCGCAAATTTTAACTTCTAAGCCTATTAGCAAAGATCTTCTGCATCAAGTGTTGGAGACAGTTCTGGATAATGAACAGCTCAAAGGCATTGCAATTGAAGTTTATGGGGCAGATTATTGGAATGTTAAGATTGATCAAGACTTGCTTTCTAGCCATTGGCAACAACACGAAATAGCGATTGAAAATGAAAAAATTGCGATGTTACGTTGGAAACCTTCCTTACTTTGCCCTGATGAGCGCTTAATTCAGAGTGTATCAGAAATGATTGGGCGGAGCGTTTATGTTGTGAAAAACCATAAGCAGCAACAGCAACTTATTTTGATGGAAGAACGGTCGATTATTGCCAGAGAATTGCACGATTCTCTAGCGCAGTCGCTTACCTTCTTTAAAATTCAGTTGAGCTTACTCAAACGTAATGGCGAAAAGGCTCAAGATTGGCAAAAACAAGCGAGCATTCTAAATGATTTAGAAAAAGCACTGAACGATGCGTATAGCCAACTGCGAGAGCTACTTTCAACATTCCGCTTAACTATTGAGGAGTCTAATTTAACCAGTGCATTAGAGCGAATGTTGGACACCTTACGTTCCCGCACGTCTGCCCAAATTCGCCTAAATTGTAAACTGCCTTCGCTGATGTTTAATGCCCAAGAGCAAGTGCACGTATTGCAAATTACCCGTGAGGCGGTCATCAATGCTATTAAACATGCTGATGCAACCGAAATTGATGTGCTAGCCGACACCAATTCAGAAGGCGAGCACTATCTAATTATTCAAGACAATGGCAAAGGCGTTGAAACTGTTTTAGAGCCTGAAGGGCATTATGGCTTAACCATTATGAAAGAACGAGCTGCCGAATTAAATGGCGAATTGAGTTTCAGTAATCGTTCAGATGGCGGTTTTCAAGTAATGGTTGTATTGCCTAATATGTTAGGGCAACGCTAATACGACAAGCGGTTAAAAAATTTCACTATTTTGAAAAAGGACAGAGAATGCAGATCCGAAAATCAATAGAAACTGATTTCCAAACCATTTTAGATATTTACAACCAAGCGATTCCAACCCATCAAATTACCGCGGATCTTGAGTTAGCCAGCACAGAAAACCGCCGAGCGTGGTTTGATTTCCACCTTTCAAGCGAAAAATATCCGATCTGGACGGTGGAAGATGAAGCAGGGATTGCAGGGTGGTTTAGTTTTTCCCCTTTTTATGAGCGCCCTGCTTTTGTGCATACGTCTGAGATTAGCATTTACTTAGATGCCAGTGCGAAAGGTAAAGGCTACGGCTCAAAAATTATCGAATTTATGCAAGCCGAAATGTTGAATCATCAGATTCACACCTTGATGGCTTATGTATTTGAGATGAACCAAGTAAGCCAAAATTTAATGTTTAAGTACGGTTTTGAGCAGTGGGGACGTTTTCCCAATATCGCGAATATGGGAAAAGATGAACAGAATAATGACAAATGGCGAACGTTGTTGATGCTGTCGTATCAGAAAATTTAGATTATAGATGATATTGCAAAACGGAAGCTTAAAGCTTCCGTTTTGCAAACATATAATGGTTCAGAATGGATTATTTATATTCCTTATGATATTTTTTTCTCATTTCATCAAGCTGTTCAATCATCTCTTTCGCTTCTGCTAAATTGCCCGCTTTAGCTTTTTCGTTGGCTTGATTTACCACATCAATCACTTCTTGCACGCCTGCTTGGTAGCCTTTGAAACGTTCTTGATCATCTCCTACACTTTTTGGCATCGTATGTTGAGCATCTTTTGAATATTCGATAAATTGCTCAGCAGCAGCTTGGAATTCCTCGCTGGTTTGAGATTGGTTAAGAGCGTTGAGTTGCTTTTTCATTTGAATCATCTCTTTCATCACGCCTGCTGAAAGTGCATTTGTAGAAAATGCGAATAATCCCACCACTAGAGAAGTTTTTAATAGTGTTTTAAGTTTCATTTGAAATCCTTAAAAAGAATAAATAAAAGAGTTGCCATTTTAATGGAACAATTACTTGCTACAAAGGGGTATTTCTTAGAAAATAATGCTTTTATACCTTTCATTCTGAAAGGTGCTGACTTGTAATCAGAAGAGAGTAATCATGACTTTAAAATATACAAAACCAGAATTATTATCGCCTGCGGGCACGTTAAAAAATATGCGATATGCGTTCGCTTATGGTGCAGATGCCGTTTATGCAGGGCAGCCTCGTTATAGTTTACGTGTGCGTAACAACGAATTTAACCACGCAAACCTTGAAATTGCGATTAAGGAAGCGCACGAGCTTGGCAAAAAATTCTATGTGGTAGTGAATATTGCGCCGCATAACTCTAAGCTCAAAACCTTCATTAAAGATTTGCAAGTGGTTGTAGATATGAAACCTGATGCATTGATTATGTCAGACCCTGGCTTGATTATGCTTGTGCGTGAACATTTCCCTGAGATGGACATTCACCTTTCCGTGCAAGCTAATGCGGTAAACTGGGCGACGGTAAAATTCTGGAAACAAATGGGCTTAACTCGCGTGATTTTATCGCGTGAACTCTCGCTTGAAGAGATTGAAGAAATTCGTAAACACGTACCTGATATGGAACTTGAAATTTTCGTACACGGTGCGTTATGTATGGCGTATTCTGGTCGTTGCTTGCTTTCTGGCTATATCAACAAACGTGATCCAAACCAAGGCACTTGCACCAACGCTTGCCGCTGGGAATATAAAATGGAAGAGGGCAAGCTGGATGAGGTGGGTAATATTGTGCCAAAAGAAGATACGGTGCAAAAATACCAACCTGAAATTGAAGTGACCAATGTTGCCCCAACGCTCGGCGAAGGTGCAGTGACGGATAAAGTGTTCCTTTATACCGAAGCTCAACGCCCAGATGAACAGATGACCGCTTTTGAAGATGAGCACGGTACTTATTTTATGAACTCGAAAGATTTGCGGGCGGTGCAACATGTAGAACGCTTAACCCAAATCGGAGTGCATTCATTGAAAATTGAAGGACGCACAAAATCGTTCTACTATTGTGCAAGAACCGCTCAAGTTTACCGCAAAGCGATTGATGATGCCGCAGAGGGGAAACCATTTGATAAAAGCTTGCTGGATACGCTTGAAAGCCTAGCTCATCGAGGTTACACCGAAGGTTTCTTGCGTCGTCATACGCATGATGAATATCAAAATTATGAATATGGCTATTCTATTTCTGAACGTCAGCAATTTGTAGGTGAATTCACAGGCAAACGCAATGCGGAAGGGATGGCGGAAGTTGCGGTAAAAAATAAATTCTTAGTGGGTGATTCTGTTGAGATGATGACGCCAAAAGGCAATATCGTGTTTAAAATTGACCGCTTGTTAAACCGTAAAAATGAAAGCGTAGAAGCAGGTTTAGGCGAGGGACACTTTGTGTTCCTAGATGTGCCTGCGGATATTGATTTAGATTTTGCGTTGTTAATGCGTAATTTAACTGATACCAATACTAGGAATCCGCATAAATAAAAAGTGGGATGAGTGAAACTTGTTTCAAGCACGCTAGTAATGAAAAGGCGCGTGAATTTTTCAAATTCATACACACTACAAAAAAGACGGGTATAAAACCCGTCTTTAAAATACTTGAACAATCTAGATCGTAATTATAGGCTTTCAGTGAAAGTACGAGTAATTACATCGCGTTGTTGTTCTGGAGTTAATGAGTTGAAACGAACTGCGTAACCAGAAACACGGATAGTTAATTGTGGGTATTTTTCTGGGTGTTTAACCGCATCTTCTAAAGTTTCACGACGTAAAACGTTTACGTTTAAGTGTTGTCCACCTTCAACTTTGATAGTTGGAGCAACGTTTACAGGCACTTCGCGGTATGCGATTTGACCTAATTCGCTGATTGCAACAACTTGGTCTTCTTTGTAAGCGTCGCCTTTAGCAGCGATACAACGAGCTTCGTTTTTCTCGTCGTCTAATAACCAGAATGAGTTTAATAAGTTGCTGTTTGTTGATTCAGTAATTTGAACACCTTTAATCATTTTAATGACTCCTAAGTTAAGGGATTGAAAATAAATTATAAAAAAATTTGAAAGATTCAACTTTTTTTGAATGAGGGCATTATACCCCTATCGAGATAGAAAGCGATAAAATTTTGAACATTTTTTGCAAAAATAAGATTGTTTGAATATAAATTAAACGTTTTATGTATTTATATTCATGCTTAAACATAAGAGGTTGTGATGAAAACGTGGAAAGAAGCCATTGGCGAAGAAAAAGAGAAACCTTATTTTCAACAAATTTTGCAACAGGTGCATCAAGCCCGATATGCTGGTGTGACGATCTATCCACCGCAAAATGAGGTGTTTAGTGCATTTTCTCTCACTGAGTTTGATCAAGTCAAGGTCGTGATCTTAGGGCAAGATCCCTACCACCGTCCAAATCAAGCCCATGGCTTATCTTTTTCTGTCAAACCACCCGTCGCTCCGCCTCCATCGCTTATCAATATTTATAAAGAGTTAGCAACAGATATTGAAGGTTTTGTTATTCCAAGACACGGCTATTTGGTCGATTGGGCAAAACAAGGCGTATTGTTGCTCAACACCATGCTTACTGTTGAAGAGGGTAAAGCCAATTCGCACGCTAACTGGGGCTGGGAAACCTTTACTGATAAGGTTATTGCAAAGCTCAATGCACATCGTGAAAACATTGTTTTTTTACTTTGGGGAAGTCACGCCCAGAAAAAAGGGGCATTCATCGATCGTAATAAACATTGTGTTTTAACTGCTCCTCACCCATCGCCTTTGGCTGCTCATCGCGGCTTTTTTGGTTGCCACCATTTTTCTAAAGCGAATGAATATTTGAAAGCACACGGAATGACGGAAATCAATTGGCAGCTTCCGCTTGAGGTGTAAACAATGAATTTAAAAGAACAGCTTGCCAAATTTAACAGCGAGCAAAGCACTCAATTTGCCTCAAGTGATGTAATGGAGTTATTGTACCGACGCAGCGATTTCTATGATCAAAATTTGCTGAAACTCTGGCACGATTTTGGTTTTACAGATCGTCAAGATCTCGCTCTTATTGCCGTTGGTGGGTATGGTCGCCGTGAAATGTTCCCTCTCTCCGATTTGGATATTCTCGTTCTTACCGAAAATCCATTAGACGAGCAAACTCACGCCAAATTAAATGAGCTTTTCAATCTGCTTTGGGATGCCAAATTACAAGTAGGGGCGAGCATTCGTACTTTGCAAGAGTGTTTGGAGATTGGCAAGCAAGAGCTTTCTGTTGCAACTAATATGTATGAAGGGCGTTTTTTATACGGCAATGTTGAGCTTTGGCATCGCTTGGTTGAAGCCATTTTCCAAGAGGATTTTTGGGCAACGCCCGATTTTTTTCAAGCCAAAATGGCAGAAAAAGAAGAGCGTTACGCCCGTTATCACAATACGAGCTACAACCTTGAACCCGATCTTAAGCATAGCCCAGGTGGACTTCGCGATCTGCATTTAGTGCTTTGGATTATGCTACGTCATTATGGTGCACGTAGTTTTGATGCACTCTTTAACAAAGGCTTGCTTTTTCCTGAAGAATATCAAGAACTTAAACAATCGGAGAACATACTTTTCCGAATGCGATTTGCTTTGCATACGCAGCTCAAACGCTATGACAATCGCCTTCGATTTGATCGCCAATTGCAACTGAGCGAACTACTGGGCTATCAAGGCGAAGGCAATCAGCCCGTCGAAGCGATGATGAGAACCTTTTTCCAAGCCACGCAATCTATTTCGCAACTGAGCCAACTTTTACTTAATTGTGTGCAGCAAGAAATGATTGGTTTGCAAAAAACAGGGGAAAAACGACCGCTTGATGCCCATTTTTATGTTCAAAACCAGCAAATAGCGGTTGAAAATCATCGGATTTTTGCAAAACAGCCAGAAATGATATTGGATCTCTTTTTGCACCTTACACAACACCAAACTTTGCAAGTTGATCCGATGACACTACGCCATCTGCGTATTGCCCTGCAAAAACATCAACAGCCATTGTGCGAATTACCAGAAGCACGAAGCCGTTTTATTCAGCTTATCCAGCAGCCACAAATGGCAAAACGGGCAATTGTGCCGATGCATCAATTAGGTGTGCTTTCGGCTTATTTCCCCGCGTGGCAAGGCATCACGGGATTGATGCAATTTGATATGTTCCATATTTATACGGTGGACGAGCACACTGTTCGCGTAATGTTGAAGCTCGAAAGTTTTCTTGATGAAGCGAGCAAGGAAGCCCATCCGCTTTGTCATCAAATTTTCAATGCTTGCACACATAAACCATTGGTCTATCTTGCTACATTATTACACGACATCGCCAAAGGCAGAGAGGGCGATCACGCAGAGAATGGGGCGGTGGATATGTACGATTTTGCCTGTTTGCACGGTTTTAATGAAGAGGAAGCGAAGCAAATGGCGTGGTTGGTAAAAGAGCATTTGACGATGTCGATCACCGCTCAACGCCGTGATATTCACGATCCTAATGTGGTGCAAACCTTTGCAAAAATTGTGGAAAATCAGACCGCTTTAAGCGATCTGGTTTGCCTCACGGTGGCGGATATTTGTGCCACTAATGAGACACTTTGGAACGATTGGAAACGCACGCTGCTTTCACAACTTTTCAAGTTCACGACTCAGCAACTTGCCGAGCAACTGGACTACAAAAAAGAGGCCGAAAACAACCGGGCTGAGGCGTTAGAAATTATGAAATTAGCACTGACACCTACTCAGCACAAACGTTTAGCAACTTACTGGGTGAGTAGTCCTGAAAGCTATTTTTTACGCAACAAACCAACCCAGCTAGTGTGGCACGCTTTGGCTCTGCTTAAGCAACAGCAACTGCCGTTGGTGCTGATTTCTAACGAGCACGCCCGAGGGGCAACGGAGATCTTTATCCATTGTGAAGATCAGAAACAACTTTTTGCCCGCATTGCGAATGCCTTGAGTAAGAAAAAAATCAGCATTCACGACGCTCAAATTATTACCAGTCAGAATGATCTCGTTTTTGATAGCTTTATCGTGACCGAACAAAACGGGATGGCGTTGGATGAAATCCGTTGCGAGCAAATTCAGCAAACCTTGCAGAAAGAGCTCACTGAACCGCAGCTCAAACCTTTTTCGGTAGTGAAAAAACCAATAAAACACCAAACCTTTAAACGTAAAACTAAAGTTCGCTTTTTGGTAAATTCCAACCTAAATCAAACCGCTTTTGAACTTTTCACGCTTGATCGTGAGGGATTATTGGCTCAAGTTAGCCAGATTTTTAACCAGTTGGATTTGGTTCTGATTAACGCGAAAATTACTACTATCGGTGAACGTGTGGAGGATTTTTTTGTGGTAAGTACGCAGGAAAATAAAGCGTTAAGTGAGACGCAAAAGAAAGAGCTTAAACGGATTATTGTGGCAGAATTGGATGTATAAAAATATGAAAAAACTTACCTTCTCTCAACTTACATTTAACGAAAACAACACGCCCGTTTCCGAGCTGTTTGACGACATCTATTTCTCTACCCAAGATGGCTTGGCGGAGAGTTACTACGTTTTCCAAGAGGGCAATCAACTTTGGGAGCGCTGGCTTTCGCACTCTCGTGAAAGTTTTGTGATTGCTGAAACAGGTTTCGGCACGGGCTTAAATTTCTTGGCGGTAGCGAATAAGTTCCAGCGATTTCGAGCGGAAAATCCAACGCATAAATTGCAACGTTTGTATTTTCTCTCATTTGAGAAATATCCTTTAACTTCGGCACAATTAAACCAAATTCATGAAAGTTATCCGCAATTTGCAACACTTTCAACAAATTTAACCGCTTGTTGGAAACCTCGCCAAGTGGGCTGTCAGCGTTACCATTTTGGTAAGATTTATCTTGATATTTGGTTTGGCGATATGCAAGAAAGCCTTTCGCAATGGGGCGATTTGTATAATGGAGCTGTAGATGCGTGGTTTTTAGATGGCTTTTCGCCTGATAAAAACCCCGAAATGTGGAATGAGGGGCTTTATCAGCAGATGTTCCGCACCACACGTCTTAACGGCACTTTTGCTACTTTTACTGCTTCAAGCAATGTCAGACGCGGATTAGAAGCGCTCGGTTTTGAGGTGAAAAAACGCAAAGGCTTTGGTAAAAAGCGGGAGATGTTGTGGGGAACGAAAAATGTAGAAGTTGAAAGCAAATTACAACAATTTCCTTACTTTTACCAACAAAATGCTGAATATTGCCAAGATATCGCGATCGTTGGCGGTGGTGTCGCAAGCCTCTTTCTGGCGTTATCACTGATTGAAAAAGGCAAGAAAATCACACTTTATTGCAAAGATGATCAGGTTGCTCGCAATGCTTCGGGCAATTTGCAAGGGGCGATTTATCCGCAATTAAGCGATGATGACGATCGCAATGTGCGATTTTATGTGCACGCTTTTGATTACGCACTGCAACGCTTGAATGGGCTTAAACAAGCGGTTGATTTCGAGCACGCTTTAACGGGCGTGGCTCTTTATGCCTACGATGAAAAGCAAGTCAAAAAATTAGCCAAAATGGCAGAAATCACCCAAGATGAAAGCTTGTTCCAACTTTGTTCGGCAGAAGAATTGAGCGAAAAATTAGGTACTTCTGTACCCCAAGGCGGGGCATTTATTCAAGAGGGCGGTTGGCTTTCACCCGTGCAATTGGTGCAAAATGGCTTTGCATGGTTAGCACAAAAAGGGCTGAAAATTGTGCTAAATCACGAAGTCAAAGATCCGCAATTTGTGAATGGAAAATGGCAGTGGCAATATCAGGGCGAAACCTTCTCGCACGAGGTTTTAGTGCTTGCCAATGGACATAGTTTTAATGCTTTCACTCAAGCACAAGGGATTCCACTTTATCCTGTTCGTGGACAGGTAAGCCAAGTGCCAACGACTGAAAAATTAGCTAAATTAAAATGCGTGATTTGTTACGATGGCTATTTAACCCCGCAATCGTCAAAAGGCACACATTGCATTGGCGCAAGCCATATTCGTGATGATGCGACAACGGAATTTAGCCCATCAGAACATGAAGAGAACCTTGCAAAACTACAACAAAACCTTACCGCTTGTGATTGGACGAAAGGGATAGATTTGTCTGGCAATCTCGCAAAAGTAGGCATTCGTGCAGCTCTTCGAGATCGTATTCCAATGGTTGGCGCTGTGCCGAATTTTGAGGCTCAAAAAGCTCAATATGCGAATTTGTATAATCTACTACGCCGCAAACAAGCAGTCGAAAAGACGGAAAATTTTACCAACCTCTATATGATTAACGGCTTGGCTTCACGTGGTTTAACTTCTGCCCCGTTATTGGGCGAATTGTTGGCAAGCTTAATTGCAGGCGAACCTTTGCCAATCAGCGAAGATATTTGGCAAGCGTTAAATCCAAACCGCACTTGGATGCGGAAGTTGTTGAAGGGGAGTAAAGTAGAGTAGCGGTACAATATAAGTTGTTTATTATTTAGACACTTAACAATAAGAGGAAATTTTCCCCTTGTTATTCTCAAAAAGTTGGAGTATCTTGAGTTGCATCTGTACTAGTTTAATAGTGCAAAAATTGATTTTCACAGAGGATGATGTTATGAAATCTTATAAAGCATTAATTATTTCTGCCTTAACTGCGTTTTCATTCAATGCAATTGCTCAAGAATTGCCGAAGGTAGCTATTACTGCCATTGTTGAGCATCCAGCGTTAGATACTATTCGAAAAGGGATTGTTGATGAGTTGGCAAATCAAGGTTTTGAAGATGGCAAAACGATTAAAATTGACTATCAATCTGCTCAAGGCAGCACTGCAACAGCAGCGCAAATTGCTCGTAAATTTGTAGGTGATAAAGCGGAAATCATCATTCCAATTTCAACCCCATCAGCTCAACCTGTTGTCGCGGCAACCAAAACCATTCCTGTGGTTTATTCTGCGGTAACTGATCCTGTGGTGGCTAAATTAGTCAAATCTTGGGAGCCAACAGGTACGAATGTAACAGGTGTTTCAGACCATAAAGCGATTGAACCTCAACTAGCGTTAATCCACAAACTTGTGCCAGGGCTTAAAGCAGTTGGCTATGTGTTTAGTGCGGGCGAAGTCAATTCCGCAATTGTGTTAAAAGAGTTGCAAACTGAAGCAGCAAAAGCAAATATCAAAGTAGTGCCTGTTGCTGTGCAACGTAGTGCCGATATTGGTACAGCGACACGCAGTTTAGCGGGGAAAGTGCAAGCGATTTATATCTCTGAAGATAATGCAGTGGTTTCTGCTTATGAAGCATTGCACAAAGCTGCATTAGAAATTAAAGTTCCTGTGATTGCAGCCGACCGCGATACGGTAAAACGTGGAGCATTGGCGGCTTATGCGGTAAATCAATATGATATTGGCGTGGAAACAGGTAAAGTGGCGGCTCGTGTGTTAAAAGGCGAAAAAGCGGGTTCAATTCCAACACACGAAGTGAGCAAAATGGAACTTTCAGTCAATACCCAAACAGCGAAGGCTTATGGCATTACCATTCCAGAAGCATTGTTAAAAGAAGTGAAAGAAACATTCTAAACTTCGCTTTGAACTTTTTGTCATAGAGAACAGCAACCATAAATTGCTGTTCTTTTGTATTTTGGGAGAGAGGAAAGAATTTTGTTATTTACTAAATTTAGAAATTGGTTTAATCGTCAGATACGAAAATCAATTAATCAGAAAAATCAACAATGTTTGAGTAATCACGAAATGTCTGTGATTGCCAGTAATTGCAATGGTGCACTTATTCTGCACGATTTAGGTGAGCAATTCCGTTCGCCTTTTGTAAATCTTTATCTTGAACCTGCTGACTTTGTAAAATATCTGCAAAATATGACCGCTTATAATCAAGAGGAGCTGGGCTTTATAACTACTGATAAGCCTTACCCTGTAGGAAAGTTAAGTGATATTACAATACATTTTATGCATTATCACAGTGAGCAAGAAGCTAAGGCGAAATGGAAAGAGCGTCTTCAGCGACTAAATTTAGATAATCTGTTCATTATGATGACAGATCGTGATGGTTGTACTGAGCAAGATTTACAAGATTTTGACCAACTGCCGTTTAAGCATAAAGTAGTGTTTACGCATAAGTCTTACCCTGAAATCAAATCCAGTTTTTATATCAAAGGTTTTGAAAAACAAGGACAAGTTGGCGATTTATTTGAGTTTTCAGGCTGGAACGGGCTGAAATATTACGATCAATTTGATTATGTAAGCTGGTTTAATGCTATCCAAAATTAAGCAAAAGTTATGTTATAATGCAACGATTTTGTAGCAGTTAAAACGGCGGGTTAAGAAGAAAATGATGCTAAAGAAGGTCATACAAGCGGTGATATTTGGGCTCTGTTTTGCAGGGCTGATTTTGCTTTTTCCTTGGGTTGGGAAGCAAGTCAAACAGTTGAATGTATTTCAGCCAGACGTCTTTAGCTATTCGGAAGCCGTACAAAAAGCTTCGCCTGCCGTGGTAAATATTTATACGCAGATTTTAGATCAATCTAGCAGCAACGGCTCTCGATTGAATTTAGGTTCGGGCGTGATTATGACGGAAAACGGTTATGTGCTAACCAATAATCACGTTATTAAAGATGGCTATCAGATTGATGTTTATTTGCAATCGGGCAAAGGATATTCGGCAACCTTGGTTGGATTCGATGCGTTAACTGATTTGGCTGTGCTAAAAATTGATGGCGGGAAATTACCTACTATTCCGCAAAATCAGCAACGAGAATCTAAAGTGGGAGATGTTGTGTTGGCGATTGGGAATCCGTACAATTTAGGGCAGAGTGTCACGCAAGGGATTATTAGTGCGAAAGGGCGGAATACGATTTCTGACCGCACAAGACAGAATTTTATTCAAACCGATGCACCGATTAGTAAAGGAAATTCGGGCGGAGCGTTGATCAACACGGCAGGTGAGTTGATTGGGATCAATACGATTAGCCTTAAAAATAGTGGAGAAATCCGTGAGTTGAGTGTAACCGGCACAGATTCGATTGCAGAGGGGTTGAATTTTGCTATTCCAATCAATCAAGCGGTCGAAATTATGAATAAAATCATCAAAGATGGGCGAGTTATTCGTGGTTATTTTGGAGTACGAAGCGATATTTTCTTTAGTGCTCAACAAATGGGGGAGGGAAAAGGCGTTTTGATTACGGGTGTGAATCCGAATGGTCCTGCCGAGAAAGCGGGCATCCACGTAGGTGATATTATCTTAAAAATTGACAATATTGAGGCTGTTTCTGCTTCGCAAATGATGGAAACTTTGGGGAATATTAGCCCAAATACGAAAGTGAAAGTGCTGTTGCTTAGACAAGGCAAAGAGCTAGAATTTAATGTGGTAGTGGGTGAGTTTCCAGAATATCAACCTGTTGATGAATAATAAAAGGCAATGATAATGAAAAATGTGATTATTACTGTAGATGGTCCGAGTGGCGCGGGTAAAGGAACACTTTGCTATGCTTTAGCCGAAAAGTTAGGCTTTGATTTTTTAGATTCTGGGGCGATTTATCGTATTACGGCATTAGATGCACTAAAAAAGCAAGTGAATTTAGAAAATGAAGATGCAGTGGCGGAAGTTGGGCGTAATTTGAATGTGCAATTTGTACCTGATAATGGCGAAGTAAATGTAATTTTAGATGGCGAAAATGTGGGTGACCAAATTCGTACGGCGGAAGCGGGTCAGAATGCCTCTAAAGTTGCAGCTTTTCCAAAAGTGCGTGAAGCGTTGCTACAACGCCAGCGTAATTTTGCCTGTGAAAAAGGTTTGGTGGCAGATGGGCGTGATATGGGGACGATTGTTTTTCCAGAAGCTCAAATTAAGCTCTTTTTAGATGCAAGTGCAGAAGAACGTGCAAAAAGACGTGTAAAACAGTTGCAATTGAAAGGATTTAATGCTAATTTTGAACAGATTTTGGGTGAAATTAAAGAGCGTGATTATCGCGATAGAAATCGAGCGGTTGCGCCTCTTGTTCCAGCGAAAGATGCGTTAGTATTAGATTCAACGCATTTATCGATTGATGAAGTCATTCGTCAAGCCTTGGAATATATTTCTTCCAAAGGTCTTTAGTTTTTCTTGAGTAAAACAAGGATTGTTTTGCTTTTATTACCAACCCCATTTAACAGGATGTTAGGTGGAAGTTTATTTTTATTTAAGAAGAAAATTATGTCAGAAAATTTTGCTCAACTACTTGAAGAATTCTTTTCAAACGAAGCTCGTTTAGGTTCTGTTATTAAAGGTACCGTAGTCGCTATCGAAAAAGGTTATGTAATCGTTGATACTGGTTTCAAATCTGAATCACGTATCGAAGCATCAGAGTTCACGAACGCACAAGGTGAATTAGAAGTTCAAGTTGGCGATCAAGTTGATGTTGTGTTAAAAGCAACAGACGACGGTTTCGGTGAAACGGTTGTTTCTCGTGGTGATGCAAAACGTAACGAAGCTTGGATTGCATTAGAAAAAGCATTCGAAGAACAAGCAACTGTTACAGGTTACGTAAATGGTAAAGTGAAAGGTGGTTTTACTGTTGAATTAAACGGTGTTCGTGCATTCTTACCAGGTTCATTAGTAGATGTTCGTCCAGTTCGTGATTCTTTAAATCTTGAAGGTCAAACTTTAGAACTTAAAGTAATCAAATTAGACCAGAAACGTAACAACGTGGTTGTATCACGTCGTGCAGTAATCGAAACAACTAACTCAGCTGATCGTGAAGAAGTATTAGCAAACTTAGTTGAAGGTTCAGAAGTTAAAGGTATCGTTAAGAACTTAACTGACTACGGTGCATTCGTAGATTTAGGTGGTGTTGATGGTTTATTACACATCACAGATATGGCATGGAAACGTGTTAAACACCCAAGCGAAGTGGTTACAGTAGGTCAAGAAGTAACTGTTAAAGTTCTTAAATTCGACAAAGAGAAAACTCGTGTATCATTAGGCTTAAAACAATTAGGCCAAGATCCATGGGGTGCAATCGCACAAAACCATCCAGTAAATAGCAAATTAACTGGTAAAGTAACTAACTTAACAGATTATGGCTGTTTCGTTGAAATCTTAGACGGTGTTGAAGGTTTAGTTCACGTTTCTGAAATGGATTGGACTAACAAAAACATCCACCCATCTAAAGTAGTAAGCGTTGGTGATGTGGTTGAAGTAATGGTACTTGAAGTAGATGAAGAACGTCGTCGTATCTCATTAGGTTTAAAACAATGCAAAGCTAACCCATGGGAACACTTCGCTGAAACTCACAACAAAGGTGATAAAGTTTCAGGTAAAATCAAATCAATCACAGACTTCGGTATCTTCATCGGTTTAGAAGGTGGTATTGATGGTTTAGTTCACTTATCTGACATCTCTTGGGATGTTCAAGGTGAAGAAGCAGTTCGTAACTACAAAAAAGGTGACGAAGTAGAAGCGGTTGTTTTACAAGTTGATGCAGTAAAAGAGCGTATCTCTTTAGGTATCAAACAATTAAACTCAGACCCATTCACTAACTTCATCGATTCAACCAAAAAAGGTGCAATCGTTGCAGGTAAAGTAACAGCAGTAGATGCTAAAGGTCTTTCTGTTGAATTAGAAGGTGGCGTTGAAGGTTTCATCCGTGCAAACGAAGCAACTCTTGACCGCGTAGAAGACGTCACTTCAGTAATCTCTGTAGGTGATGTAATTGAAGCGAAATTCACTGGTGTTGATCGTAAAGCACGCGTAATCAACTTATCTGTTCGTGCGAAAGCTGAAGCTGAAGAATCAGCAGCAATCGCTCAAGTGAACAAACAAGAAGTTGAAGTACCAAACGCAATGGCTGCAGCATTTGCTCAAGCTAAAGGTGAATAATTCACACTTCTAGTGTAATCAAGGCGGATATGTGTTTCAGCATATCCGCTTAGTTACGAGGTATATCGCAACGACTGATTATATTTAAGTAAATAGAAATATTTAAATATAATTAGTTCATAGGATAGAAAATATGACTAAGTCAGAATTAGTGGCTAACTTAACAACGCTTAATCTATTACTTCCTTCTAATTTAGTTGAAGAAGGGGCTAATGAAATTTTAGAAAAAATGGTTTCTGCATTAGCAATGGGTGAACGTATTGAAATTCGAGGATTTGGTAGTTTTTCTATACGTGATAGAGAGGGTAGAGTTGCTCGTAATCCTAAAAGCGGAGAGAGTGTTAAACTTGAAGCTAAAACAGTAGTACATTTCAAGGCAGGAAAAAAACTTAAAGAGTGCGTTGATTTAGTCTAATTTTTAAATGAGGGTAGAGATGATTAAGTATATTTTAGGTTTTGTGATTGCATTAGCGGTAATTCTAGTGGGTATTACCATTGGGGCAAATAATGATCAGCTCATTACATTTAACTATGTTATTGCACAAAGCGAATTACGTTTATCTACTCTTGTTGCCATCTTATTTGGATTTGGGTTAATTTTAGGTTGGTTGATTACAGGTATTTTCTATCTTAAAGTGAAACTGCAAAATATTGCATTAAATCGCCGTGTGAAACGCCAATCTCAGCAAATTACAGAACTGACCTCGCCTAAGGCTGAATAATGCTTGAATTATTGTTCCTTTTACTTCCAGTTGCGGCCCTCTATGGTTGGTATATGGGGCGGAGAAGTGCCAAAAAGGATCAAGAGACCGTTCAAAATCAATTTTCCCGTGACTATGTGACGGGATTAAACTTCCTATTATCTAATCAACAAGAAAAAGCGGTTGATCTTTTTCTTTCAATGTTACAAAAGCAAGAGTCTGAAAATCAAATTTCTCAAGAGTCACAATTCGAAGCGGAATTAACATTAGGCAATTTATTCCGTTCACGTGGTGAAGTTGATCGTGCTTTACGCATCCATCAAGCAATAGATGTTAGTCCAGATTATTCTATTGAGCAGAAATTATTAGCAAAGCAGCAACTTGCGAAAGATTTCTTAGCGGCAGGTTTTTATGACCGTGCAGAAAATTACTATATTTTACTGCTTGATGAGCCTGATTTTGCAGTCAATTCTCTTACACAATTAATGACCATTTATCAAAAAACCAAAGAGTGGAAAAAGGCAATAAATGTTTCGGAAAAATTGTTGCAAATTTCGCCTGAGTCTGATAAAACCCCATTAGCTCATTATTATTGTGAATATGCACAAGCGGTCAAAAATGATGATCAAAAAGTTTTTTTGGATGCCCTAAATAAAGCATTATTCCATTTGCCGAGTTGTTCTAGAGCCTCTATGCTATTAGGCGATTTTCACCTAGAAAATAAGCAATTTCGTTTAGCAGCAGATTATTACGAAGCGGTCCTTAGCCAAAATGTTGATTATATTGGCGAAGTACTAGATAAGATTAAACATTGCTATTTAGAATTAAATGATCTCTCTGGCTATGAGCTCTTTTTAATTAAAGCAAATCAGGCAAAGCAGAATCCAAATGTTGATTTAGCATTAACGCAATTGATTGATGAAAAAGATGGTAAAATTGCAGCACAATCCAAGTTATATCAGCAATTACGTCAGTTCCCGAATATGCTTACTTTCCATCGTTTTATCTATTACCAAATTAACGAAGCGGAAGAGGGGAGTGGTAAAGAGAGTTTGGTTTTGCTGCATAATATGGTCGGCGAGCAGATTAAAAAAAGTTTTAAATATCGTTGTTCAAATTGTGGCTACCATAGTTACCGTTTAAGCTGGTATTGTCCATCTTGTCGTCACTGGGAAACGATTAAAGCTACATACAGTATTGAACCACAATCTCACTAATTGGAGTTTTTATGAATAATAAAGTTATTGTTGCACTTGACTATGAAACAGAGCGTGAAGCTCTGAATTTTGTGGATCAAGTTGATCCTTCACTTTGTCGCCTTAAAGTAGGCAAAGAAATGTTTACTACGCTCGGCACAAATTTTGTGAAACAACTCCACGAACGTAAGTTTGATGTGTTCCTAGATTTAAAATATCACGATATTCCAAACACTGTGGCTCGTGCGGTGCGTTCGGCAGCAGACTTAGGTGTATGGATGGTTGATCTTCATGCTTCTGGCGGTTTAGCGATGATGGAACAGGCTCGTAAAATTCTTGAACCATACGGTAAGGATGCTCCATTATTGATTGCGGTTACCGTATTAACCAGTATGGAAGATTTAGACTTGTTACAAATCGGCATTAACGCTTCGCCAATGGAGCAAGTAATCCGCTTAGCCCACTTGGCTCAACGTGCGGGCTGTGATGGCGTAGTTTGTTCACCACAAGAAGTAGAAGTATTACGTACACACTGTGGTAAAGATTTCAAACTTGTTACCCCAGGTATTCGCCCTGAAGGAAGTGATTTTGGTGATCAACGCCGTGTGATGACACCAAAACAAGCGATTGAAACGGGGTCAGATTTCCTTGTCATCGGTCGCCCAATTACTCAGGCAGAAGATCCACTTGCGGTACTTAAAAGCATTAACGCAAGTATTGCATAATTTCGCATAATCAAAAAAACTTACTTATCCCCTCGCTTGAGGGGATTTTTATCTGAGCCATTTATAGGAATTATTATGACATTAGTCTATTCAACAGAAACAGGCAGAATTAAGCCAGAAAAAACCAAAGAAGAACGCCCAAAAGGTGATGGCATCGCCCGCATTCAACGCCAAACAAGCGGTCGAAAAGGTAAAGGTGTTTGCATTATCACAGGGTTAGATTTAGAAGATACTGAGTTAAAACAGCTTGCTGCAGAACTCAAGAAACGCAGTGGCGTAGGTGGTTCAGTAAAAAATGGTACGATTGAAATCCAAGGCGATAACCGAGAATTACTTAAACAAGTTTTAGAACAGAAAGGTTTTAAAGTAAAGCTAGCGGGTGGTTGATTTCAATAAACAGGCGGTGATATTTCGAAAAACTTTTGCACAATATCACCGCTTAGTTATTTTAGGAATTAGAACAATCCTGCGTGTAATGCACGTACAACATCATCAGCTTCATCATTTTTCACTAGGGTGCAAACGTTATTCGTGCTTGCCCCATAGCTGATTAAGCGGATATTAAAGCCTTCTAATTGGTGGAATAACTGTTTTGCCACGCCTGCTTGGGTGTGCAAGTTATTACCAATAATCGCCACTAAAGCTAAGTCGTTTTCTACTTGAACGTGGCAGAGTTCTCTTAATTCGTCTAATAAATCTTGAGAAAGCATCTCTGCACCTGTTGAAGCTGAACCTGTTTTATCTAGCGTTAATGCGATGCTTACTTCTGAGGTGGTAATTACATCTACAGAAATGTTGTGTTTCGCTAAAATGGCGAATACATTCGCTAAGAAACCTTTAGCGTGAAGCATTGAAAGGCTTGAAAGCGTGAGTAAGGTTTGATTGCGACGTAAAGCAATTGCTCGGAAAGTTGGGCGTGGTTGTGGATCACGCGTTACCCAAGTACCACCTTGTTCTGGTGCTTTGCTTGAACCAACGAATACTGGGATATTACTACGCACAGCAGGCAGTAAGGTTGCAGGGTGAAGCACTTTTGCACCAAAGGTTGCCATTTCAGCGGCTTCATTAAATGCCATAGTGTCGATACGTTTTGCATTTGGTTCAACGCGAGGGTCTGTGGTATAGATGCCTGGTACATCAGTCCAGATTAACACATCGTCTGCGTTTAATATTTCCGCTAAAAGTGCAGCAGAGTAGTCTGAGCCGCCACGGCCTAATGTGGTAGTTTTGCCTTCATCATCACGACCGATAAAGCCTTGTGTAATTGCTACTTTGCCTGCTGCGATAAGCGGTTTTAAAATCGCATCAGATTGTAATTTGGTTTTTTCATCGTTTGGTGCCGCTTTACCATAGTGGCTATTGGTTGCAACGATTTCACGCACATCTACCCAAACGGTAGTATAGTTACGTTCAGCACATAATTGGGTGAAGATTTTGGTAGACATCATCTCGCCGTGAGAGATCAGCTCATCCGCAAGGGCAGTTGAAGTAGCAAGGCTTGCAGATTCAGCGAGTGCTTCAATGCGAGCTAATAATTCATCAATTTGGGCTGAAATCTCGGCTTGGTGTTGTAATTTTTCGATGATGTTGTATTGAATGGTGCGAACGGCTGCAATGATTTCATCGCGGCGAGCTTTTTCACAACCGTTTGCGAGCTCAACTAAATAGTTGGTTACGCCAGCAGATGCAGATAACACCACAACGCGAGTGTTTGGATCTTGAGTGATAATATTTGCACATAATGACATCGCTTCAAAATTAGCGACACTTGTACCACCAAATTTAGCCACAGAAAGTTTAGACATAATAAAAATTTCCTATTAAGGGATGATGTTGTGATTTTAGTGATTCGAAAGGAAATTGAGTAGATTTGTGGGCGAGCCATTCCATCAGAGCACTCCATTTAAAATCGCTTTAAACGAGATTTAAATGACAGCTAGTAGGATTCAACCTGACCTAGCCGATGTTCATTCCAGTCTAGTGAATTCACACCTCGGCAAGCACTCCCATCAATTAATCGTCAAACGGCCCTAGTTGCCTAGAATTAATCTGCCTGAGTGTTGCGCCTCTCTGTTTCGCAAACGTTTGTCTAGCGAAAACTTAGACCTAACATACGTGATTTTGAGTAAGTGTCAAGGGAAAATTCTGAAAAAGCAAAGAAATGCTTAAGGATTGAACAGAAAGAAACTGAAAGTAAAAAAATAAGCGGTCAAATTTTTCTTCTCTTTTGCAAAATTAAGAGGAAAACGACCGCTTGAGTAAGGATATGTAAATTAATCTTTTTTTGTTGGTGCTTGTTTATGTGATGCCATTTTTTGACGAATTTCACGGCGTTGTTTTGAAAGCTCGGCATTGCGAATCATATAGTCATCCACGCGGTTTTCGTAGTCATCACGCATATTTGCAATAATCGCACGAATTTCCGCTACGCTCATTTCATCGGTGATATATTGTGATAAGTTATCTAGCAATAACACACGTTTTTGGTTGTCGCGGATTTTACGATCGTTGTCTGCTGTTTCACGGTGTAGCTTGTTTTTTAGGCGATATAGGTGAACGTAGTCCAACATATCTTGGAAAGATTGTTTTTGTGCGTCTGACATAAAAATATCCTCTAACTTAATGGAAAGAACAATGATAAAACTGCCTAAATCCTAGACCTTTTAGCTCCATTCGTCAAAATTTTTTCTCATAGAATCTGTTTTTAAACAAATAAATCGTGAAATTTACAAACTCAAAAGAGATCTTTATCCTGTTTAGTTTAAAAAATGGTACAATTTAAGCTACTTTTATTTCTTATATTTTCTATTTTTACCTTTTAAGGAAAGTTTAATGCCTGTGGAAACCCGAACGCCTGCCGAACAGCCTCGCGAATTTGCTGCTATCGATCTTGGTTCGAATAGCTTTCATATGATTGTCGCTCGAATTGTGAATGGCTCAATTCAAGTTCTTTCTCGCCTAAAACGCCGCGTTCGATTGGCGGATGGTTTAGATGAAAATCGTATTTTAAATCAAGAAGCGATGAATCGCGGATTGGCTTGTTTATCGCTTTTTGCTGATCGTTTACAAGGTTTTTCTGCTGAAAATGTGAAAGTGGTCGGCACTTATACTCTGCGCCGTGCATTAAACAATGATGAGTTTTTGAAACAGGCGCAAGCAGTTTTTCCTTTCCCTATTCAAATCATTTCTGGGCAAGATGAAGCCCGCCTTATCTATTCAGGCGTCAGCCATACCCAACCTGAAAAAGGCAGAAAATTAGTGGTGGATATTGGTGGTGGTTCAACTGAAATGACCATTGGCGATGATTTCACACCAATTCGTGCTGAAAGCCGACATATGGGCTGCGTGAGTTTTGCTAAGCGATTTTTTCCACAAGGTGAATTGAGTGAAGCACGTTTCCAATCAGCGTATCAGCTGGCGATGGAAAAATTAGAAGATTTAGAAACCGAATATTGTTCACTTGGTTGGCAACATGTGTTGGGATCATCTGGCACAATCAAAACTGTTTCTAAAGTGTTAATTTCAAATGGTTTTCATGATGGTTTGATTACCGAAAAACGCTTAAAAAACATTATTCAAGCCTGCTTAAAATTTAATTCGCTAAAAGAAATTCAGCTTAAAGGTTTGATTGAAGAACGAGCTGATGTGCTAGTGCCTGGTTTGGCGATCTTATTGGCATTATTCCACACGTTTAAAATTGAAAGTATGCGTTATTCCGATGGAGCATTACGTGAGGGGTTAATGTATGGTTTGGAAAAATATTTCCAAGTGGACGACATTCGCCAACGTACTGCACAGGCGTTAGCTATTCAATTTAATATTGATAAAGCTCAAGCTCACCGTGTTGAATATACGGCACTTTCATTATTTGACCAAGTGAAAGTATGGAAAAACCGTCAGCAAATTTCCGAGCTTCGCGAGCTGATTAAATGGGCAAGTTTATTGCACGAAATTGGGATCGTCATTAACCACAACAATGTGAATAAACATTCGGCATATATTATTTCCAATGCAACGCTGGCAGGCTTTGATGATGAGCAACAAGCCTTGTTAGCAACCTTAATGAGTTTCCATTTGAAAGGTTTTAAGAAGAGTGATTTGCGTAGTACCAGCCGTTATCAATACCGTGATATTTTAACCTTGCTACGATTATTCCGCTTGGCAGTGTTATTCAACCGCTCCCGACAAGCAAGCGTGATGCCCGCGGATTTAAATCTGAGCATCAATCAAAACGAATGGCAGTTACAATTTGAAAATGGATATTTGAACGAAAATCCATTGGTGCAAGCCGATCTCTTGGATGAGCAAAAACAGTTAGCGATGATTGATTTGCAATTGAATATCGAATAAGCGGTCTGATTTGCAAAAAATTTTGCAAATTTCACCGCTTGAAGGTTGAAAGCGATTCGCTTTTCGCTAGAATGAAACGACTTTTAATGAAAAAGAGGCAAACACATGACACAAGTTTACAATTTTAGTGCAGGCCCTGCGATGATGCCAAAAGCGGTGTTAGAACAGGCTCAAAAAGAACTTTTAAACTGGCAAAACCAAGGCACTTCAGTAATGGAAGTCAGTCACCGCGGTAAGCTCTTTATGGAATTAATTACGCAAGCCGATAAAGATTTCCGCGAGCTATTCCATATTCCAGACAACTACAAAATCCTCTTCTTACAAGGTGGTGCACGCGGTCAATTTGCGGCGATTCCAATGAACTTAATCGGCGAAAAAGGTAAAGCCCTTTATTTAAATAGCGGTCACTGGTCTGGTACGGCGGCAAAAGAAGCACGTAATTTCTGTGAGATTGATGAGCTTTCTATCATTGAAACCGATGCAAATGGTGTGATTTCAGTCAATCGTACCGATTTCAGCAACATCGCAGAACAATATGATTATGTGCACTACTGCACTAACGAAACCATTTCAGGGGTGGAAATCAAAGAGATTCCGAATGTAGGCAATACGGTGCTTGTGGCAGACATGTCTTCCAACATTCTTTCAAGCAAAATTGACATCAGCAAATTTGGTGTGATTTATGCAGGTGCTCAGAAAAACTTAGGCCCAGCAGGGATCACTATTGTGATCGTGCGTGAAGATTTGATCGGCAAAGCTCGCAAAGATACGCCATCTATTTGGAACTATGAAGTACAAGCCAATGCAGATTCGATGATCAACACGCCACCAACTTTTGCATGGTATTTATGCTCGCTCGTATTCAAACACTTATTAACAACAGGTGGTTTGGAAGCCGTTGAGCAACGCAACTTATCAAAAGCCCAACGTTTATATGATTACCTCAACCAAAGCACATTCTATCGCAACTACATTGCGGAACAAAACCGCTCTGTAATGAACGTGACTTTCACAACCGACAACGATGAGCTTAATGCAAAATTTGTGGCAGAAGCGACCGCTTGTGGTTTACAGGCATTGAAGGGTCATAAAGTATTAGGTGGTATGCGTGCCTCAATTTACAACGCAATGCCAATTGAAGGAGTAGATGCATTAATTGCATTTATGGATAAATTTGCGAAAGAAAACTCATAATCGTTGTTAAATATATTTTTATCAGGGCGTGCTCGGCACGCCCTCTATTTATCATAAAAAAGGAAAACATATGCAATACATCAACATCGCTAACGAGGGCGTGAAATCGCTCTCTCCATATCAAGCAGGTAAGCCAATTGAAGAATTAGAACGCGAATTAGGCATTACTAACATCATCAAATTAGCCTCTAATGAAAACCCATTTGGTTTTCCAGAAAGTGCAAAACAGGCGATTATCAACCAACTTGACCAGCTTACCCGCTATCCAGATGCCAATGGCTTTGAGCTTAAAGCGGCAGTGTCGAAAAAATTCGGTGTGCAACCTAATCAAATCACACTGGGTAACGGTTCAAACGATCTACTTGAGCTTTTTGCTCATACTTTTGTCAGTGAACATGATGAAGTAATCTATTCGCAATATGCCTTTATTGTTTACCCGCTTGTCACCAAAGCGATTAACGCCGTGGCACGTGAAATTCCTGCCAAAAATTGGGGACATGATTTGGACGCTTTTGAAGCAGCAATCAACGAGAAAACCAAGCTGATTTTTATTGCGAACCCGAATAACCCAACAGGTAATTTCTTAACTGAAACGGAAATTGATGCGTTCTTAGCGAAAGTGCCAAGCCAGATTATTGTGGTGCTAGACGAGGCTTATACCGAATTTACTAAAGCGGAAGAGCGGGTGAATTCTTTCGGTTTATTGCAAAAATATCCGAACTTAATTATTTCTCGTTCGCTTTCTAAAGCCTACGGATTGGCAGGCTTACGTATTGGCTATGCGGTATCGAACCCAGAAATTGCAGATTTACTCAACCGCGTACGCCAACCTTTTAACTGCAACAGCCTTGCGCTGGCTTCTGCAGTGGCGGTAATGAATGATGATGCGTTTGTCGAAAAAGTAGCAGAAAACAACCGCTTGGAGATGAAACGCTACGAAGCGTTCTGCCAACAATATGGTTTGGAATATATCCCATCCAAAGGCAATTTTATTACTGTGGATTTCAAACAACCTGCTCAGCCAATTTATGATGCATTATTGCGTGAAGGGGTAATTGTTCGCCCAATCGCAGGTTACGGCATGCCAAACCATTTGCGGATTAGTATCGGATTACCCGCAGAAAATGACCGCTTGTTTGATGCGTTGGTGAAGGTCTTAAATCTGAAATAGTCTGACGTAGAAATGGAAATCCGCCTAACCTAAAAAGGTAAAAGGCGGATTTTTTATGATTAACGAAAATTAGAGTTTCGCTTTAATCGCCTCGGCGACTAATTCCGCCTCAGGGCCTAAAATCACTTGCAAGCCATCGTTGCCGATTTTGACGTTGCCTTTTGAGCCTAGGGCTTTGAGTTTGGCTTCGTTAATGTTGTTGTGGTCAACCAAAGTTAAACGTAAGCGAGTGATACAAGCATCTACGGTTTTGAAGTTTTTTGCACCACCGAGCGCATCAATAAATTGAATTGATCTTTCTTCGCGAGATTGGTTGGTTTGTGCTTGAGGAGTTGCTTCGGTTTCTTCTTTTTCTTCTTCACGACCTAAAGTTTTAAGGTTGAAGGTTTTAATTGCAAAGCGGAAGATGAAGTAGTAAATCACAAAGAACACTAAGCCTTGCACGATAAGCATATACCAGTTCACGGCAAGTGGATTACGGGTAGAAAGCACCATATCCACTAAACCTGCACTAAAGCCGAAGCCTGCGATCCAATGCATTGCTGCTGCAATGAGAACAGAAATACCTGTTAAAATTGCGTGGATGAGGTAGAGCACAGGAGCAACGAACATAAATGAGAACTCAAGCGGTTCGGTAATTCCAGTGAAGAATGAGGCAAATGCACCTGCGAGCATAATAGAGGCGACTTTTGCTTTTTGGCTTGGTTTCGCACAGTGGTAAATCGCAAGGGCTGCACCTGGTAAGCCGAACATCATCATTGGGAAGAAACCAGCTTGATACATACCTGTAACACCAATGGTTGCAGTGCCTTCCGCTAAAGATTTTGCACCACCTAAGAAGTTTGGAATATCGTTAATGCCTGCTACGTCAAACCAGAATACAGAGTTTAAGGCGTGGTGTAAGCCAACAGGGATTAACAAGCGGTTGAAAAAGCCGTAGATGGCTGCACCGAATGCACCTAAATCTTTGATGGATTCACCAAAACCTACAAGTGCATTGAAGATGTGGGGCCATACATAGAGCAAGATGAATGCGACGGCCATCATCACGAAAGAGACGATAATTGGTACAAGTCGTTTACCGCTAAAGAATGAGAGGGCTTTCGGTAATTCTACTTGATAGAAGCGGTTGTAAAGTTCCGCTGAAATCACACCGATTAAGATACCGATAAATTGGTTGTTGATTTTGCCAAAGGCGGCTGGTACTTGGCTGGCATCAATATGTTGTAATTGAGCCACGCTTGCAGGAGAGAGTAGGGTGGTAACGACATAGTAGCCGATTAAGCCTGAAAGGGCGGCAGAGCCGTGTTTATCTTTGGAAAGTCCGAACGCCACCCCTACCGCAAATAATAAGCCCATATTGTCGATGATTGCCCCGCCTGATTTAATCAGTAAGGCGGCGAACTGGCTATTTGCCCCCCAACCATCTGGGTCTGCCCAATAACCAATCCCCATCAATACCGCAGCGGCTGGTAACGCTGCCACAGGCACCATTAAGGCTTGCCCAATTTTTTGTGCATAGCTGAGAACACTCATAAGAAGCTCCTTTTGTTTTGAATGTAGATAAAGAATACAAGTTTTGCATTAAAAATGGCAAGAGGCATTATATAAATTTGTGAAGTGGATCACTATATTTAATCTCTAAAAATGGTGTGACACTCGAAAACGCATTTTATTTTTCTATTGTAAAAATTCCGAAAAGGGCAGAAATAAAAAGAGTGTGACATTGATCACAGAATCAAAATTTAACCGTTTTCCTTTATTGACAGAGATTCTGGAAGAAAATATGATTTAAACAAATCATTTTATTTGAAAAAGTGATCACTTCACTTCATTTTGAAAGAATGAGTTTGCTGGTTGTGTTTTCAGTTTTTTATTAAGAAAACGATAGGAACACAATGAGTTTTTCATCACACACAAGGAGTCTAATATGACTAAATATTGTTCTTCCCTCAATAATGAATCTCGTCGTCATTTCCTTAAAGTTGCAGCGGGTGTTACTGCAGGTTTTGCCTTTAGTGGTTCATTAGGTACATTCGTGCCAAATGCAGTGGCAAGTGGTATTAAAGGTAAAACCATTGAAGCAGGGATCGCATATCCGCTTTCAACCGGTTTTGACCCAATGACATCAAGTGGTGCGTCACCATTCGCGGCAAACTTGCACATTTTTGAAGGTTTGGTGGATTTACACCCTGCAACTCGTGAGCCTTATCTTGCATTAGCAGCGAAAGAACCAGAACAAATTGATGATACCACTTGGCGCGTAACCCTTCGTGAAGGTGCAACCTTCCACGATGGTAAACCAGTTACCGTAGAAGATGTGGTTTATTCATACAATCGTATTATGGACCCTGCGAATAAATCTTTATTCGTGATGTTTATTGATTTCGTTGAAAGCGTGAAAGCGGTGGATGATAAAACCGTTGAATTCAAGCTCAAATATCCATTTGCGTTATTTGCTAAACGCTTAACTATCGTGAAAATTGTACCGAAACACGTGATTGAAGAGGTAGGGCAATCTAAATTTGATGCTCACCCAATCGGTTCTGGCCCATATAAATTCGTTTCAGCTGTCAAAGATGATAAAATCGTGTTTGAAGCTTATGAGCCTTATAACGGTAAATACCCAGCATTAGTGGAAAAAATGTCTTGGTTCTTGTTATCTGATGCGGCAGCACGTGTGACAGCACAAGAATCTAAACGTACACAAGCGATGGAAAGTGTGCCATATCTTGACATTCCACGCTTAAAAGCGAAAAAACAAACCGTTAAATCAGTGCAATCATTCGGCTTGTTATTCTTAATGTTTAACTGCGAAAAAGCACCGTTTGACAATCCAAAAGTACGTCAAGCGTTACACTACGGTTTAGATAGACAAAAATTAGTGGACTTCGTATTCGATGGCAATGCAGAAGCATCAACTTGCTATGTACAAAGCACTCACCCAGATTATATGAAAGCGGCAACGCAATATGAATATAATCCAGAAAAAGCGGTGGCATTGTTAAAAGAAGCAGGTTTAACCGAGCTTAAATTTGAATTACTGTCAACTGACCACGACTGGGTGAAAGAGTGTGCACCGTTAATTTTAGAATCTTGGAATAACATACCAGGCGTGAAAGTGACACTTCAACACTTACAATCTGGTGCATTCTATGCAAACAACGTGGATGTGGGCTCATTTAGTGTGGGGATCGCCCCAGGGGACCCATCTGTATTCGGTGACGACTTAGACTTATTATTAAGCTGGTGGTATCGTGGTGATGTATGGCCGAAACGCCGTTTCCGTTGGAGCAACACGCCTGAATTTTCGAAACTTCAAGGCTTCTTAGATGGTGCAGTGCGTGCGGCAAACCACGAAGAAGCACGCAAACTTTGGAAAGAAGCGTTCGATCTTATCGCGGCTGAAGTGCCACTTTATCCAATCGTTCACCGTAAACTTCCATCTGCGTGGGATGAAAGTAAACTTGAAGGCTATCAACCATTGGCAACAACAGGGGTATCTTTCTTAGGTGTTAGTCGTAAATAATTCGGCAAAATCAACCGCTCTTTACTGTAGGGTGCGTGAAACATCGTTTCACGCACGCATAGCAAATGTCATTTTGATAATACGTGCGTGAATTGTGCCAATTCGCACACCCTACCCACCTAAAGCGGTCAAATTCTTCTTATCTTTTACTAACCTGCCATATATTCTCTATATTCGCAGTGATAACTGGGGAACAACATGGAAATTATACTTCGCTTACTTTTCCGCCGATTGATGGCATTGCCCGTGATGATTTTGGGGGTAACAGCACTTGTATTTGTGGTACTTCAATTCACTCCTGGCGATCCCGCCACTGTTGCATTGGGTGAAAGTGCATCAGAAGCGGCAAAAGAACTTTATCGTGAAAGCCACGGCTTAAATGATCCACTTTTCGTACAATATTTCCGCTTTCTCGGCAATTTATTCTTCTTTGATTTTGGGATGACAATGCCGCCAGAGCTTCCAATTAGCGGTATGATTGCAAAATCGTTCCCAATTACCCTCCAACTTACTTTAATTGGTGTAGTATTTGCTGCGGTGGTTTCATTTACACTTGGTGTGTTAGCGGCACTTTATCGTGACAGCTGGGTAGACCAAGTAATTCGTTTAATCTCTGTGGCAGCAGTCGCAACGCCATCTTTCTGGCTCGGTATTTTACTTATTCAATGGTTCTCGCTTGAACTTGACTGGTTACCTTCTGGTGGTTTTGTACCATTTAGTGAAGATCCAAGCGGTTATGTGCAATCAATGATTTTACCTTCGCTTGCATTAGCCGTGCCTGTGTGTGCGTCTTTAATCCGCGTGGTGCGTACTACAATGGTTGAAGAAATGGATAAAGACTATGTGCGTACTGCAATTGGTAACGGTGTACCATATTCGACCGTGATTCGCTATAACGTGTTACGCAACGCTTTAATTACGCCTGTGACTGTGCTTGGTTTACGCGTGGGCTATTTATTAGGTGGTGCAGTGGTTATCGAACAAATCTTCGACTTACCAGGTATGGGTAAATTGATCTTCAACGGTATCGTGAACCACGACTTAAACTTGGTGCAAGGTGTGGTATTAACTATCGCATTTACATTCGTGATTGTGAATATCATCGTGGATGTCTTGTATGTTCTAATCAACCCTAAAATTCGGAGTCTATAATGTTTCGTCAAGGTTTAGCACAGCGTTTAGCGATGGGCGGAGCACGTTTCAAAGCACTCTCACCCGCTTCAAAAATCGCTTTAGTTTTCTTAGTTTTAGTGGCATTAGTGGCAGTCTTTGCACCTGTGGTAGCAACGCACGATCCATTAGCAGCAATTGCCCGTATGCGTCCACCAAGTGGTGATTTCTTATTTGGAACAGACCGCTTGGGTCGCGATATTTTCTCTCGTATTGTTTATGGTGCACAAACATCACTCTTTATCGGTTTAGGTGCTGTGGGCTGTGCGATTCTCTTTGGGGGCATTCTTGGGGCAACCGCCGCAACCGCAGACCGCTGGGGTAATGAGATCATTATGCGATTGATGGATATCTTGATGGCATTCCCAGGTATCGCATTAGCGGCTGTATTACTTGCTACATTCGGTAACACTGTGCCAGTGATTATCTTCACCATTGCTGTGGTTTATACACCTCAACTTGCTCGTGTAGTGCGTGCAAACGTGGTCTCTCAATGGGATGAAGACTATGTGCGTGCAGAGCGTGTAATCGGCGGTAGCCGCACTTATATCTTACTCAAACACGTAGTTCGCAACACCGCAGCACCTGTATTGGTTTTTGCAACCGTAATGGTAGCAGATGCGATTGTTTTTGAAGCTTCACTCTCTTTCTTAGGTGCAGGCGTACAACCACCACATCCATCTTGGGGTAACGTGTTGTCGGAAGGTCGTAACATCGTGTTAAACGGTGCGTGGTGGGCAACAACCTTTGCGGGCGTGATGATTTTACTCACCGTATTAGCGTTAAATATTCTTGCAGAAGGCTTAACTGATGCATTAGTGAACCCACGTTTGAAAGCAAGCAAAAAATCTGAACATAAATCAGATGAACGCTTATCAACCGATGTACAAGAAGCATTGGGTGAAGGTTTGGCACTGAAACGCTATCTCCTACGCTTACACGATAAAGAAGTTACCCGCACAGACCGTATGCAACTTAACAGCAATGCGAAACCAATTTTACAAGTGAAAAACTTGTCGATTCGTTTCCCAAATCGTTATGGTGACATTCCTCTTGTGGATAACATCAGCTTTACCGTAAACGAAGGTGAAACGATGGGATTGGTGGGCGAATCTGGTTGTGGTAAATCGATTACAGCGTTCTCCATTATGGGCTTGTTACCGAAAACTGCGAAAATCACGGGCGAAATTCTTTTCACCGACCGCAGCGGCAAACAACATAGCTTGTTAAATTCAAACAATTTAGCGGATCTACGCGGTACAGAAATCGCGATGATTTACCAAGACTCTTTGAGTGCATTAAATCCATCAATGCGTATCAAAGATCAAATGAACCAATTGATTAAACGTGGTAGTAAACATACCGCTGAAAAATTGTTGGAATGGGTACACTTAGATCCAAGCAAAGTGTTGAACCGCTATCCGCACGAATTATCTGGTGGACAACGCCAACGCGTGGTAATCGCAATGGCATTAACCCGTGAACCGAAACTCTTAATTGCGGACGAACCAACCACTGCATTAGACGTAACTGTTCAAGCAGAAGTGGTGAAATTGCTCAACGAATTGCGTGAAAAACTCGGCTTTGCGATGGTATTCGTGAGCCACGATTTAGCCTTAGTCGCACAACTTGCACACTCCATCACCGTAATGTATGCAGGTCAAGTGGTGGAAACTGCGCCGACATCATCCTTATTGGCACATCCAACCCACGAATATACCCAAGGTTTATTAGGTTCTGTGCTTTCAACCGAAGTGCGTGCGGAACGCTTATACCAAATTCCTGGTAGCGTACCATCTCCATACGACTTCGCCACTGGCGACCGCTTCGCAAGCCGTTCATTACGCCCAGAAGCTGATCCGAACCAAAAACTCGTATTAACGCCACTCGAAGGCGATGTACAACACCTATGGGCTTCGCATTTAGCAGGCAAAGCAGCTGAAACTAAAGTCGCAAGTGAGGCATAAGATGAGCAGTATCAAAGTAATCAAAGAACAAAACATCATCGACTTAGAGAACATTGTGGTGCAATTCCCTTCTCGCGACGGCTCGTTGTTTAACCGCAAAAAATTCACCGCCGTGAATAACGTTTCTTTAGGTATTAAAGCAGGCGAAACCATCGGCTTGGTGGGCGAATCTGGTTGCGGTAAATCAACGCTGGCGAATGTGATGATCGGTCTTTTAAAACCGACTTCAGGCACGGTAAAATTTAATGGCTTACAAATGGAATATGGCAGCTCAGAAGCGCGTAAACGTTTTGGTCGCCAAGTCTCTGTGATTTTCCAAGACCCAGCCACTGCGTTAAACCCACGGATGAAAGTGTTGGATATTTTGAAAGATCCGATGGATATTCATAATATTCTGCAACCACACGAACGCGAAAAACGCGTGTATGAACTGCTTTCACGCGTAGGGCTTCCACGCTCTGCCGCAGCGGTTGAGCCAACGCGCTTATCTGGTGGTCAGAAACAACGTGTCGCGATCGCTCGTGCCTTAGCGTTAAATCCAAGCCTGATTGTGGCTGATGAACCGACTTCCGCACTCGATGTTTCTGTTCGTGCTCAAGTACTAAACTTATTGGCAGACTTGAAAAAAGAACTCAACCTTGCCATGGTGTTTATCTCTCACGACATCCAAACTGTCCGCCAAGTATCTGACCGCATTGTAGTAATGAACGGCGGTAAAATTATGGAAACAGGCACTACCGCAGAAATTTTTGAAAACCCAACGATTGACTACACCAAAAAATTACTCGGTGCAGCACCATCATTGTTGTAATTGATTGCAAAAATTTTTGCAAATTTGACCGCTCTTCAGAGTGAATAACAGGCGAGGAAACTCGCCTGAGTTTTTTCAAGATGTTGATGTTTAAAGAATAACCCCCTCTTTAGCAAAGCGGGGGCTAGTAAGAGGATAAATCTATAATGCCCAACATCCAAATTACCCAAACCCTTAAAACCGATCTCCTTATCGTAGGCTCAGGCATTGGCGGCTTGAGCTGTTCCGTTGAAGCTCACAAAAAAGGCATCAATCACATTCTTATCACTAAAACCCAACTTGGGTCTGGGGCAAGTTTTTTTCCACTGAAAGCAAGCCTTGGTATTCAAGTGACAGGCGATGAGCACGATAAAGCCTTATTCCAGCAAGATATTGAACGTGTGGCACAAGGAATGAACAACCCTGAAATCGTCAAAGCCTATATTGAAGATTCACCGCAAGCGGTTGAATTATTGAATGAAATTGGTTTCTGTCCGTGGAAACGTAACGATAACCGCCCCGCTTGTTTTGCCGAATATCCTCGCCCGATTTATCTGATTAATGAATGGCAAAAAGCACGTAAAAATGCGGAGGCGATTATTGCTCAACAAAATACGACGACGTTGTTTGAAAATGCTAGTCTTGTACATATTGCAACTGAAAATCATCGCGTAGTAGGGGCGGTTTTTGCTTACCAAAACCCAGAAAAGAGCGGTCGAAAAATCGTTTATTTTTACGTGCAAACTTCCGCCATTATTCTTGCCAGCGGTGGCATTGCCGGGCTTTATAAAGATAATCTTTACCCTGCTGATGTGATTGGCTCTACCCATTTTCTTGCTTTACAAGCAGGAGCTAGACTGACTAATTTAGAGTTTATTCAGTTTATTCCTTCGTTTATTGCCCCGAAATACAAAGTGCTGTTTGGCGAACATACGCTGAAATATTGCACTGCAGTAACGGATAAAAACGGCAACTCATTATTCCCTGATTTATCGGCAGAAGAATTTGCTCAAATGATGGCTGAACGCAGTGCCTATGCACCATTTTCGGTCGATTTTGACTGCGTAAAATTCGACTTACGCATTATGCAATATCTGCTCGAAAATCCAGAAGAACAGGGCGTTTATTTGCACTATTCGTCAAAACTTTACCAAGATCAAACAGAGTTCTACCGCGTTTATTTAGATTGGTTAAAAGCTGATGCGGGAATCGATTTATTAACTGATCGCGTGTCGATTGCACCATTCGCTCACAGCTGCAACGGAGGCATTGAAATTGACACCAACGCAGAAAGTGCGGTGCAAGGCTTGTTTGCAGTGGGAGAAGTCTCTTCTTGTATTGAGGGAGCAAACCGCTTAGGTGGCAATTCTGTTGGAGGAAGTTTAGTATTTGCCAAACGTGCAATGGCAAAAATTCAGCAAGATTTAACCGCTTGCCAAGATGCAACGATAGACGAACAAGCGGTCGAAAATGCTAAAATTTTTGCAGAACAGGCATTAAACCGTTTACATAATGAAAATGCAGATAGCACGCTTACCGCTTCGCAAGTGCTGAGCGACATTCGCCAAGCAATGACTAAATTTGCCAATGTTTATCGTACTGAAGAGAATCTTTGTAAATTACAAGAAAAATTAGCTCGCTTGGAGCGGGACTTTGACCCGATAGAAAACGCTGATTTTCAAGGTATTGAAATTTTCTACGGCTTAAAAACGGCTCAAGCAGTGGTGAATGCGATGTTAGCGCGGAAAGAGAGTAGAGGGGCTCATTATCGGGCAGATTATCCAGAAAAAAGTGAGAGAAGTTATCGCCAAATGACGAGTAAAATGATAAATTAGGCGAAAAATCAAACAATAGGCTAAAGTGCGTAATAGTCTATATCTACCCAAGAATTTCGGGTAGAATAGCACATTTTTGTAGGGTGGAAACACCTTACAAATTTTAATCAATTAAACCATAAATTATTGTTTTTATTTATCTTTTTTAGGGATTTGTAGTATAATGACAAACGACAAACGACAAACGACAAACGACAAACGACAAACGACAAACGACAAATCTGGTGACCAGATCCTCGCTCAGTCATTTTTAAACGATTTAGACGAAAAACTTTGGTCATCTGCCGATAAACTCCGCCAACAACTAGATGCAGCCAATTATAAACATATCGTTCTTGGTCTTATCTTTTTAAAATACATTTCTGATAATTTCACCCATCAACAGGAAAAAATTCAGGCGGAACTCTCCGATGTTGAAAACCCACTCTATCTTGACCGCACTTTTTTTGATACTGAAGAAGAGTATCAAGAAGCCTTAACCGCTGAACTGGAAAACCGTGATTATTACACCGCGGATAACGTATTTTGGGTGCCAGCTTCTGCACGTTGGCAAGCCTTACAAGAAGTCTCTATTCTCAACACTGGGGCAGAATTGCCTTGGGGAGGGAAATTTTCCGGCGTCGCCAAACTGATTGACGATGCCTTCGATGCCATTGAAAAAGACAACGAAAAACTCAAAGGCGTACTCCAACGCATCAGCGGCTATGCCGTGAACGAAGACACCCTGCGCGGGCTAATTATCCTTTTCTCCGATACTAACTTTACCCGTCCGACTTACAACGGCGAGCCCGTGCATTTAGGCGCAAAAGACATTCTCGGCCACGTTTACGAATACTTCCTCGGTCGCTTTGCCCAAGCAGAAGGCAAACGCGGCGGGCAATATTTCACGCCGAAATCCATTGTTTCCCTGATTGTCGAAATGCTCGAGCCATACTCCGGCCGCGTGTATGACCCAGCTATGGGCAGCGGCGGCTTTTTCGTGCAAACCGAACGCTTTATTACCGCCCATCAAGGCAACATCAACAACGTTTCCATCTATGGGCAAGAATTCAACCCAACCACTTGGAAACTCGCCGCCATGAATATGGCGATTCGCGGCATTGATTACGACTTCGGCAAACACAACGCCGATACATTGCAAACTCCAAAACATATGCATATGAAGATGGATTTTATTATGGCGAATCCGCCTTTTAATGCTAAAGAATGGTGGAGTGAATCTTTGGCTAATGATGAACGTTGGGCATACGGCATACCACCTGAAGGCAACGCAAACTATGCGTGGATTCAACATATGATTTACCACCTTTCACCGAATGGACGAATGGGATTGGTTTTAGCTAATGGCTCAATGAGTAGCCAAACTAACTCTGAGGGAAAAATCCGAAAAGCAATAATAGAAGCTGATTTAGTAGAAGCAATGGTTGCTTTGCCTGCCCAATTATTTACAAACGTACAAATCCCCGCCTGCATTTGGTTCTTAAACCGCAACAAGGCACGCAAAGGCGAGGTGCTATTTATCGATGCACGCCAAATCGGCTATATGAAAGACCGCGTATTGCGTGATTTCACTGAGGAAGACATCGCTAAAATCGCCGACACCTTCCACGCATGGCAAACTTCAGACGGCTACGAAGACCAAGCTGCTTTCTGCCAATCCGCTACTTTAGAAGAAATTAAAGACAACTACTTCGTCCTCACACCAGGACGCTATGTCGGCACCGCAGAACAAGAAGATGACGGCGTACCATTTGCAGAAAAAATGCAAAATCTGACCGCTCTTTTAAAGGAGCAATTTGCGAAAAGTGCGGAATTGGAAGCGGAGATTAAAAAGAATTTAGGGGGATTGGGGTATGAGTAACTTAGGGCAACACCTGAAATTTTCTAATGGAAAAACTTCACCAAACAGAACTGATACTGGTTTTTATCCTGTCTATGGGGCTAACGGAATAATTGGTTATTCATCTGAATATAACTCTGATGAAAATACAATTATTATTGGAAGAGTTGGCTCATATTGTGGAAGTGTACATTTTTCAGATAAGAAATGTTGGGTAACAGATAATGCAATATCTGCAAGAAGTATGAATTTAAAAGAAAGTATTTTTTGGTTTTATTATTTAAAATCCTTAAATTTAAATAGCATGCGTGTAGGATCTGGCCAACCTCTTTTAAATCAAACTATTTTAAAATCTATTTCTCTTCCTGATTTAAATATCAACAAAATAAAAGTTGGGGAAATTTTGCTTAGTTTTGACCAAAAAATAGATCTCAACACCCAAATCAACCAAACCTTGGAACAAATCGCCCAAGCCCTGTTTAAAAGCTGGTTTGTCGATTTCGATCCCGTGCGTGTCAAAGTCCTAGCGCTTTCAGACGGACTTAGTCTTGAACAAGCCGAACTTGCCGCCATGCAGGCAATCAGCGGAAAAACACCCGAAGAACTGACCGCACTTTTACAAACACAGCCTGACCGCTACGCCGAACTAGCCGAAACTGCCAAAGCGTTTCCGTGTGAGATGGTGGAGGTTGATGGGGTTGAGGTTCCGAAGGGGTGGGAGGTTAAAGCCTTAGATGAAATTGCAAATTATCAGAATGGTTTAGCATTGCAAAAATTCCGCCCTGAAGATGACGAACCATTTTTACCTGTTGTGAAAATTGCCCAATTAAGACAAGGTTATGCCGACGGTGAAGAGAAAGCTAAAGCAAGTATTAAGCCTGAATGTATTATTGATAATGGCGATGTGATTTTTTCTTGGTCAGGAAGTTTATTAGTGGATATTTGGTGTGGTGGAAAAGCTGCACTAAACCAACATCTATTTAAAGTCACATCTAAAAGATATCCTAAATGGTTTTACTATTTTTATACCAAATATCATTTAGCTGAATTTCAGCGTATTGCCTACGACAAAGCCGTAACAATGGGGCATATTAAACGTGAGCATTTATCTGCTGCAAAATGCATCGTGCCAAATGACGAATTATTAGCAAATAAAACATTAGAAAATATTTTAGGAAAAATTATTTTTAATAGGCTGGAAAATTTCAATCTTCAAAACACAAGAGATTTATTATTGCCTAGATTGTTGAATGGAGAAATGCAATTATGATGAATTGGGTGCTTGAATTTGAGCAAATAGAATACGAGTGCTTGATAGATACGCTCTGATTTATTACGAGGTTGATTTCACTTCTGCCAAATCTCCCCTACCCCTCTTTGCTAAAGAGGGGGATTTATTCAGAGATTTATTGACTGCAAGCGGTCGGATTAACAGAAAATTTTGCCAATGAAAAACACCTAAACTAAAACTACGCTCAATACCATTCCCCTCTTTAGCAAAGAGGGGTAGGGGAGATTTGGCAATATCAATAAACGAAGAAATTAATCCATTAGCTCCCCAAAGACAGCAAATACACAAAAGGAACACCTATGCTCAACGAAAACGACATCGAACAACTCACCCTTCAACGCCTGCAATCCCTCGGTTGGGAATATCGCTATGGTAAAGACTTACCCGTTCATGAGGGCGCGTTTGCCCGTGGCGATTTGGGCAGCGTAGTTTTTATTGAGCAACTGCGTGAGGCGGTGCGTAAACTCAACCCGCAGCTGCCTGAAAGTGCGGTTGATTCTGTGGTGAAATCGGCAACGAAAAGTGATATTGGTGACTTGGTGGTGCGAAATCAGGCGTTTTATAAGCTGTTGCGTGATGGCGTGCGGGTGGAATATACGCAAAACGGTGAGCAAAAAATCGAGATGGTGCGTTTGGTAGATTTCGAGCATTGGGGAAACAACCGTTTTGTTGCCGTCAATCAGCTGGAAATCCGCAGCCGTAAAGGCGGTAAACGAATTCCCGATATTATCGGCTTTGTAAATGGTCTTCCCTTAGTGGTATTTGAGCTTAAAAATCCGTTGCGTGAATCGGCAGATTTGTTACAGGCGTTTAATCAGTTTGAAACCTATAAAGATGAAATTGCCGAGCTGTTTGTTTACAACCAAACCCTGATTATTTCAGACGGTATTGCCGCACGTTTGGGCTCGCTTTCGGCAGATTTCCAACGCTTTACGCCGTGGAAAGTAGTCGATGAAAAAAATAAAAGTGCGCGCTTATATTTTGATGATGAATTGCAAAGCCTGCTTAATGGCTTGCTGAAGCCTGAGGATTTATTGGACTATATCCGCTATTTCGTCTTATTTGAGCGGGATTCCAACGGTAAAACCATTAAAAAAATCGCGGCGTACCATCAATATTACGGTGTAAATGAGGCGGTAGATTCCACCATTTGGGCGACATCAGAAAAAGGCGACCGCCGCATTGGCGTGATGTGGCATACGCAGGGTTCGGGTAAATCGATTTCCATGTTGTTTTATGCAGGCAAACTGCTTGCTCAGCCTGAATTGAAAAATCCCACCATTGTGGTGGTTACCGACCGCAACGATTTGGACGGTCAGCTTTTCCAAACCTTTTCTTCAGGCAAAGATTTAATCAAACAAACACCGCAACAAGTGGAAGACCGCGATCAACTGCGCCAACTGCTCGCACAAAATGAAGTCGGCGGCGTGTTTTTTACTACGATTCAGAAATTCGCCTTAAATGAGGAAGAAAGCCGCTTCCCTGTTTTAAATGAGCGCAGCAATATTATTGTAATCAGCGATGAGGCACACCGCAGCCAATACGGTTTTACCCAAAAACTGCATAACGGCAAATTTCAGGCAGGCTACGCCCGCCATTTACGCGATGCTCTGCCTAATGCTTCATTTATCGGTTTTACTGGCACGCCAATTAGCTTAGAAGATAAGGACACGCAAGATGTATTCGGGCGTTATGTGTCGATTTATGACTTGCAAGACGCAGTGGAAGACGGTGCAACGGTGCCGATTGTGTATGAAGCACGCCAAATCCGCTTAAACGAAAAAGAACACGATGAGCTATTCAAAGAAATTGATGAGCTTCTGGAAGAGGAGCGATCCCCTGCCCTGCGGTTGCAGGAAAAATTGCTAGGGTCGCAAGCCCGCTTGGCTGATTTAGCCGCAGATTTTGTGCAGCATTTTGCCAAACGAAATGAAGTCATCGACAGCAAAGCGATGATAGTGGTTTCCAGCCGTCAGATTTGCGTGGACTTATACAATGAAATCATCAAACTGCGCCCTAAATGGCATTCGGACAATATTAACGAAGGGGCGATTAAAATTGTGATGACGGGTTCTGCTTCCGATGCGCCGGAAATGCAGAAACACGTTTACAGTAAACAGGAAAAACAAACGCTGGAACGCCGCTTTAAAGACCCGAATGATCCGCTGAAAGTGGTGATTGTGCGCGATATGTGGCTCACAGGCTTTGATGCGCCTTGTTGTAATACGATGTATATCGACAAGCCGATGCAGGGGCATAACCTGATGCAGGCGATTGCACGGGTTAACCGTGTATTCCGTAATAAGAGCCGAGAAAATGGCGGCTTGATTGTGGATTATGTAGGTATTGCTGACAAGCTCAGAGAAGCCACCCAACAATATACTAACTCGCAAGGCAAGGGCAAGCTGACGGATAACGTGATTGATGTATTCTTTAAAATGAAAGAGCATTTGGAGTTTGTCCGCAGCCTGTTTGCAACGCCAGTTGAAGGAAAAACTTTTGATGTTCAGACTGCCTTAGAAAAGGATAATCCGAATGATCTTTTGATGGCGATTCGTTTTGCTGCCAACCATATTTTGAGCCTCGATCAATTACCGTTTGATGGCAAAGCACACGAGCAACATTGGTTTAATAAAAAAGAAACCGAGCCACGCAAAAAAGCCTTTTTGAAAGCGGCGGGATTGGTGAAAAAAGGCTATATGCTGTGCGGCTCATTGGCTGAAGTTGAACCGTATAACCAAGAAATAGCCTTTTATGATGCCGTACGGGCAATTTTAACTAAACGTGAACAAAAAGGCACAGGCACAAATGAAAGACAGATTTTATTAAAAAAACTGGTTAATCAAACTGTGTATTCTGAAGGCGTGATTGATTTATTTGATCTGCTAGAAAAACCACAACCACAAATCAGCTTGCTTTCCGAGGAATTTTTACAAACTGTTAAAAATAGCCCAACTAAAAATTTATGGCTTACGGCAATGGAACGTTATTTAGCAAGTGAAATTAAAGTTAAATCAGGAACAAACCTAACCTTGCAAAAAGATTTTGAACAACGTTTGAAGGAAGCATTGAATCAATACCATAACCACAATTTGGGCGTATTAGAGATTTTGGAGGAACTCTTTAAAATGAGCCAAGATTTCCAAGAACGTTTAGCTTTAGGGAAAAAACTAGGATTAACCAAGGAAGAACTTGCCTTCTATGAGGCCCTATCTCAAAATCAAAGTGCAAAAGATTTGATGGGCGATGAAGTGCTTTCTAAACTGGCGAAAGAAATCACGGAAACACTTAGAAAATCGGTCACAATCGACTGGCAATACAAAGAAGCGGTACGGGCAAGAATGCGTATTCTCGTTAAACGCGCCCTACAACGCTACAAATACCCACCTGATCAGGCAGAAGGGGCAGTGGAGTATGTGTTGAAGCAAGCGGAAGAGATTGCGGATGAGTTGAGTGTTTGATAAATATAGCGGTCTGATTTAGCAGAACTTTTGTTGAATCAGACCGTTTGCAATAAGAGTTTGCTCTACTCATCTATGCCGATTTTCAAGGTATCGAAATCCACTAAGCTCTAAAAACTGCGCAAATTATGGCGTAAGTAATGTTGGATTGCAAAGAGAGCAGAGTGTCGCATTATCGGGCGGATTGTCCAGAAAAAAAGTGAGAGAATTGTTTGGCAGAGAGTGAAACTTTAGATGAAAAATAGGGGCGGTTTGGTGAAAACGCAAATTCAGAGTACAATACGCCCGATTTTCCTTACTAAATAAAGAATTATGCAAGAAAAAGATCTTTCAACATTCAAGACGTTTAAGCGTTTATTCCCAACCATTAGCCAATATAAATGGGGCTTGATTGTTGGGGCTATAGCGTTGGTGCTCAATGCTTTGGTCGATTCAGGACTGATTTATCTGCTTAAACCGTTACTGGATGAGGGCTTTGGTCAAGCCGATCACGGCTTTTTAAAATTGATGGCGGTGTTAGTGGTGCTGTTCATCCTCGTGCGTGGTATCACAAACTATGTCGCAAGTTACTGCTTGGCGTGGGTGTCGGGCAAAGTGGTGATGACGCTTCGCCGCAATATTTTCCAGCATTTGATGTATATGCCAGTGAACTATTTTGATCAGAACCCTGTTGGTCGCTCGCTTTCACGCGTTACTTACGATACGGAAATGGTAGCAAACTCCTCTTCACATGTGTTGGTCACGATTGTGCGTGAAGGCGTTTATTTGATCTCGCTTTTTGTGGTGATGATCTATACAAGCTGGCAACTTTCAGTGGTACTTTTCGTGCTTGCACCGATTATTGGTGCATTGATCGCTATCGTTTCTCGTCGTTTCCGTCAGTTAAGCCGCAACATTCAAAGTTCAATGGGCGATCTGACCGTAACCACAGAACAGATGCTAAAAGGGCACAAAGAGGTGATCTCTTTTGGTGGACAGCAAGTTGAAAAAGAACGTTTTGAACGCGTGAGTAACGATATGCGTTTGAAAGGGATGAAAGTGATCTCTGCCGATGGGATTTCAGATGGTTTAGTGCAGCTTATTGCTTCTTTTGCATTGTCAGCAGTGCTTTATCTTTCGACGGTAAAAGGCTTAGATATCGAGGATTTAACCGCAGGTTCATTCACGGTAGTGTTCTCTTCAATGATGGCAATGTTGCGCCCGCTGAAATCACTGACTAATGTGAACTCACAGTTCCAACGAGGAATGGCGGCGTGTCAAACGCTGTTTGAATTTTTAGATTTACCGACAGAAGAAGATAAAGGCAAGGTTGAAATTGAGCGTGCCAAAGGCAATGTTGAGTTTAAAAATGTTTCTTTCACTTATGAAGGTAAAGAGAAACCAGCATTAAATCAGATCTCATTTAGCATTCCTAAAGGTAAAACTGTGGCATTGGTGGGGCGTTCTGGTTCAGGTAAATCGACGATTGCCAACCTTTTAACCCGTTTTTATAACGTTGATTCAGGCGAGATTTTGCTTGATGGTGTGAATATTCAAGATTACACGTTAGCGAATTTACGTGAACAATGTTCGATTGTCTCGCAACAGGTACATCTATTTAACGACACGATTGCTAATAATATTGCCTATGCGGCAACCGACAAATTCTCTCGTGAAGAGATTATTCAGGCAGCCAAAGCAGCACATGCAATGGAATTTATTGAAAAATTGGATGATGGTTTAGATACCGTTATTGGCGAAAATGGGGCGAGTCTTTCAGGTGGACAACGCCAGCGTTTAGCAATTGCCCGTGCGTTATTGCGTAATTCGCCCGTGTTGGTGTTGGATGAAGCGACTTCAGCATTAGATACCGAATCAGAACGCGCAATTCAATCTGCCTTGGCTGAGTTGCAAAAAGACAAAACCGTGCTTGTGATTGCACACCGTTTATCAACAATTGAAAAAGCGGATGAAATTTTGGTGGTCGATCAGGGTAAGATTGTTGAACGTGGCTCTCATAGCGAATTGATGGCACTTGATGGTGCTTATAAGCAACTTCATAAATTGCAATTTGGGGCGTAAGTAAGTTGCTTATCTAAACTGAAAGGCATATAGGAAAAAAGAAAACCTCGCAAATCATGTAGATTGCGAGGTTTTTTCTATGGATTAAGTGAAAAAGATTTATCTGTTGTGCTATAACGAATGCCTGAATGTGAGCCTTCCGCGCCGTTAAAATAGATATTTTTCGATTGCGAGCAAGCTGTGATTGCCAACACGCTTACTAAAAGTAACACCACTTTTTTCATAAAACCGCCTATAAAGTAAAAGAAGTTGCCATTATAAAGAGTTCCGAGCATTTTGTAAAAATAGGTTGTAAAGAAAAAAATCCCGATAAATTGACCGCTTGATTGTGGTAAGATACCTCACATTTTTACAGTATTCAAAAAGGAAACGTATGAGCAAACAAGGCAAACCTTTTATTCTGCATAGTCCATTTAAACCCTCTGGCGATCAGCCTTCGGCGATTGCCAAATTAACCGAAGGGCTAAATGATGGCTTGGCACATCAAACCCTATTGGGGGTAACAGGTTCAGGTAAAACCTTTACCATTGCCAACGTAATTGCCCAGTTAAACCGCCCCGCAATGTTGCTTGCTCCAAATAAAACCCTTGCTGCTCAACTTTATGCGGAAATGAAAGCCTTTTTCCCCGAAAATGCGGTGGAATACTTTGTTTCTTACTACGATTATTACCAGCCAGAAGCTTATGTCCCAAGCAGCGATACTTTTATCGAAAAAGATGCATCGATCAACGAACAGATCGAGCAGATGCGACTTTCTGCCACCAAATCTTTCCTTGAACGTCGCGACACTATTGTAGTGGCTTCCGTTTCCGCTATTTACGGCTTGGGGGATGTGGGAGCTTATATGCAGATGATGTTGCATCTGCAAGTGGGCGATATTATCGACCAACGCACCATTCTTTCCCTCCTTGCTGAATTGCAATATACCCGAAACGACCAAGCCTTCCAGCGTTCAACCTTCCGTGTTCGCGGTGAGGTGATTGATATTTTCCCTGCGGAATCGGACGAGGTAGCTTTGCGTGTGGAATTGTTTGATGACGAGATCGAAAACCTTTCGCTGTTTGATCCGCTCACTGGGCATTATTTGGGGCGTGTACCGCGTTACACCATCTACCCGAAAACGCACTATGTAACGCCTCGAGAACGCATTTTAGAAGCAATTGAGCAGATTAAAGCAGAGTTGGTGGAACGTCGCGAATACTTCATCAAAGAGAATAAATTACTGGAAGAGCAGCGCATTACCCAGCGCACCCAGTTTGATATCGAAATGATGAATGAACTCGGTTATTGCTCGGGTATTGAAAACTACTCCCGCTATCTCTCGGGTAGAAAAGAGGGTGAACCACCCCCGACCTTGTTTGATTATATGCCAACAGATGGTATTTTGGTGATTGATGAATCGCATGTTACCGTGCCACAAATTGGCGGTATGTATCGTGGCGACCGAGCTCGAAAAGAAACGCTCGTGCAATACGGTTTCCGTCTACCTTCAGCACTGGATAACCGCCCGCTCAAATTTGAAGAGTTTGAACAGCTTTCTCCACAAACGATTTACGTTTCTGCGACCCCAGGGGCTTATGAATTAGAGAAAAATCCTGATGTGGTGGATCAAGTGGTGCGCCCAACGGGCTTACTTGATCCGATCATCGAAGTGCGCCCAGTAGCAACCCAAGTAGACGATTTACTTTCCGAAATTCATAAGCGAGTAGCGGTGGACGAACGAGTTTTAGTTACCACACTCACCAAAAAAATGGCGGAAGATTTAACCGATTATTTGGACGAACACGGCGTACGTGTGCGTTATTTGCATAGCGACATCGACACCGTCGAGCGGGTGGAAATTATCCACGATTTGCGAATGGGGATGTTCGATGTGCTAGTTGGTATCAACTTATTACGAGAAGGCTTGGATATGCCCGAAGTCTCATTGGTAGCGATTTTAGATGCTGACAAAGAGGGCTTCTTACGCTCCGAACGTTCGCTTATTCAAACCATCGGGCGTGCCGCACGTAACCTCAACGGCAAAGCGATTCTCTATGGCGACCGCATCACCAACTCGATGCAAAAAGCGATTACCGAAACCGAACGCCGCCGCGAGAAACAGATGAAATACAACGAAGAACGTGGCATCGTCCCACAAGCGTTAAACAAAAAAGTGGGAGAACTGCTCGACATTGGTCAAACCGACAAACCAAAACGCGGCAAAAAATCTGCAAAAGTGTCTGAAAATTCCACCGCTTCCTACACACCTAAATCGCGTAAGGAACTGGAAAAAGAACTCAAACAGCTCGAACAACAAATGCGAGATTTTGCGAAGGATCTGGAATTTGAAAAAGCCGCTGCGGTGAGGGATAATATTAGGCAATTGAAGGAGCATTTGTTGGAGGTTTAGCTCATGAAAATTGAATGTCCATACTGTCAGAATAATACTAGTATTGAATATGCGGAACATATTTGCTGTAATCATTGCAAACGTTCTTTAAAAGATTATGACTATAAACCTATTAAAAATAAACAGATAGCATTATTAGCTGCTAGTTTAGTTGCTGGAGGTGCAATTACTGGATATCTTATTGAAGATGCTTTCGATCAAATACGATATAGTCCGCAATTTGAATATCAAATAATCACTCAATGTGCAAATCCTCAAAATCGTAGTTATTTACGGGAAAGCATATTACAAAACAATATTTTTATTTGTTCATGTGCGTTAGAAAAAACAATTAAAAATGTTGGTTATAAGGAAAGAATAGATCAAGAATTTCGAGTAAGTTTTGAAAAAAGTTTAAGAGCATGCGAAAGATAGGCTCTATTACTAGAGCCTACAGAATGGGATTATTTTCTAGGTGGATTATTACCACGTCCTTTCCCTGAAGGATTGCCAGTTTTGCTTGGCGCATTCTCTAAAAATGTAGTTTTCATAATGCTTCCTTATTTTTTGATTTGTTTAGGCTTTTTATCTCTAGGATTATTTGGATTTAGCTGATTAGCATGATTATCCTGGGCTTTTTGGTATTTATCGCTAGTAGGATTTAACTGGTTAGCATGATGATCTAATTGTTTTTGAGTTTGTTGAGACATACAAGTTTCCTTTATTTGTGTATATAAGATTGTTTCTGAAGCGTTTTAACTTCATTACTATCTATTCTAGAGATTGAAATGGGACAATTTGGGACAAAATGAAAAAGTTAGAAGAAAATGAAGAAATAGCAGACTTAGTAAATGAATTAAGACAGCTTTTGGAAGATGTAGGTTGGAGTAAAACTGATTTAGCTAAGAAAGTAGCACAACAAGATCCTGATACTGATGAAAATTCAGAATATGAGGTTATCCGAAAACTTTTTAATCGCCCACCGACTAAAAGTAAAGATAGATTAAACAAATATATTCGGTTTATTGTTGATCATAGAGAAAATAAGAGAAAAAACTTTTATAAAATTATCTGCCTTTCTTCAATAAATGAACAAGCAAAAGATTTTTTAAATGAAATTCGGGAAATTTCTTTAGAGAGCTTTAAGAATAATTAAATGATAATTTTAAGTTTAATTTACGATAACATCTTAAATTAAACTAACTTTTGCTTCTAAAGCAGTCGATTTCTCTTATTTTTTGCAATATAGCAAAGAAATCCGACCACCTTTCATTTTGAAAGCAGATGAAATTTTGCTCCAAGCGTGCTATTGTCCTAGATCTATGCAAACAATATCGTTCTTAAAGGAGAAAATAATGAAAAACGTATTGTCTATTCAATCGCACGTTGTGTATGGTTATGCAGGCAATAAAGCCGCGGTGTTTCCGATGCAGTTGCTTGGGGTGGATGTTTGGGCGTTGAACACGGTGCAATTTTCCAACCACACTCAATATGGTAAATGGAAAGGAATGGTTATTCCTAAAGAACAAATTGGCGAAATTACGCAAGGGATTGATGAGATTGATGCACTGCACGAATGCGATGCGATTTTATCGGGCTATATTGGTGCAGCAGAGCAGGGCGCTGAAATCTTAAAAGCGGTTGAGAAAATTAAAGTGAAAAACCCGAATGCGGTGTATTTTTGCGATCCTGTGATGGGGCATCCTGACAAAGGTTGCATTGTTGCCCCAGGTGTGGCGGAATTTTTGCGTGATGAAGCGATGGCAAAAGCCGATTTAATTGCCCCAAACTTGGTTGAATTGCGAGAGCTTACAGGCTTAGCTGTTGAGAATTTTGCACAAGCAGTTGACGCAACGAAAGCGATTTTAGCGAAAGGACCTAAACGCGTATTGGTGAAACATTTAAGTAAAGTTGGGCAAGACCCTAACCAGTTTGAAATGTTACTCGCAACTGAAGCAGGGGTTTGGCATATCCGCCGACCATTGCACGAATTTGTTGGTCGTGATCCTGTAGGCGTAGGCGATTTAACAAGCGGTCTATTTTTAGCAAATTTGCTCAATGGTAAATCAGATTTAGAGGCCTTTGAGCATACGGCAAATGCGGTAAATGATGTAATGAGTGTTACACAACAAAGCGGAAAATATGAGTTACAAATTATTGCGGCAAGAGAGTGGATTGTGAGTCCGAAAAGCCAGTATAAAGCTGTGAAAATAGCGTAATGCTCTAAATTATAAAGCGGTAAATTGCTTTCGTAGTCTTAATTTACAAACTTTTGAAAGTAATTTACCGTTTGAATTATAAAAGAGATTTTTATGCCCACCCTCCACGCTTACGACGCGGTGCAAGATATGGCAATATTAAACCTAAAATTAAGCCTACTACTAAAACAGAGCCACCATAAATAAAATATTGAATGGCGATAGAGCGTTTCTCGCTATCTTGCATGGTTTCTAAACTACGATTTTTATTTTTTAGAATTTCCATTTCACGTTTAAGTTGTGCATTTTCAGCAAGTAAATCACTTGTCTGCTTTTGTGATTCGTTGCTACGGCGTTGTATTTCAACCGTGCGTTGTTGCCAGTCGCTATCAATTTTAGCCAGTCTGCCGTTTAAATCTTGAACTTGTTGTTGTAGTTGAGGGATTAACTCTTTCGGGCTTGCGGTTTGTGAAATTTCAGAAGCAAGTACCCAGCCTTCACGATTACGGCTGTCACGAATTAACACAAAGCGTTCCTTGCGATCTAGCACCGTGATTTTCTCTCCTGCTTGAATACTGCCTGAAATTTTGAATTGATCTCCAGCACCTTTACGCATATAAGTACTGAGGTTTTCGGTGATGTAATCTGAAGAAAAGGCAGGAAGCGAGCAGCCTAGTAGTAGTGAAGAGAGAAGTACTTTGTGTAATCTTTTTGACATAGAAAATCCTTATAGAAATTTTTATTTCTAAGCTATTTCTGTTCGACTTCCATTTTCGGAAATGGTTTAGAAATAAAATTAAAAGGGCGAAATTGAATTCCACCCCAATAAAATTAATGGAAAATTGCGTGCAAGAGGTAGTAAATAATAATTGACAGTACCGCACCCGCTGGCAAGGTAACAAACCACGACGCAACGATATTACGGATAATACCTAAGTTGATTGCCGCAATACCACGAGCGAAGCCAACACCTAGAATTGCACCTACTAAGGTTTGTGTCGTTGAAATTGGTAACCCCGTACCAGATGCAAGAACTACGGTAACAGCACAAGCAAATTGAGCAGCGAAACCACGGCTTGGCGTAAGTTCAGTAATACCTGTTCCCACTGTTGCCATAACCGATTTCCCCATTACCGCTAAACCTATGCCCATACCAACAGCTCCGAGTGGTAATACCCAAGGTGCCATACCAACAGAGCTTTGAAGTTGTCCGCCACTTGCTACGATAGATTCAACTGCCGCTAATGGACCAATTGCGTTAGCTACATCGTTTGAACCGTGTGCGAAAGCCATTGCACAAGCGGTTAAAAGCATCAAAATACTAAATATTTTTTCAACGCCACCGAATCCGCTTTTATCTTTCACTTTATTCTCAAAAGCTTTGCTGCGGAAATAAACAGCACCGATTACACCCGCAATAAGCGATAAGCCCAGTGAAATACCAAAAGTTTGCCAGCTAGTTAAGTTAAGACCAACGTGTTTTAAACCTTTTGAGATCGTTACAATACAAAGAATAAAAATGGTAACAGCCATATAGAATGGGCCATATTTCTTCGCTTGTTTGAATGGTTCTGAGCGGTTAAAAATCAGTTTTTGTGAGTTCACAAAAATCACGAAAGCGATAATTCCAGCAAGAACAGGGGTAATGAACCAACTACCTACAATCCCGGTTAGTTGTCCCCATTGAATTGAGCTAGCGCCAACGGTAACTAAAGCAAAACCAATTACCGCACCAATAATAGTGTGTGTGCCTGAAACAGGCCAGCCCATTTTAGTTGCAACAATTAGCCAAACACCTGCCGCGCAAAGAGAAGACATCATCCCTAGAACTAAAATTTCTGGCGTATCCGTAAAAGCATCTGCTTGAATAATACCACTTTTAATGGTATCAGCTACTTCACCACCTGCAAGATAAGCCCCTGCAAGCTCGAAAATCATTGCGATAATAATGGCTTGTTTGATAGTGATTGTACCTGAACCTACTGAAGTTCCCATTGCATTTGATACATCATTTGCACCAATACCAAACGCCATTAAGAATCCTAAAACAGCTGTAACAATCACTAAAATTGAACCGTATTCTTGTAAAAGTTCCATCAACTGTCTCCTACGCTTTTGCAAGCATCAGCTCGATTCTCGAACCAATACGCTGAGCTTGATCTGCTAAGATGCTGATTCGCTCAATACATTTATATAAAAACATTACATCAATTGGGTTTAATTCTGCCTCTAAGCCGAAAAGTGTACGACGTAGTGCGATTTGAAGTTGATCAGTATCATCTTCGATTTTGTCTAGCTCTAAGATCATTTCGTTCACGAAACGACGCTCACGGCCACGGAAGCCAGTTTCAAGTAACTCATCCAGTTCGCCTAATACTTTACGTACTTGGCGACAAGAGTCGAGACTACGGAAGATAAATTGGCGGAATGCAGGCTGCATAATTTCTGGCACTTCTAAGTGACGGCCAATAACTCGAGTTGCGATATCTTTTGAGTAGTTTGCTAATTTATCCAGTTGAGTAACAATTTCTAATAGATCTGAGCGTTCAACAGGGAGGAATAATCCGCGAGGTAATTTCAAGCGAATTTCACGTTTGAGCAAATCGGCATCACGTTCTAATTCCACAATGTGGTTTCGAATGTCTTCTGCCGCATCCCAATCATGATTGAAAGAGGCTTCAAAGAAGGGTTCTAACTGCTCGCTGCATTCAGTTACTTTTACAGAGAGCTGTTTGAGAGGTTTGAGTGGCGATTGTGCGAATAAACCTAAAATGTTATTCATTGCCATAAAATTTCTCCATTAGAATGAATTTAAAATGATCTTGCTGTGAAAAGTAGACAAAATCGCCTATATTTTACTTAATTTTATTGGAAAGATCACGGGGTAATTGTGGTAGGGGGGTGTGCAAGCGGTTAAATTTTGCAAAAGTTTTGGTGAATTTAACCGCTAAATGATCTGCACCCCAAAATCTAGACACCTACTTTGAGATTCAAACCAAAATTGGTTCACATTGATTTCAAACGCGCGTAATTTGTATTAATACGGTTTATGTAAGTTAAAAAAAGCTCGTCAAATTTGGTGAGCTTTTTTGTTTTTATAAATAATTATTTTTCACAATATATTAGTGATATAGGATGCAAACGTTTACATATGTAAATGCATGTAAATATATGTAAATTGGGGAATAAATTGCTTGATCTATATTTTTTTGCCGTTAGTATACGTGGCGTATTTTTCAGATGTAGAGCGGTTTATGAATAGTAAATCGCTCTAATTTTTTATAATCTTTTAACTTTTAAATAGGAAAGACATCCATGAATCAAATTTTCCGTGTAATCTGGAATCACGCAACACAATCTTGGGTTGCCGTTTCTGAATTAACTAAAGCACATAAAAAACAAAGTCGTAACTCACTGAAAGCGGTATTAGGTGGGGCATTAGTATTATGTAGCATTAATACTGCAGAAGCAGGTGTTGCTATTGGTAGTACCTCTGATAATACACTAGATAAAGGCACTGCTTTAGCTAGTGACAGTGGCATTGCGATTGGTAAGAATTCTAATGCAAGTAAAGAAAATAACAATATTGCTATTGGTGATGATACTAATGCTAATGGAGCATATAACATTGTCATCGGTAAAAATGCCGTAGCAGGTTCTGATGGTAGAGGTAATGAGAAAAGGGTTGGTCAATCTGTAGCGATTGGTGGCGGAAATAAGGCATGGGAAGGGGCTAAAGCTTTTGGAGACCAATCTATTGCGTTAGGTGCTAATACATTAGCATACGGTAACTCGTCCATTGCTATTGGTAATGATGACGTCGATAGAGCAGTCGCTGCGACTACGACATATACTAACTCTGATGGAAATAAAGTAACAGGTACTGTTGGTGCTGCTTATACTAACCTTACAGGTAAAAACTTACATACTGATGGTGGACGTTATAAAGACACTAAATCTGGTGAAGCAGCTATTGCCATCGGTGTAAAAGCGCAAGCTGGAGATATTTCTGTGGCTCTTGGTACAGGTTCAAGTGCTGAAAAGGTGAACGCTATCGCTATTGGTTCTGGAGCGACAGCTACGTTTGATAACTCTGTAGCACTTGGTGGCGGATCACTAACGGATAAAGAAGGTACAAAACAAACTTCAACTACTGTTAATGGACATACATACAATTGGAGTGGTGGATCGACAACTAGCAAAGGTGACATAGTATCTTTCGGTAAAAAAGGTTATGAGCGTCAGTTAAAGAACGTAGCCGCTGGTGAAGTATCTGAAACTTCCACTGATGGTATCAACGGTTCCCAGTTATACGGCATTTTGAATAACATGACGATAGATCCAACATTCTTATATGCCGGTGATGATGCTGATAAAGGGGAAGTAACAGGCGCTGATGCGGATGCGAAAAAAGCGGATGCGGCAACAAAGAAAATTGTAAGCAGAAGCATGAAAGATGGCCGCTTGAACCTTTTGGGCGGTGCAACCGGTGAATTGTCAGACAATAACATCGGTGTAAATTATGACAACGAAAACACCATAAAATTTAAACTGGCAAAAGATTTGACTGGTTTAAATAGCACTACTGTTGGCGGCATTGTAACCAATGCAGCCGGCATCAATATGAACAATAAACCAATCACGAATTTAGCAGCGGGAACGAATCCAACTGATGCAGTTAATAAATCGCAGTTAGATAAAGTCGCAACGAATAATATTAAACTTGGCGGTGATTCAGGAACTACTGATGCTCAGCAGCTAGATAAAACTGGTGGTTTACAGTTTAATGTAAAAGGTACAAATGGCTTGACTACAACAGCCAGCGGTACGGATGTAACCGTTAAATTGGATGATACCACCAAAGATAAAATTGATAATGCGGCGGATAAGAATTTAAGCAATATTACCGATGCTGGTAAGAAACAAATCAAAGATCAGGTAACTTGGAAAGCGAAGGCTGATAATTCTGGTATCACCTTGGCTGAAGATACGGTAGATACGGATGATACCGCTGAAACCATTGGTGCAGACGGCATATTAACGCTAGATGCAGGTAAGAATCTACGTTTACAACGTAAAGGTAAGGTATTCACTTATGGATTAGAGTCTGATTTAACGGGTATCAACAGCATCACTGGTTTAGCTAGTACATTGCCAGTAACGAAAAATGATGCAGCGGCACCAACAACCAATCAAGCAGCACCAACCAAAGTAGATGGAACAAAAGCTGCGTCTGTAAATGATATTTTAAATGCCGGTTGGAATTTAAAAGAAAATGGTGCAGAAAAAGATTTCGTTAAAGCTTATGACACCGTGAACTTTGTGAATGGTACCGGCACAACTGCGAATGTAACAGTCACTGAAAACGGTGCCGTAAGTGCGGTTAAATTTGATGTGAAAAAGACAACCATTACTCCGGATGCTGATAAAGGTACGGTATCGGCAGCTGATGCAGGAGACAGCTTTGCAACAGCAAACGATGTTGCAAATGCGATTAATAGCGCATCCTGGAAAGTAACTGGCGCTGAAGATGGTGGTGAGTTTGCCGAAGGCAATACTACAACGGAAGAAGCTGTCAAAGCTGGCGATAAAGTCACATTTAAAGCAGGCGAAAACATCAAGTTAAAACAAGCTGGTAAGGACTTTACTTATTCTTTAAATCCTGTGTTAAGTAACATTACAAGTATTGGTGGTAATGGTACGACAATGACCTTTAAAGATGCTGGTGTAGATTTGGGCGGTAAAAAAATCACCAATATTGCTCCAGGCACAGATGGTAAAGATGCCGTGAATAAATCACAACTAGATACAGCAGTGCAAGAAGTGGCAGCGAAACCATTATCATTTTCTGGTGATAATAAAGAAGCTGGAAAATTTGACCGCACTTTGGGTACTGAGGTTAAAGTTGTTGGTGGTGAAACAGAGGAATCTAAATTATCCGATAACAACATTGGTGTGATTGGAAATAAAACTGATACTTTAACGGTTAAATTAGCGAAGTCGTTAAAAGGCTTGAGTAGTGTTGAAGTAAAAGATGATGCTGGTAATACCACGAATATTACTCCGAATGGGATCACTATTTCACAACCAGCAAAAGATGGTAAGAAACCTAACGATGTATCTTTGACAAAAGACGGTTTAAATAACGGTGGTCAAAACATCACTAATGTAGCGGGCAACTTGCCAGGTGCGAAAAAAGATACAACTGCACCTACTACATCCTCTGAAGCCCCGTCAGCAACAGACTTGCCGAATATTATAAATAATGCGGCAACTGTGGGAGATGTATTGAATGCAGGTTGGAACCTACAAAACAATGGTGAAGCTAAGGATTTTGTAAAACCATATGACACTGTAAACTTTATTGATGGCGAAAGTACTACAGCAGTAGTAACTACTACAGATAATAAAGTATCTACTGTGAAATACGATGTAAAACTTGGCGCAGGTCTTAAAAAAGATGATAAAGGTAATATCACTGTAGATGCAGGCAATATTACTAATGAAAATGGTGCGCCAAAAGTAGCAGATGCAGATAAAGATAAAGTAGCCACTGCAGGTAATGTAGCAGATGCTATTAATAACTCTTACTGGACAGCATCTGCGGAAAAAGATGGCAAAGTAATCGGTCAAGACGATAACATCAAACCTAGCGGTAAAGTTACCTTTGATGCTGGTAAAAACATTGAAATTGATCACAGCACGCCAAATAAATTTACCTTTAAAACAGTAGATAACCCAGAGTTTAAAACTCTTGATTTAAATGATGGTGCTGGAAATAAAGTTAACTTAGCTCCAACAGCAGATGGCCTAAAATTAGGTAAAGGTGATAAGAATGAGCCTGCTAATATTACGAATGTAACATCTGGCTTGAAACCATATGGAGATGCGAAGCCAGATGCTAAAGATTTGGTTAATTTAGATACTCCAAATGTATCTGATAACACAGCTGCTACAGTAGGTGATCTACGTAACATGGGTTGGGTGGTTGGCACACCTGAAAATGGTTATGTAGATACAGTGAAAAATGCTAATAAAGTAGATTTCAAGGCTGGGGCTGGAGTTTCTGTAACTGGTGAAACTAAAGACGGTGTTCGTGAAATTACTATCGCAGTTAAAGATGGCGAAGTTGTAAAAGACGGTGATCTTACTGCAATCGTCAATGGTGAAAGTACCCCAGTAACTAAAGTGGGAGATAAGTACTATAAAACCTCTGATATCGATCCTAAAACAGGTAAACCTGTCGATGATAAGGTATCAGCAGTAACACCAGATAAAGGCACTACACCAATTGCTAATGCTGGTGATGGCTATGTGACAGGTAATAAAGTTGCTACAGCGATTCAAAAATCTGGTTTTGTTGTTGGTAAGCAAACAGAGACATTATCTGATGCAGACTTTAAAAATGAAGATGAAAAAGTTAATCCTAATGATGAACTTCGTTTTGCAGACGGTAAAAATACAAAAGTTAAGTTGGCAACGAAAGACACTGTTGATAGGGAAGGTAATAAGGTTACGACCACAACAGTGAAATTTGATGTTGATACAGGCACTGTTACAAGTAATAAAGACGGTTCTGTTTCAGGTCCTGTTACGCCTGAAATGAAGAAAGCCTTAGATGATGCTAAAAAAGCATTAGCGGATGCAACTACGCCTGAAGCGAAGAAGGCTGCTCAAGATAAGGTTGATGCTGCACAGGCTAATATTGATAATGTTGGCAACCCAATTGCAACGGTTCAAAATATTGCAGATGCAATCAATAATTCAGGCTTTACTTTAACAACTTCAGAAAATGGTGGTAAGAAACTTTCTGGTAAAGATGAAATTATCAATCCAGGTAAGAAAGTTGATCTTGCAGCAGGCAAAAATATGACTGTGAAACAAGACCCTGAAGGTAAAGTCACTTATGCAACAGCGGATGAAGTAAACTTTAGTAGCGTTCAATTTGGTGATAATGGTCCGAAGATTAATGCTGCAGGTGATAACATCAATATTGGTGATAAAGACGGTAATCCAACAAAAATTACTGGTGTTAAAGCAGGTGATATTTCTCCAACAAGTACAGACGCGGTAAATGGTGCTCAAATTTATGCATTAAGTCGTGGTAATGTACCAAATGTGGAAAACATCACGGTAACAAACCCTGATGGTTCAAAAACGACTTATAAAGATATTGTTGTTGATGAGAATGGTACACCAATCTTAAAAACCTATAATGTACAAGGTCAGAAAGAAATTATCACTAACTCAGTTGTTGAGGCTGTTCATAATATGAATGAACAAGGTATCAAGTTCTTTCACTCTAATGATGGTGTAAATCGTCCTAAAGTGGAAACTGCAAATAGCTTTGACTCAAGTGCAAGTGGTAAATTTGCGACAGCAATTGGTAAAAGTTCTGTTGCCCATGGTGATAACGCTGTTGCAATGGGGAATGGCTCTAAAGTATTAGGTAATGACTCTATTGCAATCGGTACAGGCAATATTGTTGAGGCTAATAACTCAGGTGCCTTTGGTGACCCTAACGTAATTAAAGCTGATGCAACGGGAAGCTATGCATTTGGTAACAATAACGTGATTACGACAAAAAATACATTTGTATTAGGTAATGATGTTAATAATGCAGGCAACTCGACTTCGAGAGAAGGCACCGTTGAAAACTCTGTATATTTAGGTAATAAATCAACAGCAACAGCTGGAGATGGAAGCCGTACAGCAAGTTTATATAACATTAAACAAGATGGCACGAAAGGCACAAGTACTACAGCAGGTTCTGTAGGCACTGTAACTACAGCAACGGTAGGTAATATGACTTACGGTGGTTTCCAAGGAGCGAAAGCAAATGGTGTTGTTTCAGTTGGTGCAGCAGGAGACGAACGTCGTATCCAAAATGTAGCGGCGGGTGAAATTTCATCAACTTCTACCGATGCAATCAACGGCAGCCAGTTGTATAGCGTGGCTAAAGGTGTAGGTAATCGTATTAATAACTTACAAGGTCAGGTTAACAAATTAGGCAACCGTATGAATGCGGGCATGGCGACTTCTGCAGCTATGGCAAACTTGTTACAAGCGCATAAACCGGGTCAATCTGTGGCAACAGCAGGTGTAGGTCAACACAAAAACCAATCTGCGGTAGCAGTGGGTTACTCTCGTCTTTCTGATAACGGTAAATACGGTGTTCGTTTCTCAATGGGTGCTAATACTCAAGGTGAAGTGACAGGTGGTGCAGCAGTAGGATACTTCTGGTAATCTAACCGCGCTTTATAGTGAATAAATTAAAGGGCTAAGTTCTGTAAATAGGACTTAGCCCTTTTAGTTTAATATGAAAATAAGATAAAAAAAGACCGCACTTTTAAAGTGAACTGCACCCCAAAACCTGGGCACCTAATTTGAGGTGCAGATTATGTCCTACTCTTATCAATTTCGTTTGAAAATTATCAAACTCGTCACTGAACAGGATTATGGTATCCGTGAGGTGGCTAAACTTCATCAAATTTCCCATGCTCTCATCATTTATTGGCTAAACGCATTTCGGGAAGGAGGGCTTGATGGCGTAAAATCGCCTTATACAAACCTTCAAACCCCGAAAATAGTGAAGCCAAAGATGAAAAAGAAAGACATTGAAATTCCAGAAACCACAGACTTTTCACCTAAAGCGTTTAAAAAGTTACAACGAGAGCTCGCCTTGGCTCGAGCGGAGATTGCTTATCTAAAGGAGTTGGAGGCACTCGACCGTCAAAAACAGCCACAGAAAAAAGAAAAATTATTGAAAGATTGAAGCCAAACCACGCATTAAATGATTTACTTCGTGTAGCTAAAATGCCTCGCTCAAGCTTTTACTATAAAGAGATTAAGCGAAATTATCACGAGGAAAAAGAGACTATCTTATCGCTGTATAAAAAGAACAAAAACCGAGATGGTTATCGGCCTATGACGTTTAAATTACGCCAAATGGGTTTTCATTTGAATCATAAAACGGTGTTAAAGCTGATGAACGAGTTAGGTATTCATTCCATTAAAGACATGGAAAACGAGGAAAAAGATCGCATATAGCCCCGAATTTAGTGAATTGTGATTTTACAGCAATGGCACTCAATCAAAAATGGGGAACGGATGTAACGGAATTTCATGTTGGGCAAGAAAAGCTTTATTTTTCACCGTTGATGGACTTAGCTAACCGAGAAATTATTGCCTATAACTTTTCAACACGCCCCAAATTTTCATTGGTGAAAAAGATGTTAGCACAAGGGTTTAGTCGACTTAAACCGACAGAATGCCCGATTATTCATAGCGACCAAGGCGTATTGTATGGTTTGGCGGAATGGGGGAAAATGTTGGTGGGTAAAGCGGTGCAAAGTATGAGCCGCCGAGGAAATTGCTACGATAATGCGGTGATTGAAAGCTTTTTTGCGATACTAAAATCAGAGTGTTTTTACTCACGGAGTTATCATTCAATTGCTGAATTACAGGCTGAAATTGAAGAATATGTAGTGTATTACAACCAAAACCGAATTAAACTTGGTTTAAAAGGATTGAGCCCAGTAAAATACCGAGCTCAATATTTAAGTTAACTAACCTGTCCAACTTTTTGGGGGCAGATCAAAAATTGAGATAAGAAGGTTAAATGCATCAAATATGATGAACCACTAATCTTTTCCCTTGATGTTCCAACACTTCTGCATCTAAACCAAATACGCTTTTTAAATGCTCGGTTGTGATGATTTCTTCAGGCGTGCCTGTCATCACAATTTCTCCGTTTTTCATCGCCACAATTGTGTCAGCATAAGCCGCTGCCATATTGATGTCATGCACCACCATCACGGTGGTGAGAGCTAACTCATCGGTTAGTTTTCTCAACAATCGCATCAACTCACGGGCGTGAAACATATCCAGATTATTAAGTGGTTCGTCCAGCAGGACGTGATTGGTTTTCTGGCAGAATGTCATCGCAATCAACGCACGCTGGCGTTGCCCGCCAGAAAGTTCGTTTAGAAAACGATTTGCTAGAGGTTTAAGCTCAAAACGTACTAAGGCTTCATCAACGATCTCTTGATCAAGCGGTCGAATTTTGCCTTGATGATGCGGGTAGCGCCCAAACATCAACAAATCCTGCACGGTGATACGGCTGTGGATCACGTTATCTTGCGTAAGAATCGCCAAATTCTGGGCGATGGTGCGAGAATGAGTTGTAGCAATATCGTAACTGTCTAACAAAATTTGACCGCGTTGAATAGGATTCAAACGGGCGATGAGTGAAAGCAGGGTAGATTTCCCTGCACCATTTGCACCCACAAGAGCAGTAATGCCTCCGTTCGGAATGGTGAGGTTAATGTTTTTTAAAATCGGACTTTGCCCGATCTGATGGGAAAGATTTTTAACTTCGATCATTTTTGTTTTTTTAACATCAAATAGATAAACACAATGCCGCCTGTAAATTCTATTACGACACTTAACACGCCTTGTAGTTTGAAGAACTGTTCAAACACGGCTTGCCCTAATACCAGCGTGATGGCGGAGATAATAAACGTGAGCGGAATTCGGACAGAATGTTGCATGGTTGGACTAATGGCATTCACTATAGCACAAACTAACAATCCCAAGAAAAGGATTGGTCCCACCAAAGCCGTTGAAACGGAAACCAGTAAGGCACAGCAAATTAATAGTTGATGTGAAAAGCGGTTGTAGTTGATACCTAAGCCGATAGCCTTGTGTTTGCCGAGCATTAAGACATCAAGTTTGTGGCGTTGTGTCCAGATCCAGGTAGCCGTAATCACAGCAATTGCAATGCCAATCGTAAGAAGTGTTGGGTTAGCATTATTAAAGCTCGCAAATGAGGAGCTTTGTGCAACGGCAAATTCTTCAGGATCGATCATACGCTGCAATAAATTATTGACACTGCGGAAGAACACGCCAAATACGACACCGATGAGCAACATGCGTGCGATGTCGGCATGATCTCTGGTAAGTGTGCGGAATAGCAACAATGCTGCTGCGAGCATCAATAGCGTTTCAAAGGCAAATTTTCCGCTGATGTTTAATTGAGTAAATCCCACACCGCCAATTAAAAAGACAAGCAAGGTTTGAATCAGCAGATAGAGTGAGTCAAATCCTAAAATGCTTGGCGTCAAAATTGGGTTATTCGTTAAGGTTTGGAAAAGCAATGTTGAAACGCCGATTGTGTAAGCGATGGTAAGTAACAACAACAATTTTTTTCCACGAAATGGCAAAACAAAATCCCAATTGCCATTGCTGTTAAATAGCATAAAAAATAGGCCGCTTGCAAACAAAATCAGGCTTGAGATGAGCAAAATACGAGAGGACTTCATTATTTTTTCCCCTTAAAAAGTAGATAGAGGAAAAGCACCGTACCGACAATACCGAAAATAGTTGAAATCGGTACTTCAAACGGTTCATTTACCACGCGACCTAAAATATCACAGACTAAGATCAAATTCGCTCCAAGCAATACTACTGCTGGCAAGTTTTGACGAAGGCGATCGCCTGCTAGACGAGAAACGATATTCGGTACGACCAAACCAATAAACGGAATTTGCCCAACTGTAACAACAATCACCGCGGTAATCATTGCCACGATAATTAGAGCTATCCATGTCATTTGGTGGTAATTAATCCCAAGACTAGTACTGATATTCTGCCCAAGCCCTGCAATACTCAGTTGATCTGCAAGAATATAGATGATTACGGCTAAGCCCGCTGTAAGCCAAAGTAACTCATAGCGTCCTGCGAGTATGCCAGAAAAATCCCCCGCAAACCAGACAGAAAGAAGTTGCAAACTGTCGGTTTCGTAGGCAATAAAAGTCGTTACCGCTTCAATAATATTACCGAAAATAATCCCAACTAGTGGCAACATCAGTTTTTGATGAGGCGGAAGATTACGCATTAACAGCATAAAAATTGCCATGCCGATAAGAGCGGTTATAGAGGCAAAAGACATCTTAAACAGCAACGGAGTCGCAGGGAAAAGTAAAGTTGCGATCAAAATGCCAACTGCTGCACTTTGGCTTGCCCCAATCATGCTTGGTTCAATAAAACGGTTTTTAAGCACAATTTGCAATACCATCCCAGCCACACTTAATGTTGCCCCAACAAGGATGACTGCAATAGTACGAGGCAGGCGACTGATTAAGAGTAGTTGTAATTGTTCAGGCTGGCTGAAAATTTCGCCCCAATGAAAATCCGCTACCCCCACGGACATACTAAGGGGGCAGAGGATTAAAAGTAAGAAAAGATTAAAAAATGTGAGCTTCCGCATTATTTAGAGAACGCTTGTTTGATGTTGTTAAGGTCTAAACGCATTTGCTCTACGCTACCTGCAGCAAGATAAGCAGAGCTGCTGAGATAAATAATGTGCCCGTTTTTCCATGCTTTAGTTTGGTGCACTAATTCGTTATCTAACACTTCTTGGGCTGTTTTTCCTTCTTCACCGATTGCTGCGGTGCGGTCTAACACGAATAACCAATCTGGGTTTACTTTTTGTAAGTATTCAAATGAAATTGGTGTGCCGTGGTTTGCTCCTTTGGTGTTCACTTCAAATTTTGCTTCAGGAATATTAAGAGCAGAGTGAACCCAACCTAAGCGACCTACAGGACCAAATGCGGACATTTTGCCACCATTAACAAGTACAATTAAGCCATTTCCTTTACCTTTTACCGCTTCTTTGGTTTCAGCGATTAAGGTTTCAAGCTCCACTTTTAATTTTGCCGCTTCAGCTTCTTTATTGAATAATTTACCGTAGTTTTCGATGTTGTTTAAACCACCTTGCAAAGTGTTCACTTCTTTCGGTGTGGTTACATCAATAGTTGTTGCAATATTTTTTAACTCATCGACTTTTTTTGCTGCACGGCTACCTACAATAATTAAATCAGGTTTTAAGCTGTTTAATGCTTCGTAATTTGGCTCAAAAACAGTACCGATATTCACCGCTTTTTCTGTCGCTGGTTTTAAATATGGCAAGGTACGAGCCACATCAGGGCTACCTGCAACAGGTACGCCTAAATGTGCAAGCGTATCAATTGCTGCTGCTTCAAATACGGCAAGTTTGGTTGGTGTTTGAGTGAAAGTAACATCACCATGAGCGGTCGGAATGGTCACATCTTTTGCAAATGAAACTGAAGAGCATGATACCGCAAGGGCTAAAGTAAGGAGTGTTTTTTTGAACATAAGAAATTCCTATTAAAAACTAATCAATGGAACAGAAAATTTATTGAAAACAATTCTCAAAAGCGTGCCAATCTTACCTGAGAATAGTTGAAATAGGAAGATAATAAATGAAAAAACGGCAAGATTTTTGCAAAATTTGCAAGAAATCTTACCGCTTGAAAAGGGATTACTAAATAGTCGTATCAATTATTTTACACGTGAAACGTATTCGCCAGAGCGAGTATCTACGCGGATAACCTCACCGATTTGAACGAATAATGGCACACGAACAACCGCACCTGTGCTTAATGTTGCTGGTTTACCGCCAGTACCTGCTGTATCCCCTTTTAAGCCTGGATCTGTGTCAGTTACTTCTAATTCTACGAAGTTTGGCGGAGTTACAGAGATTGCAGAGCCGTTCCATAATGTGATAATACATTCAGCTTGGTCAACTAACCATTTGTCGTTATCGCCTAATGCTTTTGCATCTACAGAAATTTGCTCGAAAGTTTCTGGGTGCATAAAGTACCAGAAATCTTCATCTTTATAAGAGTATGTGTAGTTGTAATCAACAACGTCTGCAGCTTCAACAGTTGAACCTGATTTGAAGTTGATTTCTAATACTTTGCCTGAAATCAATTTACGGATTTTAGTACGTGTAAAGGCTTGACCTTTACCTGGTTTTACGAATTCATTTTCAACGATTACGCAAGGTTCGCCATCTTGGATAAATTTTAAACCTGGTTTGAAATCAGTAGTGCTATAGTTAGCCATGGTTTCCTCAATGTTTACAAAAAGTTAACAAAATTGAACAACCCGCTATTGGGTTTGTCAAAAAGACCCCATATAATACCGCAAATATTCAAAGATCTCTAAATTTTTTTACGGTATAATCCAAAATTATTTCAAAAAGGATGGAAAATGAAAAAACTTATTACTCTTTCAACAATTTTAGCGTTATCTGTGGTATCTGTTGTGGAAGCAAAAGGGATGCGTCCTGCTCGCTCTGTTTCTGGTCGCACGATTAGTGCACCTGTACAGCCAATGAAAATGAACTCACAACAAAAAACAAATACGCAGCAACAAACACAACGCGATGCGACTTTCGATAACACACGTGCTGCTCAAAGTGCTCAGACGCAGGCTCAAGCACAGCAAGCTGGTGGTAGCCGTTTAGCGAGTTTTGCAACAGGGGCAGCAGCAGGTTATGTGTTAAGTGAAATGCTTACGCCATCAGCGGCACAAGCGAATCAAACCACTCAGCAGGCTGCTCAGCCAACCGCGGGCACTACACAAGCGGTAGAAAAAACAGCAGATGTTGCAAACGCTCAAGTGACTCAATTTAAGAGCATTGGTGGTCAAATTGATCCATTCTTAATTGAGAAAACGGATGGTTACCGTCGCTACTGCATTGAAGGTGTGCAATATTTAATTCCAGCATTGGCAGGACAAACCGTACAGGCATCACCCGTCGTGATGGTTAAACCAAATGGCAGCCCACTTGAATGCCGTTTAGTTCCATAAAATCAAAAAACTCCGATATTAGGGCGTGTTAAGTACGCCCGTTTTACTTATTTATTGCTATGCAATCAATTTCAATTCATACCGTTCAAACCAAGCCGCAATGGCTAACAGATTTAGCCGAGGCTTTTAATGAGCCTGTTAAATTGCTGACTTTTCTTGAGCTCAATCCTGCAGATTTTGAACAAGCAATTTTAGCTCGCAAGCTGTTTCCATTACGAGTACCAAGAAGTTTTGCAGAACGAATGGAAAAGGGCAATCCGCAAGATCCACTGTTTTTGCAAGTGATGTCGGCAGAGCAAGAGTTTTTACAAGCGGAAGGGTTTACGAAAGATCCGCTTGAAGAGCAACATAGCCCTGCACCGAATATTTTGCATAAATACCATAACCGTTTGTTATTTATGCTCAAGAATAGTTGTGCGGTGAATTGTCGTTACTGCTTCCGTCGCCATTTTCCTTATCACGAAGTCAAAAGTAATAAGCAAATTTGGCAAGAGAGTTTGTCGTATATTGAACAACATTCTGAACTGGAAGAGATTATTTTGTCGGGCGGTGATCCTCTGATGGCAAAAGATGAAGAGCTTGATTGGTTGCTGACTCGATTAGAGGCAATTTCGCATCTTAAAACCTTGCGTATTCATAGCCGTTTTCACGTGGTGATTCCAAACCGCATAACCGAAACGCTTTGTCAGCGATTACAAGTATCTCGCTTAAATATTGTACTGGTTTCACACATCAATCACGCTAATGAGATTGATGATATTTTGGCTGAAAAACTGGCTGATTTAAAACGAATTGGCGTTACTTTGTTAAACCAATCGGTGTTGCTTAAAGGTATTAATGATAATGCGCAAATTTTAAAAGCCTTGAGCGATAAACTTTTTTCTGTTGGTGTTTTGCCTTATTATCTACATCTATTAGATAAGGTTGAAGGTGCAAGCCATTTCTGGATATCAGATGAGCAAGCCTTTGAAATTTATCAAGCATTGCAAAAAATCAGTTCGGGTTATTTAGTGCCGAAATTGGTGCGCGAAATCGCACGTGAGCCGAATAAAACCTTGATGGGATAATTAAAAAAGCAGGAAATTATGGCTGATTACAATCCACGTTCAAACGAGAAAAAACAAGATAAACAAGTAGAACAGATCAACATTGCCCCTCATTCGATTGAAGCGGAACAAGCAGTGCTCGGCGGGATTATGCTCAGTAACGATCAATGGGATAATGTGGTTGAACGTATTCAAGCAAGCGATTTTTACACCCACGCCCATCGTGTTATTTTTGAGCAAATGGAAGCCTTGGTGCGAGCCAATAGTCCCATTGATATTATCACTCTTGAACAAGCCTTGAAAGATAAGGGAGTAGCTCAAGATGTAGGTGGCTTTGCCTATTTAGCTGAGCTCTCGAAAAATACGCCAAGTGCAGCGAACATACTGGCATATGCGGATATTGTTCGCGATCGTTCCGATTTACGTAGTGTGATTAGTGCGAGTAACCAAATCGCAGAAATGGCATATCATACCAAAGGACGAGATTCAAAAGAGGTGCTGGATGAAGCCGAACGCATCGTGTTTGAAATTGCAGAAAAACGCAATAGTGCCAATGAAGGGCCGCAAAACATTGATGATGTATTGATGACTACGCTCTCAAAAATTGAGTTGCTCTCTAAAAATCGCCATAACGGTGGTTTGACAGGCATTACCACAGGCTTTATCGATCTCAACAAAAAAACTGCAGGGCTTCAGCCATCAGACTTAATTATTATCGCTGCTCGCCCATCAATGGGTAAAACCACCTTTGCGATGAATTTGTGTGAAAATGCGGCGTTATCAGATGTTGATGATCCTAATGATCTGGATGAAAACGGCCTGCCGAAGAAAAAACCTGCAAAACCTGTGCTGATTTTCAGCCTTGAGATGCCTCGCGATCAAATTATGATGCGTATGCTTGCCTCGCTTTCTCGTGTCGATCAGACTAAAATTCGTACAGGTCAGCTACACGATGATGAAGATTGGGCAAAACTTTCGACCACTATTTCAATTTTGCAAGATCGCAAAAATATCTTTATTGATGACAGTTCAGGCTTAACTCCAACTGAAGTTCGCTCTCGTGCAAGACGTGTCTATAAAGAGAATGGCGGTTTGAGCTTGATTATGGTGGATTACTTGCAGTTAATGCGTGCACCAGCGTTCTCTGATAACCGAACCCTTGAAATAGCCGAGATTTCTCGCTCACTCAAAGCATTAGCAAAAGAATTACAAGTGCCAGTGGTGGCGCTTTCTCAGCTCAACCGTAGCTTGGAACAACGTTCCGATAAACGCCCAGTGAACTCAGATTTACGTGAATCGGGCTCCATTGAGCAAGATGCGGATTTGATTATGTTTATCTACCGCGATGAGGTTTACAACGACAATTCCGATCTTAAAGGCATTGCCGAAATTATTATCGGTAAACAGCGTAATGGACCGATTGGTAAGGTGCGTTTAACCTTCCAAGGGCAATTCTCTCGCTTCGATAATTACACGGGCGGCGACTGGAATGAGGAAGATTAGGATGAGGGAGGATAAAATGAGCAGAGCGAATTTATGTGCGATTTATCGCAGTTCTCGTAAAGATGGAATGTTCCTCTATGTCGCAAAACGCGACCAATTTGATGCCGTGCCTGAGGTTTTGATGCAACAATTCGGCAAGCCACAATTTGTAATGCTATTTAATCTTGCAGGCGAAAAGCCTCTCAAGCGGGCGAAAAACGAAGACGTTTTACAAACCATTGAACAACAAGGTTTTTATCTACAAATGCCACCACCGCCAGAGAATTTATTGAAGGCATTTTTGGCGGAGAAACAAACAGAAAACTCAAATTAACACGGACTTTCCCTTGAGATTATTCCTTGCAGAAAAACCCAGCCTTGCCCGAGCCATTGCTGATGTGTTGCCTAAACCGCATCAACGAGGTGATGGTTATATTCAATGTGGTGACAATGATGTCGTAACTTGGTGTATTGGTCATTTGCTCGAACAGGCAGAACCCGATGTCTATGACGAGCGGTTTAAAATGTGGCGGATGGAGCATCTGCCGATTGTGCCTACGCAATGGAAACTCGTGCCGAAAAAGGAAACATTAAAACAGCTTAAAGTGGTCGAAAAACTAGTCAAAAAAGCAGATGTTCTTGTGAACGCGGGAGACCCCGATCGCGAAGGGCAGCTGCTGGTAGATGAAGTGTTTAGCTATCTTAATGTTCCGCCAGAAAAACGTAGTCAAATCCAACGCTGTTTGGTCAGCGACCTCAACCCTAATGCGGTAAAAAAAGCACTCGAAAAATTGCAAAATAACTGCGATTTTATACCGCTTGCAACCTCGGCACTAGCTCGTGCTCGTGCAGATTGGCTTTATGGAATCAATATGACGCGAGCTTACACGCTACAAGGCAGATGGGCAGGCTATAAAGGTGTGCTTTCAGTCGGACGAGTACAAACGCCAGTTTTGGGGCTGATTGTGCGACGCGATCTTGAGATCGAAAATTTTGTGCCAAAAGATTATTTCGAGGTGATGGCGAATGTTCGAGTGTCAGAAACGGGTGAAGCCTTTCAAGCCCAATGGCAGCCGAGTAAAGCATGTGAAGATTATCAAGACGAAGATGGACGTGTGCTTTCACGTGGATTAGCTGAAAATGTGGTCAAACGCATTACTGACCAGCCAGCGACTGTCACCGATTATCAAGATAAAATCGAAACAGAAACCGCTCCGCTACCTTATTCGCTTTCCGTGTTGCAAATTGATGCGGCACGTCGTTTTGGTTTATCGGCTCAAGCTGTTTTGGATATTTGTCAGAAATTGTACGAAACGCATAAGTTGATTACTTATCCGCGTTCTGATAATCGTTATTTGCCGAATGAACATTATAATGATCGTTTTAAAGTAATGAGTGCGATAGCTCATCATCTGCCTGAATATGCGGAGAAACCCGAAGCTGTTGAACCTAATATTCGCAATCGTTGCTGGAATGATAAGAAAGTTGAGGCACACCACGCGATTATTCCGACTGCTCGACAAGGCAATGTGCAACTGACCGAAAATGAAAAACGGATTTATCAACTAATTGCACGCCAATATTTGATGCAATTTTGCCCAGATGCTGAATATCGCAAAGGGCAGATTCAGCTTGAAATTGCAGGCGGAAAATTTAGCACTTCATCACGCAGTCTATTAACTGCAGGCTGGAAAAGTTTGCTTGGCAAAGAAGATAGCGATGAAGTAATGTTGCCGCTTCTGCCTGTGGTGAAAAAAGGGCAAGTTTTGCATTGTGATAGCGGTGAGATTGTGAGTAAAAAAACGCAACCACCTCGCTATTTTACAGATGCGACCTTGCTTTCTGCAATGACGGGGATAGCTCGTTTTGTACAAGATAAGCAGCTGAAAAAAGTGTTACGTGAAACTGATGGATTGGGCACTGAAGCAACACGTGCCAGCATTATCGAATTGCTGTTTAAACGCGGTTTTCTGATTAAACGCGGGAGAAATATTCATAGCACGGAAGCGGGGCGGATTTTGATTTCTGCGTTGCCTGAAACAGCCACACTTCCTGATATGACCGCTCATTGGGAAATGCAACTGACAGATATTAGCAAAAAACAGGCAAGCTACCAGCAATTTATGCACGAATTAGTGACACAATTGCCATCGTTATTGCATACAGAGCGAGATAAATTGCAAGATTTATGTAAAATCACACCGCCTATGCGTTATCAATATGCTAAAACGAACAGCAACAAGCGGTCGAATTTTAATAAAAAAATGCAAAGTGTTGAAAAATAGAACAAATGACAATTCAATGTGAAATTTCTTATTGCAAAGCATTCGAATAATCAGTAATATTCACGCCATCGCAATTTATTAGCGTCGGAATTTAGAGAAGTATCAATGTTAAATATTCTTACAGTTATTTATCTTGTTGTTGCGATTGTATTAGTTGGTTTTATCTTAATGCAACAAGGTAAGGGAGCGGACGCAGGAGCATCATTTGGTGCTGGTGCAGCAGGAACCGTATTTGGTTCAGCTGGCTCTGCAAACTTCTTATCAAGAACAACAGCAGTATTAGCAACACTTTTCTTTGCTATTAGCTTGATTATTGGCAATATCAACACTCATCAAGCTAAACCAACAAGTCAATTTGATGACTTAAGTGATGTAAAACAAAACATTACACAACCAGCGGAAGTTAAAACACAAAATAACGATATTCCGCAATAAAATACAAATTTTGCTCTGGTGGTGGAATTGGTAGACACGCTATCTTGAGGGGGTAGTGTCCATAGGATGTGCGAGTTCGAGTCTCGCCCAGAGCACCAAAAACAAAGAAAGCCGCTTTTTAGCGGCTTTTTTATTTCTTGTTTTTTCTTACGCCAACATACGCTAGAACCTTACACCGCAAGGATTTAGAGCTGTAATGGTTTCACGCTTATGCGATGAAAAAGGTTTGTTGTTATTTGATGCGGATAATTTAGATGACTTGAAAGCATTATCTGAGCTCGATGCAAAATTGATTTCAGATTTTAATCAAGCAATGGCTACAGAACTCCCAAAAGCCTTAGTGAGCGAAGAAAATTCCAATTAACTCTTTCGCTCGTACTAGGAAAAACGCTGGCGGAAATTGAACAAATGCCCGAAGAACACTTAACAGAATATCAACTGTTCTACCAAGAACAACCCTTCGGGCTTTGGCGGGAAGATTATCGTACCGCCCAAATTGCGTATCTGCTTGCAGCTATCAATAGCGATCCGAAAAAATCGCCACCAAAACTTACCGAATTTATGCCATTTTTTGCTCAAGAAGAGAAAGAAATGGAAGAAGATGACGGTATAGCAGATTATTTAGCGAAAAGGTAAGAAAAGGCTTGAATTTTTGGTTTTCTTTCCTTATAAAGAAAATAAATGAGGGGGGAAATATGAAAGATGAATTTAAACTTATTGCTTGGTTTGTTTCAGGAACATTCCGTTTTATTTTTGCTTTGTTAATTATTTTTGGCGTATTCTTTGGTTGTGTTTATTTATTCGTTTTAGCACAAGAAAGTTCAACAGGGCATATCATCTTTTATACATTATGCTCTCTTGCTTTTCTCTTTAGTGGTTGGTGTTTCTATATTGCCTATCAGCAACACTGGGGAAAAATGATGAAACCAAAAGTTAATTAAAGAGCATATTAAATAACCTAGAGCCTGCTTAATCGCAGGCTTTTTTATTGGAGAAAATTATGGCGGGCTTGGGTAACTTAAATATCGAACTTAGCCTTGATGCAGTTAAGTTCCAACAAAATTTGAAAAGCTCGGAACAACAGACAAGACTATTCGCAAATAGAACGGTTGATTATTTAAAAAATATCGAAAATGCGGCAAATAGTATTAACTCTGCAACGAAATGGAATCTCAATTTTGATCGGTTTGATAAGGTTAAATCAGCCGCATTGCAAATTATTGACTACACCAATAAAAATACTAAATTAGCGAATAAGCTGAAATTAGTTACTGAGACTGAATTGCAGCACGCAAGAGCAATGTCTGATGTGTACAGCATTTTAATGAAAACAGCACAATCGACCCAAGCCGTTTCTTCTGTTTATCAGACTTTTGCTCAAAATGCCAAAGAACTTGGCATTAACCAGCGCCAAGTGGCGGAAGTCACTGAAACCATTTCAAAAGCAGTCGCAATTTCAGGGGCAAGTGTTATTGATGGGTAAATTCAGAGCGCAAGAATATAACTCGGTAATGACTCAAACCCCAGCAGTAATGCAAGCTATTGCACGTGGTTTAGGTGTAACGATGGGTGAACTTAAGACAATGTCGGACAAAGGCAAACGGTTGATAGGTTTATTTTCTAGAAGTGTAATCAGAGCAGATTTAATTTGTTTTGAAGGTAAATGTTTTATTACATTAATGGCAAAAATAACGCTGAAGATTATTTGATTTACCATATTTATTCTTAGCATAATAGACAAAAGCTCATTTCCTTTGAAATGAGCTCCTCTTTTACTGTCTATTAGATATCTAGTTCTGCATATAATGCATTCGCTTCAATGAAGTCACGACGTGGTTCAACTTCATCACCCATTAGCGTGCTGAAAAGTTTATCCGCGGCAATGGCATCAGTAATTGTTACTTGAAGCATTTTACGAGCAACCGGATCCATTGTAGTTTCCCATAATTGCTCTGGATTCATCTCGCCTAATCCTTTATAGCGTTGGATTGTTAAGCCTTTACGAGATTCTTTCACTAACCAATCTAATGCCTCTGCGAAACTACTTACTGGCTCTTGGCGTTCGCCACGTTGTATATAAGCGGTTGCGGTGAGCAAATCTTTTAACTCAAGCATCAATTCCACAATACGAGCATATTCATTACTAGTAATAAAGTTGAAATCTAAGCGGTAGGTGGTGTCCATACCGTGTGTGGTCACAATAATTTCAGGCTCATAAATATGGCGTTCGGTGTTGAAGAACACGTTTGTACGATAGAAACTACCATCCACTTCTTTTGCCATCAACTGATTCACAAATTTCTCGCTCCAAGCGGTAATATTTGCTTCCTCTTTTGCAAATTCAGTTGAAAGAGTAGGGCTGTAAATCAATTCGTTTAAAATTGCCAATGGATAGCGATGCGTTAAGCGAGTAAAGAGTTTTTGCACTTGATTGTAATGTGAAATCAACTTTTCAAGTGCCACACCGCTTAATGCTGGTGCATCTTGGCTGACATATAAACGAGCATCTTCTAACGCAATATCAATCTCATATTGCATCATTTCATCGTTATCTTGAATATAACGCTCTTGCTTACCTTTTTTCACTTTGTAAAGCGGCGGTTGAGCAATGTAGATGTAGCCGTTTTCAATCAGCTCTGGCATTTGACGATAGAAGAACGTCAATAAGAGCGTACGAATGTGAGCGCCATCCACGTCCGCATCGGTCATAATAATGATTTTGTGATAACGTAATTTTTCAACATTGTAATCTTCTCGTCCAATCCCTGTGCCAAGTGCAGTAATTAAGGTTGCAACTTCTTGTGAAGAGAGCATTTTGTCAAAACGGGCTTTTTCTACGTTAAGGATTTTACCTTTCAGAGGCAAAATGGCTTGGTTTTTACGGTCACGCCCTTGTTTTGCAGAACCACCAGCGGAGTCCCCCTCCACCAAGTAAAGTTCTGAATGTGCTGGATCTTTTTCTTGGCAGTCAGCAAGTTTACCAGGTAAACCTCCTAAATCGGTTGCACTTTTGCGGCGTGTTAATTCACGTGCTTTACGAGCAGCTTCACGTGCACGAGCCGCTTCCACGATTTTACCTACGATATTTTTTGCATCTTCTGGGTTTTCGTTTAAGTAATCAGTCAAGGCTTCATACATTGAGCTTTCAACCGCAGAACGCACTTCTGATGAAACTAGTTTGTCTTTGGTTTGTGAAGAAAATTTCGGATCAGGCACTTTCACCGAGATAACGGCAACTAAACCTTCGCGTGCATCATCACCAGAGGCATCAATATTGGCATCCGCTTTTTTTAATACGCCACTGTTATCCATGTAGTTTTTTAATGCACGCGTTAATGCACCACGAAAGCCCGCTAAATGTGTACCACCATCACGTTGAGGAATGTTATTGGTAAAGCAGTAAACATTCTCATTGTAAGAGTCGTTCCATTGTAGAGAAATTTCTACACCAATATCATCTTTCTCTGTTGAAATATAGAATGGTGTTTTATGGATAGACGTTTTACCTTCATTTAAATATTCTACATAGGCTTTAATGCCGCCTTCATAGTGGAAATGTTCTTCTTTCCCTTCGCGTTCATCAATTAAGCGAATAGATACACCAGAGTTTAAAAATGAAAGCTCGCGTAAACGTTTAGAAAGAATTTTGTATTCAAATTCAGTTTTGTTTTTGAAAATATTGAAACTTGGCCAGAAACGAACCATGGTGCCCGTTTTGTCTGTTTCACCAATTACCGCAAGAGGTGCATCAGGTTCGCCTAAACTATAAAATTGTTCGTGAACGTGGCCCTCACGGCGAATCGTAAGCTGTAATTTTGAAGAAAGTGCATTCACAACCGAAACGCCCACACCGTGCAAACCACCCGATACTTTATAAGAGTTATCATCAAATTTACCGCCTGCGTGAAGCACTGTCATAATCACTTCTGCAGCTGAAACCCCTTCTTCAGGGTGAATACCGACAGGAATACCACGACCATCATCTTGCACCGAAACTGAGTTGTCGGAATGAATGGTCACGATAATATCTTTACAATAACCCGCTAATGCTTCATCAATGGCATTATCCACCACCTCAAAAACCATATGGTGTAAACCTGTACCATCATCTGTATCACCGATATACATTCCTGGACGAGTACGCACAGCTTCCAAGCCACGCAATACTCTAATGCTTGAAGAATCATAAGTTTGTTGGTTTTGTTCAGACATTCTGTATTCCTAAATTAAAAAGTGAGTAGCGATATAAAAATCAGCTAAAAATTGCGGGGAATTATATCAGAAATTCAGTTAAATTGTGAAAAATAGACTAAAAAGTACCGCTTGTCAGTGTAAAAATGAATTTTAGAACTGTTTAATAATATGCTAAGATAAAACAATCTTATGCTTAGATGTAAATTAAGTTTACTTAGGATTTTTTCTGTATTTTATAAGGAATAAAAATGAAAGTTGTTATCCCTGTCGCTGGTTTAGGTACTCGAATGTTACCTGCAACAAAAGCAATTCCAAAAGAAATGCTTACTATTGCAGATAAGCCGTTAATTCAATATATCGTCAATGAATGTGTTGCAGCGGGCATTAAAGAGATTGTATTGGTGACTCACTCTTCAAAAAATGCCATCGAAAACCATTTTGATACATCGTTTGAATTAGAAACGATGCTAGAAAAACGCGTTAAGCGTCAATTACTTGAAGAAGTACGTTCTATCTGCCCGAAAGATGTAACTATTATGCATGTTCGTCAGGGGAATGCGAAAGGGCTAGGACACGCTGTTTTATGTGGTAGAGCAGTGGTAGGAAATGAACCTTTTGCGGTAGTGCTACCTGACGTAATTTTGGCTGAGTTTAGTGCTAATCAGAAAACAGAAAACTTAGCAGCGATGATTAAACGTTTTAATGAAACAGGGCATAGTCAAATTATGGTAGCACCTGTGCCAATGGATGAAGTGAGCAGTTATGGTGTGGCTGATTGTAACGGGGTTGATATCCCAGCGGGCGGTTCAGCAGAAATTGTAAAAATGGTAGAAAAACCCGCCAAAGAAGATGCACCTTCTAACTTAGCTGTTGTAGGTCGTTATGTATTCTCAGCTGGTATTTGGGATTTATTAGAAAAAACCCCCGCGGGTGTAGGCGATGAAATTCAATTAACCGACGCAATTGATATGTTAATTGAACAAGAAACCGTAGAGGCGTTCCATATGACAGGTAAAACCTTTGATTGTGGTGATAAACTTGGCTATATGGAAGCATTTGTAGAATATAGCTTGCGTCATAATAAATTTGGTGAAGCGTTCAAAAAATATCTTAAAGATTTAGTAAAAACATTATAAATAAATGAAAAGTGGAATTTTATAATTCCACTTTTTGTTATCTAACTGACTACTTCAATGGTTGAGTTCGCACTCAATCCCCGAATAAGTTGCGAGCCTTTTCTCGCTCGTTCTCCGCGATATTTTTCAATATCTGAAGGTTTTAACGTAATTTTGCGTTTGCCTGAAACAAACACGAGTGATTGATTTGGTTTAATCAATAATAAATGAGCCAAATATTCTTCGCCAGCTTTTGCTGCTTGGGCTGAAATATTGATAATTTTATTTCCTTTGCCTTTGGAAAGAGTTGGTAGTTCGCTTAATGGGAATATCAACATTCTACCCACATTACTGATTGCTACAAGAGAGAGCTCCTCTTCCAGAGATACAAGTTGAGGCGGAAGCGTTTTTGCATTTTCGGTTAAAGAAATGACCGCTTTACCTGCCTTGTTACGAGAGACCAAATCTTCAAAAGTACAAATGAAACCGTAGCCGGAGTTAGATGCCATTAGCACATTTTCGGTAGGTTGCCCCATTAAGACCTGCTGAATTTCTGCACCTTCTGGTAAGGTAATCTTACTTGTAAGCGGTTCGCCTTGTGAACGAGCAGAAGGTAGTGTGGTTGGGTCAATCGTATAGGCTCGCCCTGTACTATCTAAGAACACAGCAGGTTGATTGCTTCGTCCGTGTGCATGGGCAAGATATTGATCGCCAGCACGATATGCCAAGCCTTTTACATCCATGTCGTGCCCTTTCGCACAACGTACCCAGCCTTTTTCCGATAAAATGACGGTAACATCTTCGGTTGGTGTGAGATCAGCCTCTGAAATTACTTTTGCTTCTGCACGCTCTACAAAAATCGAATTACGTGGTGAGGCGAAGGCTTTTGCATCAGCCTGAATTTCTTTCTTAATAAGCGTATTCAAGCGGCGTTCTGAACCTAATAAAACTTGTAATTCATCTCGCTCTTTTTCTAGTGCATTTTGTTCTGCTTTAAGCGTGGTTTCTTCTAGTTTTGCTAGGTTGCGTAAGCGTAGGTTTAAAATCGCATCAGCTTGAGTTTCGCTTAATCCAAAACGAGCCATTAATATGGCTTTAGGTTCATCTTCATTGCGGATAATCTCAATCACTTCGTTAATGTTTAAGAACGCTATAATTAAGCCTTCAATGATATGCAAGCGGTCTAAAATTTTATCTAATCGGTAATTGAGACGGCGAGTAACGGTCGCACGGCGAAAACTCAGCCACTCAGTCAAGATAGTATGCAAGTTTTTCACAGCAGGCTTGCCATCTAAACCAATCATATTCATATTGATGCGGAAGCTTTTTTCGAGCTCAGTTGTCGCAAACAGATGATCCATCAATGCATCAAAATCAATACGATTTGAGCGAGGCATAATCACGATTCGAATTGGATTTTCGTGGTTTGATTCATCGCGAACATCATCCACCATTGGTAGTTTTTTGTTCTTCATTTGAGCAGCAATTTGCTCAATAATTTTTGATGGCGAGGTTTGATATGGCAGCGCGTTAATTACAATTTTGCCATCTTCTTTTTGCCAAACCGCACGGGCCTTGATTGAGCCACGTCCTTGTTCGTAGATTTTTGCTATTTCCGCTTTTGGCGTGATAATTTCCGCTTGAGTAGGGTAGTCAGGCCCTTGCACCACACTTAAGATATGCGTTAATGTTGCATTTGGATTATCTAACAACATCACACAGGCATTCGCCAATTCATTAATATTGTGAGGAGGGATGTTGGTTGCCATCCCAACGGCAATCCCTGTTGAGCCGTTCAATAAAATATGTGGCAAGCGAGAAGGCAAAGTCACAGGTTCGATTTTGGAACCGTCAAAATTCGGTTTGAAATCTACTGTGCCTTGATCAATTTCAGAAAGTAAAATGGACGAGAATTTGGTTAAGCGTGCTTCTGTATAACGATATGCTGCGGCATCATCTTCTAAGCTCCCCCAGTTCCCTTGACCATCAATCAATGGATAGCGGAAGGTAAAATCTTGAGCCATTCCTACCATCGCACCATAACAAGCAGAGTCACCGTGCGGGTGGAATTTACCTAACACATCACCGACGGTGCGAGCTGCTTTGGCATATTTTGCGTTGGCATTTAAGCCTAATTCAGACATAGCATAGATAATGCGACGTTGTACGGGTTTTAAACCATCACCAATAAATGGCAACGCCCTGTCCATAATCACATACATTGAATAATTGAGGTAAGCGTCTTCAGTAAAACGCTTAATTGGCATTTGTTCAACGCCTTCGTAATTGATAATGGTATTGTTCATAACTTTTATGATTGATTACAAAAAACGTTTTATTTTCTATGATCTGTGGATATTTGTCCACTTAAAATAAAATAAGCGGTCGTTTTTTCATTCCTCTTTGCGAAATGATGAGATGCCGAGGAATTTTATAAAAAGCAAAAATAGTAGGCGATTTTGTGTGAAAAAGACTGTATAATGCGAGCGTTTTATTTCCGATTTGTAGAGGCGGCTATCAAAAGCGATTTGTTTAGCGTTTATTTAAAAATGGACGAAATCGTTTTTGCTAGTCGCAATTTGTAAGAAATAAAACTAAATTTTAATCAAAAATTTAAGGATTTAGTTATGACTCCAATTGTTAGACAATTTAAATATGGTCAGCACACTGTGACCTTAGAAACAGGTGCAATCGCACGTCAAGCTACTGCAGCAGTAATGGCAAGTATGGATGACACAACCGTTTTTGTGACCGTAGTGGCAAAAAAAGATGTTAAAGAAGGTCAAGATTTCTTCCCTTTAACTGTTGATTACCAAGAGCGTACTTACGCAGCTGGTCGTATTCCTGGTGGTTTCTTCAAACGTGAAGGTCGCCCATCTGAAGGAGAAACATTAGTAGCTCGTCTAATCGACCGTCCTGTTCGTCCTCTTTTCCCAGAAGGTTTCTTCAACGAAATTCAAGTGATTGCAACGGTGGTTTCTGTAAACCCACAAATTAGCCCAGATTTAGTCGCAATGATTGGGGCATCTGCAGCACTTTCACTTTCTGGCGTGCCTTTCAATGGCCCTATCGGTGCAGCTCGCGTTGGCTTCATTAACGATCAATTCGTATTAAACCCAACCACTTCAGAACAAAAATTAAGCCGTTTAGACTTAGTTGTGGCAGGTACAGACAAAGCGGTATTAATGGTGGAATCTGAAGCGGATATTTTAACCGAAGAGCAAATGCTTTCAGCGGTGGTATTCGGTCATCAACAACAACAGGTGGTGATTGAGAACATCAAAGAATTCGTAAAAGAAGCTGGCAAACCACGCTGGGATTGGGTTGCACCAGAGCCAAATACAGATTTGATCAACAAAGTGAAAGCGTTGGCAGAAAGTCGTATCGGTGATGCTTATCGTATCACTGAAAAACAAGCACGTTACGAACAAATCGACACTATCAAAGCAGAAGTAATTGCTACTTTAACCGCAGAAGACGAAACCGTTTCTGAAGGTGCAATTATTGATATTATTACTGCATTGGAAAGCCAAATCGTACGTAGCCGTATCATTGTAGGCGAACCTCGTATTGATGGTCGTACTGTTGATACCGTGCGTGCATTAGATATCTGCACAGGCGTATTACCACGCACACACGGTTCTGCGATCTTTACCCGTGGCGAAACCCAAGCATTAGCGGTGGCAACGTTAGGCACAGAGCGTGATGCACAAATTATTGATGAATTAACCGGCGAGAAATCAGACCGCTTCTTATTCCACTACAACTTCCCTCCATACTCTGTAGGTGAAACAGGTCGCATTGGTTCGCCAAAACGTCGTGAAATCGGTCACGGTCGTTTAGCTAAACGTGGTGTATTAGCGGTAATGCCAAGCGCTGAAGAGTTCCCGTATGTGGTGCGTGTGGTATCTGAAATTACTGAGTCAAACGGTTCTTCTTCAATGGCTTCTGTGTGTGGTGCTTCTCTTGCGTTAATGGACGCGGGTGTGCCAATTAAAGCAGCAGTTGCAGGCATCGCAATGGGCTTGGTAAAAGAAGAAGAGAAATTTGTAGTGCTTTCAGATATTTTAGGTGATGAGGATCATTTAGGCGATATGGACTTTAAAGTGGCGGGTACGCGTGAAGGTGTGACTGCACTTCAAATGGACATCAAAATTGAAGGTATTACCCCTGAAATTATGCAAATTGCTTTGAACCAAGCGAAAGGTGCACGTATGCATATCTTAAACGTGATGGAACAAGCAATCCCAGCACCGCGTGCGGATATTTCAGACTACGCACCGCGTATTCACACGATGAAAATTGATCCGAAGAAAATCAAAGATGTGATTGGTAAAGGTGGTGCAACTATTCGTGCATTAACTGAAGAAACTGGCACATCAATCGACATTGACGACGATGGTACAGTAAAAATTGCAGCAACTGATAACAATGCAGCGAAAGCAGTAATGGCACGTATCGAAGAAATCGTTGCGGAAGTGGAAGTGAATGTGGTTTACAAAGGTAAAGTAACTCGCGTGGTTGATTTTGGTGCATTCGTTTCAATCTTAGGCGGAAAAGAAGGTTTAGTTCACATTTCACAAATTACAGACGAACGTGTTGAACGCGTTGCAGATTACCTTTCAGTAGGACAAGAAGTGATGGTGAAAGTGGTTGAAATTGACCGACAAAACCGCATTCGTTTAACAATGAAAGATGTAAACAACGTGGAAGCAGAAGTTGCAACGCCAGTTGAAGAACAAGCTGAATAACTGGCTTATCGATCAGCCTCTTGGTAACAAGAGGTTGAGCCTTTTTAGCTATTTTCTAGGGTAGTAATTTTAAGGCTGTTTATTACTTATGTTACAACAGATTAAAATTTTTCGTTTTTTTTCACTCGGTTTGTTTATTATTTTATTTCTGGCAGGTTGTGCTAACCGTTCATCAGAAATGATTTCAACAGATAAATTGGCATTAGCAGAGTTAAATCCGCAACTTCGTTTTGATCAAGAAGTGATGATTGTGCGTTTAACCCAAGTGTTGCAAGAAGCAAAATTAACGGATGATGACCGTGCAGATCTCTATTTTGAGCGTGGCGTAATTTACGATAGCTTAGGATTGTGGTCGCTTGCACGTTACGACTTTAACCAAGCCATTTCGCTTAATCAAAAAATGACGGCTGCCTATAACTATATGGGCTTATATTTGTTGTTAGAAGATGATTATGACAGCTCGGTTGATGCCTTTAATGCGGTATTAGATTTAGATCCTGATTATGCCTATACCTACCTCAATCGTGGTTTAGCATTTTATTACAGCGGTCGATATTCAGAAGCACAGCGCGATTTATTGCATTTTTATAATGAAAACCCCACTGATCCATACCGTGTGTTATGGCTCTATTTCAATGAGTTAGAATTAACCCCACAAGAAGCAAAAAATAATTTAATTGCTCGTGCTAAAAAAATCTCTGATGAATTTTGGGGCAAAAATGTGGTGGATTATTTCTTAGGTAATATCTCATTGAAACAACTTCGGAAAAAAATGGAAGCGCAAGCTCAGTCAAATACGGCTGCTTATGCGGAAATGCTTACCGAAACTTACTTTTATTTAGCAAAACAAAAACTCAAATTGAATCAAAAAGATGAGGCAATCAGCCTCTTCCGCCTTGCTTTAGCAAACCAAGTGTTTAACTTTGTTGAGTATCGTTTTGCCTTGTTTGAACTCTCACAGCTTCGTAATAACGAAAGCATTAATAATGTTCAAACACCCACCGTTGTTGGGGATAATTAGGGACGCAAGCGGTCGAATTTGCAAAATATTTTGCAAATTCAATCGCTATATTCATTTGACAAGTTATAAAAAGCACAGGTTTGCTTTCTATTTATTTCTCTTACCTAAACGCTCAACAATATATTTTGACTTCGTTTCTTCACGTTTTTTACGTGAAAGAAACTTCCTTTTATTTGGAATTTTATGACAGAAACAACTATGACTTTCGCCGATTTAGGCTTGCCACAACCTATTCTTGATGCTGTAAACGATATGGGTTTTGTAACCCCATCGCCAATCCAACAAGAGTGTATTCCTCACTTATTAAATGGTCGCGATGTACTCGGTATGGCACAAACGGGTAGTGGTAAAACGGCGGCATTTTCTCTCCCGCTTCTTGCTCAAATCGATACTGAAGCTCGTCATCCACAAATGTTAGTAATGGCACCAACCCGTGAACTTGCCATTCAAGTAGCAGATGCCTGTGAACAATTTACAAAAAATATGCGTGGCGTGCGTGTGGTCACCGTTTATGGTGGACAACGTTACGACATTCAATTACGTGCCTTAAAACAAGGCTCACAAGTGGTTGTAGGAACACCAGGTCGTATTTTGGATCACATTAACCGTGGCACATTAGATTTGTCGCAACTTAAATTCATCGTATTAGATGAAGCGGATGAAATGTTGCGAATGGGCTTTATTGATGATGTAGAAACGGTGATGGCGGAATTGCCAGAACAGCACCAAACAGCACTCTTTTCTGCAACGATGCCAGAACCAATTCGTCGTATCACTAAACGTTTTATGAACGATCCGCAAGAGGTTAAAATCAAAGCAACGCAACGTTCTGCACCTGATATTACCCAAAGCTATTGGATGGTAAACGGCTTCCGTAAAAATGATGCATTACTACGTTTCTTAGAAGTGGAAGAGTTTGATGCAGCGATTATTTTTACTCGCACCAAAACAGGCACTATCGATATTACGGAACTTTGTGAGCGTAATGGCTACCGTACCGCAGCACTCAATGGGGATATGACCCAACAAGCGCGTGAGCAAACGTTAGATAAACTTAAATCTGGACGTTTAGATATTTTAGTGGCAACTGATGTGGCGGCACGCGGTATTGATATTGAACGTATCAGCCTTGTGGTGAACTATGATATTCCACTTGATGCGGAGTCTTACGTGCACCGTATTGGTCGTACAGGTCGTGCGGGTCGTTCTGGTCGTGCATTGTTATTTGTTGAACCACGTGAGCGCCGTTTATTACGCAACATTGAGCATCTTATCAAGAAACCAATTGATGAAGTAGCGATTCCAAACCACGAAATTCTAATGGCAAAACGCCGTGAGAAATTCAAAGCCCGTATTGAAGCACAATTAGAACATCACGATTTAGAAAAATATCGTGCATTGTTGGAAGATTTATTCACTGCAGATCAAGATCACGAAGAACTTGCTGCGGCAATGATGATGTTATTGCAAGAGAAACAAAAACTGATTCTTCCGCCAGATCCAGTCGTGAAACCAAGCCGTGAGCGTGGTCGTCGTGACCGTAACGAACGTGGAGACCGTCGCGATGATCGCCGTAGTGGACGTGAGCAACGCGAAGGCACAGGCGTTGCGATGGATTTATATCGTATCGAATTAGGTCGTGAAGATGGCGTTGAAGTGCGTCATATCGTGGGTGCAATTGCTAACGAAGGCGATATTAGTAGCCGTTTCATTGGGCACATTAAATTGCACGATACTTATTCAACCATCGAGCTTCCGCAAGGTATGCCAAACCACTTGGTGCAACACTTTGCCCAAAAAGCACGCGTGTTGAACAAGCAAATGCAGATGTCGCTGTTAGGTCCTGTTGATGGTGCAAACAGCCAACCATTTGAAAGTAGAGGTCGTGGAGAACGCAATGACCGTCGCCATGATCGTGGTGGACGTGGTTTTGACCGCAGAGATGATCGTCGTGATGATCGTGGTTTCAACGATCGCAAGAAAGGTGGTTTTAAAGAGAAACGTTTTAATGACCGTGGTCGTCGTTAATTAAGCCTTGTGCCTATGGCTCTTGCCATAGGTTACGCATAACTCAGCCCCTTTGGGGCTGTTTTAATTTAGTAACTGTGTTGCTCTTAGTTTAGGGGCGTGTGCAACACGCCCCTACACCAAGAACAATAATTTATTTTAGATTATGTTCATCCAATCCATTGAAACCCATTGCGCACTAGACTATTCCGAACAAGATCTATATTGGCTTGAATACGCCCTTACGCTTGCCGACAAAGCCGAAGCTATAGGTGAAATTCCTGTTGGTGCAGTGCTCGTTGATAAAGACGGCAATAAAATTGGCGAGGGCTGGAACCAATCTATTTTGCTCAATGATCCCACCGCTCACGCAGAAATGCTAGCAATCCGCCAAGCAGGAGAGCATCTTCAAAATTACCGTCTGATCGATTGTACGCTTTATGTTACACTTGAGCCGTGTACAATGTGTGCTGGTGCGATTCTACATAGCCGTATCGGGCGATTAGTCTTTGGTGCAAGTGATTACAAAACAGGGGCAATTGGTTCACGTTTTCATCTGTTTGAAGATTTCAAAATGAACCATTTGCTTGAAATTTGCGGTGGCGTGTTACGAGAAAAATGTAGCCAAAAAATGAGTGCGTTTTTCAAAAAGAGACGATTAGAGCAGAAGCAATCAAAAGAAACAAAGAAGGAAGAGTAATATGGCAACTTATATCGTAGGCGACTTACACGGCTGTTTCAAAGAATTTCAACTGCTGTTAGAAAAAGCTCAGTTCGATGAAAAACAAGATGAAATTTGGCTCACGGGCGATTTGGTGGCTCGAGGCGATGATTCGTTAGCTTGTTTACGTTTTGTCAAAGATTTAGGTGAAAAAGCCCAAACTGTGCTAGGTAACCATGATCTGCATCTTCTTTCTACTTTATTAGGCATCAAACGAGTAAAACCCTCTGATAAAGTGGAACCAATTTTTGAAGCACCAGATCGTGAAGAATTGCAAAATTGGCTGAGAAATCAACCGCTTATGGCTCAACATCCAAAGCATAAATTTCTACTTGTGCACGCTGGCATTAGCCCTGAATGGGATTTAACTACCGCAATTCAATGTGCAAGAGAAGCAGAAACCGTGCTAAAAAGCGAGAGTTATGCTGATTATATCACGAAAATGTATGAAAATTATCCCGACCATTGGGATGACAATTTACAAGGCATTGAGCGTTGGCGTTACATCGTGAATATTTTCACCCGAATGCGTTTTTGCTATTTAGACAAGCGGTTAGATTTTGCTTGTAAATTGCCAATCGAAGAAGCTCCAACTGAATTAAAAGCGTGGTTTGAATTAGATAATCCACTCTTTAATGACCAAGAAATCATTTTCGGGCATTGGGCAAGTCTAATGGGAAAATGTACTCGCCCGAATATTTATGCGTTAGATACGGGTTGTGCGTGGGGTAATCATCTTACGATGATGAGATGGGAAGATAAGCAGACTTTTACGCAAGAGAGATTAAAGTAGGAGATTCTAAGAAAAATAAAAATGCGTGGATTTGATCAAACAAATACCACGCATTTTATTGATGTTTTAACTATTCTTTCGATTTCCAAATTAACGGATCAACACCTCTGTGAATGAGATCTTGATGTTCTTCAATACGGAACACAGGTTCTTGTTTCGCTTTTAGCTGACGAACATAGTCTTTTAAAATTCGCCATACTAGTGGGGAAAGAATTAAAATTGCAATCAAGTTGATGATTGCCATGGTTGCCATTACTGTGTCAGCAAATGCCCAAACAATCCCACCATCACGCACTGCACCAAAATAAACGAAGAACAATACGATTGCGCGGAAGCCCCATACAAACCATGCTTTGTTTTTGATGTAGCGAATATTCGTTTCTGCGTAAGCGTAGTTACCGATAATTGAGGTGTAGCAGAATAGTAACAAGATAAACGCTAAGAAATGCACGCCAAATTCGCCCAAGTGATATTGCAGTGCGATTTGGGTAAGTTCCACGCCTTTTAAGGTTTCGTTGCCATAGTTGTCAGACATTAAGATGATAACGGCTGTACAAGTACAAACTACAATGGTATCCACAAATACACCAAGCATTTGGATTAAACCTTGGCTTGCGGGGTGTTTTGCATCGGATGTTGCTGCTGAGTTTGGTGCAGATCCCATCCCCGCTTCGTTTGAGAATAAGCCACGTTTAATCCCCATTAACATCGTTTTTGACACAATACTACCAAACATCCCCCCCGCAACGGCGGAGAAATCAAAGGCACTTGAGATGATCATTGATAAAATAGCAGGCACTTTGCTGATATTCATTCCAAGAATAATAACTGCAATGATCAAATAGAATAACGCCATTGTTGGCACTACTTTTGCGGAAACTTGTCCGATACGTTTAATTCCGCCAGCGATAATAACAGCGGTTAAGATTACAAGCACAACACCCACTGATTTAGCATCCCAAGCCCATGCTTTACTCGTTGCCGCAACAATAGAGTTAGATTGAACGGCGTTAAATGCAAAACCAAATGTAAAGATCAGGGTAATCGCAAACGCAATCGCAAGCGGTTTACATTTCAACCCTCGAGTGATGTAGTAAGCTGGGCCACCACGGAACATACCGTTTGGATCACGAGTTTTATAAAGCTGAGCGAGTGAAGATTCCGCAAAAGCCGAGCTCATCCCCATCAAAGCAGTAAGCCACATCCAGAATACAGCACCAGGTCCACCTAAGGCAATTGCAGTTGCGACACCACCAATATTACCTACACCCACGCGGCTAGCTAAGCCAGTGGTGAAAGCTTGGAATGGAGTTAAAGAATTACCATCAGCGGAACGCCCCCCCCACATTTCTCGTAAACTTTGTGGGAGTAAACGTAATTGTACTAAGCCTGTTGTAATAGTAAAAAATAGCCCTGTGCCTAAAAGCAAGAGAATCGTGATATCCCAAATTGGTCCATCTAAAGTATTAACGATCCAGTTTAATACGGCCTCAAAGCCTGAAACAATAAAATCCATAAGACCTCTCAAATTAAAAAGTAAACGATTGCATTGTAACCTTTTTTTAGATTTTGAAAACTTTTTTTAATGCTTTTTATAAAAAAAAGTATATTAAAATAGCTAGTTTGATGTTAATAGCTAAATATAAAAGGCCACTTACTATAAATAAGTGACCTTTTATTAAAATTACAGAGATTATTTACATTCAAAATATAGAGCTAAAATGATCCGATAATATAAATTTATAAAATTTACTAAACACTTAAAACACAGATTGAATGTCTACTGAGAAAGTTCGTTACTATCAATATTTTCTTTCTTATGAAATTAGCTACTCAGATTTTTGAGTCTCAGAATCTTTAATTTTTTGATAGATTTCCTGTCTATGAACTCCAATATCCTTAGGTGCATTTACACCTAGCTTTACTTGACTTCCTCGTACACTAAGTACGGTAATTTCTACATCATCTCCTACGAGTAAACTTTCTCCTGTTTTCCGAGTTAAAATAAGCATTGCTACCTCCAAGATAAAAGACCCAATAAAATTTTTAAGGTCAAGGCAAGGCTGATTCATTCTTCCTTGCCTAGGTATTAAATTATAATTTTGCTTGAATCCATTCTTGTGCAAAGTTCAGTGCTTGTAATAAATTTTGTGGTTCAGAGCCACCGGCCATTGCCATATCTGGACGACCACCACCCTTACCACCAACTTGTTTTGCCATTTCACCGACTAGCTCGCCAGCTTTCACTTTTGAGGTTAAATCGGTGGTTACTCCTACAATCAAGTTCACTTTTTCATCAGCTACTGATCCTATAACTACTATGGCACTTCCGAGTTGATTTTTCAAGTCATCAACCATTGTTCTTAGGGTTTTCGCTTCCGCATTATCTAATTGAGTTACCACTACATTTACGCCATTGATTTGTTGAGCTTGTTTTACAAGTTCAGAACCTGCAAGAGCAGCTTGTTTATCTTTAAGTTGTTGTAACTCTTTTTCAGTGCGTTTTGATTTGTCTTGTAATTGCTGGATTTTCTCCACAAGTGAGGCGTTATCTGCTTTTAATAATTCTGCAGAATGCTGTAATACTTGTTGTAATTGATGGATCCAAGCAACTGTTGTTTCGCCAGTGATTGCTTCAACACGGCGAACACCTGCCGCGACTGCACCCTCAGAGGTGAGTTTAAAGAAACCAATCTCTCCTGTACGTCGGACGTGTGTACCACCACAAAGTTCGATCGAAAATGCACTCATTTCAACAACACGTACCACATCACCATATTTTTCACCGAAGAGAGCCATTGCACCTTTTGCTTTTGCAGCATCAATGCCCATCTCTTCAATGATAACAGGAATATTCTCACGAATTTTACAGTTTACGATACGTTCGATTTCCTCAAGTTGAGCTTTAGTAATCGCTTCTGGTTGAGAGAAGTCAAAACGTAAGCCGTTTTCGTTTACTAATGACCCTTTTTGAGCAACGTGTTCACCCAATACTTCACGTAATGCAGAGTGTAATAAGTGGGTTGCAGAGTGGTTTAGCTCAATGTTGTGACGACGAGTTGCATTCACTTCGGCATAAATTTTATCTCCTACGCGTAATTCGCCTGATTCCACTTGACCATAATGACCAAACACTTGACCATATTTTTGTGTATCAATTACGTTAAATTGGCAAATTTCTGATGAAATTAGACCGCTATCACCTACTTGCCCCCCCATTTCTGCGTAGAATGGCGTTTTGTCTAAGATGATAATGGCTGTTTCGCCAGATTGAATTGCATCAACCCCTTTACCTTGGCTGAATAATCCAACCACAGTTGCCTCTGATGTTAAATGATCGTAACCAACAAATTTGGTTATGCTGTCTACTTTGATGACATTGCTGTAATCTGCACCAAAGTTACTGCTCGCTTTTGCACGCTCACGTTGAGCTGTCATTTCAGCATCAAAGCCTGCTTCGTCAATTAAAATACCACGCTCACGACAAACGTCAGCGGTTAAATCAAGCGGGAAGCCATAAGTATCATAAAGTTTGAATGCTACTTTACCTGAAAGGGTTTTGTTTTCCACTTTCGTTAATGCATCTTCAAGCAGTGCTAAACCACGTTCCAGTGTACGAGCAAATTGCTCTTCTTCTGCTTTTAATGTTTGTTGGATGAAGGCTTGTTTCTGTGCAACGATTTCACCAGCGTGCCCCATTACTTCTGCAAGTGTTGGTACTAATTTATAGAAGAATGCTTCTTTTGCACCTAATAAGTTACCGTGGCGCACTGCACGACGAATAATACGGCGAAGAACATAGCCACGCCCTTCATTTGAAGGCACAACACCGTCAGCAATTAAATATGAGCAAGAACGAATGTGGTCTGCGATTACGCGTAATGATTTGTTATCTAAATCCTTAACGCCTAATAATTCTGCTGTTGTTTTGATGAGTGTTTGGAAAATATCTGTTTCGTAGTTTGAGTTTACGTGCTGCATAACTGCTGTCATACGTTCTAAACCCATACCTGTATCAACAGATGGTTTTGGTAATTTTTCCATTGTGCCATCGGCTAAGCGGTTGAATTGCATAAACACAATGTTCCAAACTTCGATATAACGGTCGCCATCTTCTTCAGGTGTACCTGGTAGACCACCCCAGTATTTTTCACCGTGGTCGTAGAAAATTTCAGTACAAGGACCGCAAGGGCCTGTGTCACCCATTGCCCAGAAGTTATCGGATGCATATGGTGCACCTTTATTGTCGCCAATACGAATAATGTGCTCAGCTGGCACGCCTACAAGAGTATGCCAAATATCGTAAGCTTCATCGTCTGTTTCATAAACAGTGACGTAGAGTTTTTCTTTCGGCAAACCTAACCATTCTGGTGAAGTTAAAAACTCCCAACCAAATTGGATTGCATCACGTTTAAAATAATCACCAAAGCTAAAATTCCCCATCATTTCAAAGAAAGTATGATGACGAGCTGTATAGCCTACGTTTTCTAAGTCGTTGTGTTTACCACCTGCACGTACACAGCGTTGTGCCGTTGTAGCTCTGGTGTAAGGACGTTTTTCTAAACCAAGAAAAACATCTTTAAATTGGTTCATACCAGCATTGGTAAAGAGTAGAGTAGGGTCATTTTCGGGAACTAACGAACTACTTTCTACCACAGTGTGTCCTTTACTATGGAAAAAATCCAAGAAGGACTGTCTAATTTGCGATGTTGTTTTCATTCTAATAACGCTCGTTTTAAAATAAAAAGATTGATTCAATCGTTATGTATAACTGTACTATTCTACACATTTTTCAGGTGAAATTGTGAAAATAATACAAGAAAAGCAATGAATTTTATTTATACTGTTATTTATTTGTCAAATTTTTAGCAAAAAATAACCGCTTGGGCTCTTTTATTGCACAAGCGGTTATTCTTAAACGCTACAAATATGCTTGTTTTCTATTCATCATCTAATGGAACAACTAACATATCCACGGTCACGCTATTCATTACTTGGCGAGTTGAAGACATAAATTTGCTCCAGAAATCTTGGTGGTGTCCAGTGATGAGTAAGTCAACACCATATTTAGCCACGGCTTCTTCAATAACTTGAGAGAAATCGCCTGTGCCATTGAGTTTTTCCGAAACTGGGTAATCTATTTTGCTCGCAAGTTCATCTAATGCTTTCGTTGTTTCAACTGAAACGTTATCCTGTAAGGCAGACATATTGATATCAATTAAACCCGTATATAAATCGGAAAAATTGACATCAACATGGATAACCGATAATTTCGCTCCACATTTTTCTGCAAGTCCAGCACCTTTACGTAATAAAACAAGACTCTCTTCAGAAAGATCGACTGCAACCAAGATGTGTTTGTACATAATAGACTCCTTATTGTCTCTGCTTTGGTCTTTTTCGTTTCTATACTAGCAAATAATTGCGAAGAAAAATGAGAGATACTTCTCATTTTTGAAATTTCTTGGAATAAATTCACTAAAAAAATTAACTCTCTTGAGGTAAAAGTTATACTTTCTTCATTCAAAAATAAATGGTAGACTTTGCTCCAAATCAAACTTTTATAGAATTTATGCGGAAATGGTTATGAAAATTGTGCCAGAGGCAAAACCACAAGGAAGAACCGGCTGTACGATCCACTGCCAAAATTGTAGTATTAGCCAACTTTGCCTCCCTTTTACGTTAAGCGAACATGAATTAACTCAGCTTGATAACATCATTGAGCGTAAAAAACCTGTACAAAAATCTCAAATTATTTTCCAATCTGGTGATGAACTTCGCTCAATTTATGCTCTTCGTTCTGGCACATTAAAAAGCTACACATTAAGCGAAAATGGCGAAGAACAAATCACGGCTTTTCATCTTCCAGGTGATCTGATTGGCTTTGATGCTATTATGAATATGAAACACGTAGGTTTCGCACAGGCTTTAGAAACGGCTATGATCTGCGAAATTCCGTTTGATATTCTAGATGATCTTGCTGGTAAAATGCCTAAAATTCGTCATCAAATTATGCGTTTAATGAGTAATGAAATCAAAAGCGATCAAGAAATGATTTTATTACTTTCAAAAATGAGTGCAGAAGAAAAACTAGCAGCATTTTTATATAATCTTTCCCAACGCTATGCTGCTCGTGGTTTTTCAGCTCGTGAGTTTCGTTTAACAATGACTCGTGGTGATATTGGCAATTATCTTGGCTTAACTATTGAGACTATTAGTCGTTTACTTGGTCGTTTCCAAAAATCAGGTATGATTAGCGTGCAAGGAAAATACATTACCATCAATCAGATGGATGTATTAGCTGAAATGGCAGCTGGTACAAAAAATCAAATTACAGTGAAGAATGTTGATGATGCTTGCTGTTCTTAATTACTAACGGAAAAACGGATGTCTAGTTTAGAAATCCGTTTTTGGTATTACAGGGGTATTATATGCCCCTTAAGTTTTTAATGATAGGTCTTCATAAATTTCTGATACGCTTTCAAAAAAGCCTCAAAATCATCTACCCCACAAAAAGCAATACTCTCTTCGTTATAGAAATTAAACCCCTCTTCCATCATAGACTCATCAAAATCATCTTCTAAATTATTCGCTTTCACCATCACTTCATCACTGGTGAAATAGAGGCTGTACTCCTTGCCCTCGATAACAAATTCATATTGATTTGGGTAAGCGGCCTTGCAACGTTCGATCTCGGCTAAAATGGTATTTAAAGCTTTATGATCGCCCGCAATTTCATTGTTTAGCCAACGAGCAAACGCTTCGTGATCCATTGAGCAACGGGTAATCACACCGTGCATTGTATGGTTAAATTGATATTCCATCTTTCCTCCGTTTAAAATTGGCTTATTATATGCTACTTATCTGTTTCAAGCGGTTGTTTTTACTCAAAAATTTGCAACCACATTTGCCCAATAAAATCCCGTTCCGCTTCAAATTCACTCATCGGCACGCAACTTGGTTGGCGCAATAAATTCAAGTGATGAATGCGGTTTCGCATTGCGGTGTAGCAATATTTGAGCTGTTCGCCTGCGTGTTCGGTTAAAATGCCGCATGCCATTGCCGTGTCGAAAATGCGGACATTATCCGACCAAACAGCCATCTCTGGCGAAGTTTCTGCATTCGCCAACACCAAATATTGGGCGATAAATTCAATATCAGTAATCCCACCTTTGTCGGTTTTTAAGTTAAATTCGACCGCTTGCGGTTGGGTTAAATGCTGATACATTTTGGCTCTCATTCCTGTAATTTCTGCTTTAAGCATTACCTCATCACGTTTTTTCGCTAAAGTTGATTGACGAATTTGATCAAATTCAGCTTTTAAAATTTCTGTACCATAAACGCATCTTGCTCGCACAAGCGCTTGGCTTTCCCACGTCCACGCTTCGTTTTTTTGGTAGAAATCATAGGCATTGAAAGTGCTGACTAAAAGCCCCGCTTCGCCCGATGGACGTAATCGCATATCCACTTCATATAACACGCCAGCACTGGTATTGAGGTTAAAAATTGAGTTGATTTTTTGGGCGAGTTTTAAGTAGAACTGATGGCTAGAAACCGCTTTCTGTTCGCCAACCGTTTCGCTATTTTCAGGTGCATTATGGAGGAAAACCAAGTCTAAATCGGAATTGTAGCCTAACTCAATACCGCCTAATTTTCCGTAACCTATCACCGCAAAACCTTTCTCATTTTCGCTTAGATGCTTGGGCACGCCAAAACGTTGGCTGACCGCTTTCCACGCTATATTAACTACTGCGCCGATAATCGCTTCGGCAAGGTAGGTAAGATGATCGCTAATTTTCATCACAGGTAGCACGCCCATAATATCAGCAGAGGCAATGTGCAAAATCTGGCTCTGCTTAAATTGTCGCAACGCATCAATCAATGCTTCTTCATCCTCTTCTGGGATTCGCACCAAGTAATCGGTTAAGGCTGCTTGATAATCGTGAAAATCAATCACTTGCGTTAAACCTTTATTGCTCATCAATTCATCCAGCAACATTGGATAACGGGCAATCTGCTCAGCAATCATAATCGACTGGCCACACAGTGTAATCAGCTGTGGCAAAATCTGCTCTTTTTCAGCAAGCAATTCCAAATAGGTAGTTCGGGTAGTGATTTTGTCCAAAATATTTAGCAAACGAGGCAACAAAATCAGGTAATTCGGTTGGTTGAAAATTTGGTCAAGCACCGTTGGCAATAGCGTTTGCAATACTTCACGCCCACGCACACCAATCGGCTTACGGCTCCAATCTTGTAGCGTTGTGGTAAGCCAGCGGAAAATTTCGGCATAATCCGTCTCTTGCACTGCATACTCTTTCAGCACGCTGGCCAAATCTTCCTCGCTCATTTCCAGATGCCAAATATCCCGCCACAGTGCGATTTGCTCGTTTACAAGCGGTGGATTTTCATCTTCATCTTTCCCAATCAACTCATTAAACACCGCACGCACTTTTTGCTGATATTGCCCTAATACGTGCAAGAAATCTGCCCAATTTTGGATTGAATGCTCGATCCACGTTTCGCCATGCTCGCTTTCAATCAAGTATTTCTGCGTGGCTAAAATCAGACATTGCTGAGCCTGCTCATCCGTTGGCAAGGTTTGGGTTTGTTTGTCATCAATCGCCTGCAACACATTTTCCACTTGACGGAAGAATAGGTATGCGGTACGTAAATCTGTTACTTGTTCTATAGTCAGTAAATTTAGCTCTGCCAAGCGAGGTAACACAGTCAATAGACTGCGTTCTTGCAAGATTTTATCGCGACCACCTCGCATCATTTGAAAGGTTTGCACGATAAATTCCACTTCACGAATGCCACCTGCACCAAGTTTGATGTTATCTATCAGATTACGACGTACCACCTCACGGCTGATTTTCTCTTTCATTTCTCGCAACGATTGGATCGCACTGAAATCTAAATAGCGGCGATAAACGAACGGGCGCAACATCTGCTTTAAATAGCGATGGTTGAGATTGCTCAAATCTTCGCCCAAGATTTTCGCTTTAATCATTGCATAGCGTTCCCAATCTCGCCCTTGTTCTTGGTAATAATCTTCCATTGAATCAAAACTGAGCACTAATGCACCGCTATCGCCAAAAGGGCGCAATCGCATATCGGTGCGATACGCGAAGCCCTCTGTGGTCACTTCATCTAACGCACGAATTAAGCGCTGCCCAAGTCTGGTAAAAAATTTGCTATTTTCGACCGCTTTCCGCCCGCCAACCGTTTCGCCTGCATCAGGGTAGACAAAAATCAGATCAATATCTGACGAGAAATTAAGTTCTCGTCCGCCTAATTTACCCATTCCTAAAATCAGTAACTCTTGCGGTTCATTGAGGCTATTCATCGGTACGCCGTATTCCGTACAGCAACGCTGATAGAGCCAATCACGGGCTTGTAAAATAATCGTTTCCGCCAAATCAGAAAGGGCTTGGAAGACAAACTCAACGCTGGCTAATTTATTCGATTGAATAAAACTAAGCATTGCCATTTCACGATGGCGAAACAAGCGAAGTTCTCTACCCAATTGCTCTTCATCTTGCACATTTTGCAGTATTTTGGCTAAGCGCTCAGCATAATGCGTACAATCTTGCGAACTAGGTAGGTTCTTAAGCCATTGGTTTAACAATTCAGGCTGAGATAAAAGTGTGCGTTTTATAAAACTAGACATTGAAATCGCATTTATAAGCGATGGATTTTCAGCGATTTTTTGCGAAAGTGTTGCGGGGAAGGTGGAAAGCGGCATAAAAGCTCCGAAATTTGGTCAAGTTCGTGCCATAATTTACCGCTTGTAAAATAAAATCGCAATGCCTACTTTCTTGCATTTACCTTAATTTAGGCTTGCATTGCTAGGCATTTCACATTAAAATCTATGCCTCTTATCATAGCTGAGTTAGAGATCGGCTATTGATGTATGTTCAACCCTTAACAAAAAGGAAAATTAAGATGTCTCTAAGCGTAGAAGCAAAAGCACAAATCGTTGCTGAATTTGGTCGTGATGCAAAAGATACTGGTTCTTCAGAAGTTCAAATTGCATTATTAACAGCTCAAATCAACCATTTACAAGCTCACTTTGCTACACATAAAAAAGATCACCATGGTCGTCGCGGTTTATTACGTATGGTTTCACGTCGTCGTAAATTATTAGACTACTTAAAACGAACTGATCTTGCTAAATATTCAGAAATCATTGCACGTTTAGGTTTACGTCGCTAATTTCCGAAATTTGGAATTTAAAGACCGAGCAGTTTTGCTCGGTTTTTTTATAGATTATATTCAAGGAAAAACTATGGCTTTTAGCTCTCTCTTTACCTTATTAGATGATATTGCTGCAGTGTTGGACGATGTTTCCATAATGACTAAAATGGCTGCTAAGAAAACTACTGGCGTGATTGGCGATGATTTAGCCTTAAATGCAAACCAAGTCAGAGGGAAAAATATATCACCTGAACAAGAATTACCGATTGTTTGGGCGGTTGCAAAAGGTTCGATTCTTAACAAGACGATTTTAATTCCACTTGCTCTTCTGCTATCTATCTATTTACCGCAAGCTATCACAGTATTATTGATAATTGGCGGTGTTTATCTTTGTTTCGAAGGCGTGGAAAAATTATTGCATAAATTCTTACATCACGTAGAGAATGCTGAAGAAGAAAATAGCGTTTCAAAAGAAGATAAAATCAAAGGTGCAATCCGTACTGATTTTATTCTTTCAGCTGAAATCATTATCATCGCCCTTGGAGTATTACAAGAAAGTAATACAATAACCAAAATCCTTTCACTCTCCGCAGTTGGGATTGGTATTACTGTATTTGTTTATGGCTTTGTGGGCTTAATAGTGAAGCTTGATGACTTCGGTTTATGGCTGATAAATAAGAAGGGCTCGTTATCGCAATTCATAGGACGCAGCTTGCTTTTTATTATGCCTTGGTTTATGAAATCATTATCTATTATTGGCACTATTGCGATGTTCTTGGTTGGTGGAGGTATTTTCTCTCATAACGTACCAGCCATTCATCACTGGGTAGAACATTTCGCTATTCCAACTTCATTCTCCTCTGCAGTTGATTTCGTAGTAGGAGTTATCGTTGGCGCTATCGCTTGTGCAGTAATTTTACCTGCGATGAAGTTATTTTCGAAGAAATAAATTTATCCCTCTCCCCTTGTGGGAGAGTGTTGAAAAAAATCTATAAGATTTTTGGAAGGAGAGGGGTTACAAATACGCCTCTAAAATCTTTCTCAAAATTGCATACCCTTTCTCGTTATAATGCAATCCATCTACTGTCAAACTACGATCTAAATTTCCCTCGTTATCCAAGAATTTGTCATAAGTCGGAATAAAGACTAAAGGTGCGGGACAATGTGCTTTGAAATAAGCATTCATCGCTTGAATTTCTGCATTAGTCACGGTTTCGATACGGTTTACTGGCGTTGCTTCCAACAAGAAATAACGTGTATTAAACTCTGCAAGCGGTTGAGTTTCTTGGATTATTTGCGAAATCCAATCTAACACTTGTTGAGGTGAATAATCAGGCTCTTTCACGATGTCGTTTACGCCCAAAAAGATAAACACCGTTTTGCCTAGATGCTGAATATGTTGCGGTTTGGCGATCACATTTAAGTATTGGCGTGTGCTGGTGCCAGAAAGCCCTAAATTCGCCACACTCTGTCTTTTTAGGGTTAAAGTTTTCTCAAAACCTTCCCACATATCAAACAACGAATGCCCCATTAACGTGACATTGGCGCGTTTTTTAAACTCAATTTGTTTGGCTTGATAACGATTGAAAATATCTTGATCGGTCAGCATAGCTTTCTCCTAAAAATAGGCATATACCTAAAAATATACACTAAATGATTATAATGAATTTGGCATATTGCTCCAGAGTGAAATATTAGTTTTGTGAGATGAATCACATTTTTAAGAATAGCTTTGTTGAGCTTGTTTTATGCAATTACCACTTAATTTAGATCTTTATGTTGTAATTTACTTGTAGCCTTGTTATTGTAAAAATAGTAAGCGGAAAAGCATTTTTATTTTTTTATATTAGGAAATAGCAATGGGGAAATCATTAGTTATTGTTGAGTCACCGGCCAAAGCGAAAACAATCAATAAATACTTAGGCAGTGATTATGTGGTGAAATCAAGTGTGGGGCATATTAGGGATTTGCCCAAAACTGGCTCAGAGGAAAAAACAGAGCGAGCAAAACCGATTTCAACCAAAGGAATGAGTGCCGAAGAAAAGGCAAAAGTGAAAGCGGAAAAAGAACGTAATGCTTTGGTAAAACGGATGGGGATCGATCCTTATCACGGTTGGAAAGCAAATTACCAAATTATGCCTGATAAACTGAAAGTGGTTTCAGAACTCAAAACCTTGGCGAAAAAAGCCGATCATATCTATCTCGCAACCGACTTGGATAGAGAAGGGGAGGCGATTGCGTGGCATTTACGTGAGGTGATTGGAGGCGATGAGAGCCGTTTTAGCCGTGTGGTGTTTAACGAAATTACCAAAAATGCAATTAGAAAAGCATTTGAACATCCAGAGCATTTAAATTTAGATCGTGTGAATGCCCAACAAACTCGCCGCTTTTTAGATCGCGTGGTAGGCTTTATGGTTTCTCCACTACTTTGGAAAAAAGTGGCTCGAGGTTTATCGGCAGGGCGTGTGCAATCTGTTGCGGTAAAATTATTGGTGGAACGTGAACGTGAGATTAAAGCCTTCCAACCTGAAGAGTTTTGGGAAATTGTGGCGGATACGCAAGCGAATGGCAAAAAATTACCGCTTGAACTGACAAATTATTTCGGCAAAAAATGGCAAGCGAAGAACGAAAAAGAGGCAATGCAAGCGGTTAAAAACTTGCAACAATCTACGTTTATCGTTACTGACATTGAGAAAAAGCCGACCAGCTCAAAAGCAAGTCCGCCATTCATCACTTCAACGCTTCAACAAACGGCAAGCACCCGTTTGGGCTTTGGCGTGAAGAAAACGATGATGTTGGCTCAACGCTTATACGAAGCGGGTTATATTACCTATATGCGTACCGACTCGACTAACCTCAGCCAAGATGCGTTAAATATGGCTCGTGGTTATATCGACAAACAGTTTGGCTCGCAATATTTACCCGAAAAACCAAATTTCTACTCTAGCCGTGAAAATGCTCAAGAAGCGCATGAAGCGATTCGCCCTTCTGATGTAAATGTAACGATGGCAGATTTATCAGGTATGGAGAAAGATGCGGAGCGTTTATATGACTTAATTTGGCGACGTTTCTTAGCCTGCCAAATGCTTCCAGCACAATATGATTCAACCAGCTTGACTGTTGCTGCTGGCGATTATGAGTTGAAAGCGAAAGGTCGTGTGTTGCGCTTTGATGGTTGGACGAAAGTATTGCCTGTGCAAGGTAAAACGGCAGAAGACCAAGAGTTACCAAGCGTTGCCTTAAATGAAAAATTGGCGTTAAAAGCGGTTAATCCTAGCCAACATTTTACCAAGCCGCCTGCACGCTATTCAGAAGCAGCATTAGTGCGTGAGTTGGAAAAACGTGGCATTGGCCGCCCTTCGACTTATGCATCGATAATTTCGACCATTCAAGAGCGTGGTTATGTACACGTGGAAAATCGCCGTTTCTACGCAGAAAAAATGGGTGAAATTGTGACTGATCGCCTTAATGAATCTTTCGGTGATTTAATGAACTATGATTTCACTGCGAATATGGAAGAGACTCTCGACCAAATCGCAGAAGGCAATAAAAACTGGATTGATGCGTTAAATGCCTTCTTTAAAGATTTTTCCGAGCAATTAACCCAAGCCGAATTGGACGAATTACAAGGCGGAATGAAGCCGAACAGCATTGTGCCAACCAATATTGATTGTCCAACTTGTGGACGCAAAATGGCAATTCGCACCGCCTCAACAGGGGTATTCTTGGGTTGTACTGGTTATGCATTACCACCGAAAGAGCGTTGCAAAACTACAATGAATTTAATTCCTGAAGAGGAATTGATTAACGTATTAGATGAAGATTCAGAAACTAAGGCGTTAATGGCACGTAAACGTTGTCCGAAATGTGATTCGGCGATGGATAGCTACATTATCGATCCTCATCGTAAATTACACGTATGCGGTAATAACCCAAACTGCGATGGTTATTTGGTGGAAGAAGGTACATTCAAAATTAAAGGCTATGATGGCCCTATCGTGGAATGTGATAAATGTGGTGCAGATATGCACTTAAAACTGGGGCGTTTCGGCAAATATATGGGCTGTACGAATTGCGATAACACCCGTAAAATTCTGAAAAACGGCGAAGTTGCACCACCTCGTGAAGAGCCAATTGCATTCCCAGAATTAAAATGTGAAAAAGCAGATGCCTATTTTGTATTGCGTGATAGTGCGGTTGGGGTGTTTATGTCGGCACATAATTTCCCGAAAGTGCGTGAAAGCCGCCCTGCAAAAGTGAGCGAATTAGCCCAATATCGCGACCGCTTACCAGAAAAACTGCAATATTTGGCAGATGCACCATTAACAGACCCAGAGGGTAATCCAGCGATTGTCAGCTTCAGCCGTAAAGAGAAACGTCAATATGTGACATCTGAAAAGAACGGAAAGAAAACGAAATGGATTATGGATTATGTTGATGGGAAGTGGGTAGTGCGTTAATTTCATTTTAAATTAAGGTAGACTTATAAAGTCTGCCTTATTTTTCTTAGTAAGTATGATTGCATTATGTACAAACCGTATCAAATTTGTCACAATAGCAACTGCGTAGAACGCAAAATAAATCAACTCAATAAGGAAACCAATATGACAAAAAATCAGTATGCCCATCAACGGGGCAAAATTAAAGATAATACGGTTAAAGCATTAGTGACGGACCCACTTTTTCGCACGCGAGTGGAACGCAATAAAAAAGGCAAAGGCAGCTACCAGCGTCACGAAAAACATAAAGGTGCAAACCGAGGCGAAAGCCCATTTAAAATAAACCGATTATTTTAAATGGGCTTTTTCTTTGGTTTGTTATTTCACCTCATAATTTTCAGAACGAGTAGTTATATCCTTTCCTGTTGATGTACGGAAGGTATAATTTGCTCGTTCAAACTCACCTGTTGCATTATCTAAAAAGAACTGGCGGTACTCTTCCACCCACATTGCAGTTGCGCCACAAACAGCGACAGGCATAACTACAAAATTCACAAACGGAATCATGGTAAATAGGCTCACTAAAGTGCCAAATGTGTAATTCATCCATTTATTCTGACTTAAGGCATTACGCATACGTGGGAAGCTGATTTTATGATTATCAAACGGGTAGTCGCAATATTGAATAGCAATCATCCAAGCCCCGAAAATAAAGGCAAGCACAGGTACAGCTGTTTGTCCTAAAACGGGCACAAAACCAAGGAAAAACAAAGCGACTAAACGTGGTACGCCATACATCATTTTCTGCCATTCACGTTTTAACATACGTGGAATATCTTTAAGCATACCAAATAGTGAGGTGTCGCCAAGCGGTTGATTCGTAAGCTGTAATTCCACTTTTTCGGATAATAGCGCATTAAATGGGGCGGCAATAAAATTTGCCAGTGTAGTAAAGGCAAAGTAAAAACCGACCAACAATAATACGAAAATCAGAGGGATAAGGATAAACGAAAGCCAATCTAGCCAAGAAGGAAGCAGAAGTTCGAACCAATGGTTCACGCTACTTAAGAAAAGCCAAGAGAGTCCGATAATCAGCAATACGTTAATGATTAAGGGGATGATGACAAATGGTAAGAATTTTTTCTGTGCCAGTAAGCTCCAGCCTTTGATGAAATAATGAAAACCTGCGGAAACTTGATTTTGTGGAGATGAAAATAACAATGACATAAAAACCTTAAATGCTCAAAATTTTGTTTGAAATATGGTAAGCTATACCATCTTTTTTCGCAAATAGTGAATCTTAAATTTTAAGATGATTTTCTGAGAGGATTTATGGAACTTCATATTATTTTCTTTATTTTGGCTGGATTACTTATTGCAGTGCTTATTGGCTCTAGTATTCTGTCTAATCGCCGTGAAAAATCACGTATTTTTTCGAATACTTTTTCTCAACGTCCACCATCAAGCCCTATACATTCTCAGCAGATGCCATCTGATGACCGTCATTTTGATTTGCAAGAGCAAACACAAGAGAGAGTTAATCAGGCTGAAATTGATATTCCCTCCTCAGTAGAAATTCAACGAGATGTAGAAAACTCGCTTAGTGAAATTAAAATTCGCATACCTGGACAAGAGGCTGATAATAACACTACTCCAGAATTTATTCGCTCAGAGGTATCAACTTATGGCCAACCACAACAAACGGTTTATGAGTCACAACCTGAACGTCCAATTTTTGTGAATACAACAGAAATAACGCAGAAGTATGAAAATGATTATGTAGATAATAGAGTAGCCACCTCTCCTATTTACGAACAACCAGTTCAAGAAGTTGTGGTGGACGCCCCTACACAATCTGAGCCAGAAATCCCTGCTGATATTATTACACTTTATGTAGTGTCTGCGGAAGGTTATCAATTTGAAGGTGAGCACGTAGTGCAATGCTTAGAAGCATTAGGCTTTGAATATGGGGAATATAATATTTTCCATCGTCATAAACATTTGGGGAATAACAATTCGCCTGTGATTTTTAGTGTTGCGAATATGATGCAACCTGGCGTGTTTAATCTTAACAATTTAAAAGATTTTTCAACCATTGGTTTAGTGATTTTTATGCATTTACCAACCGATGGCAATCCACAAACCAATTTAAGATTGATGTTTCAAAGCACAGAGCGTTTGGCAAGCGCATTAAACGGCTTTGTATTAAACGATCGTCGCGAAATCTTTGATGAAAATTCCCGCATTGAATATTTAAAACGCGTGAGCTAATCATCTGCAAACTTTTTAGAAAATGGACCGCTTGCAAGCGGTCTTTTTTATCGACCCTTTTACTAAATTCGAGTTTACTATGCCTTTATTTGCAAACACTTCAAATCAACAAGTAATTTCAGCAGCAGAGTTGGAACAACTTCGCCAAACATTGCGTAAATATGAATATCACTACCACGTGTTAGATAATCCGCTTGTGCCAGATACAGAATATGACCGCTTAATGAATGAACTCAAAGCGATTGAAAAAGCTCATCCCGAATTGATTACCGACGATTCGCCAACACAACGAGTTGGTGCAAAACCACTTTCAGGCTTTAGGCAAATTACCCATGAATTGCCAATGCTTTCTCTTGATAATGCCTTCTCAAATGACGAATTATTAGGCTTTTTACGCCGCATTGAAGGGCAAATTCATCGCAACCCTGAAACGATAGAGTTTTGCTGCGAGCCTAAGTTAGACGGTTTGGCGGTCAGTATTTTGTATGTCAATGGCGTGCTTACTCAAGCCGCAACACGAGGCGATGGCACCACGGGCGAAGATATTACCGCCAACGTTCGCACTATTCGCAATGTGCCGCTGCGTTTGAATACGGATAATCCGCCAGCTCGCCTTGAAGTACGTGGTGAGGTGTTTATGCCTCAAAAAGGCTTTAATGCGTTAAACGAAAGAGCTTTAGAGCACGGCGAGAAAACCTTTGCAAACCCACGTAATGCGGCGGCTGGGTCGCTTCGACAGTTAGATCCCAAAATTACCGCACAACGCCCTCTTACACTGAATGCGTACGGTATCGGTATTTATGAGGCAGAGCAGCCTCTACCAAACACGCATTTCGATCGTTTGCAGTGGTTAAAATCGATTGGTATTCCTGTTAATAACGAAATTTGCCTTGCCAAAGGGGTAGAACAGTTAGCTGAATTTTATACGGATATTCAAACTAAACGCCCAGATTTGGGCTACGACATTGATGGCACTGTGTTGAAAGTCAATGAGATTGCTTTGCAAGAGCAGCTTGGTTTTATCTCTCGTTCGCCGCGCTGGGCGATTGCCTATAAATTCCCTGCACAAGAAGAGATGACCGTGCTTAATGATGTGGAATTTCAAGTGGGGCGAACAGGGGCGATTACGCCTGTAGCGAAGCTTGAACCTGTATTTGTTGCCGGGGTTACGGTCAGTAATGCAACTTTACATAATGGCGATGAAATTGAGCGTCTTGGTATTGCGATTGGGGATACCGTGATTATTCGTCGTGCAGGAGATGTGATTCCGCAAATTATTGGTGTGGTGGCAGAGCGTCGTCCTGAGGATGCAAAAAAAATCGTGTTTCCGACCGCTTGTCCTGTGTGTGAATCGGCAGTAGTTCGTGTAGACGGCGAAGCGGTAGCGCGTTGCACCGGTGGGCTGTTTTGTGAAGCTCAACGCAAAGAGGCATTAAAACACTTTGTTTCCCGCAAAGCGATGGATATTGAAGGCGTGGGCGAAAAACTGATTGAGCAATTGATGGCAAGCGAACTCATTAAAACGCCTGCAGATCTGTTTAAGCTAGATAAAACGATCTTGATGCGATTAGAGCGAATGGGAGAAAAATCGGCTCAAAATGTCCTAAATAGCTTAGAAAAAGCGAAACAAACCACCTTACCTCGTTTCCTTTTTGCGTTGGGTATTCGTGATGTAGGTGAATCAACTGCACTCAATTTAGCCAATCATTTTGGTACGCTGGAGGCAATTCAGGTGGCAACCTTTGAGCAACTGCAAGAGGTGCAAGATGTGGGCGAAGTGGTAGCAAATCGTATCGTTTCATTCTGGAAAGAACCGCATAATGTTGCTGTCGTAGAAGATTTGCAAGCACAAGGTATTCATTGGCAAGCGGTCGAAAAAGTCGAAATTGCTGACAATCCTCTGAAAGATAAAAATGTGGTTTTGACTGGCACATTAAGTCAATTAACCCGAGATCAAGCCAAAGCATTACTACAGGGTTTAGGTTGTAAAGTGTCTGGTTCAGTTTCAAGTAAAACGGATTACCTAATCGCAGGCGAAAAAGCAGGCTCAAAATTAGCCAAAGCGCAAGAATTGGGTGTAAAAATTTTATCTGAACAAGAGTTTATTGATCTGATGAAGTAGAGTAGTTAGTAATTACTTTGACAAAGTAGGGAGTTTTAGTCGTAGTCGAGTAAAACTCCCTATTTATTTACTTCAAAAATGAGACCTAGATCACACTTTTAGAAATACACTTCAAAAATATGTTTAAAATGGAGTTTTCTTTTCATATAATACGGGAAGTCAAAATTTTAGGCATTCCTTATTCCAAAATGGTTCTTATCTCAAGGAGTTTTATATGTCGAAATTATCTCATCAAGAAGTGCTTTCTCAAATTCAATATGGTCTTATTTCTTCTTGCCAACCTGTTGATGATGGTCCGATGGATAAACCTGAAATCGTTTCTGCTATGGCACAAGCTTCTGTGGTAGGGGGTGCATCTGGCTTGCGTATTGAGGGGATAGATAACCTTAAAGCAACCCGTCCTTTTGTGAATATTCCGATTATCGGGATTGTAAAACGCGATTTGCCTGATAGTCCTGTGCGTATTACTCCATTCTTACAAGATATTGAAGATTTAGCCAATGCAGGGGCGGATATTATTGCGGTAGATGGAACGAAACGTCCGCGCCCTGTGGATATTGCCTGTGCGGTGAAAAAAATTCACGATATGGGCTGTTTAGCGATGGCAGACTGTTCAAATTTAGAAGAAGGGTTATATTGTAAGCAACTTGGTTTTGATATTATCGGCAGCACGATGTCGGGTTACACAGGGGGAGAAGTGCCTGAAGAACCAGATTATCAGTTGGTGCGTGATTTGAAATCCGCAGGCTGTTTTGTGATGGCGGAAGGTCGTTACAATACGCCAGAGCTTGCGAAAGTGGCGATTGAAATTGGCGCAGATTGTGTGACCGTGGGTTCTGCATTAACTCGTTTGGAACATATTGTAAGCTGGTTTGCAACGGCGATTAAATCGGCGAGATAAATTTTCTTATAGCAACTATGTTGCTTGTAATGTAGGGGTGAATTACATTCGCCCTGACATACCTAATAATATTAGGGCAAATGTAATTTGCCCCTATGAAAGAAAAAGCAACATTGTCTCAATAAAAAAGGATAGATTATGCGTTGTTTGGCACTAGACATTGGCGGGACAAAAATTGCCGCAGCGATTGTAAAAAATGGCGAAATCGAGCAACGCCAGCAAATCCATACACCGCGTGAGAATGTGGTAGAGGGAATGCACCAGGCGTTAGCGAAACTGCTTGCCGATTATGAAGGGCAGTTTGATTATGTTGCGGTCGCTTCAACGGGTATTATCAATAACGGCATATTAACGGCGTTAAATCCGAAAAATTTAGGCGGTTTAGCGGAGTTTCCGCTTAAAGTAAGCATTGCAAAACATACAGATAAGCCAATTGGTCTATTAAATGATGCTCAAGCAGCGACTTATGCGGAATATCAATTGCAAAATCATGAACAAGTGTCGAACTTCGCGTTTATTACCGTTTCAACAGGCGTAGGCGGGGGGATTGTGTTAAACAAAATCTTGCAGACAGGTCCTCACGGAATTGCGGGGCATATCGGTCATATGTTGGCTGATCCGAATGGTCCTGTGTGTGGCTGTGGCAGGCGAGGTTGCGTTGAGGCGATTGCTGCAGGGCGTGCGATTGAAGCGGTGTCTTCTCAATGGGAAGATCCTTGCGAGCCCAAAGAGGTTTTCGAACGTTTTAGAAAAGGTGATGTAAAATCGACCGCTTTATTAGAGCGTTCAGCCAAAGCGATTGCTCATTTAGTTGCAGATTTAGTGATTAGCTTAGATATTCAAAAAATTGCGATTGGCGGTAGTGTAGGATTAGCTGAGGGATATTTGCCTTTAGTGGAAAAATGCTTACAAGAGATCCCCGCAGTGTATCGCTGTGAATTAGAAGCAGCAAAATTTGGACAAGATGCGGGCTTAGTGGGCGCTGCATATTGGGTGAAAGACGTATTACTTTCAAAATAGCTATTTTCACGCAATTAACATGGGAGAGAAAACGATGACAAAAACATCTAGTGTATTGAGCACCATTAGTTCGCTCTATCATAGCTTGACGAAATCAGAGAAAAAAATTGCGGATACGATTTTACTTTCGCCGGATTTGGTGGTGCAAAGCCCGCTTTCTGAAATAGCAAAACATTTGGATGTAGGTGAAGCGACCTTAGTGCGTTTTTGTCGAACTGTTGGATTTAAAGGATTTAGCGATTTTAAATTGGAGTTATCCATCGAGTTGGCGACAAAAGAGAGCCAAGATGAGATGATGTTAGATACTGAAATTCTAGCATCAGATGAGACTTTTACCATTGCCCAAAAATTACAAGCTTCAATTACGAGCGTGGTGAATGAAACCATCAATCTGTTGGATTTAAAACAGCTTGATAGAGTGGTCGAAGAGATTAAAAAAGCGGGCAGAGTATTTATTTTCGGGGCAGGATCTTCAGGCGTTACCGCAGAAGATGCCAAAAATAAATTGATGCGAATTGGTATTCCTGTGGATGCAACGGGCAATAATCACTTTATGTATATGCAAGCAGCATTATTGAAAGAAAACGATGTGGCGATTGGAATTAGCCATTCAGGTTATTCACAGGAAACGGCTCACGCATTAAAAATAGCTCAACAAAATGGGGCGAAAACTGTGGCAATTACGCACAGTTTACGTTCGCCTGTGACCGAATATGCCGACTATGTGTTAGTCAATGGTAACAAACAAGGCAAACTACAAGGCGATTCGATTAGAACCAAAATCGCCCAACTCTTTGTATTAGATTTAATTTACGCTTTATTGGTGCAGAGCGAAGAAGAACATGCTGCTAAGATTAAGCAAAAAACCCTCAATGTCATTCTTGAACAACGTGTAAAGTAAAAAATTTAGGAGAACATTATGCGTGATTTAAAAGGTATTTTCAGTGCATTATTAGTGTCATTCAACGAAGATGGCTCAATTAATGAAAAAGGTTTACGCCAAATTATTCGCCACAACATCGACAAAATGAAAGTAGATGGTTTATATGTAGGCGGTTCAACTGGCGAGAACTTTATGCTTTCGACCGAAGAGAAAAAAGAAGTTTTCCGTATTGCAAAAGATGAAGCGAAAGATGAGATCGCACTAATCGCCCAAGTGGGTAGTGTAAACTTAAAAGAAGCGGTGGAATTAGGTAAATATGCGACAGAGTTAGGCTACGACAGTTTATCTGCGGTAACTCCGTTCTACTACAAATTTAGCTTTTCTGAAATCAAACACTACTACGACACCATCATTGCTGAAACTGGCAACAATATGATTGTGTACTCAATTCCGTTCTTAACAGGCGTAAATATGGGCATTGAACAATTCGGCGAACTTTACAAAAACCCGAAAGTATTAGGCGTGAAATTTACCGCAGGCGATTTCTACTTATTAGAACGCTTGAAAAAAGCCTATCCAAACCACTTAATCTGGGCTGGTTTTGATGAAATGATGTTACCAGCGGCATCTTTAGGTGTGGATGGTGCAATCGGTTCAACATTCAACGTAAACGGCGTGCGTGCTCGTCAAATCTTTGAATTAACCAAAGCAGGTAAACTCAAAGAGGCGTTAGAAATCCAACATGTGACTAACGATTTAATTGAAGGCATTTTAGCGAACGGTTTATATTTAACCATCAAAGAATTGCTTAAATTGGAAGGTGTGGATGCAGGTTACTGCCGTGAACCAATGACCGCAAAAGCAACCGATGCACAATTAGCACGTGCGAAAGAGTTGAAAGCGAAATATTTGTAATTTTCTATAAAAATAGACCGCTTGTAGGGGGTGAAATGGTATATTTCACGCACCAATCTTCAATATACGTGCGTGGCATCTGCCACACACCCTACCAGCCTATTTCCTACCACTGGAGGGTAATATGCGTTTTATTCCGTTACAAACAGAACAACAAGTAAGCCGCTGGGCAGCACAACATATCGTAAATCGTATCAATGATTTCCAACCGACTGCCGAACGACCTTTCGTATTGGGTTTACCCACTGGTGGTACCCCCTTAAAAACTTATCAAGAACTGATCCGACTTTATCAAGCAGGCGAAGTGAGCTTTAAACATGTTGTCACTTTCAATATGGACGAATATGTCGGATTGCCTGTAGAACACCCAGAAAGCTATCACAGCTTTATGTACAACAATTTCTTCAACCACATTGATATTTTGCCTGAGAATATCAACATTCTAAACGGTAACACAGATGACCATAATGCGGAATGTCGTCGTTATGAAGAAAAAATTAAATCTTACGGTAAAATCAATCTTTTCATGGGCGGCGTTGGAGTCGATGGTCATATCGCATTTAATGAACCAGCCTCCTCATTAAGTTCTCGTACTCGTATTAAAACGTTAACCCAAGATACCTTAATTGCAAACTCTCGTTTCTTTGATAATGATGTGAATAAAGTGCCAAAATACGCATTAACCATTGGCGTGGGTACATTATTAGACGCAGAAGAAGTGATGATTTTAGCGACAGGACATCAAAAAGCCCTTGCTGTGCAAGCTGCAGTTGAGGGCAGTATCAACCATTTATGGACGGTAAGTGCGTTACAAATGCACCGGCATTTCTTGCTTGTTTGTGATGAACCTGCACAACAAGAATTGAAAGTAAAAACGGTGAAATACTTTACCGAATTAGAATGTTCGGTTGCAGGTACTGATTATCAAACTAAATAATGATTTTGTTTATCTATAGTAACTGTGTTGCTCAAATGTAGGGGTGTGTTGAACACGCCAAAATACAAAAAAGATAATATAACAAGGAACAAAATATGAGATATGCATTAACCAATAGTGTAATTTACACAAAATATGATGTTTTGCGTGATTATGCAGTAGTGATTGATGGCGAAACCATCGAAGCGGTAATCCCACAAGCTGAATTAGAAGCTGGCATCAAAGCGATTGATTTACAAGGCAACAACCTAACCTCAGGCTTTATCGACTTGCAATTAAATGGTTGTGGTGGCGTGATGTTTAACGACCAAACCACTGTCGAAACGCTTGAAATTATGCAAGCAACCAATTTGAAATCAGGCTGTACTAGCTTCCTGCCAACCTTTATTACTGCCCCTGATGAAAACATCAAAATGGCAGTAGGCGTGATGCGTGAATACCTTAACCGTCATAAAAACCAAGCATTAGGCTTGCACATTGAAGGTCCTTACCTCAGCATTGAGAAAAAAGGGGTTCACCGTCCTGAATATATCCGCGAAATTTCGCCTGAAATGAAAGATTTTCTATGCAAAAATGCAGATGTGATCACTAAATTAACGATTGCAGCAGAAAATCCGACTATCAATTACACGCCTGATTTTGTCAAAGCAGGGATTATTGTTTCCGTAGGGCACTCAAATGCTACCTATGAAGTCGCAAAAGCGGCGTTCCATAAAGGAGCAACTTTCGCTACCCACTTACACAATGCCATGTCGCCAATCAGTTCTGGACGTGCAATGGGTGTAGTTGGGGCAGTGCTAGATTCTGATGTTTACACGGGTATTATTGTCGATGGTGTTCACGTGAATTATGGCAATGTTCGTATTGATAAAAAAGCGAAAGGAGATAAACTTTGTATCGTAACCGACTCACTTGCCGCAGCAGGCGCACCGCCAGAATTAGAAAGTTTCACCTTCGTTGGTAAAATCATTTACATCAAAGAGGGGCGTTGTTTCGATGCCAATGGTACAATCGCAGGGGCTTCTATTACAATGATGGAATCCATCAAAAATGCGGTAGAATATGTCGAAATTCCGCTTGCTGAAGCGATCCGAATGAGTAACCTCTACCCAGCACGTGCAATTGGTGTGGATGACCGTTTAGGTTCTGTTGAAAAAGGCAAAGTCGCGAACTTGGCGGTATTTACCCCAAATTACAAAGTGATTGGTACAGTGGTAAACGGTGAATGGAAAGCTAACTAAGCGATCGAATTTAAGAAAAAATTTACGAAAAAGAGGATTTACTATGTTATACGGCGATTTATCACGTGCAGATTACGCAAAATCACTAGCTCCAGTGTTTGTGAAGTGCTGTGAGAAATTAAAAAACTTAGATTTAGCTAATTTAGAAGAAGGCTCACACGAACTACTTGATGGCATTAAAATGAATGTGATGTCATTTGACACTGTGTTACCTGAAACTAAAAAGGCGGAAATGCACCGTAAATTTATTGATATTCAGTTGCTTATTTCAGGCGAAGAGATGATTGAATATAGTGTGGCACAACCTGATTTGGCTCAATATGATGAATATCGTGATGAAGACGACTATCAACTCACATTAACAGAAGTGTTAGAAGGCAAAAATGAAGTTGTGTTAAAACCAAATATGTTCGCGATCTTCCTACCTTATGAACCGCATAAACCAGGTAATGCCGTAAATGGTAAATGCCAAACCGTGAAGAAATTGGTAGTGAAAGTGCCATTTGAAGCACTGTAATTGAGTTGCAAATTTAAAGAGAAACTAATGTAAAAGAGCGTTTAACTCCATTTAAAACGCTCTTTTTCTTTTATGCTTTGAAAAACTCCAACAACGGTTTTGGATGTTGAATGTATTGTACCAGATCTTTTTGCTCAGGGTGTCCGATATACGGAATTTGTCCGAGAAGAGGAGCGTGAATTTTTTGCTTAAGCATTTCAATCAATTCCATATAGTGCCGCAATCCAGGATTGATGCGGTTTGCGATCCAGCCTAAAAGCGGAACGCCGCTATCTTTAATCGCTTGAGCGGTTAATAAGGCATGGTTGGCACAGCCTTCTTTGATGCCGACGACTAAAATCACGGGCATATTGTTTTTTTGTACCCAGTCAGCAAAACTCAAATCTTTGTTAATCGGAGTAAGCCAGCCATAAGTACCTTCCACTAAGATATTGTGGTAGCTATTTTGTAAGCGTGCGAGATCGACATCCAATTTTTCCACGTGAATATTTCGAACTGCATCAAGAGCGGCAAAAACAGGGGTGCTAGAATGAATAAAGGTGTAGCTGTTAATTTCACGATAGCCAACAGGCACTGCAGTGCTGTTTAAAAGCGTGACAACATCGCTATTATCTTCGCTAGCATAGTCATCTAAATTTGGCTCTGTGGGTAATTCTTCTGCTCCCCCACAAGCGATTGGTTTATAAGGCACAGCCACGATATTGTTTGCAGTTAAAACTTGCAATAATGCACGGGTTACAATCGTTTTGCCCACGTCAGTGTCTGTCCCTGTAATAAATAAAGAGGGCATAGGGTATCCTTTGATTAGCTGGTTTTTAATTCACCAAGAAATAAAATAGAAAATGGTGGGCTTGAGACCCACCGGATGAATACCCTTTAGTCTATCGAATTTTTTAATCAGGAATTATGTTCTTGATCAAACTTCCTTCATAAATTCCCTGTTTTATCATTGCACACGGGATCAACGTGCTGTTTTTATCAAAATGGCTTGTTACTAATTGCACATTGAGATCACGATTGATCATTTTTTCATTTAATTTTTGTGTAATTTGTTCAAAGAGAGGGGCTTTAATGCGTAGCAGTGGAGAATCAAATAAAATTTTTTCGGTAGAGAAAATATTGACTAAATTCATTAACATATAGGCTAAATTGCTACTAATATGCTCTAAAATTACCAGTGCCGTTGGATTTTTTGCTTCCACTTGTTCGCAGAAATGGCTAATTTTTGCCTCTTTTAAATGCTCGTCATCCATCTCAAAGTTTTTTGGTAGATGTTTGTCGATCAATTGAATTAATGCTTGTAAGCTCGCTTGATTGTTGAGTTGATAGCGTTCGATGCTGTCTAATTCAGGGTGAATCTCATCACTTAATGTACTAAAACGAGGCATAAGCATATGATCTACATTCATATTCTGCTCGTGTAATAACGCACCACGCAACAGAATGCTGAGACGAATCGCATCATCGACTTGTAAGAAGATCACATTATCATCGCCAATTAAACTGCCTAGCGTAGATTCCGCCAATAGCCAGAGATGGAAATGTTCATTGAGTAAAATCGGTTGAGAATAAACTGCTTGTAATTTCTCTACGATGCGACATTTCAACAAATGCTGTCCAAGTTGAACGATAGTATTTTTCTCAGCGTTAATACGTCCAACGACAGCAATGGAAAGTGCGAGAATTTGTGCATCATTAAGCGGTTGATTTTGGCGGAAATTTTGCAAGTTTTCGGCAATAATCTCATCTAAGTTAGGATAATCGCTTAAAGAAAAGGTATAATCTTGGCTGTGAATCACAGAGCCATCTAATTTACAGAGCGAAATGGTAAGATGGTCTGCAAAAATCGTGAGGCAGAGCTGTTTCCAGAAAAAAGTAGAAACAGAAAGCCCGACGGCAGGTCTGCCACGAGAGTTACAATCTTGCACGCTACGTTCTAAAATAAATTGTTTATCAATCAACTGTTTTGTAATGTTGGTGATTGAAGCGGGGGCAAGTCCTGAAAGTTTAGCAAGATCAGTACGTGAAATGAGCTCAAATTGTTCGGTTAGGCGGTAAATATTGCCGATATTTTGAATTTTATTGCCAGTAATCATTAATTGACGTTCTCCATAATTTATTTGTTATTTGCTCCATTTGTTTTTATATTTTGCGGTAATTTTGTAGAAGTACAACCAATTTATACGCATAATGTGATCTAGTTCACATATTTATTTTTAAATTTAAAGAAAATCACGAGAAAAGCCGAAATGAATTCATCAATTCACTACCTTTGGGTGGAAAATGAACAGCAATTAGCTGAAGTTTGTCAAAATGCTCGTCAAGTGCCTGCTGTAGCGTTAGATACAGAGTTTATCCGCGAGCGGACTTTCTACCCTAAACTGGGGCTAATTCAGCTATTTGATGGTAAACAAGTGAGTTTGATAGATCCAACTACGATTGAAGATTTCAGCCCTTTTATTGCATTACTTGCCGATCAAAACGTCATTAAAGTGTTACACGCTTGCAGTGAAGATTTGGAAGTATTTGAATGTGCTTTTAACCAATTGCCTACGCCGTTGGTAGATACGCAAGTGATGGCGAATTTCTTAAACTTAGGCACATCTGTTGGTTTTGCAAAATTGGTGTTACATTATTTAGATATTGAGCTCGACAAAGGCGCTTCGCGTACAGATTGGCTTGTGCGTCCATTAAGCGAAATCCAATTGCAATATGCCGCAGCGGATGTGTGGTATTTGTTGCCAATTTATCAGAAAATGCAGACAGAATTAGCTCAAACAAACTGGCAAAATGCAGTGAATGAAGAGTGTTCCTCTTTTTTAACGAAACGTGAACGCGAGGATGATTTAGACAAGGCTTACATCAAAATTTCAAATGCGTGGCGGTTAGAACCACAGCAGTTGGCTGTGTTAAAATTACTCGCAAAATGGCGAGCGGAAGAAGCGAGAAGTCGCAATTTAGCCTTGAATTTTGTGGTAAAAGAGGCGAGTTTATATGAAATTGCCCGCATTTTACCAAAAAATCCTTCGCAATTGTTAGATTTTATGCACCCAAATGAAGTCCGCCGGCACGGTAAAAAAATCTTACGTTTAGTAGAACAAGGGATGAATACCCCAGCGGAACTTTATCCTGCCAAAATTGTACGTTTAGTGGATGAGCCTAATTACAAATATAGCTTAAAAGCCTTGCAGCAAAAGCTTACCGAAATTCGACCGCTTGATCTTCCTGCTGAACTGGTGGCAAGTAAGCGTCAGTTAAATCAGCTGTTTAATTGGCATATCAAAGGACGATCTTCAGAACATTTACCAGAATTATTATGCGGTTGGCGAAAAGAATATGGCGAGCAATTGGTGAATGTATTTAATTAAAATGAGATGAACACTATGGAAGCAAAAAAATTACCCCGTGCATTAGATGCAATTGATTTAAAAATCCTGAACGAACTTCAACGCAACGGCAAAATTTCTAACATTGAACTTTCTAAACGCGTAGGACTTTCGCCAACGCCTTGCCTTGAACGCGTTAAGCGTCTGGAAAAACAGAATGTGATTATGGGCTATCGTGCCTTGCTGAACCCTGAGTTATTGGAAGCCCCTCTTTTAGTTATCGTGGAAATTACGCTTGTGAGAGGTAAACCTGATGTGTTTGAGGAATTCAACCAAGCGGTGCAACAATTAGACGAAATCCAAGAGTGCCATTTGGTATCAGGCGATTTTGACTATTTACTCAAAACAAGGGTAGCTGATATGGCAGCCTATCGTAAATTGCTCGGTACCACACTTTTGCGTTTACCTGGTGTGAACGACACTCGCACTTATGTGGTGATGGAAGAAGTGAAACAGACGAATTATTTGTTGCTTAAATAAAAGGAAACATTGTGATTAGACGACTTAAAGGAAAAGAAACTGCCTTTAATTTTCTTTTTGCCCTTTGTGGCTTGTTTGGGATTTATCTTATTTTCGCGTGGGCAAGCTATAGCCCGTTAGATAATGCATGGTCAGTGGCGAGCACGGCAACAAGTGAAGTACTGAATAAAACAGGCGTATTGGGGGCATGGTTAATTGATTTATTGTATGCCTTCTTCGGAAAAATTGCGTTCTTATTGCCTTTCAGTTTAACGGGGTTCTCCGCTTATATGTTGCTTACGCGAGGGGCAGTAAATGCAACGTTGAAAGGCATTTTACTCCGTAGTTTGAGCTTCTTTGTGCTGATGATTGGCTTGGCAGGCTTAGCGAATACTATTTTATCGAACTCACCGAATTATCTGTCAGGCGGTTTTGTCGGGGCAATGAGCCAAGGCTTGATGAGCGAGCATATCGGGCAATTCGGTGGTTTATTTGTGGCAATGCTACTGACCGCAATCGGGTTCTATTTTTGCTCAGGTCAAACGCTTATTCCATTATTGATTAATTTCTATGATTGGGTAAGTGCGAAAGATACTAAAATGGAAGAAAAATCGCTGCAAGTGAAACCTGTGGCCGAAGTTGAGTCAACCGAAGATGATTTGCAAGTTGATAGTGAAAATTCACCGCTTGCGACCGAAGCACAGCCAGAAGAGCGTGTGGAAACCGTTATTTCAATGGATGAACAGTTGACGGATCCTGCGATCTTTAAACGCCCTAATATCAGCGGTTTGCAGCAAGTTTCTGTTGCTGAAATTTATTCGGCTGAAACCTCTTCTTCTGAGATGGATTCTGATATTAAGCCTGCGACAGTGGCGAAAACTGTAGAGATGAATTTGTTTAATCCTGCAGATATGCATACTGAGCTGCCAAAAATTAGCTTGCCTGAACCTGAAACGGAAGTGCAACCGACTCAAACTGAAAATAACATTGGGTTGAATGTGGAACTGCTAAAAGTACGTTTAAACCCTGTTGATCCACAAGCAGATCCTATGGAACAAGTGGTGGATTTTACAGAAAATAGTGCAAATCAGCCCACTCAACCGAAAATTCGTGTACGTTTAACGAATGAGGATTCTGGTATTGATGCGGTTGAACAAGTAGCATCTGAGAACGAAGTGCCTCATTTTATGCAATCGCCTTCGCCTGAGATTAAATTAATGGCAGAGGATGAAGAGAGAGAAGCACAAGATGAGGATTTTGATGCGATTCGTGAACGTGAGTTTGCGGAAATGGAACGCCAGCGTTTGGCGGAAATTGAGGCACGAGCAAAAGCAGCGGGCTTAGAGCATACTTTTAATAAGATTACTGAAGGCTCAAGCCATTTTGAAACGGCCTTGCCAACTAATGTGCAAATTCGCACTGAACCTACGCCGTCAAAATTCACCACACCATTAAAAGCAGCAGTAGGCACCGAAGGGCACAAAATCCCCGACTATCCCCGAGGAGGCTACGGTGAAACCTTAATTCATCCGTTGTTGCAAGGGAGTAAAAAATTAGAAAAACCAACAACCCCCTTACCCACATTGGATTTGTTAGAAGAGCATCAGCCAAGCGGTCAGCAGATGACTGAGGGCGAAATTATTGCCACTTCTCGTCGTATTGAAACTGCATTGGCAAACTATGGCGTGAAAGCGACGGTTGAGGATGTATTAGTGGGGCCTGTGGTTACCCGTTATGAGATTAAACCCGCTGTGGGTGTAAAGGCAGCGAAAATTACCTCGTTGGCGAGTGATTTAGCCCGCGAAATGATGTCTACTATTCGCATTACCGATGTGGTGCCTGGTAAGCCTTATATGGGCATTGAGGTGCCCAATCCGCATCGTGAAATTGTATGGTTGCGTGATTTAATTGCAAGCGATGAGTTCCGTTATACCAAAGCCAAACTACCGATGATTTTGGGGAAAGATTTGGCGAATAAACCCGTGATTATAGATATGGTGGAAACGCCGCATCTGCTTGTTGCAGGTCAAACGGGGGGCGGTAAGTCGGTTGGGATCAACACCATGATTTTGAGCTTGCTCTATAAACTTACGCCTGAACAAGTTCGCTTGATTATGATTGACCCGAAACAGGTTGAACTTTCGGTGTATAACGATATTCCGCACCTGCTTACGCCTGTTGTGATTGATATGAAAAAGGCGGCAAATGCCTTGCGTTGGGCTGTGGATGAGATGGAGCGTCGCTACACTTTACTGACTCATTTAAACGTGCGTAACATTACAGGCTACAATAATAAAATTGATGAAGCTGAAGCAATGAGTATGCCAATTGCAGATCCAAGTTGGAAAGAGGGCGACTCAATGGACAAAATGCCGCCTGCATTGGGTAAACTCAGCTACATTGTTTTGGTGGTGGATGAATTTGCCGATCTGATGATGACTGCAGGCAAAGAGGTGGAGGAATACATTATGCGTATTTCACAAAAAGCCCGTGCGGTGGGGATTCATCTGATTTTGGCAACGCAGCGCCCATCAACCGATGTCATTACAGGCGTGATTAAAGCGAATATTCCAAGTCGTATTGCGTTTACGGTGGCAAGTCCTTACGATTCTCGCACTATTTTAGATAGCATTGGGGCGGAAAACTTACTCGGTCGCGGCGATATGCTTTATTCCAAAGCGGGTAGCCCAGAGTTGGTGCGTGTGCACGGGGCTTATATGAGCGATGATGATGTTATAAATGTGGCGGATAATTGGAAAGCTCGTGGCAAACCAGAATATATTGAGAGCATTTTGGAATCGCCTCAAGAGCCTGAAGAGCGGAGTGAAGGAGGTGCTGGAGAACTTGACGCGCGTTTTGATGAAGTGATGGCATTCGTATTAGAAACAGGCATTACAACGGCAAGTGGTATTCAGCGCAAGCTAAATTTAGGTTTTCCGCGAGCGGCTCGCATCTTAGATCAAATGGAGCAAGAAGGAATTCTTTCAGCACCAGATCATCGAGGTAGACGAGAAATTATTTAAATAAGCAAGCGGTGGTTTTTGCTGAGTATTTTGTAAAAAATCTGGTTAGAATCACCGCTTATTTATGCCATTTGTATAAATTTTACTAATTAAAGTAATTTTGTACTACTGTAATAGTACAAAGTGTTTGACATTTTAATTTGATTACACTACCTTTATAGCCACTTACTCATAACACAACAAGAGAGAACACAATGTCTTACAAAAATGATGACCTTCGTATTAAAAATATTGAACAACTTTTACCGCCGATTGCTTTATTAGAGCGTTTTCCTGCGAGCGATGTTGCAGCAGAAACGGTGGAAAAAACACGCCAAGCAATTCATAAAATTATTCATGGTGCAGATGATCGTTTATTAGTGGTGATTGGGCCTTGCTCGATCCACGATCCAAAAGCTGCAATTGAATATGCTAATCGAATTAAAGCCATGCGTGCAAATCCAAAAATTAACCAAAATCTTGAACTGGTTATGCGTGTATATTTCGAAAAACCACGTACCACAGTGGGCTGGAAAGGTTTAATCAATGATCCATATTTGAATGAAACTTACGCATTAAACGATGGTTTACGTTTAGGTCGTAAAGTGCTTTCAGATATTAACGATTTAGGCGTGCCAGCAGCGGGTGAATTTTTGGATATGATCACGCCACAATATATGGCAGATTTTATGAGCTGGGGTGCGATTGGGGCTCGTACGACAGAATCACAAGTACACCGTGAATTAGCTTCAGGACTATCTTGCGCAGTAGGTTTTAAAAATGGTACCAATGGCAGCGTAAAAATTGCGTTAGATGCAATTGCTTCGGCAGAGTCACCGCACCATTTCTTGTCGGTAACTAAATTTGGTCATTCAGCAATCGTCTCGACTGAAGGCAACCAGGATTGCCATATTATTTTACGTGGCGGCGATAAAGGTACAAACTACGATGCGGAATCTGTTGCGGCAGTGTGTGCAGAGATCGAAAAATCAGGTCATCGTCCCCACGTGATGGTTGATTTCAGCCACGCTAACAGCAGCAAGCAGTTCAAACGTCAAATGGATGTGTGTGAAGACGTTTGCAAACAGATTGCAGACGGTTCAGATTTAATTTCAGGCGTGATGATCGAAAGCCATTTAGTGGAAGGTCGTCAAGATCTGAAAGCAGGTCAAACTCTTGAAAATTTAGTTTACGGCCAAAGTATCACCGACGGTTGTATCGGCTGGGAAGATAGCGAAAAAGCGTTATTTGCCTTAGCTGAAGCGGTGGAAGAGCGTCGTCGTAAACATAATAGATAATTTCTATCATTTCTTCCCTTGTCCCTGTGGGCGAGGGAAATTTCAATTCGAGTAGAATTGAAATAAGGGGGATGGGTAAGCGGTCAATTTTGACTGCTCTTTTGCAAAATTGGGTTTTCTACATTTTCCCCCTCTCTCTGAAAAATTGCTGAACCCAATTTTTTTGTCTCTCACCCACAAGGGAAGAGAGTGAGATTCGTTGAATATTATTTTTAGAGCACCTTAATGAAAAACATCATTCTCGCATTAGATACTGCCACTGAAGCTTGTTCGGTGGCTTTATTACATCAAGATCGCATCACTTTTGAAGATGAACTTAGCCCAAGAACGCACACGCAACGTATTTTACCGATGGTCGATGGCTTATTAAAAAATGCCAATCTTTCCATCAAAGAGGTTGATTACTTAGCTTTTGGCCGAGGACCAGGCAGTTTTACGGGCGTACGGGTAGGCGTGGGTGTTGCTCAAGGTTTAGCGTTAGGAGCGGAACTAAAAGTCGTACCAATTTCAAACCTCACCACAATGGCAGAGCAGGCTTATCAAGAATTAGGTGCAACAGAAGTGATTGCCTTGATTGATGCCAGAATGAATGAAGTCTATTTTTCGCAATTAGTTCGTACCGAAAACGGTTGGATTGAGAAAGTGAAAGAGCAAGTTTGCTCGCCAGAACGCGCATTAGTACAGTTTCAATTAGATACCGATAAGATTACCGTGGTGGGCACAGGCTGGGCAGCTTATCCGCAATTTGCTGAGCAAAATTTACCGCTTGCGATAAGTGAAATTACCTTACCTTCGGCAAAATATATGCTTGCCTTAGCTGAGCAAGAAATTGCGAAAGGCAATGTAAAATTGGTTGATGAAATTGAACCTGTTTATTTACGCAATGAAGTGACTTGGAAGAAGTTGCCACATAAGCAGTAAAGAAATTTGTAAGCTGAAATAACCATATTAGATACTTAAAATATTGGTTATTTCAGCTTTTTATTTAGGTATTTTAATAGAAAAGCATTACCGCTAGTTTATACATAACGGGAGCAAAAATAGAAGAAAGCACGCCACAGGCAACCAATGCAATTGAGCTATAACTGCCCGTTTTCACGCTATATTCCATACAACGTCCAGTGCCTAATGCGTGGGAAACAGAACCCATCGTTAAACCTATCGCACGTACATTTCGTACACCCAACCAGTGTAAAATTGAGAAGCCCAAAACAGAACCAAGTAAACCTGCAATCATTACGCCTACGGCAGTAATCGCAGAGCTTCCGCCAATTTGTCCAGCAATCGCAATCGCAATCGGGGTAGAGACTGATTTGGGAATAATGGTCGCTAAAATATCTTGATGTGCTCCTAAAATCACGGCAAAGAATACACCAGTAAACATTGTAACAAAGGTACTGAAAAGTAATACCGCGACAATAGGTTTCCATTTTTTGCGGATTTGCGGGAGCTGTTCATAAAAGGGTAAAGCTAAAGCAACAACAGAGATGCCAAGTAAATTGTTTAGCGGAAAGTTGCCTTGATAATATGATTGATAGGGAATATCGACAAAATAGAGTAATGCCACCACAATTACCAAGGCAATCAGGAATGGATTTAGCACATTGGAACGCAGTTTTTTGCTGACTTGTTGCCCTACGAGAAAAGCGAAAATGGTTAGAATAGAAAAGAGATAAATCATAGCTGCCTCTATTTATATCGATGGAACATTTTTTGTGCGAATAAACCGATTAACATGAGCGATAAAGTGGAGCTGAGGACATTCGCGAGTAGGAATGAGACCACGTGCGAATATAAAACATCCACGTGTTCAATAATTTCTGCACAGACCGGGATGAAAAACACGGTCATATAACGCGTTAATGGGCGTGCACTCGGCGTAACCCATTCCACTTTAACTATGCCAATCACAAGGCAAGCGAAGAGCAATAACATACCCCAGATGCTATCTGAGATACCGATAGGAATGAAATAAGCAATCAATTTCCCCAGATAAAGCATACCAAAGAGCAAAGCAAGCGAGAGTAAAAGGCGAATGACTTTGAAAATCACATATCCTCCTAAAAAAACGGTATAAATTCACTTACTTTTTGCAAATCACAATTGAATTTTTTTATGATTTGTAAAAAATAAATCAAATTATACCGCTATAGGAGTAAGAAAATTTGATTTAGCTTAATTTTTCTTTAAAAAATCTTGTCAAGATGTTGCTTGGCATTTTATGTTATTAACAATTGAGAAGAGAATATTTCTATTTTTCTATTTTTTAATGATAAACTGATAAAGAATTAAAAACTAAAGGACGATACTATGCAACCAAAAGCAAAATTCCGTAAGGACTATCGTGCTCCTGATTTCACGATCACGGAGATTTATTTAGACATTCAACTTGATGCAGAGAGAACATTTGTGACTTCTGTGCTCAATGTTGAGCGTAAAACTGAAGGGGCGACTCATCTTAAATTAGATGGGCATAGCTTTGATTTCCTCTCGTTAAAATTGAATGGGCAAGAGCACGTTGAATTTGAGCGAGATACGGAGTCATTAACAGTGAATGTAGCAGAGCAAGCAGATAAATTCCAATTGCAAATTGAAACTGCCTTAAATCCAGCACAGAACACCTCATTACAAGGCTTGTATCAGTCGGGCGATGGAATTTGTACACAGTGCGAAGCGGAAGGTTTCCGTCAAATCACTTATATGTTGGATAGACCTGATGTGCTTGCAAAATATCGCACAAAAATCACTGCGAGTAAGGAAAAATATCCGTTCTTACTATCGAACGGTAACCGTATTGCACAAGGCGAATTGGCAGATGGTCGCCATTGGGTAGAGTGGGAAGATCCGTTCTTTAAACCAAGCTATCTGTTTGCATTGGTGGCGGGCGATTTTGATTTATTGCAAGACAAATTCATCACGAAAAATGGGCGTGAAGTGGCACTTGAGATCTATGTTGATAAGGGCAATCTAGACCGTGCAGGCTGGGCAATGGAGAGCTTAAAACGTGCGATGAAATGGGACGAAGATCGTTTCGGTTTAGAATACGATTTAGATATTTATATGATTGTCGCAGTTGATTTCTTCAATATGGGCGCGATGGAGAATAAAGGCTTGAATGTCTTTAACTCTAAGTTCGTATTGGCAAAACCAGAAACTGCAACTGATGAAGATTACATCAATATCGAAAGTGTGATCGCACACGAATATTTCCATAACTGGACGGGTAATCGCATTACTTGTCGCGATTGGTTCCAGTTGAGCTTGAAAGAGGGCTTAACCGTATTCCGTGATCAAGAATTTACCTCGGATTTATGGTCTCGCCCAGCAAAACGCATTGAAGATGTGCGTTTGTTGCGTACCGTACAATTTGCTGAAGATGCTAGCCCGATGGCACACCCAATTCGTCCTGAAAAAGTGATTGAGATGAATAACTTCTACACCGTGACCGTTTATGAGAAAGGGGCGGAAGTTATTAGAATGATTCATACGCTTTTAGGTGAAGAGAAATTCCAAAAAGGAATGCAACTTTATGTGGCAGAAAACGATGGTACGGCAGCGACTTGCGAAGATTTTGTTTCCGCAATGGAACGTGCTTCTGGCATGGATTTAACCCAATTCCGTCGTTGGTATAGCCAATCAGGTACGCCAATTCTAGCTGTGACCGATGAGTATGATGCGGCTCGCCAAGTGTATCGCTTAAACGTAAGCCAGCAAACGCCAGCAACGGCAGATCAGGTTGAAAAATTGAACTTGCATATTCCGCTTAAAGTGGCGTTGGTTGATCCTACAAGCGGTCAAAATTTACCGCTAAGAAGCGAAGCATCGGAGATGTCAGATGTGTTGAATGTGACGGAAAGTCAGCAAACATTTGAATTTTTTGGCGTGAAAACGCAGCCTGTGCCTGCATTATTGTGCGATTTCTCTGCCCCTGTGAAGTTAGATTTCAGTTATAGTAAATCCCAATTGATTAGTTTATTGAAATTTGCGAAAAATGATTTTGTACGTTGGGATGCGATTCAATCGCTCTTTAATGGCGAATTAAAAGAAAATTTAACCCGCTTGCAACAAGGCGGAATGATGCAATTCTCGCACGAGTTTGGCTCAGCGATTGAGATGTTGCTTGATAATGTGGAAGATCCGCAACTTACCGCGTTAATGTTGACGATGCCGAAAGAAACCGATTTTGCCGAGTTATTCGACACAATTGACCCTGTAGGCATTGCGAAAGTGAGAGAGTTCCTCGTTGAGTCGATTGCAGCTTATTTTGAAGATCGTCTATTTAAACTTTATAAAGCAAATCGTTGCGCTGAATATCGCGTTAATGGCGAAGATATGGCAAAACGTGCGTTGCGTAATGTGTGCTTGTCTTACCTTGCCTTTAGTGATTTGGGTGAGAAATTGGTTAAAGCACACTATGAGCAGGCAAATAATATGACCGATACGCTTGCTGCACTTTCAGCTGCAACTAAAGCAGAATTAGAGTGCCGTGATGAATTGTTAGCAGACTTTGAAGCACAATGGTATCAAGATGGCTTGGTGATGGATAAATGGTTTGCATTGCAAGCCACCCGTCCAGATGAAGAGGTATTGGATGTTGTGCAGGGCTTGTTACATCACAGAAGTTTTAACTTCAACAATCCAAACCGCGTGCGTGCAGTCGTGGGTGCATTCGCAAGCCAGAATCCGAAAGCCTTCCACAATATTGATGGTTCAGGTTACCGCTTCTTGGTCGATATGTTGATTAAACTCAATGATAGCAACCCGCAAGTAGCTTCACGCTTAATTGAGCCGTTAGTCAAACTTTCTCGCTATGATGGTCAGCGTCAGACCTTAATGCGTCGTGGCTTAGAACGCTTAAAAGGGCTTGATAACTTGGCTCGTGACCTATTTGAGAAAATTGACAAGTCTTTACACTAAATTTACAATTGCCCTCAGTTATTTATAGTTAGTTTCTGAGGGCTTTTTATGTATAAATCAAACATTTTTCGTCCAACTTTTATTGCGTTAAATGTTGCTGTGATGTGTGCAGGGATGCAAGCCTCAATGGTTCGCAATGATGTGGACTATCAATATTTCCGCGATTTTGCTGAGAATAAAGGACAATTCTTTATTGGAGCAAAAAATATTCCTATCTTTGATAAACAAGGCAAACAAGTTGGTACGATGTTGCCAAATTTACCAATGCCTGATTTACACGTAGCTAGCCGAGTAAGTGGTGTAGCAACCTTGTTTAATCCTCAATATGTCGCTAGTGTTAAACACAATAGTGGCTATGGCTCTGTGCAATTTGGTGAAAATAGTAATAATCCAGATAGCCATCACTTTGATTATTTGATTACTGATCGCAATAATCACGATAAATACGACTTCCATTCCCCTCGTTTGCATAAACTGGTTACTGAAGTTACCCCAATTCCATTGAATAATATCGCTTTTGATAACAATAGAAAAACAGGGCCGAAAAATGGTGCGTTTTTAGATAAAGAGCGTTATCCATATTTTGTACGAGTAGGATCTGGTCAACAATATTTACGTAGTAAAGATGGTAAAGAAAAGACATCTCTTACTTCCGGTTATAATTATCTTACAGGAGGTACCCCACTTAAACCAAATAGTTCAATGGATAATTGGGTATTATTTAGTGGTGATATTTATGAAATGTTGGGTACCTATGGCTTACCAGGTGATAGTGGTTCGGCTTTACTTGCTTATGATGCTAAAGAGCAGCGTTGGGTATTAGCGGGCGTACTTTCTACCTTCAATGGCTATGATGGTAAAAATAATATTTATACAATTATACAGCCTGATTCTATTCATCGTGCATTTGAAAATGATGAAATGACAGTAAGCCTAAACGGCTCAACTTACTCGTGGCAAAATCGAGGTGTGGGTAAGAGCGTACTACAAAGTGGTAATCAAGCGGTCGAAATTCCTGTTACAAATGTAAATGTGGCTTCACAAGATGAAAATCGCCAACGACCGTCTTTAGATAATGGAAAAACGGTGCATTTTACTGGACGTGATAGTTCAACTCTTGTGTTAAAAGAGAGTATTAACCAAGGTGCTGGTGCCTTGCATTTTAACCAAAATGCGATAGTTAGAACTGATGGTAATGATGTGACTTGGCTTGGCGCTGGGGTTGTGGTTAATGGCAATAAAACGGTTAATTGGCGTGTAAAAAATCCCAAAAATGACCGCTTGTCAAAACTCGGCACAGGTACGCTTTATGTTGATGGGCAAGGCAAGAACTTAGGGGATATTAGTGTAGGTGAGGGCACAGTTGTTCTTAACCAAAAATCTTTAAATGGTCAGCAACAAGCCTTTAACCAAGTGGGGATTACTAGTGGACGTGGCACGGTAGTTTTAGCGAACGACAAACAAGTAAACCCCGATAATATCTACTTCGGTTTTCGTGGTGGACGTTTAGATGTAAATGGCCACAATCTTACTTTCCACAGAATTCAAAATTCGGATGATGGTGCAAAAATTGTTAATAATAGCCGTACCCAGGCAGCCGAAATTAATATTATTGGGCGTGATAATTTTGCTCAACAAGATATTGAATGGGTAAATTGGGGGCAACACCCAACGACATCATTAGCAATTTATGAATACAAAAATAATCACAGGAATAACCGATTAGATTATTTCCGTCTAAAAGAAGGAAAAAATCCTAGAGCCTATTTCCCTTGGGATATGGAAACCACAAATGACTGGGAATTTTTAGGAAATAATAAATCTGAGGTTATTCAGAGAGTATTATCAGAAGCTAACGCGCAAAAACATCTAGATACGTATAGCGGATTTTTGGGGGAAACTGATCAGCGATATCACAATGGAAGATTATCAATTGCTTATCGTCCTCAAGTTGCAAATAGTATTTTGTCTTTGACAGGAGGAACGAATCTTAATGGTAATATTTATGTAGAAAACGGGAAATTGCTATTATCAGGTGTTCCTGTTCCACACGCCTATGACCATCTTAATAAAAAAGAGGTCATTGAAGAAGAAAATTGGATTAACCGACAGTTCAAAGCAAATGAATTCGATGTGGCAGGCAATGCGACTCTTGAGAGCAGCCGTAATGTTAGTGTATTAGAAGGTAACTTTAATGCACGTCATCAAGCTCAAATTCAACTTGGATTTGCACAAGGGAAGTCTGATGAATGTATTCGAGAAAGTTATAGTGGTACAACAAAATGTTCAGAAAAGGCTGTTATTTCTCAATCTGCATTTAATAGCGTACCTGTAACAAGTATATATGGTGATGTTTCGTTAGAACATCAGAGCCAATTTAGTTTGGGCAAGGCTCATTTAATGGGGCGTATTAATTCAGTAGGTGCAGAAACACAAGTTAATTTGTTACCACATAGTGAATGGACATTAAACAATAATAGTGTTGTTGGAAATTTGTTTCTTGCACCCAATAGCCAGATAACGCTCAATAGTTTATATAATGAGATGAATTCTACTTACAAGGGATGGGTGAAATTCAACCAGTTGGTGGTGGATGGGCAATTAACAGGTAATGGACATTTTCGTTTCTTAGCGAATGTAGCAGAAAGCCGCGGTGATAATGTGGTTGTCAATGGATTAGCTTCTGGGAATTATTTACTATCACTGAAGAATACAGGGGAAGAGCCGAAAAATGTGACCCCATTAAGTTTGGTAAAACTGAATCATCCTAAGCAGTATCGTCAAAATGCACATTTTGCTTTGGAAAATGGTTTCGTGGATTTAGGTGCGTATCGCTATATTTTAGCTAACTTCAACAATGATTACCGTTTATATAATCCATTACGTGATGCTGAATTACATTTTGGCAGTAATTCGGAGTTAGTAGCAAATAGCCAGCGAGAGTTTCATGTTGTACATCAAGTTTTAGTAGATAAGGAGCATGAATTAGCACGTTTACAAAGATCATATACACAAGCGGAAGGAGTGAATAAAATAGATCAGAATCGTGCAGTTCGTCTATTAGAGGAGATTCACAATACGACTAATAGCTATAACCATGCTACCTCAGAGTATAATCGGACTGCCCGTATTCGTTTTATTAAACGTGGTAAACTATATAAACAATTTACTCAATTACAAGCATTATTAGAAAAACAACGTAATGAATACCGTGCCTTGAGTGAGCAAGCTAAATATAGCCAACAGGCAGCTCAACAGTTATTAAATCTAGTTAATCAAACAGAAACAGATTTACGTTTTCTTGAATCTCGCCAAGACAATGTGTTGGAAGAAATGAATCGTTTACAGGCTGGTTTATCTAGTAGTATAGCTCGAGCTCAACAGCTTTGTGAAGCTCAGGATTTATCTTCTGATATATGTCGCAAAGTGGCTAAAGTAGCGAATGAAGGTAATGTTACTTTATTTGAGGAAGAAATTGATGCAAGTATTGAACGTATAGAATTGGCTCAACAAGCATTAGCTAATGCTCAAGGTAACCAAAGTGAGATGGATATTGCACAGTCTTCTTTAAATAAGTCTGTATTAGCATTATTAGACAGCCTTAATAAGGCTTACCAAACTGAGCAAGAAATTCAACAATTTTTAAGCACGCAATCAGAAACAGTGTCCATACCAGTTCAATCACAGTTGATCAGCCGTTATTCAAACACGGCATTATCTGAACTTTCAGCTAATGTAAATGGAGCATTGCAAATTGGGCGTAATCTTGACCGCCATTTATTGAGCCAAGATCCATCTAATGTGTGGGTGAATACGGAGTCGACTAAACAGACTTATCGTTCCGATTATTACCGCCCTTATAAACAAACGATAACACTGACGCAAATCGGCGTAGCTCAAGATGTGACGGACAACGTGAAAATCGGGGCTATACTTTCCCATTCTCGTGCAAACAATGAGTTTGATGAGAATGTTTCAGGCAAAAATCGTTTAACCTCGGTCAATGCATTTGTAAAAGGCAACTGGGACAACGGCATTTTCGCAAGTATGGATTTAGGTTATGGTCGCAGCCGCAATACGGTGAAATTTGACAGTGTGGATAACGTATTCCATCGCAATATCTTCAATGTGGGCGGAAACCTTGGAGCAAGTTGGGATCTTAGTGGTTGGATGAATGTACAACCTTCTGTGGGTGTACGTTACTATCGTTTATCTGGGGCAAATTACAATCTTTCCGAAGCGAAAATTGACAGTAAAGCCTTACACTTAACCGCTTACCGTGTAGGCATTAAACTTGATAAAACTTTCGATATCAACGATATGAAAGTGACCCCAAGTTTCACGACTAACTACTATGATACGACCCAACACAAACTTGCGATTGATGGAGCGTTAAGCGTAAACGATGTGGCAATGAAACAACAATTCGGACGTTATTTCACCCACGAACTTGCCTTAAGTGCACAGTTCAACCAATGGAATTTCAGCACTTTCCTCGGAATACTTAAAGGTTCTAATGTCGCACCGCAAAAATTTGGTGCGGTGAAAGTGGGCTTTAGTTGGTAGGAAACACATTATTGAGTTTGTCGGCTTTGGTTAGTAGGCTATTTCAATGAAAATTACTACTGTATGATACGTCTAACGATTTAAAAAATGTAATGTTGTTTTCTCACAAAAAACCACCGTTTAGCGGTGGTTTTTTTAAGTTTATAGGCGTTATTTTTTACCTACAAAGGCTTCATAAAGGTTATGACGATCATCTCAAATCCGTCTACCTCTTTGACATTATGTCCCCATAAACGTACCTGCATAAGGTGTGCACACTTGTACTCCATCAATATTTGCATGAGCTACATCACCAAAACTTGCGATGCTATCTAAGGACATTATCGTTCCTTTTTTAAGTGTAATTTCAGGGAGTGCTTTTTTATCTTTTAATGTTGTGCGGTCATATAAACGACCTTCTACGTTTTTATTGGCAAAATCAGCTGTTTTTTCATTATGTTTCTCCAAATGTAATAAATTGAGCCGGGTTCTATCGGATGTGATCTTCTTTGTCTGTGATCTTGATAACAAAAAAGCCTTGCTTTCACAAGGCTTTGAGGTCATTTTGAAATGAATTGAAATAGGATGAAAAGCAGGGTTTTTATTCCCACTCAATCGTCGCTGGCGGTTTTCCACTTATGTCATACACCACGCGAGAAATACCATTCACTTCGTTGATGATGCGGTTGGAGATTTTGCCAAGTAAGTCATACGGCAGATGTGCCCAATGTGCGGTCATAAAGTCGATGGTTTCGACAGCACGTAGGGAAACTACCCAGTCATATTTACGACCGTCGCCCATTACGCCTACAGATTTCACTGGCAAGAACACGGTGAAAGCTTGGCTGACTTTGTAATACCAATCCGCTTTGTGTAATTCTTCGATAAAGATCGCATCAGCACGGCGTAATAAATCGCAGTATTCTTTTTTCACTTCGCCTAATACACGCACGCCTAAGCCTGGGCCTGGGAATGGGTGGCGGTTAAGCATTTCAACCGGTAAGCCTAATGCCAAGCCAATTTTACGCACTTCGTCTTTGAATAATTCGCGCAGAGGTTCCACTAAACCGAGTTTCATATAATCCGGTAAGCCGCCTACGTTGTGGTGCGATTTAATCACGTGAGCTTTGCCGGTTTTGCTGGCGGCAGATTCGATCACGTCTGGGTAGATCGTGCCTTGAGCTAACCATTTTACGTTAGGGTGTTTTTTCGATTCATCGTCGAACACGTCTACGAACACTTTACCGATGATTTTGCGTTTCGCTTCCGGTTCGTCCACGCCTGCCAATTCGCTTAAGAAGCGATCTTCTGCATTTACTCGAGTAATATTCAAGCCAAATTTATTGCCGAACATTTCCATCACTTGATCGCCTTCGTTTAAGCGAAGTAAACCGTTATCTACGAAGACACAGTGCAAGTTTTTGCCAATAGCCTTGTGTAATAACAACGCTACAACAGAAGAATCTACACCGCCTGATAAGCCTAAAATTACGTCGTCGTCGCCCACTTGCGCTTTAATACGTGCAACGGCATCTTCAATAATGTTTTCTGCCGTCCATTTGGTTTCGCAACCACAGATGTTCACTACGAAGTTGGTTAATAATGCCAAACCACTTTTCGTGTGGGTCACTTCTGGGTGGAACTGCACGCCGTAGAAACGACGGCTTTCGTCTGACATTGCGGCAATTGGGCAGGTTGGGGTAGTCCCTGTTACTTGGAAGTTTTGAGGTAAATGAGTCACTTTATCGCCGTGGCTCATCCAAACGTCTAATTTTGGCTCGGAAGCGGTCAAATTATCGTTTAAATTTGCAAATAAGCTGTCGTTTGCTTGTAAGTTTACAGAAGCATAGCCAAATTCACGATGGTCTGATGTTTCAGTTAAACCGCCAAGTTGCATTGCCATAGTTTGCATCCCATAGCAAACACCTAGCACAGGCACGCCTGCGTTGAACACATATTCTGGTGCACGTGGACTGTTTGCTTCAGTGGTACTTTCAGGACCACCTGAAAGAATAATCCCCGTTGGGTTAAATTCACGGATTTGCTCTTCCGTTACGTCCCACGCCCAAAGTTCGCAGTATACTCCAATTTCACGCACACGACGTGCAATTAGTTGAGTGTATTGTGAACCAAAGTCGAGGATCAGGATTTTGTGATTGTGGATATTTGTCATTTTTTACCTTATGTTAATTTTGTTTTGTCATATTGATGTAAGTTCCACCATGTCCATCGCTGATATATTTAATGTGAAATATTTCAGTTTTATCACAGCCTTTTACTGTCCAAGTTTCATTCACTAAATCTACTGTGGTAGTTGTCTGATTTAGTTTTACATCATCGATCTGGGTGTGAATTTGTTTAGGCGTGCAATTATGGATTGCTCTGAAAAAAAGATTAATATTACTTGCCGTATCATATTTTAGTAAATCATCTGCGGTTGTTTCTCCAGTATAAGTCGGACCAAGTAATGTACAGCCCGATAGAATAAATGGAATCAGTAATATAAATTTTTTCATTGAGAATTCCTTTTGATCGTCTGAAATGTTTCAAAAGAGCAGTCAAATTTAACCGCTCTTTTATTCATTGTTAGCCCATACGATAGTTTGGTGCTTCTTTAGTAATGGTTACATCATGAACGTGGCTTTCTTTAATGCCCGCACCACTGATGCGAACGAATTGTGCTTTTGTACGTAATTCTTCGATGGTTGCGCAGCCAGTTAAGCCCATACAAGAACGTAATCCACCCATTTGTTGGTGGATGATTTCTTTTAGGTAACCTTTATATGGAATACGGCCTTCGATACCTTCTGGTACGAGTTTGTCTGCAGCGTTATCAGATTGGAAGTAACGATCTGATGAACCTTTCGCCATCGCACCTAATGAACCCATACCACGATAAGATTTAAATGCACGACCTTGATAAAGTTCGATTTCGCCTGGTGCTTCTTCAGTACCGGCAAACATAGAACCAACCATTACACAGCTTGCTCCTGCAGCGATAGCTTTTGCAATATCACCTGAGAAACGGATACCACCGTCGGCGATAACTGGAATACTGCGCTCTTTTAATGCTGCAGCAGCATCTGCGATAGCGGTGATTTGTGGAACACCTACACCAGTTACGATACGAGTTGTACAAATTGAACCAGGGCCGATACCTACTTTCACTGCGCTTGCGCCTGCGTCTGCAAGTGCGATAGCACCTTCAGCAGTCGCCACATTACCTGCCACAATTGGAAGATTAGGATATTTTGCTCGAGTTTCACGAACGCGTTGTAATACGCCTTCTGAATGACCGTGAGAAGAGTCGATTAACAATACATCTACGCCGGCTTTCACTAATGCATCAATACGTTCTTCGTTACCGGGGCCTGCACCTACAGCCGCACCAACACGTAAACGACCGAATTCATCTTTACATGCATTTGGTTTTTGTTCTGCTTTTTGGAAGTCCTTCACGGTGATCATTCCTTTGAGCTTGAAGCTATCGTCCACCATTAACACTTTTTCTACGCGGTGTTCGTGCATAAGAGCCAAGATTTCATCACGGCTTGCGCCTTCTTTTACCGTCACTAAGCGGTCTTTTTTCGTCATCACTTGCGAAACGGTTTTGCTTAAATCTTTTACGAAACGCGTGTCGCGACCAGTAATGATACCGATTAAGTTATTTTCGCCATCTACAACAGGGTAGCCCGCGAAGCCGTTTTTCTTCACCAGTTCTGCTAATTCTGCAAGGGATAAATCAGGTGAAACAGTGACAGGTTCAGACACGATACCGCTCTCAAATTTTTTCACTTTACGCACGCGATCTGCTTGGCGTTCAATGGTCATATTTTTGTGGATAAAACCGATACCACCTTCTTGAGCTAAAGAGATTGCTAATTTGGTTTCTGTTACGGTATCCATCGCTGCAGAAAGCATTGGGATATTTAAGCGAATTTCTTTAGTGAGTTGAGTGGAAAGGTTGGCAGTGTTTGGAAGGACGGTAGAGTGTGCAGGGACGAGTAGAACATCATCGAAGGTAAGGGCTTCTTGTTTGATTCGTAAAGACATTTGCAATAGTTCCTTAATAAAATAAAAATGGTGCCAGAAATTATTGCGAGCGAATTATACAGAGCTTTTTCTCTCCTGTAAATCACAAAAACGCAAAATTAAGCAATCGTTTGCTGGCTCTCAAATGCTTAGGGAAAATGCGTAGAAAATTTATTTAAAGAATGTAAAAACTATCAAAGAAATCAACTTATTTACTTGAATAGCGATAAATAGTCCTTATTATGGTACACTAATAAATTAACAGACAGCGTTTTATAGAGAATAAGGCAAAATGGGAAGAAAACGTAGTGCCAGCTCGTCACGTTGGTTGGCGGAGCACTTTAAAGATCAATTCGTTCAGAAGGCACATAAGCAGAAACTACGCTCGAGGGCGTATTTCAAATTAGATGAAATTCAAAAAACAGACCGCTTGTTTAAACCAGGAATGACCGTGGTGGATTTAGGCGCAGCACCAGGTGGGTGGTCTCAATACGCTGTCACGCAGGTTGGCGGAAAAGGGCGTATTATTGCCTGTGATATTTTAGATATGAATCCAATTGTTGGAGTAGATTTCTTACAAGGCGATTTCCGCGAAGAGAGTGTGCTCAATGCTTTGTTAGAGCGTGTAGGCGATGATATGGTGGATGTAGTTATGTCGGATATGGCGCCAAATTTTAGCGGTATGCCATCAGTTGATATTCCACGTGCAATGTATTTGGTGGAATTAGCATTAGATATGTGTCGTCAAGTATTGGCACCAAAAGGCAGTTTTGTGGTCAAAGTATTCCAAGGTGAAGGTTTTGACGAATATTTGCGTGAAATTCGAGCGATGTTTAGCAGTGTGAAAGTCCGGAAACCAGAGGCTTCGCGTGATCGTTCACGAGAAGTTTATATTGTGGCGACGGGCTATAAAGGCTAATCTTCATTTTTTATTTTTCTAGTTATTTCTAGTGTAGGGGCTTAATCTTGAACGATTTTGTGAAAAATATCATCCTTTGGGTAGTGGTTGCGATTGTGTTGATGACTGCCTTTGAAGGTTTCAATTCAAACTTTGGTAACAATGCCAATAATTCGGTGGCATATTCGACTTTCTTAAATGATATTCGTACGAATACATTAAAAGATGTAGATATGACGAGCAATAGTGAAACAATTAACGTGACCAAAAAAGATGGTACGAAATATCAAACTGTGATGCCGATGTATGACCGTGATTTGTTAGCTGATTTATCGAAAACAGATGCAACAGTAACAGGTCAGCCAGAAGAACGCCGCGGATTATTAACGCAAATCTTAATTTCGTGGTTCCCGATGTTGCTTTTAATTGGCTTCTATGCGTTCTATATGCGTCAAATGCAAGGCGGTGGCGGAAAAGGGGCATTTAGCTTTGGTAAGAGCAAGGCGAAAATGCTGACTGCAGATCAAGTTAAAACCACTTTTGCAGATGTTGCTGGTTGTGATGAAGCGAAAGAAGAAGTAGGCGAAGTGGTTGATTTCTTACGCGATCCAAGCAAATTCCAAAAATTGGGCGGACGTATTCCAAAAGGAATCTTGATGGTTGGTCCACCTGGAACAGGTAAAACCTTGCTAGCGAAAGCGATTGCGGGCGAAGCCAAAGTGCCATTCTTTACAATGGCTGGTTCAGACTTTGTGGAAATGTTTGTCGGTGTAGGTGCTTCTCGTGTGCGTGATCTTTTCGAGCAAGCGAAGAAAAACGCCCCTTGTATCATCTTTATTGATGAAATTGATGCGGTAGGTCGTAAACGTGGTGGTGCTGGTTTTAGCGGTGGTCACGACGAACGCGAACAAACCTTAAACCAAATGTTAGTGGAAATGGACGGTTTTGAAGGTTCAGAAGGCGTGATTATTATTGCAGCAACTAACCGTGCAGACGTATTGGATGATGCATTAACGCGCCCAGGTCGTTTTGACCGTCAAGTTACTGTTGATCTGCCAAACGTGAAAGGCCGTGAGCAGATTTTGCAAGTTCACTTGAAAAAAGTACCGATTGCAGAGGGCGTGGACGCAATGCAAATTGCGCGTGGTACACCAGGTTATTCGGGCGCGCAATTAGCGAACTTGGTAAACGAAGCTGCGTTATTTGCCGCACGTAAAAATCGCCGTGTTGTCACGATGGAAGATTTTGAGCAAGCACGCGATAAAATCAATATGGGACCAGAACGCCGTTCAAATACGATGACGGAAAAAGAGATCATCAATACGGCATATCACGAGGCAGGGCACGTTATCGTAGGTTATTTAATGCCAGAACACGATCCGCTGAACAAAGTCACCATTGTGCCACGTGGTCAAGCATTAGGCTTTGCCCAATTTTTACCAGAAGGCGACCGCGTAAGTGAAACGTTCACTAAGTTAGAAAGCCAACTTTCAACTTTATTTGCAGGTCGAATTGCGGAAGGCTTAATTTTCGGTGAAGATAAAATTACCACAGGTGCTTCATCGGATATTCATCGTGCCACCCAAATTGCACGTGCGATGGTAACGCAATGGGGTTTCTCGAAAGAGCTTGGTCCAATATTCTATCAAAATGAAGATGGTATGGGCGCAATCAAAGGTGTTTCAGAAGAGTCGCAAAAATTGATTGATACGGAAATGCGTAAGATCATTGACCGTAACTACAACCGTGCGAAACAAACACTGGAAGATAATATGGACATCTTACATGCAATGAAAGATGCGTTATTGAAATATGAAACCCTTGATCGCAAACAGATTGATGACTTAATGGCTCGCCGTCCCGTGGGAGAACCGTATGGTTGGAACGATAAACCAACGCAAGGTTCATCACAAAATGATAAAATAGAAACGACGGAAGAACCTGTTCGTTCCGACTTAGATTGTGAGCCAAAAGAGGGCGATATAGCGGATAATTCATAATTATTCCTTACATTTAGCAAGCCAGAAGAGTGATACTTCTGGCTTTTCTTTTGCCGAATAATTGACAATAAATTTTTACTCTCTAAAATAACTTGCTCGGAATTGTGAATTATTCGCAATTCCGTTCTTTTCTTTAGGAAGCAGAATGAATTGGCAAACAGAATTAAATAACAGCTTTTCTTGGTTAATGAGTGCGTTGGTTTTCCTTTTAGTGGGATTATCCATCGCACTCTCTTTTTTGCGTAAAACGAAATTTGGCAAGCAATTTTGGCGAGTAGTACAACCTGCTTGGACAGTAAGTCATAAAGGGAAAACCTTAGGGCTGATTATTTTGATCTTGCTTTTTGTGCTGCTAGAAGTACGAATCAGCGTGCTCAACACCTATTTCTACAACGGCTTGTATAAATCTTTACAAGATAAAGCTGTCGATGCTTTCTGGTTTTTTGCGGGTATTAACGCCTTACTTGTGTTGGTTAAAATTACCCATTCCATAGTGAACTATCTGATCACGCAGGCCTTTGAAATTAAATGGCTTGAAAAATTGAATGCAGAAATGCTTAATCGTTGGCTCGATCATAAAAATTACTATCTCCTTCGTTACCAGAAAGATCTGCCCGACAATATCGATCAACGCATCGAGCAAGATGCTTCAGCCTTTATCTCTGGCACAGTTTCAGCGGTAAAAGGCGTGCTTAATGCGATTGTTGCGACCATTGAATTTACCATTATTTTATGGGGATTGTCAGGGCTATTAATGCTGTTTGGCTTGGAAATTCCAAAAGGTGTTGTCTTTTTTATCTATATTTTTATTCTTGTTGCAACCGCTCTTTCAGTTTGGATTGGTCGTCCGCTGATTCGTTTGAATTTTAATAAAGAGAAGTTGCAAGGGGATTACCGTTATTCGCTTATTCGCGTGCGTGAAAATGCGGAAAGTATCGCTTTTTATTCGGGCGAAGAAAAAGAGCGAAGCCATTTGCACGATCGGTTCAACTTTATTATTCAAAATCGCTGGGAGATTGTACGAAGAATGTTAGGGTTAGACGGCTTTAACACGGGCGTAACCCAAACAGCGATGATTTTACCGCTTATGTTGCAAGCACCTCGCTTCTTCGCTGGTCAGGCAACACTTGGCGATATGCATCAAACTGTGCAATCTTTTAACCGTTTGATGCGTGCCCTGTCGTTCTTCCGTTTGTTTTATGAAGAATTTACGCTCTATCAGGCAAGACTAAACCGTCTGTACGGTTTCTTTACTACACTTGATCATTTGGATAGCCTTCCTAGCCAGCCAACTTATCCTTGCACAAAAGGGTTTCACTTACGTGACTTTGGAATTAAGGACGCAAGCGGTCAAATTTTGCTTTCACATATCAATATTGAGCTACAGGCGGGTGATGCGTTGTTAATTCAAGGGGCTTCTGGTGCAGGGAAAACCACTTTGTTAAAAGCCTTAGCGGGGATTTATCCGTTTGAGACTTTTGGTGTGGCAGAGCAGGCGTGCTTAGATAAACCGCTGTTTTTACCACAACGCCCTTATATGCCAGAGGGCACATTACGAGAGGCGATTTGCTACCCAAATTTAAAGGTAACCGATTTTGAAATTCGTCAGGCGATGGAAGTGTGCTCGTTAGATAAATATACCCAAGCGTTAGACGTAGAAATGGATTGGCAAGCCACGCTTTCACCAGGAGAGTTACAACGTGTTGCTTTTGTCCGTATTGTGTTAGCAAAACCGCAACTGATTTTCTTAGATGAAACGACATCAGCATTAGATGAACCAACGGAGGCAATGTTATATCTCACAATTAAGCATTGGTTGCCAGAGAGTATTATTATCAGTGTGGGGCATCGTTGTACGCTTCAACAGTTCCACAATAAGCAGATAACCTTAGGCAAACCACGCTTTGAATGTGCGTATAGCTAATTTATTTGCAAGTGGTTAAATTTTTTCGACCGCTTGTAAATTGTGCTAGATTTTCGCCATTTTTTTTGCCATAATACGCCCCGTTTTTTGTCTATTTTTAGATGGAAAACGGATTTTATTTTTAACACTAAAACACACATCTATCATCAAACTAGAAATTGGGGTGCTACTTTGTGGTCGGTTTTCTAGGATAGATGGAGGCTGAACCCCGTCTTGTCTTTCATAAGTGGCAAGGCAAACAACTTTAAAGGAAAATTCTTATGGCACAAGTTTCTATGCGCGATATGCTTAACGCAGGCGTTCACTACGGTCACCAAACTCGTTACTGGAATCCAAAAATGAAACCATTCATTTTCGGTGCTCGTAATGGTGTTCATATCGTAAACCTTGAAAAAACATTACCATTATTCAACGAAGCATTAGCAGAATTAACTCGCATTGCAAGCAACAACGGTAAAGTATTATTCGTAGGTACAAAACGTGCAGCGTCTGAAGCAGTTAAAGCAGCAGCAGTAGATTGCCAACAATTCTACGTAAACCATCGTTGGTTAGGTGGTATGTTGACTAACTGGAAAACAGTACGTCAATCAATCAAACGTTTAAAAGATTTAGAAGCTCAAACTCAAGACGGTACTTTTGACAAAATCACTAAAAAAGAAGCGTTAATGCGTACTCGTGAGTTAGAAAAATTAGAGTTAAGCTTAGGTGGTATCAAAAACATGAACGGCTTACCAGATGCGATCTTCGTAATCGGTGCTGACCATGAACACATCGCTATCAAAGAAGCAAACAACTTAGGTATCCCTGTATTTGCTATCGTTGATACTAACTCTACACCAGATGGCGTAAACTACATCATCCCAGGTAACGATGACGCAACTCGTGCGATCCAGCTTTACTTAGATTCAGCAGTAGCTGCAATCAAAGAAGGCAAAGGGTCAAATGTTGAAGCTGAATTAGCAGCAGACGCAGAATAATCGTTATTTTGAAATAAGGCATAGCCCTTAAATCATCTGAGAGCAGGGGCTGAAAAGTAATCCCTGCTTTCTCTTATCTAAAATTCATTTCTGAGGAATAGTAAAATGGCTGAGATCACAGCATCATTAGTAAAAGAACTTCGCGAACGTACTGGCGCAGGTATGATGGAATGTAAAAAAGCGTTAGTTGAAGCGAACGGTGATATCGAATTAGCGATCGACAACATGCGTAAATCTGGTCAAGCTAAAGCAGCTAAAAAAGCAGGTAACACTGCGGCTGAAGGCGTTATCTTAGCACGTGTTGCTAACGGTTTCGGTGTTTTAGTTGAAATGAACTGCCAAACTGACTTCGTAGCAAAAGATGCAGGTTTCGTAGGTTTAGCGAACGAAGTTGCAGACTACGCAGTAGCAAACAAAGGTATCTCAATCGAAGAATTAGCAGCGAAATTCGAAGAACAACGTGTTGCATTAGTAGCTAAAATCGGTGAAAACATGACTATCCGTCGAGTTCAATACTTAGATGGTCAAGTAATTGCTCAATACTTACACGGTGCGAAAATCGGTGTATTAGTGGCTGGTGAAGGTTCTGAAGAAGAATTACGTAAAGTAGCAATGCACGTTGCAGCATCTAAACCTGAATTCGTAAACCCAGAAGATGTTTCAGCAGATGTGGTTGAACACGAACGTCAAATCCAAATCGATATCGCAATCAATTCAGGTAAACCAAAAGAAATCGCTGAGAAAATGGTTGAAGGTCGAATGAAGAAATTCACTGGTGAAGTTTCATTAACTGGTCAAGCATTCGTAATGGATCCTTCACAAACTGTAGGTGATTATTTAAAATCAGTGAATACTAAAGTAACTAACTTCATCCGTTTAGAAGTAGGTGAAGGTATCGAGAAAAAAGAAGAAGATTTCGCAGCTGAAGTGGCTAAAATCACTGGCGGTAACGCTTAATTCTTTCTCTTATGAGAACTAAAAAAGCAGGCTTTATGCCTGCTTTTTTGTTATGGTACCAAGGTTCCTCTATGGTTGATACGCTAAAAAGGCGAACTTTGGAAATTACAAAGTTCGCCTTAATTTTTACCGCTTGAATGAAGTCAAACAATTAGAAGTTCGCATTACGCGGTGCACGCGGGAATGGAATTACTTCACGAATGTTTTGTAAACCCGTTACATACACGATTAAACGCTCGAAACCTAAACCAAAGCCAGAGTGTGGCACGGTACCGTATTTGCGAAGATCGCGGTACCACCAGTAGTCTTCAGGATTTAAGCCCATTTCAACCATACGTTTATCTAACACGTCTAAACGCTCTTCACGCTGTGAGCCACCGATGATTTCACCGATTCCAGGAGCTAATACGTCCATTGCCGCGACAGTTTTGCCATCATCATTTAAACGCATATAGAACGCTTTGATATCTTTCGGATAGTTTTTCACCACCACTGGCGATTTAAAGTACTCTTCCGCCAAGAAACGTTCGTGTTCAGAAGAGAGGTCGATACCCCAAGAAACTGGGAATTCAAACTCTTTGCCTGATTTTAATAAGATCTCAATCGCATCGGTATAATCTACTTGTGCAAACGGTGAAGCGATAAAGTTTTCAAGACGAGTAATGGCATCTTTGTCGATATGTTTTGCGAAGAATGCCATATCATCTGGGCGTTCTGCTAATACGGCTTTAAACACATATTTCAACATATCTTCTGCTAATTTTGCGTTGTCTGCTAAGGTGGCGAACGCAAATTCAGGTTCAACCATCCAGAACTCTGCTAAGTGACGAGTAGTGTTCGAGTTTTCTGCACGGAAAGTTGGACCAAATGTATAAACTTTGCTCAATGCACAAGCATAAGTTTCACCGTTTAACTGACCTGATACGGTTAAGAAAGACTCTTTACCGAAGAAATCTTGGCTGAAATCCACTTTGCCTTCTTCTGTGCGTGGTAAGTTTTCTAAATCAAGGGTAGAAACGCGGAACATTTCGCCCGCACCTTCTGTATCAGATGCCGTAATTAACGGGGTTGCCACCCAGTAGAAACCTTGTTCGTGGAAGAAGCGGTGAATCGCTTGTGCCAAGCAGTGACGAACACGTGCCACTGCACCGATTAAGTTTGTGCGTGGGCGAAGATGAGCCACTTCGCGTAAGTATTCGATAGAGTGGCGTTTTGCCGCCATTGGGTAAGTATCTGGATCTTCCACCCAACCTACTACTTCAACATTGGTGGCTTGTAATTCAACCGCTTGTCCTTCAGCAGGCGATTCCACAACTTTACCGGTTACGATCACAGAGCAACCTGCGGTTAAACGTAACACTTCATCTTGATAATTCACTAAATCGTTATTGATGATTGCTTGGATTGGATCGAAACAAGAACCGTCATATACGGCTAAGAATGATAAACCTGCTTTTGAATCGCGACGGGTACGCACCCAACCGCGAACAGAAACTTCTTCTCCTACGGCAACTTTGCCTGAAAGAATTTCTGAAATTGATGGAAATTTAGACATTGAATACCTCAAAATTATTTTGATCAATTTTTAATAAAAAATCGTTGCTTATTTTACAAGAAATTCCGCAATGAATGGGGGATTTTTTACATTTTCTTACAAAAATACTAGAAATTTGATCGAATCAGATAGAAAATTTCGCTATTCGTTTTATGCTAAAGCCTAAATTCTTCTCGTTATGGTAGTCACGAATATGATGACCCAGTATCTAAAATCCCTTATCATAAAATTTCGGCGAGGATTGCATAAAAAACTTCGCCAAACGAATCGCATTTCACGCAAAAGTATTGAGTTTGCTTGCCTGCTTATCGGGGCGAGTTTTGTTTCACTTTCGTCATTAGGTTTTGCCAAATTAGCCGAACTTGGTTTGCATTGGAATAGCGTTTGGACAGCAAAATATCCGCTGGCTGCTTGGTTTGTTTTACCGCTTGGAATGGCGTTACTGGCGTGGTTTACTGCAAAATATACACCTTATGTATCGGGCAGTGGTATTCCGCAAGTGATTGCCTCAATGAGCCTGCCGCACGGTTCACTTAAAAGTCGATTAGTGACTTTGGGGCAGACGATTTGGAAAATTCCATTGACTTTTCTGGCAATGTTAATTGGGGCATCGGTGGGGCGTGAAGGCCCTTCAGTACAAGTGGGCGCTGCAGTAATGCTGGCTTGGGGGAATTTTTGCCATAAGCACGGATACGCATTCAAAGGTTTAACGGCAAACGAGCTGATGGCTGCGGGCGCGGGCGGTGGTTTGGCAGCTGCATTTAATGCACCGCTTGCAGGTGTGATTTTTGCGATTGAAGAATTAGGTCGAGGAATGGTGCTCCGTTGGGGAAGACGTGTTGTACTTGGCGTGCTTGCCTCAGGTTTTATTTTGGTGGCGATTGAAGGCAATAATCCCTATTTCCCGCAATATCAAGGGGCTACAACTGTGCCTAAAATGATTTTATGGGTTGCATTGTGCGGAGTGATTTGTGGCATTATAGGGGGATTATTTGCCCGCTTGTTGGCAAAAGGCGTGGCAGGCGTTTCGCCTGCTAAAATTCGTGGTTGGGTTCGTCGCCATCCTATTTATATGGCGTTAATGCTGGGGCTTATTCTTGCAGGATTAGGGCGTTATACTTCAGGACAAACTTACGGTACGGGCTATGAGGTCGTGAGTCGAGCATTGAATGGAGAGGTAATAGACCCGCAAGCGGTTGGAATTGCTAAACTTTTTGCAACGGTAACAACCTATTGGACTGGTATTGCAGGCGGGATTTTTACACCATCCTTAACTGTTGGTGCAGGCATTGGGGCGGAAATTGCAACGCTTACAGGTGGGATTGTCGATCAGCGTTTGTTGGTGTTGCTCTGTATGGCTGCTTTTCTTGCAGGCGGAACGCAATCCCCAATTACCGCCAGTGTCGTTGTGATGGAAATGACAGGAAGTCAGCCTGTATTATTTTGGGTGCTGGTCGGTAGCCTCATTGCTTCAATGGTCTCTCGTTATTTCTGCCCGAAACCGTTCTATCACTTCGCCGCAGGACGTTTCCGCCAACGCGTGCAAGAAGAGGCGAAAGAACAAAAAGATTGTTGATAAAACAATCACTTATTGCAAGTTTAAAAATTTTTTTACATTTTTTGAAAAAATAGTGAACTTTATAAAAATGACTTAGTCAGATAAATCGCTAACTGATTGAAATTATCAGCAAAGTTTTTTTCATTTTCTTAATAAGACCTCCGCCCGTTTTCGATTTTTGATTACGGGCTTTTTTTTGCGTATTTCATCGTGATTTCAATATGTTACAATAATGCCAATTATTTTAAGCAAGTGACATTCTATGAACAAAAACCAAACCTTCTTTTTCTACGATTACGAGAGTTTTGGCGTTAATCCTGCCTCGGATCGTCCCGCCCAATTTGCAGGTATTCGTACCGATAGCGATTTTAACATCATTGGCGAACCTGTGATGTTCTATTGTAAACAAACACCTGATTATCTGCCTGCCCCTGAAGCGGTAATGGTAACTGGGATTTTACCTCAACAATGCAATGCTGAAGGTTTATCTGAGCCTGAATTTTCGGCAAAAATTCATGCTGAATTTAGCCAACCTAATACTTGCGTAATCGGGTATAACAATATCCGTTATGATGATGAAATGACGCGTTATACCTTCTTTCGCAATTTTTTTGATCCTTATGAATACAGCTATAAAAACGGCAATTCGCGTTGGGATTTGTTAGATGTGGTACGCGCTTGTTATGCGTTACGCCCAGATGGAATCAATTGGGTAACAGATGAAGAGGGCATCCCTAATTTTAAATTGGAAAATCTTACCAGAGCGAATGGGATTGAGCACGAAAATGCCCACGATGCGATGGCGGATGTGTATGCAACCATTGCAATGACGAAATTGCTCAAAGAGAAACAGCCGAAATTGTTTGATTATTTCTTTGAACATCGTGGTAAAAAAGAAGTGGAAAGTTTGATAGATACAGGTGAAATGATACCGCTTGTACACGTATCTGGTATGCTTGGCAATTATCGCGGTAATACCGCGTGGGTAGTGCCGATTGAGTGGCATCCAACCAATAAAAATGCCGTCATTGTGTGCGATTTATCGGGCGATATTCAAGGTTTACTGAATGATGATGCCGAAGCCCTCAAAACTCGCCTTTACACCAAGCGTGAAAATTTAGCCGACAGCGAATTGCCTGTACCGTTGAAATTAGTGCATATTAATAAATGCCCAATTTTAGCCCCTGCAAAAGTACTTTTACCCGAAAATGCAGCTCGTTTAGGTATCGATCGCGAACGTTGTCTGCAAAATTTAAAAGCGTTAAAACAGCATAAAAGTTTATTACGCCAAAAAGTGAGCGAAATTTTTAGCGATGAACGCGCTTTTGCACCAAGTGAGAATGTGGAAACCACGCTTTATGATGGTTTTTTCTCGCCAGCAGATAAAAATAATATGGCAATTTTACGTACGCTTAAGCCCGAAGAGTTAGCGCATCACGGCTTAAAATTTTCCGATCCGCGTGTGGAACAATTGTTATTCCATTATCGTGCTCGCCATTATCCTGAAACCTTAACCCGAGCAGAGCAAGTTAAATGGCAGAAATATTGTAATCAGCAGATTGATGCCAAAGCAGAGCAGTTCGCCCAATCAATCGAAACGTTATCTCAAACTTATCACGATGACCCAGAAAAACTGCAATGGCTTGAGCAACTGATGGCTTATGCTGAAGAAATTTCAGAAGCGAAACCTGTTTATGTACAGGGAGAAACCATGCAACCGCATTTGGTGGATGATTTAAATAAAGTTGCTGAACAGGCAATGAGTAAAGAAGAGAAGTTAAAGCAGCTTAGGGCGTTGATTAAATAGCAAAATAAAGGGCGTGAATTTGATTTCACGCCCTTTATTTTAATGATGCACTGCAATAAACATCGCGATCATAAAACTCACAACAGAAAGCAAGTAGAATTTGATGGAATATGGCTGACCTTTCTTAAAGGCTTTTGCTGAAAAAATGATATAAAGCACGATAAATAAGAATTTGTCAAGCAGCCAACTTAATTCAGAGAAGGTGTAAACGCCTTCAGAAGTGTAGGCATAAACCACCGTTGCACCACTTAATAACAACAAAGTGTCGATAATATGCGGGGCGATTTTTAAGATTTTATATTGTCGCCAGTCGATTTGTCTTGCGCTTAACGCCCCACGCGTTAAAAGCAAAATCAGGCTTAAATAAGCAAAGCCAGCGTGGCTGTGAACAAGTTTTGGTAAGATGTCGAGCATTATGCCTCCGCAATTTCAGTTTTTAAGTATTGGAAAATATCACGATACGCTTTCGGCGGTTTATTCGCCTCTTTCTCTTTTTGCGCTGAGCGGATCAAGTTGCGTAAATGTTGGCGATCCAAATGAGGGTATTCATCCATTAAATGATTTAACGAGCTGTCGCCCATCGCAATAAGTTGATCACGTACAAGTTCTAGTTTGTGTAACAAAGCCTGCTGTTGATTGTGGCGATTTTTAACTTTATCCAATGCTTCTTGGATTGGTTCAGGATCGCGGTTGCGTAAAAGTTTGCCGATAAACTGAATTTGGCGACGGCGCGCTTCCAGCCTAAAACTTTGCGCTTGGCGAACTGCGTCTTTTAAATCTTCATCGAGTGGGATTTTTTCTAAATTTTGCGGGGTGAGTTCAATCAATTCCGCACCTAATTTTTTCAATTGCTCTGAATCGCGTTTAATTTCACTTTTACTGACCCAGATGATTTCCTCTTCTTCATCCGTCCAGTCGATTTCATTATGACGTTTTTTAGCCATTACATCTCCATTATCGCCCGTTCGGGCAGTTAAAATGCCGTTATTTTATCAGAGTTTTCAGGTAGAATATACGCCATTCCATTCATACAAGGTAAAACTATGTCTTTTATCACCAAACAAGAATTACAAACCCAAGAACAAGAACTCCGTCAAGCGGTCGAATTTGCCTTAAATTTTTCGAAAAAAGCAGGGGCAGAAGCCGAAGTCGGTGTCACCAAAGTGGCGGGGCTTTCTGTTTCTAGCCGTTTGGAACAGGTTGAAAATATCGAATTTAACAACGATGGCTCGCTTGGTATTTCGGTCTATTTAGGCAAACGCAAGGGCAATGCTTCGACTTCAGATTTACAACCCCAATCTATTCAACGAGCGGTCGAATCTGCATTAGCGATTGCAAAATACACTTCAGAAGATGAGTGTGCAGGCTTGGCAGATAAAGAATTGATGGCATTTGATGCACCTGATTTAGAGCTCTATCACCAAGCAGAGTTATCGGTAGACCAAGCGCTAGCCTTAGCGATTGAAGCGGAAAATGCCGCACTTAATGCGGATGAACAAATCGTCAATAGCGAAGGTGCAACTTTCAATTCACACAGCGGCGTTCGCGTGTATGGTAATACGCACGGAATGTTGCAAAGCAACCTTTCTAGCCGTTATTCGCTTTCGTGTAGCGTGATTGCCGCTCACGGCGAACAGCTTGAGCGTGATTATGAATACACTATTTCACGTGAGTTTGATAAGTTACAAGCTCCACAATGGGTGGGGCAGCAAGCAGCATTTAAAGCGGTTGATCGCCTTAATCCGCAAAAGATCAAAACGTGCGAAGTGCCTGTGATTTATTACAACGATGTCGCGACAGGCTTGATCGGGCATTTAGCTGGAGCAATCAGTGGTGGGGCGTTGTATCGCAAATCGAGCTTCTTACTCGATCACTTAGGCAAACAAGTGTTACCTGATTGGTTCGAAATTTCTGAACGTCCTTATTTATTGCGTCAGCTTGCTTCAACTGCATTCGATAGCGAAGGGGTAATAACGCAAAACCGCGAAATTATTAGCGATGGCGTGTTGCAAACCTATTTAATGACCAGCTATTCAGCCCGCAAAATGGGCTTAAAAAGCACCGGGCACGCGGGTGGCATTCACAACTGGCTTGTTAAACCAAACCGCACAGGTGGCTTGGATACGCTTTTAAAAGAGATGGATACGGGCTTGCTTTTAACCGAATTTTTAGGCTCGGCAATTAACCCCGTTACTGGCGAATATTCGCGTGGCGCGGCAGGTTTTTGGGTAGAGAAGGGAGAAATTCAATACCCCGTGGCAGAAATCACCGTTGCAGGGCAATTGCAAGAGATGTTCAATCAAATTATTGCTGTGGCAGATGATGTGGAGCACCGTTCCAATATCCAAACAGGTTCTATTTTGATTGAGAAAATGAAGATTTCAGGTGAGTAATAAAATGGGCGAATGAAAATTCTTTTGGCGTAATGCAAAAAAGAATTTGACTTTGATGTTAGGCTATGAAGGATTTGTAGCAGATGTAATGTAGGGGCGTGTAGAACACACCCTTTTTACATTTTCGGTCTATCAGGGCGTGTACAACACACCCCAGCGGCTGCTACTTCAACAACTCAAACAAAAATGCGACCCGCTGGGCGTCGCTGTTGCCGCTGGTGTAGCCGTAGGCATCATCAATGACATCATCAAGTGCAGCGTGGGCTTGCTTGAGGTTCATCGGCATGGTTTCAGGGTTGTAAAGTTGTGCCAAAGTCATTTTGGGGTGTGCTTTACGGGCGTCTAAAATTGCCTGTGCATATTCGCCGATGGTCGTTTTGGCTTCCTCGTCCACGTTTGGGAAGGGGAAGTTGTTATACACAATGGTGTTGGAATAGCGGTAATCACTTTTCAGGCGTCCTGCAACGGTACGCATAAATGCATTGTGCATAGTCGAACACAAAATACCGAAATGGTAAAGTGTTGTATTAGGGGCAATAAAAACATCGGTATTTGCAATTGTTTCATTATCTAAGAAATCTATTGGAATAAATGCTCGACGTTCAGAACTTGTACGAGGTATTCCAATAAACGTATTTTTAGGTTGTCGTTCTGAAAAGAACAAATGAGGTGTTTCAGCCGCTTTATTTGCTGCAACATTTGTACTATCCAAACGATGTTTTTTGCATTGATTTAAACGTTCTTTTATGAATTCATTATTTAAAATTTCCGAAGTGGCAAATTTTAACCATAAACAATAACGTTTATTATTGTTGATCATATCATCAGCACCTAAATATCGTTTGATATAAGGCTTTAATTCTGGATATTCTTTGATAATGCTTACTTTTTCTTCTTCATCAAGAATTAATGAGCCACCATCATTAATCATACTTCCATAGTGAATTTCTGGAACATCTGAAAGTACTTTTTTGCGGTTCTCAATTAAAATATTATCCGCTTCAACCAAATAAGGATTAATTCGTTTAACAGCCAAACATTTGCCTTTTTCTGCCGCAATATCGTCAGAATAATCCCAAATTTGTCCACGAAAGCCGAGTTTGGGTTTCATCAGTGAGAAGCCGATAATCACGCAATGCACGGCGGCAACGCCACTGCCTTCGTTCGACCATTTAAAGGTGCGGTGGGCAAAGCGAATGTGCAAACCTGCGTCTAACAGCGGTTGCCATAAAATCGCAACTTGTTCGCCTTGCGTAATAGAGTTGGTCGATACAAAAGCGGTTTGCACGTTGGTAAATTGCTGCATAAATTTGACCGCTTGAATGTACCAACCGCACACATAATCTAACGAGGCGAAGTTTTTGATGTTGCCCGCAATGCGTTTCATATCCTCTTTTTGGCTTGCTGATTGATAGGTTTTACCCAAAAACGGCGGATTGCCCACAATATAGCGGATATTTTTTGCGGTGGTTTCGCCCAGAATGGTTGCCCAATCTTGGCTTAGAGCGTTGATGCAATGAATATCGGCTCGGTTAGCAAGCGGAATTCGGCGGTAGCCTTCTTGGTAGCGACGGTTCATTTGGAGGTCGGTCAGCCACATTGCGACGGTGGCAATTTCGCAAGCGGCAGAGTCAATTTCAAAGCCGTGAAATTGATGCACATCGCAATAAGAAGACATCTGCTGCCCCGATTGCAGATCAAGTGCTTTGAGGGCTTGCATTTCGAGCAATCGCATTTCACGATAAGCAACGATTAAAAAATTACCGCAGCCACAAGCGGGGTCGAGAATTTGCAGCGTTTGCAATTTGGTAATGAAAGCGGTCAATTTCTTTGCGTCATTTTGCACTTGTTCAAATTCGGCTTTTAGATCGTTTAAAAAGAGCGGCTCAATGGCTCGGCGGATATTGCGTTCACTGGTGTAGTGAGCCCCAAAATCTCGACGATGTTGTGATTTTTTGCCGCTTTTTTTGTCTTTTTGGTTGTCGGCAGATTCCATAATATTTTGGAACAGTGTGCCGAAAATATCAGGTGAGATTTCACCCCAATCAAGCTCGCAGCAGTCGATCAATGCCGTTCGCATCGTGCTGTTGAAGATAAAACGCTGGGTTTTCTCCGCAAAAAGTTTTCCGTTAATATAAGGCAGTGATTTACGAAAGCCGTGATGTTCTTCCCATAATGGCTTGGCAGTTTGTTTGCGTTCGGTATCATTAGTATTGAGCCATTCGAATAAATCTTGCAGGCGATAGCCTAAATCTGCACCGTCCGCGGGCGAATTTTTAATGAAGTTTTCAAAGACGTTGGTTTCATCGAAGAGTTCGGTGTCGTCGGCAAATAGGCAGAAGAGTAAGCGAACCAACATGGTTTGCAGGTCTTTGCCGCTGTAGCCTTCGCTTAAAAAGGCATCGTGCAGGGCGGCAAGTTTTTCGGCGGCGGCGATGGTTAGGGCTTCGTTACGTTCAGCGATAATGCGTTCATAACCGCCCATAAAGGCAAGGGCTTCCACATTCGCACGGAAATCCGCAAGGGCGAATTTCACCGTTTTGCCTGGTAATTCGGTGGTAAAGCGATCGTTGAGTTCGTAAAGGTGCAGATTTTGGAAGTCTGAGACCAAAATATGACGGGGTTTGTCGCTTTCTTTTTCGAGTAACTGCACATAATGGAGGGCTTGTTCGAAGGCTTTATCTAAGTCTTCGCCTGCGGATTTCATTTCAATTAAAAGCAGACCTGGCAAAAACCCGTCGATGCGGTTAATGCCACGTCGGTTGGCTTTTTTGACGCGGCGTTCAAAATCGACTGAGTGCAGCCAGTTCACGCCGTAAACCATACAGAGTGCGTTGATAAATTTCTGCGCTTCGCCCATTTCATATTGGGCATTTGCAAATGTTTTGGAAAATTCGTCCGCTTGTTGTTGCAGATGGGCGAGTTGCTCTTGGGTAAGTGGGGTTTGAGTCATCATGTTGTGTAGGTTAGGATAAATGGGGGTATTTTACTTGGAATTTACTAGACAAATCTATCCTTCCTCGCTAGGATCGAGCCATTTTTTTATGATGACACAATTTTTATGCAATCCGAAACCAACCAACCTTTAGAACATCATCCTTTTAATCCAATCTTACCGTCACAAGCAAAAGTGGTGATGATGGGCACGTTTCCGCCTACCGATGAGAAACGTTGTATGGAATTTCATTATCCAAATTTTCAAAACGATATGTGGCGAATTATGGGCGAAGTGTTTTATGGCGATAAAGATCATTTTCGCGTAGGTGATGAAAAGCGATTCGACCCAGTGCGAATTGAGGCATTTTTGCGAGAGAAGGGGATTGCACTTTGTTCTTCGGCGAAAACGGCAATTCGGTTGCGCGGTAATGCGGCAGATAAAGATTTAAAAATTGTTGAGCCTGTTGATATGGACGAGCTTCTGATTGATTTGCCAAAAGTAGAATGGCTTTTTACCACAGGCGGATTAGCGACGGAAACCTTACTCGGTTTATTGCCAGAAAAAGTAAAACCACCGAAAACGAATGAGTGGATTGATTACCCTTATTCTGCAAATCGTCCACTCAAATTATACCGCTTGCCGTCCACTTCTCGGGCTTATCCGCTCAAATTTGAAAAAAAAGTGGAGGCTTATCAAACCTTTTTCAAAATGGTGGGACTGATTTAATGAAATACGATTTACACTCACACAGCACCGCTTCAGATGGCTTATTAACACCCACCAAATTGGTCAATCGAGCCGTTGAGCAAGGTGTAGAAATGCTGGCTTTAACCGACCACGATACCGTGGCAGGCATTGCTGAAGCGAAGCTTGTGGCTCAAAATCAGGCGATTCGTTTTATTAGCGGTGTGGAAGTTTCGATTGTTTGGCAAGAGAAGAGCATTCATCTTGCCGCACTGAATGTGGATGAAACACATCCTGAATTAGTGGCGTTATTGGATAATCAGGCGGTATTACGCGAACAACGAGCGGTCGAAATTAGCGAAAAACTTGCAAAGGCGGGGATTCCAAATGCCTACGAAGGGGCAAAAAAATTAGCCAGCGGTGAAGTGACACGTGCGCATTATGGGCGTTTTTTGCTTGAGCAAGAATATGTGCGTAATATCGAACACGCCTTCAAAAAATATTTGGGGCAAGGCAAACCCGCTTATGTAAAGCCGATGTGGTGTGAAATGCAAGAGGCTATTGAGACCGTACATCAAGCAGGCGGTGTGATTTCTATTGCGCATCCACTTCGCTATAAAATGACGGGGCGTTGGGTGCGTCGTTTGATTGAAGATTTCAAACAAGCAGGCGGCGATGGTATTGAGGTCGCCGGCTGTGGACAAACTCCAGACCAACGCCAATTGATTACCCGCTGGGCGAAAGAGTTTGATTTGTATGCCTCTGGTGGCTCAGACTTTCATTATCCAACAGGTTGGATTGAGTTAGGAAGAGGATTAACCCTCCCGCAAGAATGCAAGCCGATTTGGGCGTTGTTTTAGATAAAAAGGCAGGTCATCATCGTGATCTGCCTTTATCTTTGTGCATTAGCTCATCGTATTATTATTTGCAAATTACAGCCACTTTTCAGCCGCTTGTTGGTCGCTTTCACGCCCTTCAATCCAGCGTTCGCCGTGATTGGTAGTTTCACGCTTCCAGAATGGGGCTTTGGTTTTGAGGTAGTCCATAATAAACTCGTTAGCGGCGTAAGCATTGCCACGATGGGCAGAACTCACACCCACAAGCACGATTTCATCACCTGTGTAAAGTTGTCCGATGCGATGAATTACTGCAATGCGTTGTAATTCCCAACGGCTACGGGCTTCTTCGACAATTTCGTGCAAGGCTTTTTCGGTCATTGCAGGGTAGTGTTCCAGATATAAGCCTGACACATCATCGCCTAAATTCATTTCTCGCACTTTACCAACAAAAATGGTACTTGCCCCAACCGAGTGGTGTTCGCTAAGCCAGTGGTAAACTTCGTTCTGATCGAAAGGTTCAGTTTGTACTTTTACGAGTGTGCTGTTCATTTTAGCCTCCAGTCACAGGTGGGAAGAATGCCACTTCATCGCCATCTTTAATACTTGCAGAAAGTGGGGCAATGCTTTGGTTGATTGCGACCAATAATTTGCCTGCTTTTAAGGCTAACGCCCACTTGCTGCCTTGTTCAGCTAAGTGATGTCGTAACGCTTCTGCGGTCTCAAATTGTGTTTCTACTTCTAATTTATCTAGGCCTACCAATTCACGAGTTTGGGCGAAAAAAAGTACGGTAATCATCTGTTTCTCCTATTTCGCAACAAAATCGCCTGATTTACCACCGCTTTTACTGAGCAAGCGAACTTGCTCAATTACCATATCTTTTTGCACGGCTTTGCACATATCGTAAATGGTCAGTGCCGCCACGCTTGCCGCAGTTAAGGCTTCCATTTCTACGCCTGTTTTGCCTGTGAGTTTGCAGATCGATTCAATGCGAACTTGGTTGGTTTCGGGTAAGGCTTCAAGTGAAATTTCCACTTTCGAAAGCATTAGTGGATGGCAGAGCGGAATTAAATCCCAAGTGCGTTTTGCTGCTTGAATGCCTGCAATGCGAGCCGTGGCAAAAACATCGCCTTTATGGTGGTTGCCAGAAATAATCATCTGTAACGTTTCAGGGTTCATTCGGATAAAGGCTTCAGCACGAGCTTCGCGCACGGTTTCTTGCTTCATTGAAACATCGACCATATTGGCTTCGCCGTTTTGATTGATATGAGTAAATTGTGTCATAGTAAGAATTTTATTTAAAAATAATATAGCTGTTGTAAGGGCGTAGCAACACGTCCCTACAAGGGAATTAACCGCCAATTGAGGCTAAATTATTGCGAATGCCACTATCGCCAATGTGCAAGTAGTGATGTTCTCGTTTTCCTTGCAAGGCAGATTTTAAACGCATTTCAAGCTGTAATTTTTGCTCATCAGATTGCAATAAATCGCGAATATCCACGCCTTCCTCGCCAAATAAACAGAGGTGCAATTTGCCTGTAGCAGAAACTCGTAGGCGGTTACAGCTAGCACAAAACGATTTTTCATAAGGCATAATCAAGCCAATTTCGCCCAAATAATCGGGGTGAGAAAGTACTTTCGCTGGCCCATCAGAAAGTGATTTCGGTTGTAATGTCCAGCCTTCTTGCAACAGGCGTTGCAGAATAGATTGCCCCGAAAGATGTTGTGTTTTGAAGAAATCATCCATTTCGCCCGTTTCCATCAGCTCGATAAATCGCATTTGAATAGGTTGATATTTGATCCAAGTAAGGAATTTGTCCAACTCCGGCAAGGTATATTGCTTCATCAGCACCGCATTCACTTTGACTTTTTTGTAGCCTACGGCAAAGGCTTTATTGATCCCTGTTAAGATTGATTGCAACTTGTTTTCGCCGGTAATCAGTTGGAATTGTCGAGGATCGAGGCTATCTACGCTCACATTAATGTCGGTTATGCCCGCTTCTCGCCAAAAGGAAACATCCTTTTCCATACGGTAACCGTTAGTGGTTAGTGCTACTTTACGGATGCCTTGTGTTTGGGCGATAGTATGGGCAATTTCGAGGAAATCTTTGCGTAAGGTCGGTTCGCCGCCTGTAATGCGGATTTTTTCTGTGCCAAGTGAAGCAAAAGCATTCGCAACCCGCTGAATTTCGGGTAGCGTTAAAAACGTTTGCTTATGAGCAGGGGGCTGATAGCCATCAGGCAAGCAGTAGGTACAACGAAAATTGCAAACATCCGTAATCGAAAGTCGCAGATAGGTATATTGACGCTGAAAGCGATCAACTAAGCCAGAAATCACATTTTCGCCGTCATTACCTACATTTTTAATAGGAATAATCGGACTTTGCATAAAAAAGACACCTTTCTAAACACGAGTGGATCGTTCATTTCTTTGCGAACCATTGAGCAATTTCTTGCTACTGGCGAGTTTGCCATATCCAATATTAGGTATAGAACTTAGGCAAGCAAGCTCGGAGTCATAAAAAATATAAAAGTAAAAATCGACTGTATTTTAATGGAGTTGAGAAATAACGCAATAGCCAGCAAGCGATAGATTTTGAAAAGTTTTTTGCAAAAGGTAGATTCGCAAAGAAAAAGCGTTTTATAATACGGACGTTTACTGATTTAACAAAAACTTAACGAGAACCCGATGAAAAACAAATTCTTAGCTTTTAGTGCCTTTAGTGGCTTTTTCTGTATCGCACTGGGTGCGTTTGCCGCTCACGGCTTACAAAATGTACTTGAACCCAAAGAACTTGCTTGGATTCAAACAGGTATTCAATATCAAGTTTTCCACACGCTCGCCTTGCTTGCATTAGGTTTATTCCAAATTGCAAATCACCTGCAAAATCCGCCCGCTTGTCGAGCAAAAGCCTTTAATATCATTGGCGGAAGTTGGATTTTAGGCATCCTGCTTTTCAGCGGTAGTCTTTACAGCCTTGCATTTACTGGCGTAAAAGGTTTTGCGTGGTCAACCCCGATTGGTGGTATCTTCTTTATGATCGGTTGGGCGGCTCTTTTTTACATTAGCGTGAGAACTCGAAAATAATGAACAAGCTTGCGTTATATTGCCGTGCTGGCTTTGAAAAAGAGATGGCCGGCGAAATTACCGAAAAAGCGGCGGAATTAGGCGTGTTTGGTTTCGCTAATTTGAAAGAGAATAGTGGTTATGTGATCTTCGAATGCTATCAAGCAGGCGATGCTGATAGGTTAGCACGTGAACTAAAATTCAATCAACTCATTTTCGCCCGACAAATGATTGTTGTGGGAGATTTGTTGCAAAATTTACCCGAAAATGACCGAATTTCCCCTATTATTGAGCAATATCGGGCGTTAAACCCTTGCAACAGTAGTGATATTTTCGTGGAAACGCCAGACACAAACGAAGCGAAAGAGCTTCTCACCTTCTGCCGAAAATTTACTGTGCCGTTGCGTAATCAGCTCAAAAAACAGGGCTGGTTAGGAAAATTGGAACAGGCAAAGGGTAGCGTGAGCTTGCATATTTTGTTTGTACGTTCGGGTTGTTGTTATGTGGGCTATGCCTATAATGATAACTGTTCACCATTTTTTATGGGTATTCCGCGTTTAAAATTCCCTGCTGATGCACCAAGCCGTTCCACGTTGAAATTAGAAGAGGCAATTTTAACTTTTGTGCCACAAGCCGAAGAGAAAAAACGCTTTACTGAAGAGATGACGGGTGTCGATTTAGGCGCTTGCCCAGGTGGTTGGACGTATCAGCTTGTCAAGCGAGGCTTGTTTGTTTATGCGGTCGATCACGGTAAAATGGCGGCAAGCCTGCACGATACAGGACGGATTGAGCATTGTGCGGAAGATGGTTTTAAATTCCAACCGCCGAAACGCAAGCAGATCGATTGGCTCGTGTGTGATATGGTAGAACAGCCAATTCGTATCAGCAAATTGATGGCAAAATGGCTTATCAATGGTTGGTGTCGTGAGACGATTTTTAACCTTAAATTGCCTATGAAAAAACGTTATCAAGAAGTGCAACTTTGCTTGAATTACTTTGAAGAAGAGCTCACAAAACAAGGGTTCTGGTTTAGAATTCAGGCGAAACATCTTTATCACGACCGTGAGGAGATTACGGTGCACGTAACAATTTTAGGAAAAAAGAATTAGTCGTCTATATTTAAAAAAATAAGGTGGGAGATCCCACCTTTGTTTTACTCAACCCATTCAATTACTTCTTCAGTAGGCTTGCGATACTTCTTCTTAATCTCTTTGGCACGATAACCAAAAGTAACCATACAAGAAACTCCCCATTCATTTGGATCGAATAAACCCTCTTCGGCTAGAATACGATTCACTTCAGGGTAACTAAAGCCTTCAATTGGACAGGAATCAATGCCAATCAGTGCTGCGCCTGTCATCATATTACCCAACGCTATATAGGTCTGTTTACTACACCAATCAAATAAAGTACGCTCACTTTCTAAGATTTGAATATCATCAGTTTGGAAAGTTTTATAACGAGCAATCGTTGCGCTCATCTGCTCAGGCGTTAAGCCTCTTTTTTCAAGCGAAGTTCGGAAAAACTCGCTATCAAAACGGGCATTTTTCTTCGCTAAAATGACAACCAAATGGCTCATCTCATTCATCGGGTGTTTAATACCCCATGAAACAGGTGCGATTTTCTCTCGAATTGTCACATTTTGTAGTACCAAAAATTTCCACGGTTCAGAACCTACCGAACTTGGTGAAAGGCGCCCGAGTTCTAAAATATAATCCATGTCTTCACGGCTAATTTTGCGTGTAGGATCGTAAGCACGGCACGCTGCACGAAAATGAAAAGCGTCTAAAACTTGTTGTTTTTCAATTGACATAATTCTCCTCGATTTTATTTAAAATGGATTTTGTGATCATAAGGCATAATAAATGACTTTGCAAAAACCTTCCAGCCATTTTGGTGGGGCACATAATGGCTTGTTAGCAGACAAAGAGTGGAAAACAATATTTGCTGTAGCGAAGAAAAAGGCTGCTTAAGCTAACCACTTGAAATTTGTTTAAAAGCAAATAACCCTTGATTTAAAAGGAAAAATTTGTGCTTGAACTTATCTTCACGTTTACATTCCGTCTGCAAAGTATTATTATCTCTACAATTTTTCATCAGTAATTTTAGAGGATAGAATGCAAAACTTAGAAAGTTTGGTAGCACAGGCGGTTGAAGCGGTAAATGCTGCTTCTGATGTGGCTGCACTTGAAGCATTAAAAGTAGAATATTTTGGCAAAAAAGGGCATTTCACGGCGTTAATGCAAGGCTTGCGTGATGTGCCTGCAGAAGAGCGTCCCGCAGTAGGGCAAAAAATCAATGATGCAAAACAAATTGCACAAAATGCGTTAAATGAGAAAAAAGAAGCATTAGAAACGGCAGAGTTAAACGCAAAATTAGTGAGCGAGAGCATTGATGTTTCTTTACCTGGTCGTAAAACTGAATTGGGCGGTTTACATCCTGTTTCTATTACGATTGAGCGTGTGGTGAAATTCTTCTCTGAATTAGGTTTTACCGTGGCGAACGGTCCTGAAGTGGAAAGCGATTACTACAACTTTGATGCGTTAAATATTCCTGCACACCACCCCGCACGTGCTGATCACGATACTTTCTGGTTTGATGCAAACCGTCTATTACGCACCCAAACATCGGGTGTGCAGATTCGTACGATGGAAAAAGTCCAACCACCACTTCGCATTGTGGCACCAGGTCGTGTGTATCGTAACGACTACGACCAAACCCACACCCCAATGTTCCACCAAATTGAATTGCTTTATGTGGATAAAAAAGCGAACTTTACCGAGCTAAAAGGTTTAATCCACGACTTCTTAAAAGCGTTCTTCGAAGAAGATTTACAAGTGCGTTTCCGCCCGTCATTCTTCCCATTCACCGAGCCTTCAGCAGAAGTGGACGTAATGCGTCAAAATGGTAAATGGCTAGAAGTATTAGGCTGCGGTATGGTTCATCCGAATGTGTTACGCAACGTGGGTATTGACCCTGAAGAATACAGTGGTTTCGCCGTCGGTATGGGCGTGGAGCGTTTAACTATGTTACGTTATAACGTGACTGATTTACGTTCATTCTTTGAGAACGATCTGCGTTTCTTGAAACAGTTTAAATAACGCTTCACTAAAATCTTCCCTACTCCCTCTTTTTCAAAGAGGGAGTAGGGGAGATTTGATAACGATGTTTATCATATACAAGCGGTAAAATTCCGCAAAGATTTTACAAAATTGGAAAGGATATAAAATGAAATTCAATGAATCTTGGTTGCGTGAGTGGGTGAACCCTGCGATTTCAACGGAACAGCTGTGTGACCAAATTACGATGTTAGGTTTAGAAGTGGATGGCGTTGAGCCTGTGGCAGGCGAGTTCACAGGCGTGGTGATTGGTGAAGTAGTAGAGTGTGCACAACATCCTGATGCAGATAAATTACGCGTAACTAAAGTGAACGTAGGCTGTGATCGCTTATTAGATATCGTATGCGGTGCACCAAACTGTCGTTTAGGCTTGAAAGTGGCTTGTGCAACAGAAGGGGCAGTGTTACCTGGTGATTTCAAAATTAAGAAAACTAAATTACGTGGTCAGCCATCGGAAGGGATGCTTTGCTCGTTCTCTGAATTAGGGATTAAAGAAGATCATAGTGGTATTATTGAGTTACCAGCTGATGCACCAATCGGCACAGATTTCCGTGAATACTTAAACTTAAACGATGTGGCAATCGAAATTAGCTTAACACCAAATCGAGCAGACTGCTTAAGCATTGCTGGTATTGCGCGTGAAGTGGGCGTAATTAACCGTGCAGAAGTGAAAGCACCAGCAATTGAAGCTGTGCCTGCAACCATTGCCGATAAAGTGGCAGTTGAATTACAAGCCCCAGAGGCTTGCCCACGTTATTTAGCGCGTGTGGTAAAAAACGTGAACGTGAAGGCTGCATCGCCATTATGGTTACAGGAAAAATTACGCCGTTGTGGTATTCGTTCTATCGATCCAATTGTAGACATCACAAACTTGAGCTTGCTTGAGTTAGGTCAGCCAATGCACGCTTTTGATGCGGCTAAAATTGATGGTGCAATTCAAGTACGTATGGCGAAAGCAGACGAAGAATTAGTGTTATTAGACGGCACAACGGCAAAATTACAGTCGAATACACTTGTAATTGCTGATAGCAAAGGCGCATTAGCACTGGCGGGAATTTTCGGCGGTGAAGCCAGTGGCGTGAATGAAGAAACCAAAGATGTGGTATTAGAAGCCGCATTCTTTGCACCACTTGCGATTACGGGACGTGCACGTCAATACGGCTTACACACCGATGCTTCACATCGCTTTGAGCGAGGGGTTGATCCTGAATTAACACGTCAAGCAATGGAACGTGCAACCGCGTTATTATTAGAAATTTGTGGCGGTGAAGCGGGTGAAATTGTGGAAGCCGTTGCAAAAGAACATTTACCAACTCGCCAAACCGTGAGCCTACGCCGTAGCAAATTAGATGCGGTGATCGGACACCATATCGAAGATGAAATCGTGACCGATATTCTCACTCGCTTAGGCTTGAATGTTACCTTCGCGAATAACACTTGGACAGCGGTTTCCCCAAGCTGGCGTTTTGATATTGAAATTGAAGAAGATTTGATCGAAGAAGTAGCACGTATTTACGGCTACAACAACATTCCAAATAATTCGCCATTAGCACACCTTGAAATGAAAGGCACACCAGAGAAGTTATTGGAAGCATCTCGTGTGCGTACAGCATTAGTAGATAGCGATTATCAAGAGGTGATTACCTATAGTTTCGTTGACCCGAAAGTGCAACAATTATTACACCCAGATCAAGAAGCGTTAATTCTGCCAAATCCAATTTCAAGTGAAATGTCGGCAATGCGTGTGTCGCTGTTAACAGGCTTGCTTGAAACAATCATGTACAATCAAAATCGCCAACAAAATCGCGTGCGTATTTTTGAGGGCGGCTTACGCTTTATTCCTGATGCAAATGCAGAATTAGGCGTGCGTCAAGAAGCTGTATTTGCAGCAGCTATCGTGGGAGATAAACGTGCAACCCATTGGGAAAATAAAGCTGAATCGGTAGATTTCTTCGACTTAAAAGGCGATTTAGAACGCGTGCTTTCTTTAACAGCGAGACGTCAAGATCTGCAATTTGTGGCAAAATCGTTCCCAGCTTTACACCCAGGTCAATCGGCTGCAATTATGCTTGATGGTAAAGAAATCGGCTTTATTGGTACTGTTCATCCTTCAATCGTGCAAAAACTGGGCATTAAAGGCAAACCTGTAGTGTTTGAATTATTAGCTTCAGCAATTTCAGAACGCCCTGTGCCAGCAGCGAAAGAGATTTCTAAATTCCCCGCGAATAATCGAGACATTGCGGTAGTAGTTGATGAAACTGTTGCAGCGGGCGAAGTACTTGAAACTTGCCGTAAAGCAGGTGGAGAAAAATTGGTTGGCGTGAATTTATTTGACGTTTACCAAGGCACAAATCTTGCCGAAGGTAAGAAAAGTTTAGCGATTAGCTTAACGATTCAAGACACCGAAAAAACGTTAGAAGAAGACGAAATTAATGCGGTAATGCAAGCAGTTTTAGCAACACTTGCAGGACGTTTTAATGCGGTACTTCGTGACTAATTCGTAAAAGGATATTTTATGGCTCTCACTAAAATTGAACTTGCAGACGCATTAATTGCAAAAGGATTTGACAAACAAGCCGCAAAGTTGTTTATTGATCAATTTTTTGACGAAATCAGAAAAATATTGGCTTCAGGCGAAGAGGTAAAATTATCTGGTTTTGGTAATTTTACCTTGCGTGAGAAAAAAGCACGCCCAGGACGCAACCCTAAAACGGGTGAAAGTGTCACGATTTCTGCTCGTCGTGTGGTAGTTTTTAAAGCAGGGCAAAAAATGCGTGATCGTGTTAGTTCCGCAAAAAAATAGTAAATAGAGAGTCAAAACCTAAAAGTGTTATGTTTCAGATGCGCAAAACTAATACTTTGACAACCTCAGAGTCTGTTTGTGTATCAACATAGGGGCGAGTTTAACAAGCCCAGATATAGATCTGAATATAGACATTTGATTGAGAGGAGCTATGAAAGCATTTTTAAGAAAACATTTACCGAAAGTGATGATAGTAAGTTTAACTGCCATTTTGACTGCTTGTTCTTCAGGCCCATCATCTCAATCGCAAGTAAGCAAAATTTATCGCACAAACAAAACTAGTTTAGGCGATCCCATTTTGGTGATTGCGAATTTAAGCGAGCATCAGCAAGAATGGAAAGGCACACGTTATAAGCTTGGCGGAAATTCTCGTAGTGGGGTTGATTGCTCTGGGTTTATGCAAATCACGTTTAGAGACTTGTTTGGCATTGATTTACCAAGAATGACGGTTGATCAAGCTAAAGTGGGCAGAAAAATCGAGAAGCACGAAATCAGAACGGGCGATTTGGTTTTCTTCAATACAGGGCGAGGACCAAACGGTAAGCACGTTGGAGTTTATGTGAAAAATGGGCAATTCTTACACGCTTCAACCAAAGGTGGGGTCATTTATTCCAGTATGAATACGCCATTTTGGGCAAAAGCTTATTGGCAAGCACGCCGTTTATAGTGTTTAATTTGATTAAAAAATGATCGTATCAAAAATAAAAATTTTGAACTTGATCACAAATTTAAACATTGGTTTTCTGTTTTTGTAAAATGCGTTTGAAAAAGCAAAAATTTTCGAGTATCTTTGCAAGTAACAAAAACTAGAGTTGTGTTCAACAACCGATTTCATAAATTTGCTTTCCGAGTAGCCCCTTTGCAAGGGGCTTTTTTTATTTTGTTTGATCGTTTTTTACACGAAATAAAACCACATTTTAGAACACGAGAGAGTATTATGCGTTGTCCATTTTGTAGTAAAGAAGAAACTAAAGTGATTGATTCACGCTTGGCGGCAGATGGCTATCAAATCCGCCGCCGTCGTGAATGCACAAGTTGTAAAGAGCGTTTTACCACCTTTGAGTCGGCAGAGCTTTTTATTCCCTATATTGTGAAAAATAATGGAAATCGCGAACCTTTTGATGCCAATAAATTACGCATCAGTTTAATCAAGGCATTGGAAAAACGCCCAGTAAGTGCGGATGACCAAGAGCGTGCGATTAACCAGATTATTGTGCAACTGCGTGCTACGGGCGAACGAGAAGTGCCAAGTAAATTGGTGGGCACGTTAGCGATGAATGTATTAAAAGAGTTGGATAAAGTAGCTTATATCCGCTTTGCTTCTGTCTATCTCAGTTTTGAAGATATTGACGAATTTATTAAAGAAATTGAACAGTTAAAAGCCTAATGGGCTAAGAGAGGAATTATGGATCTCGCCTATCTTGCTGAACTTCCACAAGAAGAATTTATTACTCGTCGCGAAAATGTTTTTGCTCAAATGCAAGATAATTCCGCCTTTATTATTTTTACCGAAGCAGAAAAACGCCGTAATAACGACTGCAATTACCACTTCCGTCCAGATAGCTATTTCTGGTATCTCACAGGCTTTGCTGAGCCAGAATCTGCGTTATTGTTAATTAAGCAAAAAGGACTGTGCGAAAGTACTATTTTCTTACGCAAAAAAGATCGTGAAAAAGAGATTTGGACAGGTCGTCGCTTAGGTGTTGAAGCTGCACCAGAAACATTAAAGGTTGATGCTGCGTTTGAAATTGAACATCTTGCTAAAATTTTTACAGAAAAAACACAAAATTTGACCGCTTGCTACTATGCCCAAGGGTATCAAGCGTGGGGAGATAAGGTTGTTAATGCTCAATTCAAAGAGGTAATTGATTGGAGACCAATGCTTTCAGAGATGCGTTTAATTAAGTCAACGGCTGAAATTGCACTTATTCAACAAGCTTGCCATATTTCAGCATTAGCTCATATTCGAGCCATGAAACAGACGCGCCCAAATCGTTACGAGATGGAAATTGAAGGTGAAATTCAGCATGAATTTAATCGCTTTGGAGCTCGTTTTCCTTCTTATAATTCGATTGTTGCAAGCGGTGAAAATGCGTGTGTACTTCATTATGATGAGAATAGTGCGGTAATGAAAGACGGGGATTTGTTGTTGATTGATGCAGGAGCAGAGTTTGCTTATTATGCAGGTGATATTACCCGCACTTTCCCTGTAAATGGGAAATTTAGCGAGCCACAAAAAGCGCTTTATGAATTGGTTTTAAAAGCCCAAAAAGAGGCAATTAAACTATTAGTGCCGAGTAATTCTATCAAAATGGCAAATGAGCGAGTAATTGAGATTTTTACTGAAGGCTTGGTCGCACTCGGTATTTTAAAAGGCAATGTACACACCTTGATTGAACAAAAAGCGTATCGCCAATTTTATATGCACGGTTTAGGTCATTGGCTTGGTTTGGATGTACACGATGTCGGCGATTACAGCAACGAACGTAGTCGCCCATTAGAAATCGGTATGGTAATTACCGTCGAACCTGGTTTATATATCGCCAGTGATACAGATGTGCCAGAGCAATATAAGGGCATTGGCATTCGCATTGAAGATAATTTATTGATGACCGAGTACGGAAATAAAAACCTCACCAGCGGTTGCCCAAAAGAGCTTGCGGATATTGAAGAGATAATGGCTGCAGTCTAATTTTAAAATTGCAAACGTTTGCAAATAGCTAGTAAAATGAATTGAATTTTGCTAGAGTAGCGAAAATTTTTAAAGAGAGCATTTTATGAAAAAACATCACATTGAAACGCTAATTTCTCGTGAAGATGTTCAATCTCGCGTAAAAGAGTTGGCACAAGAAATTAACCGTCATTATCAACAGTTCGAGCATTGCCAAAACTTGGTAGTTGTCGGTTTATTGCGTGGTTCTTTTATGTTTATGGCAGATTTAGTTCGTCATCTTAACTTGCCTATTGAGGTGGATTTTTTAACCGCTTCTAGCTATGGATTAAGTACAGAATCGAGTCGTGATGTCAAAATCTTAAAAGACTTAGACAGTGAAATTCAAGGCAAAGACGTGTTAATCGTAGAAGATATTATCGACACAGGCTTTACGCTTAATAAAGTGCGTGAAATCTTAAAACTTCGTGAACCACGCTCAATTGCCATTTGTACGCTTTTAGATAAACCTTCTCGCCGTGAAGTGGAAGTGCCAGTGGAATGGGTTGGGTTTACTATTCCTGATGAATTTGTGGTTGGCTTTGGCATAGATTACGCACAGCGTTACCGCAATTTAGATTATATTGGTAAAGTGGTTATTGAAGAGTAATCTATTCTACCAAAGAAAACGCTTGAGGCTTGCAACTTCAAGCGTTTTTTGTATTCAAAGAAAAAGAATTATTTTTAAGGAAAGAGATAAAATGTGGAAAAAAAACTATCTTGCCCTTTGCTTGGCAGCTCCTTTGGTTTGGGCGAATAATCCCAAGCCTCACTCTTCAACTGAAACACAAAATATCGCGACCATCAATATTGCGGATTGGGAAAAAGGTTGGAAACAGGCTCAACAATTTGAGCAACAAACGCGGCTGATGCAACGTAATAATTTTCTGCAACTTGAAGGATTGCTCAAAGCCAGTGAACAACAAAAGCATTTATCGCCGAATATTTTGGCACTAGTTCAGCAACTTCAGATGACTTTAATTGGATATCCGTTATATGAAGATGCCCAATGGGCATTGATAAGAGCCAAAATTAAGGCAAATATACTAACTGATGAGGAATTGCAGAAGTTTATTGCACAATATCCGAACATTGCGAAACGTAATCAGCTTGCACAACGCCCGTTTGAAACGCTTTATCAACAACAAAAATGGGCAGAATTGTTGGCTTACGGACAAACGGTAAGCGCAACAAGCGTACTTAATCAATGTCGCCTATTTTCTGCTCAATTTCAATTGTTAGCCGAGCAGTTACAGATCAATCCTGAAGCGGCTCAAGCCAACCAAACCGCAGGGCCAAATTCAGAGGAGATGGGTAAATTACTGACGAAATTTGATCAATTTTGGCAAGGCAATAACCCTGAAAATAACGATTTTTGGCTGATGCCAAGCAACGTTGAGCCGAATTACTGGAAAACCAACGGACAATTGCCGTCAGAATGTGCGGGGATTGAGGCTTATTGGCGAGATCAAAACTTACGAACGCCTGAGAAAATCAGACAGAAAGCGGTCAATTTTTTCCATTTAGAAGCAAAACAAGGTTTAGCCAATTTACTCACTCAAACTCAAGATCCTGAATTGCAAACTTGGTTAACCACGGTTCAAGCATTACAGAACAATCCAAGCAGCTTGCAGAATTTTATCAAAAATCAACCGATTACTGCTGAAAACAAACGAATTGTGCTAGCCGTTTTCCCCAAATGGATAAACACTTTAAGTGAGCAAATGCCAAACCCAAGTTTTGCACTTTATCAGCAATGGGCGGATAAATGGCAACTGTCAGCAGATGAAATTCGGGATTGGAAAATCGGTTTTATTAGCCGTCTGTTTGACCATTCAGATCCGAGTTTCCAACTGTGGCGAGATGCACAATTGCAGGAACTTAAGGCAGATAATCTCACTGAGCGTCGTTTACGAATGGCAATTTGGCAACAAAATGATCTCAAACCTTGGCTAGCATTACTTAGCGAAGAAGGGAAAAATAAGGCGGAATGGCGTTATTGGCAGGCAAAGACCTTACCAAAAGAAGAACAACAAAAGGTGTTGGCTGCATTAGCTAAAGAGCGAGGTTTCTATCCAATGTTAGCCACCGAGCAATTAGGACAAGCCTACCAAGTTGAAATGCCAACGGTTGCACCGCTGACAGATTTGCAAACATCACAATGGAAACAACCGCTTGAACGCATTGCCGAACTGCGGGAATTGAACCGTATAGCACAAGCTAAAATAGCTTGGATTGAGCTATTACAAGCGGTCAATTTTGAGGAAAAATTAGCATTTAGCCAGTTTGCTTTAGCACAAAATTGGTATGACTTAGCGGTGGAAGGCACCATTCAAGCCAAAGCATGGGATTACATTCCGCTTCGCTTGCCAAATGCTTACTCTGATTGGTTTGCAATGAATTTACAAGGTAAACCAATTACTCAAACGTTTGCAATGGCAATTTCTCGCCAAGAAAGTGCGTGGAACCCACAAGCACGCTCACACGCCAATGCGATCGGTTTAATGCAAATGTTACCAAGCACAGCAAGTAATACAGCGAAAGTGGGTGAATTAATTTACACGGGCGAGCGTGATTTAATTGAGCCTTTTCGGAATATTATGCTCGGCACCGCGCATTTGGCGGAATTAAATGAGAAATACCCACAAAACCGTATTCTGATTGCTTCCGCCTATAACGCAGGTACAAGCCGTGTTACTCGTTGGTTAGAACTTGCAGGCGGACGATTGGCAATGGATGAGTTTATCGCCTCTATTCCATTTTTGGAAACTCGAGGCTATGTGCAAAATGTATTAACTTATGATTACTACTACCAGTTATTGCAAGGAGTGGAAAAGCCAACGATGTTTAATCCTGAAGAGATAGAACGGAAATATTAAATGCTAGAGAGAAGCCAGCGGCTGCTGGCTTTTTTATTCCTTTAAAACTTACCTTACAACACCTTCACAATCGCTTCTGCTAGTTTTTCGATGTTGCTATCAACAATACCTGCCACGTTAATACGACCTGAACGAACGGCGTAAATAGCGAAATCTTCGCGGAGCTTATCAACTTGTTCTGGGGTTAAACCGCTGAAAGAAAACATCCCATTTTGCTCGTTGATAAATGAGAAATCTTGTGTTGCGCCTTTCTCTTTTAATAATTCCACCAAACTGCTACGCATTGATTTAATACGGTTACGCATTTCGGTTAATTCTGCTTCCCATTCTGCTTTTAACGCTGGGTTGCTTAATACGGTTGCAACTGCACTTGCCCCGTGTGAGGCTGGATTAGAGTAGAGGGTGCGGATAATCGCTTTAATTTGCGTGAAGGCTTTATTTGCCACTTCGGTATTGTCTGCGATCAGTGTGAAAGCACCTACACGCTCGTTGTATAAACCAAAGTTTTTCGAATAAGAACTTGCAACTAATAATTCACGGTGATTTTTTACGAAAGCACGTAAACCGTAGGTATCTTCTTCTAAACCATTTGCGAAACCTTGATAAGCAAAGTCGAATAACGGTAACCAACCTTTTTCAGCTGACATTTTAGCTAATTCGTCCCATTGTGCGGGCGTTGGGTCAATCCCTGTTGGATTGTGGCAGCAACCGTGGAATAACACTACATCGCCTGCTTCTGCTTGGCTTAAATCGGCAATTAAATTATCCCAGTCTAAACGTTTTGTGGCTTCGTTATAATAGCGGTAATTTTTTACGGTTAAACCTACGGCGTTTACAATCGCATTGTGGTTTGGCCAAGTTGGGTTTGAAATCCAGACATTTTTGGCAGAAGTATGGCGTTTGATAAATTCAGCAGCAATGCGTAATGCACCTGTACCCCCTAAACTTTGTGCCGTCTTTGCACGACCTGAGGTAATCACTTCCGCGTTTTCACCGAAAAGTAATTTTTGTGTATAAGCGTTATAGACTTGTACGCCGTCAATGGTTAAGTAGTTTTTGGTTGTTTCATTGGCTAATAATTGGCGTTCGGCTTCTTTTACCGCTTTAACGATCGTTGTTTTGCCTTCTGCATTCATATAAACGCCGATCCCTAAGTTAATTTTACCTTCACGGGTTTCTGCTTTGAATGCTTCGCCTAAGCCTAAAATGGGGTCTGCTGGAGCTGCTTGGATATGGTCAAACATTGACATTTCTTACCTCTCAAATTGTGTTTGTTCAAAAGTTAGAGTGTTTGATTTATAAAACTAAATAGGTATTTTTGCAAGTGAAATTAAACGTTTGCATAGAATATTTTTTGTTGAACGATTTTCCGCCATTGCTCAATTTGTGATTTACTATATTTTGCATTCCAAGGGCTTGATAAAATCTCGGCAAGCTCCGCAAATTGCGATGTATCGGAAAAATACAACCGCTTTAGGCTCGCATAACAAGCGGTTAATGTTCGGTAATAATTTGCAAAGCCGAAAAGATTCTGTCTATCTTCTGCTTGAAAGCTGAAATTTGCATTTTCTTGGTTAAAAATCACCGCCTGATCATGTTCAAATTTCGTTTTGGCTTTTTCGCAGAACGTTTTTCCTTGTTCGGTAATAGGGTAGAGCATCATCGCACTTGGGTAGCCACTGCTGGCTTCTTTATTCGGTGTGATTTGCACTAATATAAAGCCTGCTTGCTTCCAAAAATGCAATAAATTTTCTGTCATACCAAAACTGACGGAAACAAAATCGACAAGCGGTTGTTTTTGTTGGCGGATTTGCAAAATAAACTCAGAAATTAACTGCTTGCCTACGCCTTGATTCTGATAATTTGGGTCAACTGCAATGCGGGAAATACGCATGGAACGAAGCTCGCAGGCCTCTGGCAAATTAGCTTGAAAGCATAGATATTGAGCCACTAAATTACCTTGAGGACGGCGAGAGCCTCGCCAAATCGCTTGGATAAGTTCTGGATCTAAACCGCCTTCATCGATTGCCCAAATACCACCAAGCAATGTGTCATCTTGATGTAATACACGGAAAAATTGCTGGTTTGTTCCATCCAATAAACGCCGAAGATCCGTAGGAGTCGTTTTGTAATGGGCTTGAGAGAGTAATGCGTAAAAGGCTTTTTTCTCACTTAAGTTCATCTCTTCAGCGGTGTAATCGTGTTTTTGCGATCTTGCGTTGTTTTCGGTGTATGAAAGCTCTTCATCAAGTAGCAAAAGGGCATTTACGAAGGCTTCCAGTGTGTCATTTGCTTGCCAACGGAGCGGTTGGCTAAGCTGCCAATGCTTTATTTGGCGGTTAATTTGTTTGGGCAGTTTGAGAGAAAAGCCTCTGCCTGTCCCTTCGTAATTATGCGTTGTTGTCGTTAAAACGACTTTATCGAAATAGTTGCAAAATTGCTGTAAAAATGGGAGGGGAAGGCTTGCAGCTTCATCGACAAAAAGCCATTGATTTGGTGAAATGTTTTTTTCTTCAATTTGTTGTAATAAAGCATCTGGGGCAAAAAATGGCATTTGCGTGTTATCTGAAAGTTTCCAGAAATTGGTTAATGCTTTACGGCTACGGGCGGTAATCACAACACTATTTTGTTGAGCAATTTTTGTAGCCAATTTTCCAGCGAGGGTAGATTTCCCTCGTCCACGTGGTGCGTTAATAAGATGAATATCTTCGTTTGCAAGCGGCAGATTTTTAAAAATATTTTGCTGTTCTTCGGTTAGGTCTGTTTCTACTTTTTTGCAAAAATTTGCTTGATTTTGACCGCTTGTGATGGAGAAGGTATCTAATCTTTTGTCGATAGAAAAACCAAATTGGTGGACTAAATCTTTAAAATGTTGGTAAAACGTCGGGCAGAAGATGGTGTTATTTTCGTTCCAACGCAACGCATCTTGGTCAGGAATAGTTTCCAACTTTTCCCAATTTGGGCAAATTAAATATAAACAACCTTGATGTTGAATCGTTCCTGCAAGAATAGCAAAGGCTTCTAGGTTAAATTGAATGGGGCAGTTTCCCATAAAATAGAACGCAGTAGGAAACTCTGAACCAAGCAGGCTTTTGGCATTTGAAAAGGGAATAAATTGCCAATGGGATTGAGTTTCTACCTCGTGAGGTAAAAAAATTCCTTCTTGAAGGATGTTATTTCGATGCGTTGTAACGCTTTTATTGAGTTGCTCAGAAAGCCAAGAAGGAATTTGTGTGAGAATAACCAGTTTACGCATTATTCTTTGATGGCTTTTTCAGAAAGATACGGATCTTCAAAACCGAGTTTCTGCATAATTTCCGTTTCTACCCCTTCCATTTCTTCGGCTTCCGCATCTACGATGTGATCGTAACCCAGTAGATGCAACGTACCGTGTACCGCTAAATGTGCCCAATGTGATTCGAGGCTGATTTGTTGCTCTTCAGCTTCACGTTCAACCACTTGGCGGCAAATCACTAAATCACCTAATAAAGCAAGCTCCACTTCATCAGGCACTTCAAATGGGAAAGAGAGTACATTGGTTGGTTTATCTTTACCACGATAAGTGAGGTTCAAATGGTGGCTTTCTTCTTCATCTACGATGCGGATAGTCATTTCCGTTTCGGGAAAATCGTCAGTTTGAGCTTCGAAAGCGAGAGCAGTTTGCACCCAGTGTGTAAATTGTTCAACTGTTGGCAAATTGGCTTCATTTTCGGTAGCAATTTGGAGATCGATAAATGGGGTAGTCATAAGTGTTTTCCTAATAAATAAATGGAAATTCTTTGTATTTTATCACTATTTTTTAAAGCCATTAAAGAGAAGTGTAAAACTTCGGTAAATTGCTTAAATTTAGCTAGGAATTTAGGCGACTTTAGCTGATAATGCATACATATTTTTGTTTTTATGTTTAAGGAGTGTTATGGCAGCGGAAGGTGCAAGTCAATTATTGAGTGTCGTCACTTTATTGGGGGCGGCAATTGTTGCAGTGCCAATTTTTAAAAGAATTGGTTTAGGCTCAGTTTTAGGCTATTTAGCCGCAGGTTTGGCAATTGGTCCTTTTGGATTGGGATTATTTTCAGATCCGCAATCTATCATTCACATAGCTGAACTTGGTGTGGTAATGTTCCTCTTCATTATCGGTTTAGAGATGAAGCCATCCCATTTGTGGGGATTACGCCGTCAGATTTTTGGGTTAGGCAGTGCACAAGTGGTCGTGAGTGCTATTTTGCTTACTTTTGTAGCAATGGCATTTGGTTTTCCTTGGCAAGTCGCGTTTATTGCGGGAGCAGGTTTCGTTTTAACGTCAACCGCGATTGTTATGCAGGTATTAAGCGAGCGTGGCGATATGGCGAGCTACCGTGGTCAGAAAATGATTTCGATCTTGCTTTTTGAAGACTTAATCATCGTGCCATTACTTGCAGTCGTATCATTCTTAGCGCCTGCTGATACAACAGCAGTGGTAAATACAACACCAATTTGGCAGAAAATCGGCATTGCAGGCTTATCAGTTACAGCATTAGTAGTAGCAGGCATTTGGCTCTTAAACCCGTTATTCCGCATTTTAGCGAAAACCAAAATACGTGAATTGATGACTGCTGTGGCGTTATTTGTGGTGCTTGGTTCAGCATGGTTAATGGAAGAGGGTGGTTTATCAACCGCAATGGGGGCATTCGTTGCTGGTGTGTTACTTTCAGAATCAAGCTTCCGTCACCAATTAGAAGCGGATATCGAACCATTCAGAGGCTTATTACTTGGATTATTCTTCCTCGGTGTAGGAATGGCGTTAGATCTGAATGTGGTATTCAATAACTGGTTGCTAATTTTATCTGCAGTTGTTGCGATGATGTTTGTAAAATCGTTGGTGATTTTTGGTATCGCAAAACTGGCGGGAAGTTCAAATACAAATGCGATGGATAGAGCAGTGGTAATGGCACAAGGCGGGGAGTTTGCCTTCGTATTATTTGCTGCAGCAACGACAAAAGGCGTAATCAATGCAGAAATTCAAGCAAATTTAACCGCTATTGTGGTACTTTCAATGATTTTTGCCCCAATTACAATCCTATTGCATAATAAATTTGTAGCACCTCGTTTAGCGGAAAAAAACAATCAGCCAGAGGATCACATTGATGAACAACGTTCTGTTATTCTGGTCGGAATTGGGCGTTATGGTCAAATTGTGAACCATATTTTAACGATGTCGGGCTATCACGCGACCGTAATTGATATGGATGCTAAACTGGTTGAAGGTTTGAAGGGGATGGGCGTGAAAAGCTATTACGGCAATGCAACACGTCCAGAATTACTGCGTAATGCAGGCATTGAAACCGCTGATTTAATGATTGTCGCTGTTGATGACAAAAAACAAGCGTTGCATATTGTAGAAACAGCGCGTGCATTAAATCCCAATATTCGCATTTTAACCCGTGCGTATGACCGTCGCCACGTGTTTGAGCTTTACAAAGCAGGGGCTGATGTCCAAGTGCGTGAATTATTCGATTCATCCGTTCGTATGGGACGCAAAGCACTTGAAGAACTAGGCGTTGAATATGAAGTAGCAGATGAGATCTGTAAATATTACTTCGATAAAGACCGTCACCGGGTAAAATTGATGGCTGAAGTTTATGACCCTAAATTAGAAAGCTTCAAAAACGAAGCAATGCGTAAAATTGCATTAGATGAAGATCAAGAGATGATGGTAGAAATTCAGCATATTTTGGAACGAGCGAAAGATAAGCATCACGAATAATAAAAACTAGAAGAACAAAAACCTAGTTGCAAAAAAAATGCAGCTAGGTTTTTTCTTTTATAGAAGTTATAGAAACAAATGGAGTATAGTTATTTTGATTATTTCTGCATTATATTTAACATAATCTACGTTATACGAAATTAAATAAAGTGTAAAAAGTATGTTAATTTATTGTTTATTTAACTCTTTAACTGTATTTTTCTAATCTAAATCAAATTTTTTGCATTTACGCTTTAATTCAGATTATGAAACGTGATATTCTATACTTCATAGTTCACGCTTTGCGTGTCTAATTTATATTTCCTAAAACGAAAACTAAGGTATTTGACATGTCTAAAAATTTAATTCTTATCCTTAACTGTGGTAGCTCATCTTTAAAATTTGCTATCTTAGATCCTAAAACAGGTGATGAAAAATTATCTGGTTTAGCAGAAGCATTCCATTTAGAAGATGCACGCATCAAATGGAAATTACATGGCGAAAAAGGTAATGCAGAATTAGGTGCAGGTGCTGCACACAGCGAAGCATTAAACTTCATCGCTAATGAGTTATTATCAGAAGAATTAAAAGCAAGCATTGGTGCTATCGGTCACCGTATCGTTCACGGTGGTGAGAAATTCACTTCATCTGTAGTGATCAATGATGATGTTGTTAAAGGTATTGAAGAAGCAATTCAATTCGCACCACTTCACAACCCTGCTCACCTAATCGGTATTAAAGAAGCATTCCGTATCTTCCCTGAATTAAAAGAGAAAAACGTTGCTGTATTCGACACAGCATTCCACCAAACAATGCCTGAAGAAGCATTCTTATATGCACTTCCATACTCTTTATATAAAGAACACGGTGTTCGTCGCTATGGAGCACATGGAACAAGCCATTTATTCATCTCTCGTGAAGTGGCTGAGCGTGTTGGCAAACCAGTTGACCAAACAAACGTTATCGTATGTCACTTAGGTAACGGTGGTTCTGTATCTGTAGTTCGTAACGGTAAATGTATTGATACTTCAATGGGCTTAACCCCATTAGAAGGTTTAGTAATGGGTACACGTTCTGGCGACATCGACCCCGCAATCGTATTCTATCTATACAAAAACTTAGGTATGTCAATGGAGCAAATCGAAGATACCTTAGTGAAAAAATCAGGTCTTTTAGGTTTAACTGAAGTAACTAGTGACTGCCGTTATGCGGAAGACAACTACGACGATGCATCTAAACCAGAAGCAAAACGTGCGTTAGATGTTTATAGCTACCGTTTAGCGAAATACATCGGTGCATATATGGCAATCTTAGGAGACTCTCACTTAGATGCTATCGCATTTACAGGTGGTATCGGTGAAAACTCTGCGCATGTTCGTGAATTAACATTAAACCACCTAAAATTATTCGGTGTAAAATTAGATAATGAACGCAACCTTGCAGCACGCTTCGGTAAAGAAGGTGTGATTACAACTGACGATTCTGCATTCAAAGCAATGGTTATCCCAACCAATGAAGAATTAGTGATTGCACAAGATACTGCTGAATTAGCACTATAATTTCTAAGGGCAGACTACTCTGCCCTTTCATTTTTATATCAACTTGGAAGAAATAAAATGTCTAGAACAATTATCTTAATCCCTACTACCACTGGTGTAGGTTTAACAAGTGTGACCTTAGGTCTTGTTCACGCACTTGAACAAAAAGGCACTAAAGTGGGTTTCTTAAAACCGATTGCACAACCAATCACAGGCGAAGATACCTTAGACCGCTCTACTTCAATTATCAAGGCAACTCGAACAACTGAAGTGGGCGAACCGTTTATGTTAAGCGAAGCAGAAACGCTAATCGGTCAAAACCAAACAGATGTATTATTAGAGAAAATCGTAGAACGTCACCAAGCATTATCAAAAAATAATGAAGTGATCGTAGTAGAAGGTTTAATTCCAACACGTAAAAATGCATACGCAAACAGCGTAAACTACGAAGTAGCTCAAGCATTAGATGCAGAAATCGTATTAGTCGCAGCACCAGGTTCAGATAAACCAGCTCAATTAAAAGAACGTGTTGAAGCGGCAGCATCAGAATTTGGTGGTCGTAACAACCCTAATCTTTTAGGTGTGGTAATCAACAAATTTAACGCACCTGTTGATGAATCAGGTCGTACTCGCCCAGATTTAACTGAAATCTTCGACTCTTTCCAACACAGCACACAAAATGTGGCTGAAGTTGAAACTTTATTCGCAAAAAGCCCAATCAAACTGCTTGGCTGTATTGAATGGAAAGCAGATTTAATCGCAACACGTGCAATTGATCTTGCAAAACATTTACATGCTTCAATCATCAACGAAGGAGAATTAAACTCTCGTCGTATTCGTGGAGTAAGTTTCTGTGCACGTAGTCTTCCACATATGGTAGACCATTTCAAAGCGGGCAATTTATTAGTGACTTCTGCAGACCGTCCAGAAGTATTAGTGGCTGCATCATTAGCGGTAATGAATGGCATAGAAATCGGTGCAATCTTATTAACCGGTGGCTACAAAATCGAGAATAACATTGCAAAACTTTGCCAACAAGCATTCGAAACAGGTGTGCCAGTATTCCGCGTTGAAAGCAACACTTGGCAAACAGCTCTTAATCTTCAAAGCTTCAGCTTAGAAGTGCCTGCAGATGACAAGGAGCGTATCAACGAAATTAAAGAATACGTAGCAGGTTCATTAAATGCTGGTTTCATCGAAGAAGTAGCGAAAGGTGCAACTCGTGCACGACGCTTATCTCCTGCTGCATTCCGTTATCAATTAACTGAATTTGCACGTTCAGCGAAAAAACGTATCGTATTACCAGAAGGTGATGAACCTCGTACAATTAAAGCAGCTGCATTATGTGCAGAACGTGGTATCGCAGAATGTATCTTACTTGCGAATCCAACTGATGTTCAACGTGTGGCTGAAGCACAAGGCGTAACCTTAGGTAAAGGCATTACTATCATCAACCCTGCTGATGTGCGTGAAAACTATGTAGCTCGTTTAGTTGAGTTACGTAAAGCGAAAGGTATGACCGAAGAGTCTGCTCGTGAGCAATTAGAAGACACCGTTGTACTTGGTACAATGATGTTAGAAGCAAATGAAGTAGATGGTTTAGTATCAGGTGCGGTTCACACTACCGCGAACACTATTCGCCCACCAATGCAAATCATCAAAACTGCTCCAGGTAGCTCAATTGTTTCTTCTATCTTCTTTATGTTATTACCAGACCAAGTATTGGTATATGGTGACTGTGCAGTAAACCCAGATCCAAATGCAGAACAATTAGCAGAAATTGCTATCCAATCAGCAGACTCTGCGAAAGCCTTTGGTATTGACCCGCGTGTTGCGATGATCTCTTACTCAACAGGTACATCAGGTTCTGGTGCAGACGTTGAGAAAGTGAAAGAAGCAACTCGCATTGCGAAAGAAAAACGCCCAGACTTAATCATTGACGGTCCATTACAATATGACGCAGCGGTGATGGAAGATGTAGCTCGTTCTAAAGCACCTAACTCACCGGTGGCAGGTAAAGCTACCGTGTTTGTATTCCCAGACTTAAATACAGGTAACACCACATATAAAGCGGTACAACGCTCTGCAGATCTCGTTTCAATCGGTCCTATGCTTCAAGGTATGCGTAAACCAGTAAACGACTTATCTCGTGGTGCATTAGTAGACGATATCGTTTACACTATCGCATTAACTGCAATTCAAGCGACACAAGCTTAATTGTTTTTCCTAGGGTAACTAAGTTACCCTAGGTTAGGTATAATTCAGCCCCTTTGGGGCTGTTTTTATATGCAAAAAAATTCTAAAAAACCACCGCTTGCAGCCTAAAATATCCTTATCCAAATAAGAATTATTCTGTTATGATGTTGTTAATTCTTATCACACGAGGATAACAAAATGTCTGTTCAACAACTCATTTCACAACTTACCGACATTGTCGGTACGCATCATATTATTACTGACCTAACTAAAACAGAAGCTTATCGAAGTGGTTACCGATTTGGTACGGGGAATGCGATTGCTGTCGTTCGACCTGCTACGCTACTTGAGTTTTGGAATATTGTAAAAGCCTGTGTTGAACACGATGTGATTGTTATCAACCAAGCTGCAAATACAGGTTTAACTGGTGGTTCTACACCAGATGGCAATGATTACGACCGCGATATTGTCATCATCAACGCAATGCGAATTGACGGCATCCAACTCATCAACAACGCCTCCCAAGTTGTCTGCTTACCAGGCTCCACCCTCAACGAATTAGAAAATCAACTCAAACCATTTGGTCGCGAACCGCACTCTGTTATTGGCTCATCTTGCATTGGTGCATCTGTTATCGGCGGGATTTGTAACAACTCAGGTGGAGCATTAGTTCAACGTGGACCAGCCTATACCGAAATGGCGCTTTTTGCTCAACTTAATGAAAAAGGTGAATTAGAACTAAAAAACCATTTAGGCATTGATTTAGGCGAAACCCCAGAAGAAATCTTAACCAATCTACAAGAAAAACGTTATCAGGTTAAAGATATTCAACAAGATTGCGGACGCGGGCACGACCATCACTACTGCAATCACGTCCGTCAAGTCGATGAAGACTCCCCTGCTCGCTTCAATGCAGACCCAGCTCGCCACTACGAAGCTTCAGGCAGTGCGGGTAAACTTGCCATTTTTGCTGTACGTTTAGATACCTTCCAACTTGAAAAAGAGACCGCTGTTTTCTATATCGGCACCAATCAAACATCCGTATTAAACGATATTCGCCGCCATATGTTAGCGAATTTTGAAGTTTTGCCAATTTCAGGAGAATATATCCATCGTGATGCATTCGACATCGCCGCAAAATATGGTAAAGATACTTTCTGGGTCATCAAAAAATTTGGTACGCATTGGCTACCAAAACTCTTTGCCTTAAAAGCCAACGTGGATCGCATCGGTAAAAAATTCGCCTTCTTACCGCAACATTTAAGCGATAAATTTATGCAAACTGTCTCTAAATTTATTCCTGAACACTTGCCAAAAAGTTTGTGGGATTATCGCGATAAATATGAACATCATCTTATTGTAAAAATGGGTGGTAAAGGCGTGCAAGAGGCTCGAAACTACTTAAAATCTTACTTTGCGGATAATACAAAAGGCGGTTATTTTGAGTGTAACGCAATCGAAACTCAAGCAGCAATGCTCCACCGTTTTGCGGTAGCTAGTGCGGCAATTCGCTACCGTGCGATTCACGAAAAAGAAGTGGAAGATATTGTTGCCTTAGATGTGGCTTTACGCCGTAATGACCAAGATTGGTTCGAAGTATTACCGCCAGAAATTGGTAGCAAAATTAGCCATAAACTCTACTACGGACATTTTATGTGCCACGTATTCCACCAAGATTACATCGTGAAAAAAGGACACGACTGTATGGAATTAGAACACGAAATGTTGAAATTGCTCGATAAACGCGGTGCACAATACCCAGCCGAACACAACGTAGGGCATTTATACGAAGCTAAACCAACGCTTAAAAAATTCTATAAAGCGTTAGACCCAACAAATAGCTTCAACCCTGGTATTGGTAAAACCACGAAGAAAAAATATTGGGCGGAATAATCTTCTCAATTGCAAACAAGCGGTCGAATTTGACCGCTTGTTTGCTAATACTGCTAATTAAACATACTCATCATCTGTTCTGGTTCAATATCAGGGTTTGCCACAACCGCTTCGCTTAAATCAACCTTATTATTAAGCAATTGATGTAGCTGTAAATCAAAAGATCGAATTTCTGGATGAACTGCCATCGGTAAATAGACATTAACCTGTTTTTGCTGACCGATTCGATACACCCGATCTGTTGCTTGGGCTTCTTTAGCTGGATTCCAATGACGCTCTAAATGAATAACATTATTCGCTCCTGTTACCGTTAATCCAACGCCAGCTGCAACAGGTGACATAATCAGTACACCAAATCCTTGTTGAGCTTGAAATGCATCAATAATATTTTTGCGAGAACGTGTATTTTTTGAGGTCGCTACCGCCGCCGTTTCACCATTGATCACATCAACACTGATGCCATAATCAATCATCATCAATGCAATTAAATAGGACTGAACCAACTTACTCTCAGCAAAAATAATAACCTTTTCTTGTCGTTGTTTAATTTCTTTTATAATGCTGAGTAAAGATCCAATTTTGGCGGAAAGATTGGCATCAGGTAAATAATTTTTACTTTCTAAATCTCGAATCTGAGGATGAATACTAATCATCTTCAGATCTCGCAATGACGCCAACATCAAACCCTGTTTATTTGTAGCATTACGTATCCGAGTAACAACATCATTATAGCTTTGAAGCTGGACACCTTTCATCAAGGCTTCAAGTTGAGGCAAATAATGTTGATCGGAGCGACATCCTGAATAAATCACTTTTTCAGGTAAGCCTTTCAATTTTTCAGCTTTGGTGCGTCTTAACATAAAGCGATCGACTTTTTCCCGTAAAATACGCCCTATTTCATATTTTTTCTCATCTGTTTCTGACTCATCTGCCTTAAGAATTGGCGTAATATAGGTTTCTCTAAATTCCCGCCAAGAACCTAGTAAACCTGGTGTTGCGGTATCCATTAAACACCAAAAATCTTTTAAGCTATTTTCCACAGGTGTCCCTGTTGCGAGCAGTTTAAACTCTGATTTTAAACCTTTTGCTGCTCGAGTTGCTAATGTATTTGGATTTTTTAAGTTCTGAGCCTCATCAAAAATAACCATACCCCAGTCAATCCGACAGAGTGAGAATTGATAATCACGCAACGTTTGATAGGTAGTTAACACCAAACGTGCAGGCATATCTAAACGATCTTGCTTATAATTGTTTCCCACTTTCAAGGAGTAACGAATTTCATCTACCGAAGCTACATCGTTATGAAGATATTGTTTAATTTCACTGCCACCAAGTCGATACTTTTTCAATCCTTGCCCTTGTAAAACAATCACATCATCAAACGGTGGTTGTTTAAAGGTTTCATCGAGCTCAGCTTGCCAGTTTTCTAATAAACTCAGAGGAGCCACAACTAAAATTGGTTTCAGTGTTTTTGAAAGCTCATTCTGGCGACGATAATATTCAGCAATCGACACTAACGTCATATAGGTTTTACCTAGTCCCATATCATCAGCTAACAATGCACCACTCTCAGTTTGCTCCTGTTCAATCGTTTTTAGATGCGAAAGAATCCAATGGATGCCTTCTTGCTGATGAGGATAAGGCAGCCGTTTTAGATTTGCCTGATCAAGCAGTGGAATTTCTTGTAAATTTAGCAAAGAAACAAACCGCTTAAATCGATTTTCTTCATCATTATCTTCAATATCCACAACTGCTTTTTCGCTTTGTTCTGAATCATTTGTATCTGATGGAACACCGCTTTCTGCATCTTCATCCTGATGTTGAATAGCCTGAGTAATTTTCTCTAAAATGGTTTCAACCGTTTCAGTATCTGAAATATCAATGGAGGCTTCTCCGACTTGGATAACCGAAGCTCCTACGTTGCGAGCATTTTCAATCAGTGCTTTAACCTCTTCTAACTCAGCCTCAGAACGAATAATCTCCTCAAAGGCAATTGGCGAATTGATAAAATGCTGATCGCCAAGCCAATCAATACCCGACTCTTGTTCACCACCAAAATATTTATACACGAATTTTTCAGCCCCTGCCACGCGAAGAGAAAAGCCCGTATCTAAATCTACCACTGCTCCATTCAAATAAGCGGTAGGATTTTTCAAGAAATTTGCCACTTCCGCTTTGTTTATACGGCGAATATGGCGACTTTCTCCGTTTTCATCTACGGGGAAGATTTCGTTAATAGCTGAGATAGTCTTTTCATCAAACAAGACAAACTGTTTTTTTACTCGCAAAATTCGTTTATCTTGCTTATCTAACTGCCCTAATCGCTCTCTAATATCCTCTGTTGCAACGCCTTTAATCGCAGGAATCAACTCAATATCGCCATTCGGTAATTGATTTACCGCCACGCCTATCGTTTCAGGTTTAACTAACTTCAAATTCCCTTGATTGAAATGAGCAAGATCAATAGGCATCCCAGCCACTTTTGCCGTTTGCAATTGGAACATTAGCCAATTATTTTCATATTCAGAACGATCTTTTTCTCTTAGTTCTTGATGGCGCTCTAAGGCTTTCAATGCCTGATATTCTGCAGGTGTTAAAGAATACTTCTCTTTGTTAGTTAAAGATAAAAAAGCCCCCAAGCGTTGAGGTTGGAACACTGTGCTACCATCGGGCATAAGGAGTTTAAGATTCACGGAGAAATCGGTTCTGGTCGTGTTGCCTCGAATATCGATTTGATAACTCCCTGTAAAATGCGGTGGCATTTCAAAAAGATGAATAAAATCTTCGCCTAAATCAGGCAAAATGATGGAAGGAACAATAAAACCATCTGAAACTCGATTAATTGAATAGCTATCTTGCAAGGTCTTCAAATAAGCATATTGCAACGCAAAAAAAGGATTGTTTTTTGCAAAAGATTCTGGATTTTCAACCGCTTGTGAAGGAAAAATAAACTCTATATCTTCAAAAGCATTGATTTTCCACCGGATTTTCTCTTCAATTTTACTCGTTGAAATAAATGATTTAATTAAATCTAATAATCCCATTTTACCCTCTATTTTGCTCGCGATAACGATAGTATTCCCAAGAGTCTAACACTTCATCAGCAGGTAGGTTAATACCTGTTTTCTTAAACCAATCTAATAACTTAAACTTCCAGCTGGAATGCACATCATGAGCCGTACTATACATCTGTTTGCCAAAATTTAATCTATACCAGCCTTCCAAGCCACCTGATAACTCATCTCGTTCATAAAAACGATGCTGATAATCGGCGATCCTAGAATATTTAGGAATTTGATGGAAATAGCGAACTCTAAAGCTATGTGTGCCTTCTACTAAATGCCAGCCATTTTTTAACTGTAAATAGATAACAGATGCTTCGCCCGAAACCCTTGCATAAGCATCTAATCGATGTGGTTCCGCATAATGGTAGCGTAAGTAATTTGCAGCTTCTCGGGTAAAGAATAAACGGGAATGACGTATGCAATCATGATCAAATAACGCTTCTAAGAACTGTTTTCTGCCTGCAAACATGCGTTCCATATCGGTTTTTCCTAAATCCACTGCACTTTGTTCTAGTAATTTTAAGAACAATTTAAGATCGTGACGGCTTAACCAAGAACGCATTTGTTCTACGCGTTTTTCACCTAATGGCAGCCACCATTGATTTAGGTTAATTTCAGAGGCAATACGTGGATCATCGGCAATATCTAAAATTACATTTTGCCATGCTTCGGAAATCTCTCCCCCCTCTTTTGCGGTGCGATCAATCAAAATTTCCACCACTTTATGTCCAATCCAATAATGTTTATCGTATTGCACTTGAATAATGTCGGCTTTGGTTACTTCTTCAAAAATCTGGTGATATTCGCCCAAAGGAATGGTTTTCAGAGTTTCGATATAGTAAATGGATTGACTAATTTGTAATAATCGCCCATTTTTAAATGCAGCTATCCCCATATCTTGCAAAGTATGAGTAAAATCCTGCTGATTCTGGTGGGCCATTTTTACAATCTTATGTGGAGCCGTTGGGCTAAAAAGCTGAGAAGCAAATTCGGCATAACGGGCTAAATCACTTTTAACTAGCTCGTTTTTTTCTTTTTTCTGACGAATTTTCTCTAGTTTCTTAACTTGTGTTTTTAAAAATTGGCAAAAATACTCAAAATTTTCACCGCTTTCTAATGTGGCAAATCGATCAAAATAGAGCTGAATCAACATCATCAATGAAAGGCGGCTCATCGGCGAACGCACAGCTGCAAACTGATCAATCAATTCGGGACTTAAATGTACCTGCTTTTTTACCTCGTCTTTGACCTCATTTGATGTTACAATCGTCAAATAAGCTCTCACTTGGTTAGGTGTTTGTAGCATAAAAGGGAAAAATTCCCCTTTCTCTAAAGCACGAAAAATACGCAAAAAGTTTGTTTTGAAAACATCTGATCCCATCCCTACCCTTTTGGTCATCTGGGCTAATTTTTTCACTTCTTTAGTAAGATCGATCTCTCTTTCAGGCAAAGAAAAGTTGATTGAAGGCAAACTAATGCGAGGTAATTTTAATTCATCACTCATCTTATTTTCCCTTAATCTCTTCTAATTCTTTAATACTTGGTTTTTTCACAGTAATTCGTATATCAATACGGCGATTTTTACTATGGCAAATATCATCATATTTTCCGCAATTTTTAGCTTCATTACGTGGGCGTGTATCGCCATAACCACTCACAGAAAAAAGGGCTTCTCCTATATGATTTTTCATCGCATTTAATCCATTACTTGCCTGGTTTGGATCTTCTGCCCAAAATTGCCATACTGAGATTGCTCGCATTGCAGATAATCCCCAGTTACCTCGCAATATAGGATTTTTATAGAAATTATTATCCGTATGTCCTTCAATAAACACCGTATCTAATAAAGTAAAACGAGCTTTTGCTTTATTTTGGCTATCTATATCTCTATTTAAGGCTTCATACAACACATTGCCAATTTCACGTATATTGTTTTGTAACGTATCTGGAATATCAGAACTACCTGATGCAAAGCGAAGAGAACTTTCAGGAATATGCAATACGGTATCATTATCCGACTTCTCAACTACAATTTGCTTTTGCTTTAATTCCTCGACAATCTCATCGATAATCTGTTTTCGAACTTTTTCAGCCCTTGCCACTTCATCAACCTGCTCATCCACTTTTTGGCTTTTGGTTGCAAGTTGCAACATTAACGCTGCCGCCGCCAGCATAAAAATGACCAGCAAGCTCGCCATCATATCGGAAAATGACATCCAATATGGATTTTCCTCATCGGTTGAAGCAGAAGAATTAGGGTTACGCCATCTCATTATGCACCTCTATGTGAGATTTTTGTTTCAATTTCATCCACTGTATCGCTTAAGGCTTTCACCGCATTCACCATATTGGTAGTGTATTCACGAGTTTGGTTATTCCACTCATTCAAACGATCATTGGTTTGACTTTGAACTTGTTTGCTGTAATCCACGAGCAATTTACTCACTTCCGCATTTAAGGCTTCGATATACGTTCTTAATTGCAACGCAAATTGATTGAAGTTAGTTTGCATACTTTCAAAGGCAACTTTAGTCGTTTGAGCCGTATCGCTTAAATTACCCGCTGTTTTTTCCAAGAATACGCCAGAGGTTTCTAAACGGCTGGTTGAAGCATTAAATAAGGTAGCTGTATTGCTATTTTCACGCGTAACTTTTTCCACATTGACAAGGATGGCAGCTAATTTCGTGTCAAATTCAGTTAATGCAGCTTTTAAGCGTGTTGCCACGTTATCGAAGCCCGTTGCACTGCTGTTGATCTTAGCAGACGCACTTTCCATGGATTCTGAACTTGCTTTATGAGCTTGACTTACGCGTTCAAATGAAGTTGCTAATGTAGTAAGTTGAGCTGAAAGCTCATCATTTTGCTTACCTTGTGTTGCCAGCACTTCTTTTACGCTCTCTGTCAAGGTTTGTTGTGTTTGACGACCTTTTTCCGCTTGTTGCATAAAGTCTGCCGCTCTCGCCTTATCCGCCTCTGCTTGGGCATTAATTCGTTCGCTTAAACCTGACTCCATTGCTTTTAACATTTGGCTATTGTTATTGTTCAAGGTTTCAATAGATTGAGCAAGTTTCTCCATAAAGCTATCGGTAGAAGCAGTCAGATTTTCCTCACGTTTTGCAAATTGTTCGTTCATTGCCGTTGCTCGAAGATTATCAGCTTCAGTTTGTGCATTTAAACGAGTCGTTAAAGTTTCTTCAATCACCTTCAACATATTTGCATTGTTACGATTAAGTTCTTCAATCGCTTGAGTTAGTTTTTCCATAAAACTATCAGTTGAAGCGGTGAGATTTTCTTCGCGTTTTGCAAACTGAAGAGATTGTTCTTCAGCTTTTTCGCTTAACATAGTTTGCATAGAAGAAAACATGGATTGGTTATGCTGATTAAATTCAATCATCGAACTTGCAAGGGTTTGCATAAATTCCACTGCTTGTTCATTCTGCTGTTGAGTTTGCGATTGCATATCGCCAATTTGGGTACTGAAATGCTGTTGCATTTGTTCCAACATTTGGCAAGTACCATCACGTACTTCGGTCACTTTAGCATCTAATTGTTCAACAAAGGTAGAAAGACGAGATATCATCTGGGTTGAACTTTCCGTAAATGCTTGGCTGGCATTGTTCATTGCATTTTTTTGCATTTCGCCTGCATTGCCAATTTTGCTAATAAACTCCTGAAGTAAAACCTCCACCATTTTTTCCGAACCTTCTCGGGAATTTTCCATCATTTTAGTTACCGCTGGTGCAAGAGATTCTTTAAGGCTATTAGTAATACTTTTGCTAATTTCAGAGGAAGTATCTTTCATTACCTTTTGCATTTGCTCGCCAATTTTTTCACTTAAGCTAGCCAAATGCGTTTTCGCGTCATGATTTATTGCTTTAATCTCGGTTAAAGTTTGTTCCGCAACAATTCGAGGGAAAATAGCATCAATGCGTACTTGTAATTTACTAATATTATTTTTTACTCTACGCTCACAAATTTTTTCAAACCAGTTGAAAAGCAGGCTAGTAATAACCCCCCAAAGTGATGTAATAAAGGCAGTTCCTGCTCCACTCACCATAGAATTAATACCTTCAGTAATTTTTGATGGATCACTTCCTTTAAAATCAATATCACTTAATCCAAAAGTTAATCCCAGAAATGTGCCTAACACCCCGATTGCAGTTAAGAAACCAGGTACGGCAGAAAAAAGACGATTCTCAGTTAAGCCACCCGCTAAAGTATGATTATTAAAGAAATACGCTGCATCAACCGTGTTATATAACTTTCTGCTTTTATGTAATAATTCAACTTCAACGAGTGATTCATTAAACTCTTGCCAAATTGAACCAAACTTCTTATTTTGTTTTGCTTTTTCAAGAAGTTCGCGACGCTTATCCGCTAATGCCTCTTTTTCTTGTTCAATATTCTTAATAAATTTTACATAGAAGTTAATCGCAGTTTGAGCTTTGATATATTGGAATACTACTTTAGTTAAATACCATAAAAAGAAGAATGCCAAAATGATAAGAATTGCAAAAGTTAATCCATCTGAGAATGTTGCAATGGGAAAATGGGGAAGGAATTTAGATAAGTAGTCTGTATAAAAATTTTCCATAGGAAAGCCTTTTTAAAAAGTAAAAATCAAACCCTATTATTCAAAAAAAAAAAATACCTTTGTCAATCATAAAGTTATTATTGGATGAAAAAATAGGCACAGTTATTACTGAATAACTATACCTATTTAAAAAGAAGTTGCAATTAATTATTGCCCACCCCCGCCAAAATCCGATCTGCAAATTTTCCGATGCTGACACCGAAATTATTTGAACGGTTCCAATCCATCAGTGTACGGAAGTTATTGGTCACTAAAAATGCTCTACCTACTTCTTTATCTGGGCGAATAAGCCAGAGATTTGCATTTTTTATCTTATCCAGCTTTTCAACCTCTTGGTCAGTTGGGTAAGCAAGATAAATACCCCAAGCCTGCCACTCTCCTAAATTTTTAGCTTTATTTTCCTCAAGCCCTGAGAAAGAGAGATCAATAGGATTATTGAATTTTACCTCTACGCCCCAAGGTAATTGATTATCCCAGCCAACGGTCGAAAGATAAGAAGCAATAGAAGCAAAAGCATCATATTCATTATTCCAAATATCTTTTTTGCCATCATTATCGCCATCGGCTGCATAAGCTAAATAAGCGGTTGGCATAAATTGAGTTTGCCCCATTGCCCCCGCCCAAGAGCCTTTCATTTCTGAGCGTTTAAGTGCTCCGTTATCTAGCATCTTCATCGCATTAACAAACTCTTGGGTAAATAATTTCTCGCGACGTCCATCAAACGCTAATGTGGCTAATACCGAAAGCACATCAAAATTGCCTTGATATTTGCCAAAACTACTCTCCATTCCCCATAATGCCAACAGATATTCTTTCTGTACGCCATATTTTTGACTGGCTTTGGTTAAGGGCGAGTTATAATCGTACCAACGTTTTACTGCCATATCGACTTTAGCTTGCGTCAGTACCTTGTTTAGATAATTTGTTACGCCATTCGGATTAGGTGGCGGCGGCGTATTTGGGGAACGTTTTCGAGCCGATTGTTGTTGATCTAACTGCACCGCTCTTACGTTGTAGTTAATCAAATTCTGTGCATTTAAGACACGCTCTGAAACTCCCTCGCCTGCTGCTTTTTGTTTTAGAAAAGAGACATAATCATTAAAATTGCTTACCGAACGTACTTTGCTATAAACCGCATCCATTGGCAAAGGTGCATAGAACGTATAATTCTGCTTATTGCTTGAGCAGCTTACCAACGTGAGTGTTAAAAATGTCAGCGGGAAAAGTAAAAATTTTTTAGATTTCATCTTTATTCAATTAAATATTGACCATACGATTAGGGCGAATCACATTATCCGCGGTAATTTCCGCCACGCCCAAGAATTGCTGTGTGTTTGAAAAGAGTCGCACAAGTCCATAAACTTGCTCGCCATTTTCAAATTTCACTCTTTGACCAAATTTAACCGCTTTAGTTTGTGATTCATCTAAATTTATTTGCGGAAGACTTGCCACTGCAGTATCCATTGGTAATAACAAGCGGTCTAATTCTTGTTGTGGAAAACTCTCCGCCAATAATTGTAATTCTTCAATTGGCATCATTTCTTTAACAGGATAATCTGCCACCGCCAAACGGCGTAGCACAGTTACGTGTGCACCACAACCAAGCACTTCGCCCAAATCATCCACCAACGTGCGGATATAAGTCCCTTTCGAACAATGCACTTCAAGCGACAAATAAGGGGCTTGATATTCAACAAATTTCAGCTCAAAAATAGTAATCGGACGAGCTTCACGCTCTACCGTAATGCCTTTGCGTGCATATTCATAAAGTGGCTTGCCATTATGTTTAAGGGCAGAAAACATCGTAGGCACTTGCAAAATATCGCCACGGAATTGCGGCAATGCAGCCAAAATATCCTCTTCAAGCACATTCACTTCACGAGTTTCCACCACTTGCCCTTCGGCATCAGAAGTATCTGTACGTTCGCCCAATTTCGCCGTCACAAAATAACGCTTATCTGAATCTAGCAAGAACTGAGAAAACTTAGTTGCCTCGCCCAAACAGATCGGTAACATCCCCGTAGCAAGTGGATCTAATGCACCTGTATGCCCTGCTTTATTCGCTTGAAACAGGCGTTTAACCTTCTGCATAATGTCATTGCTCGACATCCCTTTCGGTTTATCGAGCAAAAACACACCGTGTACATCACGCCCTTTTTTACGCGGTCTAGACACAGTTAGCCCTCTTTATGCTTAGCTTCGTCTTCACGAATGACGTTAGAAACGAGGTTAGACATACGCATCCCTTCCACCAACGATTCATCGTAAATAAAACGCAATTCAGGCACAATACGCAAACGCATCGCCTTACCCACTAAAGAACGGATATATGGGCTAGCTTTCTCCAAACCTTTCATACCTTGATTAATCGCTTCTTGATCGTTATCAAATAAGAAAGTGACAAAAATTTTGGCATATGCCAAATCACGCGACACTTCCACATCCGATACCGTTACCATTCCAATACGAGGGTCTTTCACCTCACGTTGCAAAATTACCGCCACCTCTTTTTTTAACTCTTGGGAAACGCGGTCACTACGTTTAAATTCTCTGCTCATTATCTTTATCCTATAAAATCGTAAAAGTGCGACATTTTACTGGAATTTACGGAAATTAGCACGAAAAATCACAGCAACCACTATGTTAGATAATCCGCCACTGAATCAAAAAGACTTTCTCTTCTTCCATCGTTTGTTGCGTTTTAGCACGTAATGCTTTCAGCAGGTGCATTTCCTCATCTTGAATTTCATCTTGCACATCATCAAGTTCATTGCGTGCTTTGCGAAGCTGTTTGCGTAATTTAGAAATGGATTCTTGCAAATCAATTTGGCGTGCTAAGTCATTTTCCGTCACTAACTCACGTTCTTTTGCTCGTATTTCCTCTTTAATCTCTAAAATCAAATCTTCCACTGCTTGCATTTGATCTTTTGCCCAAGCCTGAATACGCAACATTTCCGTTTTCAATAAAGCATCATTTTCCACCTGAATCTGTTGCTTCGCCTGCCCAATTTGTTGATGGATTAAATCTGCAAAAGCAAGCGGTGGATTTTCTGTCAAACTTTGCACTTTTGCAGAAAGAGAAAACAGACGTTGGCTAAATTCGCTATCGGTAATCGCATTTCCATTTTGATCACAAATACTAAACACCAACGCATCTTGTTTTTCCACAGGCGATGTGACGCAAATTTTATCTAATTTCAGCCAGCCAGATTGCCCTTGATAACGTTCTAACGAACTGATTTTTTCAGGATAATGGGCATAATCAAACACCAAAGCCGCATCAGGCGTTTGGGCATTGAGTGCCGTCTGAACACAATATTGCCCCAACGGTTGATGAAGGCGATATTCTTGCCCTGCAATCTGTTGAGAACGGTTTTTCTTCGGCAACAAATAACGCCCGAGCGAAACCCCACCCACAGGCGAATCATTCAGCAAGAAATACCAATCGGAATGGTTAAAAGTGGCTTTATCCGCCAACGCAAATTGTGTTACCCCCCAGAACCACTGCTCCATCGCACTTAACCGCTCCCGTGCCATCACTTTTAAGCGATCAAGCACCGATTGATCAAACCGTTCCACCAAGGCTTCTTGCGTTTCTTTCATACGGTCGCTGATTCTATCGGCAAATTTCGCTTGCAGTTCATCAAAGGCATGCTGAATTGCTTTTTCTGTTCGACAAGTGGCATAAATGTTGGCGATTTGATTTTCAATATCCACGCCCGATTCAATCTGCCCCAGCACTTCATCAGAAGCCCCTAAAACACCTTGGAAAAGCTTAAATTTCTCCGTGAGTAGCTCCAACACGCGTTGATCGGCAAGATTACGTTTATTAAGAAAATTCACCACAACTACGTCAAATTTTTGACCATAACGATGACAACGCCCAATCCGTTGCTCTACTCGTTGCGGATTCCAAGGCAAATCGTAGTTAATCAGTAGCGAACAAAATTGCAAGTTTACCCCTTCGCTTGCCGCTTCCGTAGCAATCATAATCTGTGCATTTTCGCGGAAATGTGCAATCAAGGCGGAACGTTTATCTACATCAACAGATCCTGTTACTTTTTCCGTCCCCGCATTGCGGGCTAACCAATCATGGTAAATTTGGGTAGATTGTGCATCGTTATTCGTCCCACTAAACATGACTACCTGATTGGCATAGCCATTTTTTAGCAAGAAATCATACAAATAATGTTGCGTGCGAACTGATTCCGTAAAAATAATCGCCTTTTGTGCCGCCCCCAGTTTTGCCATTTCGCCAAAGCCTGTTTGCAAGGCTTTTAATAACGCATTGAGTTTACTGTCGCCGACTAAACTTTCTGTTAAGCGAATAAAGCCTTCAATTTCGCGAATCTCTTTATCTAACGCATTGAGATTTAACGTGCCGCCCGTTTCCGGCGTTTCTTCACCAGCGTCTAAATCCTCATCGTTTACGCCTTCATCAGCTAATAATTCATCAACGACAGCAAGTTCAGAAGAAAGCTCGCCTGTATTTTTCAACGATAACAAGCGATCTAAAATCGCACGCAAAGTGCCGAGCACCGCCTGTGGGCTGGAAGCCAACAATTTACGCAAAATCAATGCTGTCAAATGTTTGTGCTGTTTCGGCAAAGCGTAAATCGTCTCTTTATGTAGAAAATCGGAAATCGCCTCATAAAGTTGTTGTTCCGCATCACTCGGCATAAATTCCTGAGTGATGGTTTTCCGCTCCGTATAACGCACATATTCCAACACATTTTTCCGCAACGTCCGCTTAATAAACTTCGCCATGCGGCTTTTCAGCTCGCTTAAATTCCCTTTTCGCACAAACTCTTTTTGGAAGAATTTTTTATCGCCGAATAAATGCTCATCTAATAATGTTGATAAGCCATAAAGCTCCATCAATGAATTTTGCAATAGCGTTGCCGTCAGCAACAATTTCCGCTTGCCGCCAAAGGCTTGACGCATAGCTTTACCCATTTTGTTATCAATTTTGTAAGCATTACGCATTTTGTGCGCTTCATCAATCACCACCAAATCCCAATCAAATTGCTTAAAGGTAGCCATCTCTTTGGTAGCATATTGGTGCGAAACAATCATCACTTGTTGTTCTAGATGGTTTTTGCAAAAATGCAGCAATTTTGAACCGCTCTTTTGCCGCATTTCTGCCATCACCACCGCTTTATCAACGACCAATGTCGGCAAATTAAATTTCTCGGCAAGTTCATTTGCCCACTGTTTCCGTAAAATCGCAGGGCAAACAATCAGCAGTTTGCGTTTCCGCTCCGCCCACATTTGGCAAATTACTAAGCCCGCTTCAATGGTTTTTCCTAAGCCAACTTCATCAGCAAGTAAAACACCTTCTTGTAGCGGATTTTTCAATGCAAACAACGCCGCATCAATTTGATGAGGATTTAAATCTACCCTTGCATCAAATAGTGATTGTGATAAACGGTTATCATCTGTTCTGCGGCACGTGATTTCTGTTGATAAGCCATAAAGCTCCATCAATGAATTTTGCAATAGCGTTGCCGTCAGCAACAATTTCCGCTTGCCGCCAAAGGCTTGACGCATAGCTTTACCCATTTTGTTATCAATTTTGTAAGCATTACGCATTTTGTGCGCTTCATCAATCACCACCAAATCCCAATCAAATTGCTTAAAGGTAGCCATCTCTTTGGTAGCATATTGGTGCGAAACAATCATCACTTGTTGTTCTAGATGGTTTTTGCAAAAATGCAGCAATTTTGAACCGCTCTTTTGCCGCATTTCTGCCATCACCACCGCTTTATCAACGACCAATGTCGGCAAATTAAATTTCTCGGCAAGTTCATTTGCCCACTGTTTCCGTAAAATCGCAGGGCAAACAATCAGCAGTTTGCGTTTCCGCTCCGCCCACATTTGGCAAATTACTAAGCCCGCTTCAATGGTTTTTCCTAAGCCAACTTCATCAGCAAGTAAAACACCTTCTTGTAGCGGATTTTTCAATGCAAACAACGCCGCATCAATTTGATGAGGATTTAAATCTACCCTTGCATCAAATAGTGATTGTGATAAACGGTTATCATCTGTTCTGCGGCACGTGATTTCATTAGCAAAATAACGGGCGTGATAAGGTGTGATATTCATCATTGCATTTTCTCAAACATTTGCTGTAAATAATTGTTTTCCATAAACAAAATGTGTCGTTCGGCAAGCTCTTCTGCGGTTAATTCCATATTGACCCAATCTTTCAATTTGGTAATCGACAAAATAAAACTATTTAGCACCAAATTCGGATCCGCTATTTTGGATTCTAATTCTTTCACTTCTTTATAGAGACCTAATTTTGGATCGTGTAAGTCCATCCTGATAATGCTTTTCGGATCAACAAAGTTCAGCCATTGCTTACCGTTTGCGTGATCCACCACCCACAGTAAAAAGTCAGGATAGAAATTACCTGCTAAGGCAAAACCTAAGCCCTTGTCTTTACGAGCGGCATTGCGCATTAAATAAAGCGATTTACCGCCAAGCCATGTCGCCAATTCACCTGATTTTTCGGCAATCATTAAATCATGGATAAATTTCACTTCACTTTCTGCGTCAAATGGTAACGGGGAAATCTTTATCGGCAAACCTGTTGATTTATCAAAGGAAATAAGAGGATAAAACAAATGGCTATTAAAACAAATCGCCTTAAATTCAGCCAGTGGGGATTGCCAATTTATCGCCTGCTCAATTTTCTTATCTCGAATTAAATCAGCCAATTCTTCGATTTTTTTAACCGCTTGTTCACGCTCATAAGGAACATTTTCTTCCTCACCAAACAACATTTTGTATTCATCAAAGAACGAACCATTTTCTTCAGTAACAATCGTTGTTTCCATAAATTGCTGTTCATAAGCGACTTTCAAACGACGGTAAAATTGGTCGGTATATTCCTTCAAAAGCCGGAGCAAAATATCCTGTTGCGTTTGAACATCGGCAAAACAACGAATTTCCATTGCTGAATCTGGCACATAGAGCAAATACCAATCATCTCGACTCTCGACAAATTTACGCAATCCATCACGGCTAACACGCAAATTTGACCAAGTGCGTTCCATCTTGTATTGCTGTAATGCTAAATAAAGTTTGTCCCAATCGAATAAAGCAAAAATTTCTCGCTTGAATTTATTGCTTTGGCGTGCATCATTATCGCTTTGACGAATCGCTTTAGAACTTAATGCTTCCAATCTTGGATACAGATCCAACACGGCTAAAATCGGCTTGATTTTACCTTGGGCAAATTTAGGCAGCTCATAAAGCTGCACCATTTCTTGGCGTTTAAAGCCCATTTTTTGGTTGTCTTTATAGCCATCTTTTAATCGTAAGGTTTTCAATGCGACATTAGCAGGCAGCTTTTTCTGTACAGGAAAATCTAACTGCAATACTTCATCAGGCGATTGAATTCCCTCATCTTGCAAGTATTCACGGAATTTCGCCATATAATCGGCTTTAATACCGAAAATATTGAGTGTTTCTAATTTATCTAACCCTAAACCTTTTGGCATTTCGTTTATAGGCGTTCTTCGTAGCGAAAAATTACGTCCTTTCAAACGTACACCACGTCCAAAAAGTTGAATAATTTGCGAGCCTTCCCCTCTGCCCATATTCAACAAGCCCATCGTTGAAACTCGCCAGCTAGACCAACCTTCGGTAAATTTTCGAGAACCAATCAGTAAATTGAGCGTTGAACTGTCTTGATTGATCGTGCCAAACAAGCCGTCTGAAAATTCGTCTTGTTCAACCGATACATTCTCTAATTCCACCGCACTTTTAAGCAATTCACTGCTATCGCCAACGTTAATTAAAGCAAAACAATCGTTATTGCCCACTTTTAACGCCACTTCGCCCGAAGCTTTTTTAATATTATGCAAATACAGATGCGAGGCACTTTCTGCATTAAATAAGGTTTTCAGAATATCACTATAAAGGGCATTTAAATCGCCTTTAAAATTTGCTAATGGCAAAAAGCGATGACGGAAGATGGCATTACCTTTACTATCTAGCAAGAGTGGTTCATCACACAGCAAATCGTTTAACCACGCTAAAATTTGCGAACGATTTTTGCCATTTAAAAAATAGGCTAACTGTTCTACGACTGCCCAAATATCACTATTTTCAGCATTTACCGTATTACCCACAAATACCCACAGCGGTTTATGCAGATTGTAAGCGGTCAGTTTTTCCTGATTTTTTGCAAATAAATAAAGTTGCTGATAAAAAGAAATCTTGTGGGTTAATATCTCGGCTGTCCAAATAGCGGTTGAGTTTGTCGTAATCATATTTTTCACAATTACGCCAGATTACTAACGTTTTTTCACCGCTCGTATTTGTGCCTTGCACCGTGACTAAGCCATTTTCACGCTTATCGTTGATTTCACTGACCCGCAAGCCAATCAAATAGTTAAAGGTTTCCACCAAATCAATGGTTTTCGCTTCATACGCACCTGCAGAAGTAGTGGCGATGTTGAGTTGATAGTCAAACGGTTTAGCAAAATGCTGTGTATTAAGTAGCGAATCACGACTTTCTACATCTAGCATATAGTGCAATAAATAGTCGTTTTGTACCGTCTCCGGTAACCCCATATCAGCCAAATCTTGTATTGGTTTACGCAATTCCAAATTGTTGAGCGTGTCTTCGTAGCTTTCCAGTTTTAACACTTTGACGATTTGTGACACACCACCAAATGCCCCGTTATCTGCTTGCGGTTTGCCGTCTTTCCACTCTTTAGCAAAAATCACTTTTTGCACGCGTGGTTTAAGTACGCTGTCAAAATACTCGCCTTGTTCTACCAAGATATATTTACGATTGCCGTTATCTTCTCGGTTAAGATTGATCACTGCGTGGGCAGTTGTGCCTGAACCTGCGAAGTAGTCTAATGCAATATCATTCTGATTCAAATTTAAAACTTTTAATGAATCATATATGGCTCCAGGAGATTTAGGAAAATCAAAAACACTAGTCTCTTTAAATATATCTACTAGTACTCTTGTACCATTATCTCTAGCTGAATATTTAGGTTCATCCCACCAAGTTCTCGGTAGTACACCATCAATATTTACATATTTTTTTCTGTATAATTCGATTTTTTCAGCAACAATTCTAGCCTCAAATCTATCAGGCTCATTAATTAAATTTTCTACGCTATAACGCCAAACTTTTTCGGTACCATCAGGGTGAAGTGGGTATAAAATCAAATACTCATTTGATATTTCTTCATTTAAGATCCAAATTCTTTTATCTTCATCCCATTTCATATTTGGAACAAATATTTGCAAACTATCTATCTTAATCTTTAATGGGTAATATTGTTTTGGTCTATCTATTCTATTGGAATCAGGTCCGTTCCTTCTTAAATTTTCCCATTCATAGAAACCATTATCATCTTTTAAAGAATAACGCTCTAATTGCTTTTCAGAATGAGGTAATCTTCCAACAGACTTCATGCTGTCTGAATTTTGGTAATAAATTCCATATTCATGGTTAATAGAAAATCCTTTTAAAGTTGATCTACCCGAAGGATTATTTCTTATAGGTGTTGTAGCTAAAAAATTATACTCACCGAAAATATTATCTAATAACAATTTAGCTCTATATAATTCAAAATCATCTATTGTTATACAAAATATACCTTCTGATTTTAATAAGGATCTTGATTTTGCAATCCTCCCTTCTATCAAAGATAACCAACTCGAATGCTTATACCCATTTTTATAAATAATTTCTGATGCATTAGTATTATAAGGCGGATCAATATAAATACATTTCACCTGTTCTTTATATCTTTCCTGCAATAAATTGAGTGCTTGGAAATTATCGGAATGAATGAGCAATCCGTTAGTTTTATCGTCCAAATGTTCTATTTCTCTCAACACATCAGCTTGGAACTTCGGTTCAAATAAAGCAGTATCTATCACCAAGTGCGGATAGTTTTTGCAAAGTTCTGCCACATTGAAACCGCTTGTATTCACGTTAAACAAGGCTTGCCATTGGGCGGTTTGTTTTGGATTATCTAATGCAGCCTGCACTTGATCTTCGTTTAAATGATCGAGCGTAATTAAATAATGGCAGCCTGCCACAAATTTCTTCTTCAACCACAATTTCTTTTGAAAATCTTCTAATTGAGCAAGGAAGGCAATAATTTCTTTTGCTACTGTTTTTAGCGTTTTAATCGTCTGGAGATTTTGCTCAATATGTGAAAAATCGGTGCTGTCTTGAATATTGTCCAAGTTCATCACTTCATTTTTGATATAAAAATCCAACTCTTGATTTAAAAATTTACCGAGGTTTTTGTGAATAAAATAATCGGCGGTATTTTTAGCGGTGTAGTCGGTAAGATATTTTTCAAGCAGCGTACGATTTTTATTTTTCTCCGTTGGCATTGCTTTGAAAATACCTTGAAATTCATCGGGAATTGCAAAGTTTTGGATTTTTTCCACCGCTTGTGTGATGTAATCTGATTGTTTTTCTTTTTTGTTTACCGCTTTGTATTCAAAACGAAGTATGAGTAAATCGCCTTGGATATCAAACGGCAAAATATCCATTTGAATTTCATCACCGTTTTCATCTGTTTCGGTTTTAATTTGTGGTTCAATTAAGGCAAATACTCTAGCTTGCTCATTATCTTTGCGATTATCTTTTGCAGTATCAGCTTCCACCAGACGGAATTGTACTTTTTTGCCGTTTTCTAATGTGAAAGCATAATTACTGAAACTTTCGCCTGATTTGGTGTAGTACTGGTCTTTATTTGCCCAGTGCAACATCACTTCTTCGCCGGCATAGGGAATGGCGTAAGTATCGCCTTTATAGCGACGTTGGCTGATAAAATCGCCGTTGTCGTAATAGCGAGAAAAGAAGGTAAAAAGGTGGTTATAAACAGCGGTTTCTTGCTCAGGTTTGCCCGCCAGTGCAGTTTGAATTTTTTGAGGGAGTGAGGTTTCCAGAAAGGTCGCAATTTCCGCTGCGCGAGAATTTAAAATGCGATAGATCCCGAAATCTAGCTCGGGTTGATTAATTTGAAAAATTTCCTTGAGTTTAGATATAAGTTGTGCAAGGTGAGGTGAGGTGAGGCATATTTTCGTCCTTTTAAAATCTATCTGTCAAGTTATTTCTGATGAAATTAGGTGTTTTTTCTTGCGAAATCAATAGGTTATGTATCCATAAAAAAGCGGTCTCATTTCGCAAAAAATTTGCAAAATTAAACCGCTTGTAGGGTATGTGAACCAAGAATTCACGCACGGAAATTATTTAACTTGCGTGCGTGGAATATTATTTCACACCCCCTACCGATTAAATCGAACGCTTAACCTCAACCACTTCGAATACCTCGATTTGGTCACCAACTTTAACATCGTTGTAGTTTTTCACGCCGATACCACATTCCATATTGCTACGTACTTCGGATACGTCGTCTTTGAAACGGCGAAGTGATTCTAACTCACCTTCAAAAATAACCACGTTGTCACGCAATACGCGGATTGGATTATTACGTTTCACCACTCCTTCGGTTACCATACAACCTGCAATTGCACCGAATTTCGGATGACGGAAAACATCACGTACTTCAGCCAAGCCGATAATTTCTTGTTTGAATTCAGGTTGAAGCATACCGCTCATCGCGGCTTTAATTTCGTTGAGCAATTCATAAATGATTGAGTAGTAACGTAAATCGATGTTTTCGTTTTCAATCACACGACGTGCTGTTGCATCGGCACGCACGTTAAAGCCAACAATAATCGCATTTGATGCTGCCGCTAAGGTTGCGTCTGTTTCGGTAATACCACCTACACCAGAACCCACCACTTTCACGCGAACCTCTTCGGTTGAAAGCTCATTTAATGCTTGAACAATCGCTTCTACCGAGCCTTGTACGTCTGCTTTCACGATGACGTTCAATTCTGAAACATCGCCTTCCGTCATATTGCTAAACATATTTTCAAGTTTTGCTTTTTGCTGACGAGCCAATTTCACTTCACGGAATTTACCTTGACGATATAACGCGACTTCACGTGCTTTTTTCTCATCACGCACTACGGTTGCTTCATCACCCGCAGCTGGTACGCCTGAAAGACCTAATACTTCCACTGGTAATGAAGGACCAGCTTCGTCCACTTCTTTACCGTTTTCATCACGCATTGCACGTACACGACCGTATTCAAAACCGCAAAGTACGATGTCACCTTTGTGTAAGGTACCCGATTGAACCAAGATGGTTGCCACCGGACCACGACCTTTGTCTAAGTAAGATTCGATCACTACACCGCTTGCCATACCGTCTTTCACGGCAGTTAATTCAAGCACTTCTGATTGCAACACGATAGCATCTAATAATTCATCAATACCCGTTCCTTTTTTCGCAGAAACTGGTACGAATTGTACATCACCACCGAATTTTTCAGAAATTACTTCATATTGGAGTAATTCTTGTTCTACGCGGTCTGGGTTTGCTTCTGGTTTATCGATTTTGTTCACCGCAACCACTAAAGGTGCACCCGCCGCTTTCGCGTGTTGGATCGCTTCGATAGTTTGTGGCATCACGCCATCGTCTGCTGCAACTACAAGCACCACAATATCTGTTGCTTTCGCACCACGTGCACGCATTGAGGTAAACGCTGCGTGTCCTGGAGTATCTAAGAAGGTAATCATCTTACCGTCGTTAGTTTCGACGTGGTATGCACCAATGTGTTGAGTAATACCACCTGCTTCGCCTGCTGCCACTTTCGCTTTACGAATGTAGTCAAGTAGTGATGTTTTACCGTGGTCTACGTGCCCCATAATGGTTACCACTGGTGCTCGAGTCACTAACTCAGCATCGGTATCGCGATCGCTCATTACCGCTTCTTCTAATTCATTTTCTTTGCGAAGAATGACTTTGTGCCCCATTTCTTCTGCCACTAATTGCGCAGTTTCTTGGTCTATCACTTGGTTAATCGTTACCATCTCACCCATTTTCATTAAGGTTTTGATAATTTCCGTTGCTTTCACAGCCATTTTGTTAGCGAGTTCTGCAACGGTAATAGTTTCACCAATCACAACGTCCGCTTTCACCACTTGAGCTGGTTTAGTAAAGGCCTGTTGCAACGCAGCCCCTTTTTTACCTTTGCCCTTACCTTTTTGATCACGTTGGTTACGGCGATCTGCAGTGCGTTCGTTTTTGTCGTCTTCACGACCTTTTTTCGCTTTCGCTACGCCATTTTTACCTCCACGACGATTACCACCTTCGCTACGGCGGTCGTTATCACGCTCTGCATCACGTGCATAGCTTGAGGTAAAGCGTTCATCTTCGAAGTCGTCGTTATTGTTATCGCCCGCTTCTTCACGTTCAATTTCTGCTAAACGGCGTGCGTTTTCTGCCGCACGTTTTGCATCCATTTCTGCTTTTTGGCGCGCTAACTCTTCTTGCTTACGGCGAAGCTCAGCTTCTTCTTTTTTCTTCGCTTCTTTTTCAGGATCAACCGCTTTCTCTTGTTTTGGTGTTTCCACTTTTGGTTGAGCTGGTTTTGTCGCTTTATTTGGCATTACAGGTGCAGCAGGTTTTTTCGCAGCTTTAGCTTCTTCGGCTTTTTTCGCCTCTTCTGCTGCTTTTGCATCAGCTTCAGCTTTTGCTTTTTCCTCTGCTTCACGAGCTGCTTTCTCTGCTATTTCTTTCTCTTTTGCCGCTTTTTCTAAAGCTAATTTAGCTTCTTGTTCCGCCTTCTCTTTTAATGCTTTTACATCAATCGGTGCTTTTTTCTCTTTTACTTCAACGGCTTTGGTTTTACCTCCCGTTGTTGTCGCATTCGCTTTACTCGTTTTACGAGCACCGCCTAATGAGAGCGTTTTTTTCTCAGTTTTTTCTGTCATTATAAATTCCTCTCAACGTAATTAGCTAAACCAACAAATTTGACGAGCAGCCATAATCAATTCGCCTGCTTTCTCTTCAGATAATTCTTCAATATCCGCTAATTCGTCTGTGTCTTGTTCAGCTAATTCTTCAAGGTTGGTAATGCCTTTTTTTGCTAATCTAAATGCAATGTGGCGTTCCATACCTTCAAGGTTTAATAATTTCTCATCGATTTGAGCTTGTTTTAAAGCGGCTTCTTCTTCAAGTGCTTTCTTCGTAATTGCATTTTTCGCACGCACTTGTAGCTCTTCTACTAAGTCTTCATCTTCCAAGCCATCAATTGCTGTTAATGCATTAACTGGCACATAGGCAATCGCTTCTAAAGAGGTAAAACCTTCATCAATTAACACTTGTGCAAAATCATCATCAATTTCTAATGCTGAAGTTAAAAGGTTAATTACTTTACCATCTTCTTCTTGTGCTTTCTTATCAAGCTCTTCCACCGTCATTACATTTAATGTCCAACCTGTTAATTGGGTGGCTAAACGCACGTTTTGACCGTTACGACCAATCGCTTGTGCTAAGTTTTTCGCTTCAACCGCAATATCCATTGAGTGAGTTTCATCGTTAATTGTAATAGAGCTGACATCTGCAGGTGCCATTGCGTTGATCACAAATTGCGCTGGGTTATCGTCCCAAAGCACGATATCAACACGCTCACCGCCAAGCTCATTGCTGATCGCTTGAACACGTGAACCTCGCATACCCACGCAAGCACCTACTGGATCGATACGTTTGTCGTTAGATTTCACAGCAATTTTCGCACGTGAACCTGGATCTCGAGCTGCACCTTTAATCTCGATGATTTGTTCACCAATTTCTGGCACTTCAAGTTTGAATAACTCTTCTAACATCACAGGTTTTGCGCGGGTTATAAAGATTTGTGGGCCTTTTGATTCAGGCTTAATCGCATATAACACACCACGTACACGGTCACCTGGACGGAAGTTTTCGCGCGGAAGCATATCTTCACGCACAATTACCGCTTCACCTTTGATGTCTTCGGTTTTGCCTTGTAGCTCGAGGAAGATGTTATCGCGAGTGACTTTTTTCACAGTCGCACTGATGATTTTGCCTTCATCTGGGCGGAATTCATCAATAATTTTGCTCTTCTCAGCTTCACGGATTTTCGTTTTTACTACTTGACCGAAGGTTTGAATTGCCACACGTCCAAATTCGATAGATTCCACTTCATCTTCAACCACATCGCCTAATTGGATTTCAGGATTGTCGAATTGTGCGGCTTCTAAGCTGATTTCACGCGTCATATTATGCACTTCTTCCACCACTAACCAACGACGGAAAGTTTGGAATGCACCGGTTTTACGATCAACCACAACACGCACATCAATATCTAAATCGCTACCTTTTTTCGTTGCAATGGTTAAAGCGGTTTCTAAAGCTTCAAAAATCGCTTCTTTTGGTAATTGTTTCTCGTTTGAAACCGCTTCAGCGGCTAAAAGAATCTCTTTACTCATTGGATTTCTCTTTCAATTATCAATAATAGGTTAAAAATCAAATACAGGCACTAAATTTGCCTTTTGAATATTGCCAAATGCGAACTGACGTGGCTCGTTATCTACGATTAAAGTAATCAAATCGCCTTCAACACTTTCTAATTTACCTTGCCATTTACGGCGGTCAAACATTGGAATGCGTAAGTGAACCACTACATCACGCCCTACAAAACGCTCGTAATGAGCCAATGTGAATAATGGACGATCTAAACCAGGCGAAGAGACTTCAAGGTTATATTTGTCTGCGATAGGATCTTCAACATCTAAAATCGCACTAACTTGACGGCTAACATCGCTACAATCATCAATTGTTACGCCACCTTCTTTATCAATAAATAAACGGACGGTTAAATAACGTCCTGCGCGTTGACATTCAATGCCAACTAACTCACACCCCATTGCTTCAATGGTATCCGTAGTTAGCTCTTCTAATTTCTGCTCTAAAGTAGCCAAAGGTTTTCTCCAGATGTAAAAAAAGGGCTTAACCAGCCCTTATGATACGAATAAATTGTATCCGCCACCTATATTCTTTAAACGCAAGCAATACAAGCGGTTTGTTTTACGTGATATTTTGCAAATAGATTACAAGTATACATAAAACAAAGCTCACAGACCTTATCAGGAATGTGAGCCGATAAAACTGGTTGCGGGGGCCGGATTTGAACCAACGACCTTCGGGTTATGAGCCCGACGAGCTACCAAGCTGCTCCACCCCGCGTCTGATGGGCGTATTATAGAGATTTTGGAGATGATGTCAAATATTTTTTGAAAATAAAAACAGAACGGTTCCTGAGCTTGTCGAAGAATGAGTTTTGTTGCCTCCCTTTAATTCATTACAAATAAAGTGTAGAATGCTCCAAGTATTCATTTATATAGATAAAAACAGAGAGAACTATGAGCGAAGAAATTTTAACACAAGAAAATGATGTTCGTGCGAATTTTATTACCCATATTATTGATGAAGATTTAGCATCGGGTAAACATACTAGCGTTCACACCCGTTTCCCACCTGAGCCAAACGGCTATTTACATATTGGTCACGCCAAATCAATCTGCTTAAACTTCGGAATTGCCGAAGATTACAAAGGTTTATGTAACCTCCGTTTTGATGACACCAACCCAGTAAAAGAAGATGTGGAATATGTTGATTCTATTAAAGCCGACGTTGAATGGCTTGGCTTCCATTGGGATGGCGAGATCCGTTATGCGTCAGACTACTTTGATGCACTACACGGCTATGCCATTGAACTTATCAAAAAAGGCTTGGCGTATGTAGATGAGCTTTCACCAGAAGAGATGCGTGAATATCGCGGTACATTAACCGAACCGGGTAAAAACAGCCCATATCGCGACCGCTCTGTGGAAGAGAACTTAACCTTATTCGAGAAAATGAAAAACGGTGAGTTTGAAGAAGGTAAAGCGAGCTTGCGTGCAAAAATTGATATGGCTTCGCCATTTATGGTAATGCGTGACCCTGTGTTATATCGTATTAAATTCGCTAGCCACCACCAAACAGGCGATAAATGGTGCATTTATCCGATGTACGATTTCACGCACTGTATTTCAGATGCGATTGAGCGTATTACTCACTCATTATGTACATTAGAATTCCAAGACAACCGTCGTTTATATGACTGGGTGTTAGATAATATCAGTATTGAACATCCGTTACCGCATCAATACGAATTCTCGCGTTTAAACTTAGAAGGTACTTTAACTTCTAAACGTAAGCTATTGAAATTGGTAAACGAAGAGATTGTGGATGGTTGGAATGATCCACGTATGCCAACCATTTCTGGTTTACGTCGCCGTGGTTATACGCCAGCATCTATTCGTGAATTCTGTCGTCGTATTGGCGTGACCAAACAAGATAACGTAGTGGAATACTCTGCCCTTGAAGCCTGCATTCGTGAAGATTTAAACGAAAATGCACCACGTGCAATGGCTGTAATTAATCCTGTTAAAGTAGTAATTGAAAACTTCGAAGGCGAAGAGTGGTTAAAAGCACCAAATCATCCAAACCGTGAAGAATTAGGCTCTCGCGAATTGCCTTTCACGAAAGAGCTTTACATTGACGAAGCTGACTTCCGTGAAGAAGCAAACAAACAATACAAACGCTTAGTATTAGGTAAAGAAGTGCGTTTACGTAATGCTTATGTGATCAAAGCTGAACGTGTAGAAAAAGATGCAAGCGGTAAAATTACCACCATTTATTGCACATATGATTCGGAAACCTTAGGCAAAAATCCTGCTGACGGTCGTAAAGTGAAAGGTGTAATCCACTGGGTTTCTGCAACACACGCCAAACCTGCAGAATTCCGTTTATACGATCGCTTATTCACTGTACCGAATCCAGGTGCGGAAGAAGAGCTCGAAAGCGTATTAAACCCAAATTCTTTAGTGGTAAAACACGGTTTTGTTGAACCAAGTTTAGCAAACGCAAAAGCAGAACAAGGTTACCAATTCGAACGCGAAGGTTACTACTGCTTAGATAGCAAAGATAGCCACCCAGAACACTTAATCTTCAACTTAACTGTAAGTTTAAAAGAGAGTGTAGCGTTTTAATTAGACGATAAATTACATAGGGCTAATCATATTAGCCCTTTTTAATAGGATTATTTAAGGAGAAAATTATGACTCATCGCCCATCACTCATCGCTAGCTTAGTTTTGGGATTATTGACAGGCTGTCAAGTGCTTAATGATGGATTAAGTCAAGTTAATCAAACACTTCAAACCGTTAATGATACTCTTGCGGGAACAACTATTTCTTCAAGCACAAAATCTTCCGTCGCTTCTGCATTAAACAACGCTACCCCACCTCAAAATGTAAAAGCTCTATTTAATGACGCTAAACCAACTTTAGAGAAAGTTTTAATATTGATTGCTTGTGAAAAAGATGATCAAGTGAAGGCTTATACAGATGAAAGTAGTGTAGGAATATCCTACCCTCTTAACCCTGTTCGCCAAATGTCTTACAACAAATCAAATTGTGTGAATGTACAACGAATTGATGGCATACAGCTAAAATCTGCAAATACCTTTATTTTTAGAACGGTTTTTGTCTCACCAACAAGCCAAGAAACTCATATTGGACGCTATCTCGCCATAAAACAACCTAATGGAGCTTGGTTATTTAATTGGAGCACAATCGGCATGTAGTAAAAAGTTGGACGGGGATACCCCGTCCCTATGCACATCACACCACAGGCTTCTCCCGATAAAACAACAAACCAGGCAATGCCAATCCAAACACAATCGCCCCCAGAATAAAGGTGGTATTCAAAAATGCACTAATCGCATTTTCAAACCTAATTTCAGAGAAGCCGAAATGATGAAGCTGCACCATCCCAATCATTGCCTTATAGGCATATACCCCAGGAATCATCGGAATAATTGCCGCAACAGTGAATGCTTTTGGATGTGCTAAATAACGGTGAGATAAATGTACACCAATAAAGCCAATCACACAGGTAGCAAAAAAAGTAGCAAAGACAATAGGAATATGAATTTGCAGTAATAATGTGCGAGTAACGTGCCCTAATGCTCCTAAAAACGCACAATACTTCAACGCTTTTATAGGTGTATTAAACACCAAGCCGAACCCTACCGCAGGAATGGCTGCAAAGAACATATCGTCTAACAAACTGAATATAAAATCCATTTTAATGCCCCCAAGTCGAAATATTCATCATGCTTAACGCAAACACAATCCCCAAACACGCCCCAAAAGTGAGAATAGTAGCAACGGTCCAACGCCCAATTCCCATATTGATATAGCCTTTCAAAATATCCGCCAGCGAATTGATAAGCGGAAAACCAGGTACAAGCAATAAAACGCTGGAAGCCAACGCTACTTGCGGATCGTTTCCCCACTGATATTTCAAGCTTAAGCCCGAAATCAGAGATGCAACAAAAGAGGTCATTGCAAATACAATCAGCGGATTATAATGCCGTTTAGATAATACTTGACGCACGAACATTCCCCCAGCGGAAGCAAAAAAGGTAATCACACAAATCACCCAATCGCCACCCGAAAGATGAGCAAAAGAGGCACAAGAAAGCCCGATCATTCCCACCACTAGCATTGGTGGATATTTCAGCGGTTTTAATCGATTCAACTTTTGTTGCACCATCTCTAAATCATACAGTTTATGCTCCACCGCAATCACAATCCGCTGCACATCGGTGACCATCTGCATATTAATGCCTTTATCGCTGTTTTTCCGCGTGGTCGTAATGCAGTGTTCATCTGAAAGTGTTGTGAGCACAATCGCATTCGCTGTTAAAGCACACTCTACACTCTCCACACCTAATGCTACACCCAATCGCTGAGCCATTTGTACCACCACCGTACTCTCCGCTCCGTGTTGCAACAGCAATAACGCTACTTGAATACACACCCTTGTTACCGCCCGTTGATGTTCCTGTTCCATATTGAACCTCGCACAAAAATTAAACTGCCTGAATTATAATCCTAATGCTTCAATGTGATTAGAAAATGAACTTCAGTTATGATCTAGGTCAAAAGATAAGAAAATTGATGTAATCGCAAAAATTCCAAAAAAACAAACCGCTTGTAGCAGAGACATTACAAGCGGTTGATTTTTTATTAGAATTTGCAATAACTTTATTTAGCCGCCTGCAAAATGGTTTTTAGCTGTAAAATACTCGGTGTTACTACAGGCAAAAATGCACATTCTCGCCAACGGCGGATAAAATCTAAACCTGCGTTTTGCAAGTAGCCACGGCCGCCTGAGGCTTGTAATTCAAGCAATAAACTTGAAGCAACTACATCCACAATTTCGATACGTATATCAAATAAGGCTTTTGGATTGTCGATAAAGAAATTGGATTGATTTAATCCTTCCGCTAAACGGTGCTCTAAATTAGCTAATTTTTGTACCTGTTCATCATATTCTGGTTTTAGCACAGAACGATTATCCACGTAATCGAGTAATTTTTTCACTTCCGAAAGGCTACGTGCTGCCAAACCAAATGCCATTGCACATTGCAGACCTAGGAAAGTTGGGCGCACTTGGGCTAAATATTCACCTGCGTTTTCTGCAATGATCCAATCAGGATCGAGCTCCACGTGATTTAACTCTATCGCCACCGTATTACTGCCTTGTAGTGCTATAAGCGATAATTCTTTCGTGCGAGTCACTCCATTTACGTTATACGGTAACACAATAATCACAGGTGGTTTGCTTCCATCTGCATATTCTGCAGCAAAAATTGTAATAAATCCGCTCTCTTTCAAATTGGTAATCCACGGCAAGCGGCCTTGTAAATAGCGTTTCCCGCCTTCTTCTACAATTTTTACTTGTAATTCTTCAATACCTGAAAGGAATTTCACCGCATTTGATAAGCCCGTACCGCCCGATAATTTGGCATTTAATAAATCATCCAACGTTCACGCGGCAAGCTATTTTTACTGCTTAATAAATTTTGGATTAAGGTGCAATGCCCCCAAGAGATAAAACCTGCCGTTAAGGAGTAAGTCGAAATTTCACAAACCGCTTCAATCGCTTGTTGGAATGAACCACCTTTACCGCCCAATACTTCAGGCACACCAATTTTAAAAATACCTTCTTGTGCCACTCGCTTAAATAACTCATCAGCATATTGATTTGATTGATCAATCTCTGCTACGTGTTGGTTTAACCATTCAATAAATTCAGTTGATAGATATTTAGCCATAAAATGCTCCTTTAATCGTTAAAAAATGAAGTTGGAGCGATATTAGACAAAAAGCAAACGATTGAGAAATAATAAAAACCTACTTATTATTCATTTTTATTCTGAAAATCATTAGATTAAAAAGTTATAAAAATTAAGTAATCGTATTTCCTTCATGAGTGCTTCTCTTTTATTTTAACAAATGATATGGCTATTACTGTTAATAATATTGCTTTAGTCTGAGAAAATCGAATCAAGGAAATCTAAACCTAAATTTCTGAACTAGAAAAAGTGTTGGAAAATTCAAGGCAGGCGAAAAAAGCGGTTTTAGACAAATGGCTTTAATCTAAACGAAACGCTATCTTTAAAATAAAAGATAGCGTTTTTTCTATTTATGTAGTCTCAACTGCACCACTGCTAATGCCGTTAAAAAAACGACCGCTTGGATGAGCACAATGAAAGGTCCTGTTGCGGCATCAAAATGGAAACTGAGGAAAATGCCCCAGAAAACGCTGTTTACTGAGGTTAAAATTGCGATGAGCATCATTCGTTCGAAACGTTTGGTAAGAATATAGCCCGTAATCCCAGGAGTAATAAGCATAGCGACTACCAAAATTACGCCGACTACTTGCATAGCACTAATGATGACTAACGCTAATAATACTAACAAGCTGTAATGCAAGAATGTAGTGTTTAAACCCACAGTGCGGGCGTGCATTGTATCGAAGCAGTAAAGCAAGAAATCTCGACGTTTGAGCACAATCACAAGGAACACAAAGGCGGAAATAATCAAGCTTTGATAGAACTCGTGGGCTGTGATGCCGAGCAAGTCGCCAAATAAAATATGCATTAAATGCTGGTTGCTTTCTACTTTGGTAAACATGACCAAACCGATAGCAAACATCCCTGAGAATACTATGCCCATCACGGTATCTTCTTTAATTCGGCTATTTGTTTTTAAATAGCCTACGGCAATGGTACAAAAAACGCCAGAGAAAAATGCGCCAATTGCGAGCGGGATAGAAAGCATATAAGCAAGCACGATCCCTGGTAACACCGCATGGGAAATCGCATCGCCCATCAAAGACCAGCCTTTTAGCACTAAATAGCAAGATAACGTAGCACAGATAACCGCTACAACCAGCCCGATAATCAACGCCTGTTGCATAAAAGGAAACGCAAGCGGTTCAGCAAACCATTGATAAATCGCATTCATCATAGACTCCCCCCTTGACCTGCTTCACAAGCGGTGGCTTTTACGGATTGATTTGCAAATCGGCGTGGAATCAAACCATATTTTGGCGAGAAGAAAAATGCGATTAAGAAAATCAACGTTTGCAATGCGACAATACAACCACCTGTTGCACCATCAATGTAGTAGCTGATATAAGCCCCAACAATGCTGGTAATACCGCCTAATAGTGTTGAGATAATCAATAATTTACCGAAGCGATCAGTTAGAAGATAGGCTGTCGCCCCTGGGGTAACCACCATTGAGATCACTAAAATCGCCCCTACGCTTTGCAGTGCAGTAACCACACAAGCACTGAGCAAACTAAAAAAGATGATTTTTAACTTAAGCGGTGAAATACCAACTGCTTTGGCTTGTACTTCGTCAAAGAAAACCAACAAGAGATCTTTCCAGTAAAAGAGCAAAAGTACGATCGTAACGCCCAGAATAATCAATACTTGGTTTACATCTTCATCTGCAATGCCCAAAATATTGCCGAGAATGATCGACTGCACGTTTACCGAAGTTGGATGAATGGAAATAATAAATAAGCCCAAGGCAAAAAAGGTGGTAAAAATAAAGCCGATTACCGCATCTTCTTTGAGTTTAGTCATTGATTTCACAGCAAGAATCGCAAGCGTAGCAAAAAATCCAGAGAAAAAAGCACCCATCGCATAAGGTAGAGAAAAAGCATACGCCAGAGCAACACCTGGTACAACTGCGTGCGATAAGGCATCGCCAATCAATGACCAACCTTTGAGCATTAAATAGGAAGAAAGAAACGCACACACTGCCCCAATCACACCGCTTAGCGCAATGGCTTTAAACATATAGTCGTAACTAAAGGGTTCGAGTAATAATTCCAACATACTCTACTCCGCTTTTTGACTTTGATTTCGATTAAAATGTGAAGTTTGGAATTGATAACGCAACACGCCACCAAACACTCGTTCTAAATTTTCTGGTGTAAAGGTTTGTTCAATAGAACCTGTTGCCAACACGGTACGGTTAATCATTACGGCTTGATCGCAAAAACTTGGCACAGTACTTAAATTATGAGTAGAAACTAAAATGAGATGCCCGCTATCACGAAGCTGTTTAAGTAGCTCAATAATCGCATTTTCTGTTTTCACATCCACGCCTGTGAACGGCTCATCTAATAGAATAATTTTGCTCTCTTGAGCAAGAGAGCGAGCCAGAAAAACCCGCTTTTTCTGACCGCCCGAAAGTTCACCAATTTGGCGATCAGCAAGATGAGCTATACTCACTCGCTCCATCGCCTCTTGGACTTTTTGTTTATCTTTTGCAGAAGGAATACGCAAAAAGTTCATATAACCATAACGCCCCATCATTACCACGTCATACACAGAAACGGGGAATTGCCAGTCTACTTCTTCGCTTTGCGGAACGTATGCCACTAAATTTTGCTTAAGTGCTTGGCGAACGGGTAAACCACATAATTTAATGGAACCTTTCGGGTTAATTAACCCCATAATGCTCTTAAATAAGGTGGACTTACCGCTCCCATTTACACCAAGTAAGGCACAAATGGTGCTTTTTTCAAGCGAAAAAGTGACATCGTGTAACGCTTCGTGTCCGTTATTGTAACGAACTGCGACATCTTGAACGATTAAAGACGGCTGGGACGTATTCATTTTGGTTATTTATTCCTTCTATTTACGGTTAAATCCATCTGCGACGGTACCAACAGTCACTTTTAATAAGTCAATATAAGTTGGAACAGGACCATCTTTGGTTGAAAGTGAGTCAACATAAAGCACACCGCCGTATTTTGCTCCTGTTTCTTTCGCTACTTGTTTTGCAGGTTTGTCAGAAACAGTACTTTCACTAAATACAACAGGAATATGATGTTTACGAACACCGTCAATCACTTTACGAATTTGTTTTGGTGTGCCTTGTTCATCTGAGTTAATTGCCCAGAGATAAAGCTCTTTGAAGCCATAATCACGAGTTAAATAGCTAAATGCCCCTTCACTGGTTACTAACCAACGTTGACCTTCAGGCACTTTCGCTAAACGTTCGCGTAGCGGTTGGTCTAATGCCATAATTTTATCCGCATAGGCTTTCGCATTTGCATTATATTTTTCGGCATTTTCAGGATCATATTTCACCAACGCTTTGCGGATATTTTCGATATATACCAACGCATTTTTTGGTGACATCCAAGCGTGCGGATTTGGTTTATCTTTGTAAGGGCCTTCAAAGATAGACATCGGCTCAATACCTTCTGTCACCACCACGGCCGGTTTATCTTTAATATTGGTAAAGAAACGTTCAAACCACATTTCGAGGTTCATCCCGTTCCACAAAATCAAATCAGCAGATTGAGCTTTCACAATATCTTGCGGGGTTGGTTGATATTCGTGAATTTCCGCACCGGGTTTGGTAATTGACTCAACAACAGCAGAGTCACCTGCTACGTTTTGTGCAATATCTTGAATAACAGTAAATGTAGTCACCACTTTAAGCGGTTTTGCATAAACTGAACCCATCGAAAGCGCCACAGCACTTAACACAGCCAATAATTTTTTCATTTTAATCTCCTTTAAAAATATGGTTAATTGGCAAGAATATTCTAATCCAACTATATTTAAATGCAAATAATTTTTATCTTTTTAATTTAATTTATTGTGTAAAAAAAGCGTACTTCTTTTTAAGGTTTAAAGAAATACGCTTTTACATATTATTTCAATTGATTGAAGGCTTGTCGAAGATCTGCTTTTAAATCATCAATATGCTCAAGTCCTACTGAGAAACGCAACAAGGTGTTCGTAATCCCGCGGGCGATACGCTCGTGTTCAGGAATATCCATATGCGTTTGGGTTGCAGGGTAAGTAATGAAACTTTCCGTACCACCTAAACTTTCCGCAAAGGTGATCAGCTGAATCGCTTTCAAGAATTTCGGCACCCACTCTTCTTTTTGTAAGCGGAATGAAAGCATGCCGCTTTTGCCTGAATAGAGCACACTCTCAATTTCTGGCTGTTCTGCTAAGAATTTTGCTAGTTCAGTCGCGTTAGATTGGTGGCGTTCCATACGCAACGCCAACGTTTTCAAACCACGCACAGCAAGGTAAGAATCGAATGGTGAAAGCACCGCACCTGCACCATTTTGGATATAGTATAAACGCTCGCTTAAGTTTTGACCTACTTCGTTTTTCGTCGATTCAGAATCTTTGGCAACGATTAAACCTGCCAATACATCGTTATGCCCTGAAAGGTATTTGGTCGCACTATGAATGACAATATCTGCCCCATGTTCAATCGGACGGAACAATACTGGTGTTAAGAAAGTGTTATCGACGATCAAAATCAAATTATGTTTTTTCGCCACTTTTGAGATCGCATCCACATCACACTCTTCCATCAACGGATTTGATGGGGTTTCGATGAAGATTGCTTTAGTATTTGGTGTGATTGCTGCTTCAATCGCCGCCACATCTGCGGTATTCACATACACAGGCTTCACGGTGTGATTGTTTTTATAGCAGAAATCTAACAAGCGGTAAGTGCCGCCGTAAACATCGCTTGAAATAATCCACTCATCTGGTGATTTAAATAGCGACATAATTAGCTGAATCGCTGCCATGCCTGAAGCAGTAGCAAAACCTGCATCACCGCCTTCTAAATCAGCAATACCCTGCTCTAACACGGCACGAGTTGGGTTTTTGGTTCGAGTGTAGTCAAAGCCAGTCGATTCGCCCAAGCCATCACGCCCATAAGCGGTCGATAAAATAATCGGAGTTGCCACTGCACCTGTACGAGGATCAGTACGGTTACCTAGTTGTACTAATGTGGTTTCGATGTTGTTGAATTTGGTCATTTTATATTTCCTATATAGCTCTCCCTCTTTAGAAAAAGAGGGGTTGTGGGAGATTTGATGCGATGTGAATTTGATCAGAGGGAAATTTAATATCGTAAAAACCTCCCCTAATCCCTCTTTACAAAAGAGGGGGATTTTCTTTAGCACATCAACATCATTGCGTTTACAATAAATTCTTACAAATTATTTAGATCTAACACATCTGTCATATCAAATAAGCCTGTTTGTTTGCTTTCAAGCCATTTTGCAGCACGCACAGCACCATTGGCGAAAGTCATACGGCTGGAGGCTTTGTGGGCAATTTCCACACGTTCACCTTCATCAGCAAACCAGACAGAATGCTCACCCACCACATCACCCCCGCGAATGGTGGCAAAGCCGATTTCATCTCGTTTACGTTCACCTATAATACCGTTTCGTTCAAATACGCCGTGAGTTTTTAAATCACGCCCTAACGTTCTCGCAATATGTTCGCCCATAGATAACGCCGTGCCAGAAGGGGCATCAACTTTATGGCGGTGATGCGCTTCAATTACTTCAATATCACAATAATCACCCATCACTTTCGCTGCTTTTTCTAACAATTTAAACACCAAGTTCACGCCTACACTGTAGTTTGAGGCAAACACAATGCTAATTTTTTCTGAAGCCACTTTGATGGCTTGCTTGCCCGCATCATCAAAACCTGTCGTACCAATGACCATTTTTTTGTTGTTTACCACACAGAAAGCGATATGCTCTAAAGTGCCTTCTGGGCGAGTAAAATCGATCAATACATCAAAGTTTGGATTTTCGGCTAAAGTTGCTTTAATCGCCACGCCTAAATTGCCTAAGCCGACCAACTCGCCAGCATCTGCACCAATTAAAGATGATCCTGCACGTTCAAATGCTGCCGTTAATTCCACGCCGTCAAATTGATGAACAGCTTGAATTAAGTTACGTCCCATTCGACCGCCAGCACCCACGATCCCGATTTTTAATGTCATATTTGCTTCCTCTATCCTATTATAAAAAACTATAAGCGGTTTGATTTTACTCTAAATTTACAATTTTTTAAAAGTAAAAGATGGCGCAGAATATATAGCCATAAAAAATAGCTTTAATAGAGATCTATTAAAGCTATCCAATTAAGTAAAATTATTTTACCAACTTCAAATGCGTTGGTTTTTTCTTCACAATTTTTTTCGGTTTAATTTCTTCCGATTTTTCAGCAGTGCGAGCCAAATAGCTTTCCTCGCTGTAATATTCTTCCTCTTGGAACATTGTACCGTCGCCTGTTTCTTGGGCATAAAGTGCTTCGGCTGCACCAAATGGAACGTACAAATCGCGAATCACTCCTTGAAATCTCGCACTAAATGAAATGCCTTCATCATCTACCACATAATTACCAATGGAACGAGGCGAAATGTTTAAGATGATTTTTCCATCGCGGATAAACTCAATCGGTACATCCACATCAGGATAATCGCAATTAACCAACAAATAAGGGGTATTGTTGTTATCGCAAATCCAGCTGTAATAAGCGTAATAAATATAAGGGCGTAATGGTTTCATTAATCTTTATCATCCATTAAATGTTTAGGTGCTGCACCGCCAACAGATTGCATAAAACTATCGCGCTTAAATACACGGTTCATATAGTTTTTCACTGGTTTTGCCGCTGGGCCAGTAAATTCTACGCCTAAGTTAATCATTCGCCATAATAATGGTGCAATATAACAATCTGCTAAGCCAAACTCTTCACTCATAAAATAAGGCATCGCATCAAAAACAGGGGCTAATGCTAAAATCTCTTCACGAAGTTGTGCTAATGCTTTTTTACCTTGGGCTGAAGCGGGATCTTTATTTACGATATCAATTAAAGAATACCAATCTTGTTCAATACGGAACATAGTTAAACGGCATTTCGCACGTAAAACGGGATAAACAGGTAAAAGTGGCGGATGAGGAAAACGCTCATCAAGATATTCCATAATGATGCGAGAATTGAATAATACTAAATCGCGATCAACCAATGTCGGCACGCTACCGTATGGGTTTACTTCCATTAAATCTTCTGAAATAGCATCTGGCGTGATATTTTCAATTTCATAAGGCACAGCTTTTTCTGCTAACACGATGCGAACTTGGTGGCTATAAATATCACTTTTTTCTGAAAATAAGGTGGTTACCGAACGTTTATTTGCACTACTCGTCATTTATCTTTCTCCAATAATTCAAGCTCATTAAATCTGCTAAAATAGTAGTGTATTGTAGCATAACGGCTTGATAAAATCACAGGTTTTATTTTTTGTACTTTTTGGGGAAAGGACGATAAAATCTCACCGCTTGAAAAAGCAAAGCAACCGTTTGCTTTTTGTGGTATCCTACGCAAAATTTTAATTCAATAGAGAAAATATATGACTAATAAAGCTGAAATTGCCATCGTTATGGGCTCTAAAAGTGATTGGGCAACAATGAGTGAAGCAACCCAAATATTAGACCAATTTTCGTTACCTTATCACGTTGAAGTGGTTTCCGCACATCGTACACCAGATAAACTTTTCACTTTTGCTGAAAACGCCAAAAAAAATGGCTATAAAGTGATTATTGCTGGTGCTGGCGGTGCGGCGCATCTGCCTGGAATGATTGCAGCGAAAACCATTGTACCTGTACTTGGCGTACCTGTGAAAAGCTCTATGCTTAGCGGTGTCGATAGCCTATACTCTATCGTCCAAATGCCAAAAGGCATTCCTGTTGGCACGCTAGCGATTGGCCCTGCGGGTGCCGCAAATGCAGGTTTATTAGCGGCTCAAATTTTAGCAGCATTTAATCCTGAACTTGCTCAAAAACTCCACGCTTTCCGCCAAGAACAAACGGAACAAGTATTAAATAACCCTGATCCGCGAGTTGCATAATGGCGAAAAAGTTACTAATTTTACACACAGGCGGTACGATTTCCATGAAAGAAGGTGAAAACGGCAAAGTTTCGCCTTCAGCTCGTAATCCATTATTGGATGCATTAGAACGTCTTAACCATCCTGCAGAATTACATCAAGAGTCTGTATTTAATGTACCTTCTCCGCATATCACGCTCGATCACTGGCTTGTATTAAAAGATCGCATTGAGCAAGCGGTGAATGAAGAACATTTCGATGGCATTGTGATTACTCACGGCACGGATACGCTTGAAGAAACTGCTTATTTCCTCGATTTGGCTCTCAATATCAATGTGCCAATCGCCATTACTGGAGCAATGCGTTCAAGCAATGAACTTGGTTCAGACGGGTTAATTAACTTGCAAAGTGCTATTTTGGTGGCATTAAGCGAAGATTCGAAAGGCAAGGGCGTATTGGTGGTAATGAATGACGAAGTGCATCACGCGAAATTTGTGACCAAAACACACACGACTAATGTGGCAACATTTCAAACGCCAACCTTTGGACCTTGCGGATTGATTACCAAAAACAATGTAATCTATTTCCAAAAATTGACCGCTTACGAGTGCTTCCCTGTTCGGGAGATCACGAAAAACAACATTCAACTCGTAAAGGCTTATGCTGGAATGGATAGCTTCTTGCTTGAGCAACTGGCTCATCATGGCTGTGATGGCGTGGTGATTGAAGCACTTGGTGCAGGCAATCTTCCACCAACTTCACTTAAAGGTGTGCATGCATTACTCGAAGCCAATATTCCTGTGGTGCTCGTATCACGAGCATTCCATGGTGTGACACAAGATGTGTACGACTATCTTGGTGGCGGTAAAGAACTCAAGCAACAAGGCGTGATTTTTACCACCGGTTTAAGCGGTCAAAAAGCTCGCATTAAATTGCTAGTTTTACTCAACCAACAACGCGAAAAACCACTTTCTCACTATTTTTAACTTAGATTTAGGTTCACGATTATGAAAACAACGATGCAAACTCAAAGTGCGATCTACCCTCCTGTTTATGTGCTTGGCAACGGGCAATTAGGCAGAATGTTGCGTTATGCTGGTGCTCCGCTAGATATTGATGTAACTCCGCTCTCCTTTGATGCCCCCGTCTTTGAACTGGCAGAAAACGGCATTATTACCGCAGAAATTGAACGTTGGACAGATACGCCACTCACGCAACTGCTCGGCAATCACAAAAACTTCGTGAACCTAAATGTGTTTGGACGACTAGCCGATCGCTTCACGCAAAAATCATTACTTGATCAACTTCATCTTTCTACTTCACCTTGGCAATTGCTAGAAAGCCTAGAACAATGGGAACAAGTTTTCCAAAACATTGGCGAAAAAGTCGTGGTCAAACGCCGTACAGGTGGCTATGACGGTCGTGGGCAATGGATTGTCACCAAAGAAAATATTGAACAAATCACTCCAGAGTTGTTTGGCGAAGTGATTGCCGAGAAGTTTATTCCATTCGATGGTGAAATCTCAATTGTAGGGGCTAGATTTAGAGATGGCTCAACTCGCTTCTACCCTGTTACTCATAACCTACAACAAAATGGCATTTTGCGTTACAGCGTCTCAGATATCACGTTACCAAAACAAGCGATTTTCCAACAACAAGCCGAACAAATGCTCAGTAGCATTATGCAAAAACTAGAATATGTCGGCGTAATGGCAATGGAATGTTTTGTGGTAGGCGATAAGCTACTGATTAACGAACTCGCCCCACGCGTTCATAATAGTGGACATTGGACACAATTAGGCTGTTCAATCAGTCAATTCGAATTGCATTTACGAGCATTATTAGATCTTCCAACGCCAGAACTCAAAACTGCCGCACCAAGCGTGATGGTTAATCTTATTGGCATTAAACATAATAACCAATGGCTAGATTTACCGTTCTCACAATTGCATTGGTATGGAAAAGAAGTCCGAGCGGGTCGCAAAGTGGGGCATATTAACCTTACCCATCCAGATAAAACAGAGTTGATTAAATTACTCAAACAACTCCGCCCAAATCTGACAGAAGATTTTCATTCTGGGTTGGATTGGGTGATTGGGAAACTTAAATAATCTAAATAAGGGCGGTTTATTATTCTTTCTAAATTTTACCGCCCTTATTTTTTATAATATTTTTATTTTTCTAAATAAAGCACAAAATCCGCTACTGTATGGAACGAACCAAAGACCAAAATAATATCTTTCCTTTCAGCTTGTTCAAATAACATTGGAGCAATTGCATCCACGTTCTCATATACACAAGCGGTCGCATTTGGCAAACAATTTACCAATTTATCGTAAACAGCTTGACCGCTCTGCCCTCGCCAGCAATCTAAGCCTACGCAATGCCACTCATCAATAATTCCTGCTAATGGCTGAACAATGCCCGAGAGCTCTTTGTCTTCCAAACAGCTGAAAATCGCAAAGATTTTTGCTTTTTTGACCGCTTGCAAGCGTTCAGCAAGATAGCGAGCAGCGTGAGGATTATGCCCCACATCAATAATCACTTGCGCTTTTGGTTTATGTCCCGAAAAGTGAGCAAAATCTGCGGCTTGTAATTGTTGGAAACGCCCTGTCATTTGAGCTTCTTGCAAGGTTTCACGAATAACTTGTTCACTCACATTAAATGGCGTTTTCAATAAAGTGGCGATTGCTGTACCCGCATTCGGAATAGGGATTAACGGCATCGGCAGCGTATTAAATTGTTGCGTTTGCGATTGCCAATAAAACGCTCCATCTTTCACTTCATATTGCCAATCGACATTGCGTTGGAATTTTTGAGAATTTAGTTCTTGTGCAATCGCTAAGATTGATTGTGGGCAATCAGGCTCCCCAATAATCACAGGAATATTCGCACGGAAAATACCCGCTTTTTCTCGCCCAATATCCTCGCGGTTATCGCCTAAAAAGGCAACGTGATCGATATCAATGGAAGTAATGACAGCAAGATTTGGATCAACAATGTTTGTTGCATCTAATCGACCGCCTAAGCCCACTTCTAAAATCACCACATCTAAATTGGCTTCTTTAAATAGCTTCAACGCTGAGAGTGTGCTAAATTCAAAATAGGTCAAAGAAGCGGTCTTTTTCTGATCAATTTCTGCAAAGCTATCAATATGAGCTTGGTCGTCTAACAATCGCCCATTAATTCGCACGCGTTCGTTGTAACGGATAAGATGCGGAGAGGAATATACGCCTACTTTCAAGCCAAGTTTCATCAAAGCGACTTCCAAGAAACGGCAAGTCGAGCCTTTACCGTTCGTACCTGCCACAGTAATCACATAAGGGGCTGGATTAAGTAAGTCTAAATTTGAAGCGACCGATTTAATACGCTCCAAGCCCATATCAATCGCTTTAAAATGCCCGTGTTCTAAATAATCTAACCAAGTTTGTAGATTATCTGCACGGCTTAGTGTTTTTGAATTCATTTTATTTCTTCCATAAAGAAAAATCCCTGTAAAAACAGGGATTTTATGTAAAACTGAATTATGCTTCTTCTACAATCAATTCCGCTGTTTTAAACGGTGTCGGTTGATGAGTCAATTTTGCACAAATTCGAGCAAGCGTATCACGCATCTCTTTACGATGTACGATCATATCAATCGCTCCGTGCTCAAGTAAAAATTCTGCACGTTGGAAGCCTTCAGGCAATTTTTCGCGCACAGTTTGTTCAATTACGCGCGGGCCTGCAAAGCCAATTAACGCTTTTGGCTCAGCAATATTTAAATCGCCCAACATCGCTAAACTTGCAGAAACCCCCCCCAAAGTTGGGTCGGTTAATACAGAAATAAACGGCACACCCTGCTCTTTCATTTTAGCTAAAATCGCACTGGTTTTTGCCATTTGCATTAACGAGAACAACGCCTCTTGCATACGAGCACCGCCTGATGCAGAGAAACAGATAAATGGAATACGCTCTGCCAATGCTTTCTCTGCCGCACGAACAAATTTTGCCCCCACCACAGAGCCCATTGAGCCCCCCATAAACTCAAAGTTGAAAGAAGCCGTTACCACAGGCATTCCGTGTAATGTGCCTGCTAATACGATAAACGAATCTTTTTCGCCTGTTTCTTTTTGTGCCGCGGATAAACGATCTTTATATTTTTTCAGATCTTTAAACTTCAATACATCTTGCGGTTCAAGCTCTGCTACCATTTCTTGTGCAGAACCTTCGTCTAATAAATTCAATAAACGCGTACGAGCGTTAATACGCATATGATGATCGCATTTTGGGCAAACTTGCATATTGCGTTTTAATTCTTCGCTATACAGCACCTGATCACAGCTTGTACATTTTGTCCAAACGCCTTCTGGCACTTTTGATTTCCCTGCATTTGAAGAAGCGTCACGCCCCAAAATTCTATCTAACCAGCTCATTTTTAAACCTTCTATTGTTATGTTTAAAATAAAAAAATCGCTTTATTAAAGCATAAATCAAGCCTTTTTGAAAGAGCGAGACTTTATTTCCAGAGATGAAAGATTACCCATCCGACCAATTTTGTTTTATACTTTTACTATTGCAAAACTTTTTTAAGTTATAACCGCTTATAAACTATGAATAATCAATCAACAACCACTCATCCAACAATGGGCCAGTTTTTAGATATCGTTGCTCAGCTTCGTAATCCTGATGGTGGCTGCCCTTGGGATCTCGCTCAAAATTTCGACACCATGCTTCCGCATTTATTAGAAGAAACCTATGAGGTGGCAGAAGCAATTCATACGCAAGATCGCACCGCTTTACGTGAAGAATTAGGTGATTTGCTCCTTCAAGTTGTTTTTCTCAGCCAACTTGCTAAAGAAGAAGGCAATTTTGATTTTAATGATGTACTGACTGATATTCATAACAAGCTAATTTATCGCCATCCTCACGTTTTTGGCGATAAAAAAGCAGCGAACAGCGAAGAAGCATTGAAAACCTGGGAAGAACAAAAAGCAAATGATGAAAAACATCAAGCTCACGATTCGATTTTAGATGATCTGCCTTTCGCCCTGCCAGCGCTTACACGAGCATATAAATTGCAGAAACGTTGTGCCAAAGTGGGTTTTGACTGGGATAATCCACAATCAGTTTTTAATAAAGTTGAAGAAGAGTTACAAGAAGTTTGGAATGAGATGGTGCAATCGCCAGTTCAAACCGAAAAATTAGAAGAAGAGCTTGGCGATTTATTATTCGTTAGCACTAACCTTTGCCGCCATTATAATATTGATGCCGAGAGCTGTTTACGCAAAGCCAATGCTAAATTTGAACGCCGTTTTCGTGGTGTAGAACAATTAGTTAAGGCAGAACAAAAAGCAATGACCGATTATTCATTAAATGAATTAGATGCTTTTTGGAACGAGATAAAATCTCGCGAATAATTTGACAATTTAGGCAAAAGTTGTAAATTACATGCCAAATTAAATGGATAAACAATAAAAACAGATAAAGGTAATGTTATGCCAGAAATTTTGCTCGTCGATGATGACTTAGAACTGACGGAACTCTTAGCCGAACTACTTTCACTTGAAGGATTCAATGTGACTGTTGTCCATAATGGCAAGGAAGCCCTTTCTCTTTTAGAAACTCGCTCATTTGATTTGATGTTATTAGACATAATGATGCCTATGTTAAATGGAACTGAAACCCTTAAACAGTTACGTAAAACCTCTGATATACCCGTATTAATGTTGAGTGCTCGTGATAATGATATTGACCGCGTGCTCGGTTTAGAATTAGGTGCAGACGATTACCTTCCAAAGCCATTTAATGATCGTGAATTAGTAGCTCGTATTAAGGCTATTTTGCGCCGGACAGCGCAATCTACTTCATCAGCAACTCAGACTCTCGAAACACCTGTTCAGCTTAACATTGGCACAGGTGAAACTGATGGCAAGACACTCTCCTTCGGAGGGATTGATTTACATACTGGCCGTCAACAAGCCTCTTACGAAGGTAAAGATTTAGAGCTTACAGGCACTGAGTTTGCACTATTACAAATTTTGGTGCGCAATCCTGGGCAAATTCTTTCACGTGAGATATTAAGCCTTGAAATTTTAGGTAAACAATTAACACCTTATGATCGAGCTATTGATATGCACGTTTCAAATTTGCGTAAAAAATTACCTGAACGTAATGACAACTTACCTTGGTTTAAAACTTTACGTGGCCGTGGTTACTTACTAGTAACCGAATAATCTACCCTCCCCTCGCTCAATGCGAGGGTTCTATTTTTTGATTGAATGCAATGTTTATACCTAAAAAAATTACATCATTTCTTTCTCTAGCTAAAAGCTATCTTTTCTTCCAGCTCTTCTTCTACTTTAGTACGGTATTTATCTTAATTCTTGTGGCAACTTTCCTCTTTTCAAATTTAGATGACCGAAGAATTGTGCCACTTAAACATCACGATATCGAATATCTCAATAAAGAAATTAAGAAATTAGAAAACCGTTATAACTTTGATGAAATATTTAATAAAGATCTCACTGTCCATACACCTAGTGGGCTAAATCTGGTTTTAGTAGATAAAAACACTAATATTGTAAGTGGTATGGAAAAATCCAATGTTCGTCCATTACTTTCCTTTTTATATCAAACCGAAGATGAAAGTAAGCCAATGGCCCGTAGCTTTGATGATCTGAGAATTAACGGACCATTTTTTTTAAAAACGCAAACAAGAGAATATAAAGGCTACTTTACTTATCCTGTGCAAGCACAAAAAGAGTGGCTAAACCAACTTTACGATAACCCCATTAAAATTGTATTGATTCTGTTATCATTAGTTTTACCCACTATTTTTCTTCTTTCTTGGAAAATTACCCGTCCATTAAAAGCATTGCGAGCCACCGCCAATGCTGTTGCACGCGGTTCAATGGTTGTAAATCCTAAAATTGAAACTCAAGGCATTAAAGAATTTAGATCTGTAGGGCGAAGTCTGAATTATATGATTCACTCTTTGCAAAATTCTAATAACCATCAACAACGCTTGCTGTCCGATATTTCACACGAGCTCAAAACCCCGCTTGCGCGCTTACAGCTTGCAACTGCTATTTTGAAAAAGAAAAATGGGGAAACCAAAGAAACAGAGCGTATTGAGAATGAAATTCAAAAAATGAATAACATGGTATTAGATTTACTGTCGCTGTCTCGTTTACAACTTGATCAACACACTTCTCGTTCTGTTTTTCCTGTTGAAACCATTTGGAGAGAAGTTTTAACCGATGCTAAATTCGAAGCGGCACAACACGGGCTAACCCTAATGGTTGAAAATAATCTTAATACCAAAGAGCATTACCAATTAAATGGAAATACTGGATTATTAGCTAGTGCATTAGAAAATCTTATACGAAATGCACAAAAGTATGCAAAAACGACCGTTAAGGTTCAAATATCATTAGAACAAAAAGATCGTCGAAGAGCCCTCAAAATTTCAATAGAGGACGATGGTATTGGTGTACCAGATAGCGAGTTACAAAACATTTTCCGTCCCTTCTATCGCATTAATGAAGATAGAGCAAGAGAAACAGGTGGAACAGGTTTAGGACTTGCAATTGTAGATAATGCAGTTACCCAACATCAAGGAAAATTGAAAGCAAATCGCAGTAAATTAGGTGGATTACGAGTTGAAATTCGCTTACCTCTTTGGTTTGAATAAGCTGAACTTCTTGCTTTTGCGCCAGTCGAATGAGTAAATTTTTCCTTTTTTTGACCGCTTGTGAACCATTTACAAGCGGTTAATTTTTCCTAAATTTTTACAAATACTTATGAACGTAATAGAAATTGAACAGCTTAATAAATACTTTGGCGAAGGCGAAAACCATGCCCACATCTTAAAAGATATCAATGTCAACATTCAGCAAGGCGATTTTGTGGCGATTATCGGGGCTTCTGGTTCGGGCAAATCAACACTAATGAATATTATCGGCTGCCTTGATACAGCAAGTTCTGGCATTTGCCGTATTGCGGGCAAAGAAACCCAGCAGATGACCGCAGATGAACTTTCAGATCTCCGCCAACGTAAATTTGGCTTTATCTTCCAACGCTACAATCTTTTAAGTGCGTTAAATGCAAATGAAAACGTTGCTCTGCCAGCGATTTATGCAGGAATGGAGAGTTCTGCTCGTAAAGCACGAGCCAACCAGCTGTTAGATAAACTTGGGCTTGCAGATAAAACTGAAAATCGACCGAACCAACTTTCAGGCGGGCAACAACAGCGGGTTAGTATCGCACGAGCGTTGATGAATGGTGGAGAAATTATTCTTGCCGATGAACCTACGGGGGCGCTGGACTCACATAGCGGTCAAACTGTGTTAGACATTTTGCAAGATCTGCATAAAGAGGGGCATACCATCATTATGGTGACCCACGATCCGAAAATTGCTGCGACCGCAAGCCGTGTGATTGAAATCAAAGATGGACAAATCATTCGTGATAAACGCCAACAACCTCATGCCGTAGAGCCACAACGAATGCTACCACTGCATAAAAAACCTCGCTTTTTAGATCAACTTGCCGAATCATTCAAAATGGCAATTAGTGCTATTTTTGCCCATAAATTACGAGCCCTATTAACGATGTTGGGAATTGTGATTGGCATTACTTCTGTGATTTCCGTTGTGGCATTAGGACGAGGATCACAAGAGCAGATTTTATCCAACATCAACAATCTCGGCACCAATACAATGACCATAATGAACGGTACGGGCTTTGGTGACCGACGGGCTAATCTGACCAAAAACCTTACAATTAGCGATGCGGTGATGCTAGGCAAACAGAATTTTGTTGACAGCACGACTCCTTCTAGTTCACTTAGCACAACATTGATTTATGGCAATACGAATGTAACAGGCTCAGTAAATGGCGTAGGCGAACAATATGCCGCCGTGCGAGGCATTAAAATGCGCTCAGGGCGTTTTTTCAGTGAAGAAGAAGTGAACGAAGCGGCTCAAGTAGTAGTAATTGATGCCAACACCCAGAAAGATCTTGGCTTCACTTCCCCTGTTGAAGGCAAAATTATTTTGGTGGGTAAAAAACCGCTTCGCATTATCGGCTTAGCGGAAGAGTCTAACAATATGAACCAAAGTAGCCTAAAACTTTGGACGCCTTACACAACGCTTATGCAACGTATTTCTGGCGAGAAGTCTATTGATTCGCTTACCGTCAAAATTAAAGATAATGTGGAAAGCCAGACGGCTGAGAAAAGCATTACTGAGTTGCTGACAGCCAAACACGGCAAGAAAGATTTCTTTATTATGAACTCGGATACCATCAAGCAAACCATTACCAGCACCACTAACACAATGACGCTACTGATTTCTTCAATTGCATTGATTTCACTTGTTGTGGGAGGCATTGGCGTGATGAATATAATGTTAGTTTCAGTAACCGAACGCACGAAAGAGATTGGCGTGCGAATGGCGATTGGTGCGAAACAGAGCAATATTTTGCAACAATTCTTAATTGAAGCAATTTTGATCTGCCTACTTGGTGGCGTGATTGGTATTCTTTTTGCCATTGCAATTATCACTACATTTAACACTCTTGGCAGCGATTTCAAAATGGTACTCTCGCCTGAATCCGTTGTGCTTGCTGTGTTCTGCTCCACCTTAATTGGTGTGATGTTCGGTTATATGCCCGCCCAAAATGCCTCGAAGTTAAATCCAATTACAGCTCTGGCTCAAGAATAACCTGTAAAAAAGCGGTCAAATTTGACCGCTTTTTTGCAAATGAAAAGAGAACTAATCATCCATACGCGAAACATCGTGCAAGGATTCTACACGGCGTATAGTATGAGAGCGACCGCGAATTAACAACGTTTCGGTAAACAGCATACTCCCTTTGCGGTGAACGCCTTTGAGTAAATCCCCTGTGGTAATGCCCGTGGCGGCAAATAGCACATTATCATCTTTTACTATCTCTTCCATTTTTAGCACTTGATTGACAGGCACTTGCATTTCCGCACAGCGTGCAATCTCTTTTTCAGCAGCAAGCATATTCTCTGGCGTGTTACCTTTCACTTGATTACGAGGAATGAGTCTGCCTTGAATATCGCCCCCCAACGCTTGAACCGCAGCCCCTGTTACCACACCTTCTGGTGCGCCACCAATGCCGTAAACTAGATCAATTTCACTATCAGGCAAGCAGCATTGCACTGATGCAGCCACATCACCATCAGGAATAGCAATCACACGCACACCCAACTCTTGCACTTTTTTGATAATTTCATCGTGGCGAGGTTTAGCTAAAATAGCGACTGTCATTTGTGAAAGCAATTTGCCTTTTTTCGACGCTACACGGCGAATATTTTGTTCAAGCGGTAGATTTAGGTCAATCATTCCCTTTGCTTCGCTGTCTACCACTAATTTCTCCATATACATATCAGGTGCACGTAAGAAAGTGTTTTTTCCGCCTGCAGCAAGAACTGCAATCGCCCCTGCCTGCCCCATTGCCGTCATTCGTGTGCCATCAATTGGATCGACTGCAATGGCAACGTCTTCATCTTGTGGTTCAGAACGCCCTACTTTTTCGCCAATATAAAGCATCGGAGCCTCATCAATTTCGCCTTCGCCTATAACAATCTCACCGCGAATTTCCATTTTGTTTAACAACGCACGCATTGCTTTTACTGCCGCATCGTCCGCTGCATTTTTATTACCACGCCCAATCCAGTTAAATGCAGCCAATGCTGCCGCTTCAGTCACACGAGAGAATTCAAAAGCAGTAGAACGTTTCATTTTAATTTTCCTCAAGTTAAACGCTAAAATCGACCGCTATTCTACCAATTCGCAAACGATTTCGTTATAAAAATTTAGGAAATTTTACTCAAACAAACAAATTTCCAAAAAGTTGCGAACTTTTCAATGAAATCAACATCTTAATGATGTATACTATTTCAAAATTATCCATTTAATTTCAGAGGTGAATCTTATGTCATTAACAATTCTTGATGAATTAGAAGCAAAAATTAAACAAGCTGTTGAAACTATCCAATTACTTCAATTAGAAATTGAAGAATTAAAAGAGAAAAATGAAACAGCAAAGAAAGAAAATGAAGCGTTACAACAAGAACACCAGCAATTAAAAGCTGAACAACAAAATTTCCAAGACCGTTTACGCTCTCTTTTAGGTCAAATCGACAACGTTTAATCTTCAATCTCAACGGCTAATGTTCAATTAGCCGTTTCTTTTTCATGCTACATTTCCAATTCTTATGGCAAAACTTTATTTCTACTACTCTTCAATGAATGCGGGGAAATCCACCACACTACTCCAATCTTCCTATAACTACCAAGAACGCGGAATGAATACGCTAGTTTATACCGCAGCGATTGACGATCGTTATGGCGTTGGCAAAGTCACTTCTCGCATCGGCATTTCGCAAGATGCCAATTTATTTAACCAAGACACACCGCTTTTTGATGAAATCAAACAAGCCCATCAAACAAAAACGTTACATTGTATCCTAATTGACGAAGCCCAGTTCCTCACTAAAGCACAAGTTTATCAACTGACTGATGTAGTCGATAAATTAAATATCCCCGTTCTTTGTTATGGTTTACGCACAGATTTCCAAGCTGAACTTTTTGAAGGCAGCCATTATCTACTTGCTTGGGCAGACGAATTAGAAGAGCTAAAAACCATCTGCGATTGCGGTCGAAAAGCTCATTTTGTGATTAGAATGAATGAGAAAGGCGAAGCAGTAAAAGATGGCGATCAAATCCAAATCGGTGGCAACGATACGTATTTGTCGGTTTGTCGTAAGCATTATAAAGAGAGATTAGGTTTGCTATAGCCTAAAAGAAATGCGTGAGTATCTAATATTCACGCATTCAATAGTAAACTAACTTTGCAATCTATGCATTTTTCTCTGCTTTTAGAAAATCTACCACTTTCTTTAAATCCCGTGTCCGTTTTGAAGGCGGTAAACTCTTGAGGAAGGTTGCACCATAGTTGCGCATTACCAAGCGGTTATCGCAGATGATCACTACCCCGCGGTCGGTGACATCTCGAATCAATCGACCTACTCCTTGCTTTAAGGTAATAACCGCTTCGGGGATTTGAATATCGTTAAAGGGATCACCACCTTGCAAGCGGCAATCTTCCATTCTAGCTTTAAATAACGGTTCATCAGGCGAGGTAAACGGCAGTTTATCGATGATTACCAAAGACAAATCATCGCCTCGCACATCAATGCCTTCCCAGAAACTTTGAGTAGCCACTAGCACAGAATGCTCTTCATTCACGAATTTTTCGAGTAGTTTTGCTTTGCTGGTTTCGCCTTGGAGCAGTATATTGAGATTAGTATGTTCACGCAAATAATCGGCAAACCCTCGCATCATATAATAAGAGGTGCAAAGCAAGAAACAGCGCCCTTTGTTGGCTTCAATCACAGGCTTAAGCATTTCACCAAGCGTTGTCAGCGTGTGCGATTTATTGCTATCAGGCAAATAACGTGGTACGCAAAGTAGCGATTGTTGTTCATAATCAAACGGACTCTGCAACACAAGCTGCTCCGCATTTGCAATGCCCAAACGATAGCAAAAATGGTCAAAACTCCCACCAACTTCAAGCGTTGCAGAAGTAAAAACCCAACCCGATTTCAACATTTTCATCTGTTCACTAAATTTATCTGCTACCGTTAATGGTGTAATATGTAAGCCGAATGAACGCCCATTGGCTTCATACCAGTAACAATAGCCTGTTACTGTGGTGTCACCAAATTTTTTCAGAAGTACTTTCACTTCCGCTAATCGCTCAAAAATTTTATCCAACGTTTCTGAACGCCCAAGCGATTTTTTGATCACTTCAATTAAAAAGTCGATGTTTTCGCTAATTTTGCTTAAGCCATTTACTACTTTTTGATCAGCAAATAGCTCGCGTAAATTACCTCGAACTTGACCATCTGTTCCCATTAAGAGACGGAAATCTTGCACTGTTTTCTGCAAATGATCGGCTGCTTTGCCAAGCTGGGCTAAATCTTTCAGCTCCGAGCGATAAACGATGTTACAATCTTTGCAAAGGTCGAAAAACAAACGAGAGGTGAGTGATTGTCCAAAATATTGGCTGGCAATATCGGGCAGCTGATGAGCTTCGTCAAAAATCACTAACTCAGCTTCAGGAATCAGCTCACCAAACCCTGTTTCTTTCACTGCCATATCTGCACAGAAAAGATGATGATTGACAACCACAATATCTGCATCCATAGCTTTTTTACGGGCTTGCACCACGTGGCAATCTTTGTAATTGGGGCAATCTGAACCTAAACAGCTTTCAGTTGTACTAACCAGCTGCGGTAAAATAGGGCTATCTTCAGCAATGGTTGTGCATTCACTTAAATCGCCCGTTTTAGTCGATTGATGCCATTTCCGCACTTTAGAAAGATCATTAAGCACCGAACGATCGCCTGCCACGCCCATCGCAATCAGCTGATCTAAACGTTCTAAACAGAGGTAATTCGCACGCCCTTTCAGTAAGGCGACCTTGCCTTTATATTTCAAAGCTTTTTGAATGGTTGGCAAATCGCGATTAAACAGCTGATCTTGTAAGTTTTTTGAGCCTGTAGAAACAATCGTTTTCTTGCCCCAAAGCAAGGCAGGCACTAAATAGGCAAAAGTTTTCCCTGTGCCTGTGCCAGCTTCTACTACTACAGGGCTTGCAAATTTTACTGCTCTACCGACCGCTTGTGCCATTTCAAGTTGGGCTGCTCGCGGACGAAAGCCTTGAATATTGGTGCTTAACCAGCCATCTTTGCTGAATGCGTGGTCAATTTTGTCTGTATATTTCATCATATTTATCTAGATCATAAAAGGGCGTGTTCGACACGCCCCTACGCTAAGAGCAACACAGTTGCTACAATTTCTTAATCAATAAATTAAACACCCAACAGCAATCCATCATCCGCTAATTGTTCATGGCGGTTTTGTTGAAAAAGTTGCAATAGATCGGGCACATCCATTTGTTTACGCTTTTCGCCAGACACATCAAACGCAACTTGTCCTTGGTGTAACATTACCGTACGGTCGCCATATTCCAGAGCTTGTTTCATCGAATGAGTTACCATCAAGGTTGTCAATTTCTGTTCACGTACAATTTTGTCGGTCAATTGCATCACAAAATCGGTTGTTTTGGGGTCGAGTGCTGCGGTGTGTTCGTCCAGCAAGAGAATGCTTGAAGGTTGAAGCGAAGCCATCAATAGGCTCACGGCTTGACGCTGACCGCCCGATAAACGCCCCATTCGGTCGGTTAAGCGGTTTTCTAAGCCTAAACCTAACAGAGCCAATTTTTCACGGAAAATGTCACGTTGCTGGCGTTTAATGGCAAATGAAAAGCCACGTTTTTGCCCGCGCAGATAGGCAAGTGCCATATTCTCTTCAATGGTTAAATCTTCGCACGTGCCCGCCATTGGGTCTTGGAAAACACGAGCCACTTGAGATGCTCGTTGCCAGCTACTTGCTTGATTGACGTTTTTTTCTTGAATGAGAATCTCACCACTATCCACTTCACAATCGCCACTAATCGCATTCAGCATCGTGGACTTTCCTGCCCCGTTACTGCCAATCACAGAAACAAACTCGCCTTGCTCGACTACTAATGAAAGTCCTTTCAAAACTGGATTTTCAATGGCTGTGCCTTTGTTAAAGGTAATGAATACATTTTTTAACTCGATCATCATTAACCTCATTTTGCCAAAAAGCGTTGTTTTAATTTTGGTAATACTAACACAAAAACGACCAAAACCGCTGTAATTAAATTCAGATCTTGCGGTCCGAAACCAATAGAATTTAATGCCTCATTGTTCAACGCTAATGCGATAAAACCACGATACAATACCGAGCCAATGACTACAGCAGTGGTTAGCCAGATAATACGTTTTGCTGAGAATAATGCTTCGCCGATAATAACCGCCGCCAAGCCAATTACAATTGTGCCCACGCCGATGGAAATATCCACTCCACCATTGCTTTGTACATACAATGCTCCAGCTAAAGCAATCAAGCCGTTAGAAATTGCCATTCCTAAAATGGTCATTTTATTGATGTTAATCCCTTGTGCTTTTGCCATCCGAGTATTGGTTCCCGTAGCACGCACAGCTAAGCCAATTTGGGTCGAAAAGAAAAGGTCGAATAAAATTTTAGCAATGACTACCACAAAAAATGCCATCAATAAACGAACTAACGCCAATTTCACATCATCTTCAATTGGCATCACATCATAAATGGTTGATTCGCCAAGTAAGGCAAGATTCGGCATTCCCATAATGCGTAGGTTAATGGAATAAAGAGCGATCATCATCAAAATACTGGAAAGCAATTTTTCGATTTTAAAGCCAATATAAAGACTTGCTGTAATCACACCCGCTAATGCCCCTGCGAATGTACCTAGAAGTGTTGCAAGCCAAGGATTCACACCTTGTAAAATACAAACTACGCAAACCGCTCCACCTAAAGGGAAAGAACCATCTGCGGTTAAATCAGGAAAGTCTAAAATTTTATAAGAAATCAACACGCCAAGCGCAACCAACGCATAGATCAAACCAAGCTCTAATGCGCCAATCCAAGAGATATTGCTTAAAAACGGTTGAATAAAGTGAATGAGAATATCCATTGCAAAACCATACTATTAAACTAGTACGATGATTTTAGGGGATTTCATAGGAATTTGCAATTTTTCTCGCAAATTTAACCGCTTGCACCTGGTTTAGATGCTTGAGGAATCGATCCTTGTGCAATCGCAGACGCTGCACCTGCTTCAGCACGTTTGTTCATACGATCAATACGGTGTTGCATACGATTTTAGGCTTGATCAAGCTGGCTTTTAAGTTCTTCAGCTTTTCATGCATTAAATTGCTCTCTGAAAGCGGATTTGCAAACGCTGTTTGAGAAAATGTTAATGTAGAAAATAGAGCAATGATTATTGCTGAAAAGGAGTATCTGGTAAAGCCAGAGTGTTGATTTTTCATAAGTTTTATTTTCTTAAGTAGATGTTGAATGTCCTACACTGAAAATTCCAATACCGTGAATGAGTTAATAAGTTTATATAATAAATTTTAAAGCCATCCTATTGATAAGAATCAATTAAATAGTTTTTAAAATAAACACTAACCAAAAACTAATCTTGTAGACCTATAATCGAAATTCAAAGATAATTAACTACAAGCATTCTCTCATTTAAATAAATTACATCTATGCACACAGACCTCCAATTCTCATTACCTAAAACCGACACAACACATCAAGATTTCCAAACGCTTGGCAATATTATCGGGCATTCTGACACGCTCGTTATTGCACAATCTTCTGAGCAATTTCAAGGCGTGACGGTGGTAGTTACGCCAGACACTCGCACCGCACTTCGCCTTGAAAAAGCATTAACAGCGTTTACCAAGCTACCTGTAGCAATGTTCCCTGACTGGGAAACACTACCTTACGATAATTTTTCGCCGCATCAAGAGATTATCTCTGCTCGACTTTCTGCTCTTTACCAGTTGCAACAAGGCAAAAAGCAGATTTATTTACTGCCGATTAGCACGCTTTTGCAGAAAGTTTGCCCACCAAACTATTTGGCAAATCACGTATTATTGATTAAAAAAGGCGACCAAACCAGCATTCAGCAACTGCGTTTACAGCTTGGTAATGCAGGTTATCGTTCAGTAGAGCAAGTGTTAGAACACGGGGAATATGCAGTGCGTGGTTCGTTGCTCGATCTTTACCCGATGGGGACGACTCAGCCGTTTCGTTTGGATTTTTTCGATGATGAGATTGACTCCATCCGCACTTTTGATGTAGACAGGCAACGCACAATTAGCGAAATTCCTGAAATCAATCTTTTGCCTGCACACGAATTTCCAACTGATAGCAAAGGGATTGAGTTTTTTCGTGGCAAATTCCGCGAAACCTTTGCCAATATTCGCCACGAGCCAGAGCATATTTATCATCAAGTCAGCAAAGGCATTTTGAATGCGGGCATTGAGTATTGGCAACCGCTCTTTTTTGAAGAAATGGCAAGCCTGTTTGACTATTTGCCGAAAAATTCGCTGTTTATCACCTTTGATGGCTTGCAAGAAAAAGCGGAACAATTCCGTCAAGATGCACAAAATCGCTTTGAAAATCGCATTGATCCGATGCGTCCGTTACTTGAACCAAACAAACTTTGGTTTTCATTGGAAGAAATCAACCGCTTGTTGAAAGGGTATCCACGCTTAACGCTCACGTCCGAAAAAGTGCGTAAAAGTGCAGCGAAAAGCAATCTAAATGTGGCAAAATTACCTGATTTGACAATCAATCCGCATTTAAAAAATCCATTTGCGAATTTTGAGCAGTTCCGTGAAAAATTTAACGGTAACATTATTTTTTCAGTGGAAACTGAAGGCAGACGTGAAACATTGCTTGATTTGCTCGCACCACTTAAGCTCAAACCCAAACAAATTAAAACGCTTAATGAGCTCAAAGAGCCGATTTCATTGCTGATTTCAGCACTTGATCAAGGTTTTGTGATTGAAAATGCAGAAGAAACAAGCGGTGAAAATCTGGCAATCATTTGCGAAACGGATTTATTGGGCGAACGAGTGCATCAACCAAAATCAGCCGATAAACGCAAAACAGTAAACCCTGATACGCTGATTCGCAACCTTGCCGAGCTGAAAATCGGACAGGCAGTGGTGCATTTAGAAAATGGCGTAGGGCGTTATGCAGGCTTAACCGTGCTGGATGCTGGCGGAGTAAAAGCTGAATATGTGGTGCTGGAATATGCTAACGAAGCGAAACTTTACGTACCCGTTGCCTCATTGCACCTGATTTCTCGCTACATTGGTGGGGCAGATGAAACGGCACCATTGCATAAATTAGGCTCAGAAGCTTGGGCGAAATCTCGCCAAAAAGCGGCAGAGAAAATCCGTGATGTGGCAGCAGAATTGTTAGATGTTTACGCCAAACGTGAGTCGCAAAAAGGCGTTGCCTTTGAATATAACCGCGAGGAATATTTGCGATTTAGCCAAACTTTCCCGTTTGAGGAAACCGAAGATCAGAGGTTGGCCATCAATGCAGTAATCAGCGATATGTGCCAGCCGAAAGCGATGGATCGTCTTGTGTGTGGTGATGTTGGCTTTGGTAAAACTGAAGTGGCAATTCGTGCTACTTTCCTTGCAGTGATGAACCATAAACAAGTCGCCATTTTAGTGCCAACCACCCTGCTCGCTCAGCAACATTTCGATAATTTTAAAGATCGTTTCGCGAATTATCCGATCAATATTGAGGTACTTTCACGTTTCAAAACCGCAAAAGAGCAAAAAGAAATTTTGCAGAAAGTATCTGAAGGCAAAATTGATGTTTTGGTTGGAACACATAAATTGTTACAAGAAGATGTGCAGTTCCACGATTTAGGCTTGCTGGTAATTGATGAAGAGCACCGTTTTGGTGTGCGTCAGAAAGAGAAAATCAAACAGTTGCGTGCCAATATAGATATTCTGACACTTACCGCAACGCCAATTCCAAGAACGCTTAATATGGCGTTAAATGGTATGCGAGATTTGTCGATTATAGCCAGCCCACCAGCTCGCCGTTTAACGATTAAAACCTTTGTGCGACAAAGCGATGATTTGATTATTCGTGAGGCAATTCTGCGCGAAATTCTACGTGGCGGGCAAGTTTATTACCTACATAATGATGTAGCAACGATTGAAAATTGTGCTTCAAAATTGGCAGAACTTGTGCCAGAAGCACGTATTATCATCGGGCACGGGCAGATGCGTGAACGTGAACTCGAACGGGTGATGAGTGATTTTTATCATCAGCGTTTTAATATTTTGGTCTGCTCGACCATTATTGAAACAGGGATCGATGTGCCAACCGCAAACACCATCATTATTGAACGGGCAGATAAATTTGGCTTGGCACAATTGCACCAATTGCGTGGACGTGTAGGGCGTTCTCATCAACAGGCTTACGCCTATTTGCTCACGCCACACCCGAAAATGATGACCAAAGATGCGCAGCAACGTTTGGAAGCCTTGAGCTCAATTGATAACTTAGGTGCTGGCTTTGTATTGGCTACGCACGATTTGGAAATCCGAGGTGCGGGCGAATTACTAGGGAGCGAACAGAGTGGGCAGATCGAATCTATCGGTTTCTCCCTTTATATGGACTTGCTCGAAAATGCAGTAAAAGCCTTGCAAGAAGGACGTGAGCCAAGTTTAGATGAGATTACGCAAAACCAAACAGAAATTGAGTTACGTATTCCTGCACTCTTACCAGAGGATTACGTGCCAGATGTTAATATGCGATTATCGTTCTATAAACGCATTGCGAGTGCGGAAAATGTAGAGGCATTGAAAGAGTTGAAAGTCGAGCTTACCGACCGTTTCGGGTTATTACCAGAAGCGACAAAAAATCTATTCCAGATCACCCAAATTCGCCATTTAGCTAAAACATTAGGCTTGAAGAAAATTGAAGCAGGCATCAACGGTGGTTTCTTAGAATTTAAAGCAACCGCCACGCCTGACCCAATGAAATTCTTGCAACTGATCCAGCAAGATAAAACGGCTTATAAGTTTGATGAACCATTGAAATTTAAATTTACTAAGCCATTAGAAAGCAATGAAGCACGATTGCAGTTCGTTACTGAGCTTGTAGAAACATTGGCAAAATAAGAAAGCATGCTTCAAGCGGTATATTTTTGGCGAAAATTTGCAAGATATGTCTAAAAACAAACCGCTTGAAGTGTTTTCTAAAAAAATCAAAAGAAATCTATTTGACAGCAAAATGGAAATCTCTATAATACGCCCCATCAGTTCGCAACACTGATAATTTAAACGTTGCCCGAGTGGCGGAATCGGTAGACGCAAGGGATTTAAAATCCCTCGCCTTTCGGGGCGTGCCAGTTCAAGTCTGGCCTCGGGCACCATTTAAAATCACCAAATTATGCGGGAATAGCTCAGTTGGTAGAGCACGACCTTGCCAAGGTCGGGGTCGCGAGTTCGAGCCTCGTTTCCCGCTCCATTTCTTACAATAGAAAATAAACGTTACGTCTTCTTCATCTTCCAACACTACATAATTTTTCAGAATTTCCAAGCGTTTAATAATTTTATCCACTGGGAAATCTTGCACTTCTTGCGTGCTGTAATATTGATTGTGAATTTGCTCAAATTGGGTAATAAATTGATCACATAAAACATCATCGTCTTTAATAATAGTAATATATTCGTGATTATCTTCCGCTTTTTTTAATCACATCATTCGATAACATCAACTGCACTTGCACGCCTTGTTTGGCTTTATCCAGCAACACATCAAATAATTCACAATTTGTAAACCAAGCAACTTATAAATAGAGGGCGTTGCTTAGTTCAGTTCTTCTACTTGCATAATTAAAAATAATGTCTGTATTAGATAATTTTTCTTTTAACCAATTAATATCTTGTGGGGAAATCGGGTTATTACTAAGCTCAAGGTTTATCAGTTGAGTTAAACCTAATAATGCAGAAATATCACTAATTTGATTTCTCCAAAGACTAAGATTTTCCTATTTTAATGGCAATAAGTTAGTAATAATCTTTACACTCTTGCCTTGATTCTAAAGATAAAGATATTTTATAGAATCTAATTTCTCTTTAATCTCTTCAAGTGTAAATTCTTATGGATGTTTATTATCTAAATACTCCGATAACTCTTTTTGCCAAATTTTAGACAAACTATCCCACCATTCACAATATTGCTGATGAGTCCACTCTGTTTTGACTGCTAAGAATTTATTCAAAAGAGAGATATTGGTGCTTACCGCTTTAATTAACTTCGTGTGCTGTGGCACAACGATAGGTAAATGTTTTTTATCATCACTCCTGTCCTATTTCCGCTTGAGATAGCACTCAAGCGGTTATTTTCTTTCAGTTTTTAGCTAATTTATTATAACACTTGACTCACATACCACTGATTCAACAACACCCCCGCATTTACCGCCACATTCAGACCACTTACAAGTGGGTTATTCACAGAAAGTTGTACAGTAGTATCTTCACTGTATTCAATATGGTTAGAAACCACCTCGCTTAATACAAACACCACTTTTTTCGCTAATTTCACTTTTGAAAGGGATGGGGCTTGTTTTTGACGGGTGAGGTGCAGAACTTGGTAGCCTGCTTGGCGTAATTGTTGCAGGGCGATCTGTTTGTTTTTAGTTTCCAGCGTATGGACAAACTCCAAACCACCTTCGGCAACACGTGCGGCAGCGCTTGAGTTTAAGCATTCGCCATTTTCGCTGATAATGCCTTTTACACCGTAGAAAGCACAGGTGCGGACGATGCCACCGATATTTTGAGCATTATTTACGCCATCTAATAACACAAGGCAATCTTGAATGTGTTCTAATTGCAAGTAGCCTTCCAGGCTGTAAATGCGGTTTTTCTTCACAAGCAAGCAAACATCGCCGTGATGCTCTGAGCCTGTTACTTTTTCCATCTCTTCGCGAGAAACAATGTGATAAGCTTTTTTGTGTTCAGCAAGATAACTCAACATATCGCCTAATTTTTTTGCACCTTCCACTGTTGCCCAAAGGCGAACAATTAAGCTTGGGCGTTGTGCGAACAGGGCTAAACAGCTATTTTCACCGTAAATTTTCATCTCTTCTGCACGGTTTTTCTTGATTTTTTCTGGTGCACGCGGTGAAAGTGGTCCCGTTTTTTTCTCTTTTTGCAAAGACGCGGATTGTTTTATATTGATTTTAACTTGCCCTTGTCCGTTCGCTTTGCGTGCTTCGCTTGGGTAGATATTTTCTGGCGTAATACGTTGATTTTGACGAGAAAGCGACAGTTTGCCTTTGGGCGTTCTGGCATTGGTTGGACGCTCGTTCGAGCGATCATTTGAGCGTTCATTGCGTTTAAAACTTTTTTCTTCTGCCGTTTTGAATTTTGGTGTGTGTTCGTTAAATACAGGTTTCATAATCGGTTTCCATATAAGGGATAAAAGTTTCCAAATTATAGCAAAGTTAACCCCAATACACCGATATATTTTGATCTTTTGCCGATATTCAGTAAAATCGCTCTCCTTTACATTTTCATAAAAACATACTTTTTGAAAATTTTTTAAACTTTTTTGAACTATTGCCAAAAACGACACACTAAAGCTGTGAAAGAGATGGCGATGATTAAAATAAATCGATTATATATTTAGGAGTCCGCAAATTGAGCGAACAAATCACCGACCAAGAATTAGTTGAAAAAGCACAACAAGGTGATAAAAAAGCATTTAACTTATTGGTAGTACGCTATCAAAACCGCGTAGCTGGTTTACTTACTCGTTATGTTTCCCGTGATGATATTCCTGACATTGTGCAAGAATCATTCATCAAGGCTTATCGTTCTTTAGCTTCATTTAGAGGCGAAAGTGCATTTTATACTTGGCTTTACCGTATTGCGGTGAATACAGCAAAAAATCATTTAACTGCATTAGGTCGTAGACCGCCCAAAGAAGATATTTTAGCCGAAGATGCGGAAAGTTATGATGCCGGCACGCAGTTGCGTGAAACTGACACTCCTGAAAATTTAGTTTTATCGAATGAGCTAAAACGGGTGGTGTTTGAAACGATTGAGAATCTGCCTGAAGAATTAAAAATGGCAATCACACTTCGTGAAATCGAAGGATTAAGTTATGAAGAGATTGCTGAAGTGATGAGTTGCCCTGTTGGTACAGTACGTTCGCGTATTTTCCGAGCACGTGAAGCAATCGATGCCAAAATTCAACCACTTATGGCAGCTTAACCATCTATTATTTGTGTTGAGAAACACGTCTATTTCAAGTTAATTGGAGTTTATTATGCAACAAAAAGAGACCTTGTCAGCTTATATGGACGGGCAAGCGAATGGCATAGAGTTTGCCTATACGCTCACAAACAGCCCTGAATTAAAAGCAAAATGGGCAAGCTATCATATGATTCGTAACGTGATGCAAGGCGAAGAGGTGTTACTCAATGCAGACTTCTCTACCAAAATGGAAACCTTGCTTGAAAACGAAACCATCGAATCTATACAAGAGAAACCTCGTGGTTTAATGGTGAAACTTAAACGTTGGGTAACCCCAATTATGCAAGCTGGGATTGCTGCTTCTGTCTGCTTAGTTGCACTTGTGGGTGTGAATATAATGAACAGCTCAGAAGATGTGGCTCAAACTGAGCCTACGTTGCAAACAATACCATTTAGCAATGCAGTTCAAGCAGTAAGCTACAATGCACCAAGCAAAGATTTAGTGACCCCAGAAAAACTTGAGCAACAACAACACCGTTTAGATTCATTATTGCAAAATTATGAAATCCAACGCCGTACTCAAAATGTGACGTTAACCGATGAAGAAAAAGCGAAAGCACAAACCTCTTCAACCGTAACAGAGAAACATTTACAAAAATAACTCAGGTAATAAATAAATTCTGCCACTCATATATACTTATATGAGTGGCTTTATTTTTGCCTAATTGTGTCGCTTAATTCTCTGCAAGCGATAACTTTTTGCGATTTTTTTGCAAATTTTTGGTAGAATCGCACCGCTTATATCTGAACGTTTAATGCCTCAATGTTTATAAAAATGAAAAAGGCTTAATATGAAGAAAATCATTTTATTCTCTCTCACCTTTTTGCTTGCATTGGCGCAGCCCGTTAAAGCAGAGCTGACCAAACCCATCGATTTGCTCAATGCAATGATGGAAGCTCACAAAAATCGTCATTACGAGTTGCATTACATTCTCCAACACGGTGAAAATATTAAATCAATGAAATATCATCACGCTGTTGAAAGCAATCAAGAATTTGCTCAACTGCTCAGCCTTGATAATGCGTATGAAACTATTGTATTACGTAATAATACAATTAGCTATCTTGGCTTTAGTTTCACCCCGTTTAGCTTAAAAGGTGGCCAAATTTTAGATGATCTTCCTGCCGTATTTCACGCGAATTTTAATGAACTCACCCATTACAATTTTATCCCATTGGGTAAATCTCGCGTGGCAGATCGCATTGCGAATATGATCAAAATTGTACCTTCCGACAATACTCGCTTTAGCTATACGCTTTGGATCGATGAAGAGAACTATCTTCTGCTCAAAAGCGAATTACACGATGAGCAAAATGCACTACTGGAACAATTCCGAGTGATTGAGCAACGTATCATCGACCAATTCGACAACCTTGTGCCTCGGTTAAATACGATGTTATTACCACCTGTGAATTCGCAATTTCACACAGAAAACAGGCCGCTTGCATGGCAAGTGAGTTGGCTACCGACAGGGTTTAAGCTGATTTCAAGCTCTCACCAAGTGATTGCCAGCGAACAGCTTCAAACTGAAGTGGTCGAAAGCCAGCTTTATAGCGATGGATTATCTACTTTTACCGTCTATCTTCGCACACAAGGTGATGAAATATTCAACAACCAATTTGCCCGCCAAGAGAAACTGATTTTATTTACCCACTTGGTTGGAAATCGCGAACTGGTAGTCATTGGCGATATTCCAATGCCAGTGGCGGAAAAAGTGGCGCAAAGTGTGGTTTTGCCACAATAAGGAGTGCGATATGATGATTGAACAAGCCACGGTGCTAAGCTACCAAAACGGTAAAGCCTTGGTGCAATGCTATGCCAAAAGCGGCTGCGGTGGTTGTGCCGCACAAAATCATTGTGGAAGTAAAGCTTTATCAGGCTTATCTGGCGAGAAAACTGCACCACGCTTTGAAATTAAAGTAGATCAAGTCTTAAAAGCAGGCGATCAAATCCAGCTCGGTTTGGCAGAAAATACGCTTTTAATGAGCGTGTTTTGGGTTTATTGCGTGCCTTTAATGGTACTTATTGGCTCAACACTCCTTTTTTCTGCTCTTTTTAGCAACGAACTTCTGGTTGCAAGTGGTGTAATTTTTTTAACCGCTTGCAGCTTTTGGACGGTGAAACTGGTTACTGCCCATCAATCATTAACAAAATTTACCCCGATTTTCTTAGGCAAAAGTAACACTTTCGGGGCAGGAGACTAAACAATAATGGAAAAAATTTGGTTTGATAATTACCCACCTAACGCAGAAAAAACGATTGATGTAACGAAATATGAATCTCTCGTAGAGATGTTTGAAGCAGCCGTAAAACGACATCCTGATATGCCTGCTTATATCAATATGGGACAAGTTTTAACCTTCCGAAAATTGGAAGAACGTAGTCGTGCTTTTGCTGCTTATTTACAAAATGAATTGCGTTTAGAAAAAGGTGATCGAGTCGCATTAATGATGCCAAACCTGTTGCAATATCCGATTGCCTTATTCGGTGCATTACGTGCAGGTTTAGTGATCGTAAACGTTAATCCGCTCTATACGCCTCGCGAGTTGGAACATCAGCTCAACGACAGCGGTGCGAAAGCAATTGTCATCGTTTCTAATTTTGCTGCCACACTCGAAAAAGTGGTCTTCAACACTCAAGTGGAGCACGTGATTTTAACCCGTATGGGCGATCAGCTCTCATTTGGAAAACGTACGTTGGTGAATTTCGTGGTGAAATACATCAAAAAACTCGTGCCAAAATATAAACTCCCACACGCAGTGAGTTTCCGCGAAGCCTTGAGCATTGGGAAACAGCGTCAATATGTAAAACCAAATTTAGAAAGTAGCGACCTTGCTTTCCTACAATATACGGGCGGCACAACAGGCGTAGCAAAAGGTGCAATGCTCACACACGCCAATATGGTTGCCAATGTTTTCCAAGCTAAATGGGTGGCACAGCCATTATTAAAAGATGCCAAAGTTCGCGTGGCAGCGATTCCATTGCCGATGTACCACGTGTTTGCCTTGTCAGTAAACTGTTTACTCTTTATCGAATTAGGCGTAACGGGCTTATTGATTACCAACCCGCGAGATATTCCAGGCTTTGTCAAAGAGCTGAAAAAACAGCGCATTGTGGCACTTTGTGGTGTAAATACACTCTTTAATGCTCTACTGAATAACGAACATTTCAAAGAGGTAGACTTCTCTGCTCTACGTTTAAGCGTTGGAGGCGGAGCAGCTATTCAAGGAGCTGTCGCAAAACGCTGGTTTGAAACCACTGGTTGTCACATTATTGAAGGCTATGGAATGACCGAATGTTCGCCATTGATTGCCGCTTCTCGTTGGGATTCCACCGAACACACAGGCTCCATTGGAGTGCCTGTGCCGAATACGGATATTCGCATTATGGACGACGTAGGCAATGAAGTGCCAATGGGCGAGCATGGCGAGCTTTGGGTAAAAGGTCCGCAAGTGATGAAAGGCTACTGGAACCGCCCAGAAGATACCGCCGAAGTCTTGCACAACGGCTGGATGGCAACAGGTGATATTGTTGAAATGGGGCAAGATCTCAACTTACGCATCGTCGATCGCAAAAAAGATATGATCATCGTGTCAGGCTTTAATGTCTACCCAAACGAGATCGAAGATGTGGTGGCACATAACCCGAAAGTGAATGAAGTAGTTGCCGTAGGTGTGCCCCACCCTGTTTCTGGCGAAATTATCAAAATTTTCGTCACCAAAAAAGATGAAAGCTTAACCCGTGAAGAGTTGCGTTCTTACTGTCGCCAATTCCTCACAGGCTATAAAATCCCGAAAGAGATTGAATTCAGGGATGAATTACCAAAAACCAATGTGGGTAAAATCTTACGTCGCGTGCTCCGTGATGAAGAAATTGCCAAGTTAAATATCAAATCCTAGCCAAATCCAGAAAGGAGAATGAAGATGAAAATTGTTGAAGTAAAACACCCACTTGTACGCCATAAATTAGGCTTGATGCGTGCTGCTGAAATCAGCACCAAAGACTTCCGTCAACTTGCTACTGAAGTTGGCAGCCTTTTAACTTATGAAGCGACTAAAGATTTAGAAACAGAAAAAGTAGAAATAGATGGTTGGTGCGGTAAAGTAGAGGTAGACCGCATTAAAGGTAAAAAAGTCACTGTGGTGCCAATTTTACGCGCAGGCTTAGGGATGATGGATGGCGTGTTAGAACACATCCCAAGTGCACGTATCAGCGTGGTGGGTATCTACCGTGATGAAGAAACCTTAAAACCTGTACCATACTTCAAAAAATTGGCAAACGATGTAGAAGAACGCTTAGCTATTGTTGTTGACCCAATGTTAGCAACAGGTGGGTCAATGATCGCTACCCTCGATTTACTTAAAAATGCTGGCTGTAAACACATTAAAGTGTTAGTACTTGTTGCCGCTCCTGAAGGTATTGAAGCCTTAAAAGCAAGCCATCCAGACATCGAACTTTACACGGCATCAATCGACAGCCACCTAAACGAACATGGCTATATCGTCCCTGGTTTAGGTGATGCAGGTGATAAGATTTTTGGGACGAAATAATTCCAAACAATTAGGCGGGAAATCCCGCCTAAATTTTTCTAGGCTTTCTTACCGAATTTTATCGTCATAATGCCTAACCAAATTAACGCCAGCAATCCCAATCCACCACCAATTAAACCAACATATTCCAGCCCTAATTGATGAATAACAATGCTACCAAAGAGTGCACCTGCCCCAATACCTACATTATAAATGCCAGAATAAATCGCGGTTGCGACATCCGTTGCATCTGGGGCAAGTTCTAGTACGCACATTTGTAAGGCAATGCTTAGTGAAGTAATCCCCATTCCCCATAAGAAAACCAGTAAGAAAATCGCCATTTCCACGTGTTTAAGAGGGAAAAGCAAAAGTTGTGGCACTATCACTAAAAGCATGGCACAAGCGATAAATTTTCGTGGATTTTTTGCATATAAACGCCCAAACAAAAAACTGCCCGCCACACCAGCTAAACCAAAAATAAACAACATCATTGTTGCAATTTCAGGAGCGAACTGGCTGACTTTAATAGCAAAAGGTTCGATATAGCTGTAAGTGGTAAAGTGTCCTGAGATAATTATCATCACAAGCAGATAAATCCCAACTAAAAACGGGCGTTTCATCAACACAGGAATGCTTGCCAATGAGCCTGCATTTTTACTTGGCAAATGAGGGAGCAATTTCCACATTAACAGCATGACCAACGTTGCAATAATACCAATTACAGCGAAAGTGGAACGCCAATCCAATGACTGCCCAATCAGTCGCCCTAGCGGTAAACCTAAAATCATTGCCAATGAACTACCCAATGCAAGCAAGCCCAATGCTTGTTGCTTTTTATCTTTAGGTGCAACTCGAATCACGAGCGAGGCGGTAATCGACCAGAAAATGGCGTGTGCCAAAGCAATGCCGATCCGAGAGATGAGTAATACCCAGAAATTCCACGCTACCACGGAAAGAATATGGCTAACAATAAAGAGAGCAAAAATCAAAAGCAGTAATTTCTTTCGTTCTACCTTTACGGTAAGCAACATCAACGGCAACGAGCTGAGAAACACTATCCACGCATATACGGTAATCATCAGCCCAACGGTTGCGGTTTCCATCTGAAAACTTAGGGCGATATCTGAAAGCAGAGCCACTGGCACAAACTCTGTCGTGTTAAAAATAAATGCGGAAAGCGAAAATGCGAAAACCCGCATTAACGCGAGTTTTCGATAAGAGTGTTTGGTCATCATTATTTAAATCCTAAAAATAAAGCGGTCAAATTTTTCATTCAATTTGCAATGCAAAGCGTAAGAAAAATTTGACCGCTTGTAAACCTAAAATTAGGGATTGATTAGAACGAATATTCCATATTTGCCCAATATGTACGTGGCATACCTAACACGGCAAAGCTACGGTCATACATACCACGTTGTACTTGCCAGTAATGTTTATTGAATAAGTTTTCAACACCACCACGTAAAGTTAAGGTTTGTTTTTCTGACACTTTAACCACATATTTCGCCCCTAAATCTACAGTGGTGTAAGATGGTAATTTGTAGTTAGCTGCTGAGTCTTGATAAGATGCACCATAATATTGTAACGCTGCATTCAAGGTTAAATTAGGTACGAATGGCGTATTCCACTCTACTGCTGATTTCGCAATCCAACGAGGGCTGGTTACTTGTACACCCGATACGATCGTATCTGTATAAGTTGGGAAATCAAACACTTTTGCTTGGTTATAGGTTAAGCCGATAGATGGACGTAAGGTATTATCAAACAAACTTGCATAAGCATTAAACTCAATACCACGATTGCGTTCTTTACCTTGCTCTTTTCCCGCAAGAGAAGCTAAAGCTGTCCCCGTTCTTCCACGAATAATGCCAGGGCGGCGGATTTCATATGCACTTAATGTTGTTGTAAATGCATCGTTCCAGTTCTTACGCACACCTACTTCAATTTGTTTGCTTACACGAGGGTTATTCATTTCTCCCGTATCTTGATCTACGTTACCTGGCTCTAAATCTTCTAGATAGTTAGAATAAAACACCGTATTGGGGTTCGCTACATAAGCCAAAGTTACCATCGGACTAAAGCGATCTGCTTTCACTTCTTTCGCTGTCGTTTTATCCAATTGCTTAATCCATTGGAAACGTCCACCTAAAGTTAAACGAACAGTGTTATCGATAAAACCTAATGTATCTGCTAGTGCAAGACTGCGTGCTGTTAATTTACTATCCGTGTTCTGTTTTACTGGAGATAAATTAAAAGTTGTGGGCGTTAAACGACCAAAAGTAGGCGAGTAAATTGAACCACCTGTAACACGCCCATTGGTTGCACTGCTGTTATCGTGATCGCGTTGGCGAACTACGCTATCATAAGCAATATTCCAGTTTTGTAATACAGAACCTGTTTCAATTTCACCTTGTAACTTCAAATTGCCACTAGTTGTACGTGAACGGAAATCCATACCGCGAATACCTGTTACATTGAACTTACCATTTTGTTGTATATTCGTAATTTGACCAAAAGCACCATCATAACGAGATTCCATATGACCTAAACCACCAGAAACCATCATATTAAAAGGCAGATCATACTCAAATGTACCCATAATGGTCTCATCTTGAGTAGTTTGACCTATCCAATGCGGATTCAAGTTTGTTTTACCATTTGGGGCTGAAGGCACAGTAAATGCTAAGTTTTGCATATCTTGTAAACGTGCACGACCACCATTGGTATCACGTTTATTAATCATATAATCAACACCAACACGCAATTTGTCGCCATTATAATCAGCACCAATTGCTACCTCTTTCGCTAGTTCATCATAATCTTTACGAGCTGTATCACCATCACGATATTTGCCACTTACACGCACGCCCCATTCTTTATTTGCACCGAAGCGACGACCGAAATCAAAAGTTTCTTGTAAACGATTGTTGCTATACCAGCCAAAACCAATTTTATTGATATCTTCATCGGTCGCACGTTTAGTTTCAATATTCATTGATGCTCCAGCTGAGCCTTCTGGATCCATTCCCGTTGTTGCTGTTGATGCACCTTTAATTAATTGTGCAGCTGCAACGCCTGCTGTTGGTGAGTTATAAGTAGAATAAAGACCTGCTAAACCATTTACACTTACTTGGCGCATATCTAACTGAAGATTGCGAACATAAACACCAGATAGCGTGTTTGTCTCACCTCCAAAGTTCACAACAGAAGCATCTGTTTTTGCAATTGCATCTACAACATTACGCGGAGCTTTATCTTCAAAAGCTTTCTCATCATAATTTACTACCGCAATAGGTGAAGTAAACGCAGTTTGACGACCAAGCAAACTTAAATTAACGATTTCTTTGTGTTTATCACCAGCTGCTTTTACTTTCTCAAGCTGAGAAACCACATTAACTTGTTCTAATTCAGCCGCATTTTCCGCCATTGCCACTACTGGCACCATAAAGAGGGAGGTATAAACTAAAGTGTGTTGAAACTTCATTCACATTTTCCTGTTTGATTAAATAAAAACCTTTTGCAAGGCACGAATAAAACGGGCGACATTATACACAAAAGCGAAATAAAAATCGCTCTCAAATGAAAAAATATTTTAGTGAATGAAGAAAAGAGGCTTACGCCCCTTTCAAATTATGCGGTAGGATAGATTGGAAAAGCTCGCGGCTTTTTAAGGGCTGTGAACCTAAATAAGGTTTCAGCGCAATGCGAGTAAAGCGTTTTGCTGATTGTTGAGTGGATTTTTCAGAAAAATCTAGCAAATCAAAAGCTAACAAATCTTTGCCTAAGAAACTCAAATTATTTTGCAAAAGGGAGGCAATAAAGCCCTCGTTTTCACGGAATTGATACCACATTTCAGGATCAACTTCTTCGCCTGTTGCCATACAATGGCAGAAATCAACACCATAACCTAATGCCCGTAACATTTGAAATTCAAAGGTTCGTAAAATGGGCTCAAGTTGTTCTGAATTGCTGGCTAATCGCGTAACGCACTGCAAATAATGGTTAAAAAGCTCTTGGTAAGCGGTCTGATTTTCCAATACCCTTACCAATATTTCATTTACATAAAATCCGCTATATAGTGCCATGGGCACCATCGGTAAAGTAAGTGATGCGGCTTCTGCTTGGGTTAAGGTTTTTAAATCGCCCTTACCCGTCCAACGCAGCAACAACGGCGTGAAAGGTTGCAACAAAGCTTTTAGTGGAGAGCGGGGGCGTCTAGCCCCTTTTGCTAATAGCGTCATCCTCCCGTTGTGCTCCGTGAAGAAATCAACTAACAGACTACTTTCACTATATTCTCGCCGATGCAAGACAAACGCCCGCTGTAAGGGCTGAACTTCAAAGTTTTTGCTCATTTAATCACTAATGATAAAAATGGTGGGCTAAAAGCCCCCCCTACAAGACTACTCGTCAATATAACCCAAACTGCGCAATGCTCGTTCGTCATCCGCCCAGCCTGCTTTAACTTTCACCCACAACTCTAAGTGAACTTGTGCATCAAACAACCGTTCCATATCTTTACGGGCTTCAATCCCGATAGTTTTGATTTTCTCGCCTTTCGCCCCAATGACCATTTTTTTCTGACCTTCACGTTCAACTAAAATCAAGCCGTTAATAATGAAAATCCCTTTTTCATTCACTTTGAACTGTTCAATTTCTACCGTTACCGAATAAGGTAACTCTTCGCCCGTGAAACGCATCAATTTTTCGCGGATAATTTCTGATGCCATAAAACGTTGGCTACGGTCGGTTACATACTCTTCAGGGAAGTGATGTACGCCTTCACGTAAAGATTGACGCACAATTTTCTCAAGCAGATGGACATTTTTACCACGTTGGGCTGAAATCGGCAGAATTTCGGCAAAATTGAATTTTTGTGAAAGCTCGGTAATATGCGGCAACAGTGCATCTTTCTCTTTGATGTTATCAACCTTGTTAATCGCAAGCACCACAGGCGCTTTCGCCGCGCGCAATTTGTTTAGCACCATTTCATCATCTTCGGTCCATTTTGTGCCCTCAACCACGAAGATCACCAAATCTACATCACCAATTGCTGAACTTGCCGCACGGTTCATCAAACGGTTAATCGCACGTTTCTCTTCAATGTGAAGCCCTGGCGTATCCACATAAATTGCTTGATATGCGCCTTCGGTTTGAATCCCCACAATACGGTGGCGTGTGGTTTGGGCTTTACGCGAAGTAATGGAAATTTTCTGCCCAAGAATTTTGTTGAGTAAGGTCGATTTACCCACATTCGGACGACCCACAATAGCAATAAAGCCACAATATGTTTTTTGATTTTCTGTCATTTTTTGTTCCTTTTTGTAGGGTGTGTGAAACTAGTTTCACACGCACGCTTTTGCAAAGCTTTTCACATTTCAACCTCTTGCATGCGTGTACTTTTAATCCACACCCCTACTTGATTAATACGTTTAATACCTTCTCTGCTGCATTCTGCTCTGCTTTACGGCGACTTGTGCCAATGCCTGTAAACACTTCATCCACGTTTTTCACTTTGCAAGTCACTTTAAAAGTTTGGTTGTGTGCTTCGCCTTTAATATCAATCACGTCATATTCAGGCAGTGGTAATTTGCGGCCTTGTAAGAATTCTTGTAGGCGAGTTTTGGGATCTTTCTGTGCATCACCTGGGCTGATCTCAGTTAAAAATGTGACATACCAGTCATTCACTTTCTGTATTGCCTGATCCATTCCTTTATCTAAATAGATTGCAGCAATAATCGCTTCCACACAGTCGGCTAAGATAGACTCACGACGATAACCACCGCTTTTGAGTTCGCCTGCGCCAAGTTTCATATAATCCCCTAGATCAAATTGACGGGCAATAATGGCTAAGGTTTGCTCTCGCACAAGTGTTGCACGCATACGACTTAATTCGCCTTCATTTGATTTTGGGAATTTATCAAATAAAGCTTTGCCGATGGTAAAGTTAAGAATAGAGTCGCCCAGAAATTCAAGGCGTTCATTGTTTTTTGATGCCGCACTGCGGTGTGTTAAAGCTTGGGTGAGATAATCAAGAGTTTCGAATTGATAACCCAATTTTTTCTGTAATCGTTCTAATTGCATAATTTTTGGGGTTTTCCCCATTAAAATAGAATGAAAGCGGTTAGATTTACAAAACATTTTGCAAATTCAACCGCTTAAAATTATTGAATGGAAGTAAACATTCGGTCGAAACGTAAGCCTTTCGGGAATTCATTTGGTTTTTTATCTAAACTTAGCCAGATAAATGTTGCTTTACCTACAATATTTTGTTCAGGCACAAAACCCCAGAAGCGGCTGTCTTCGCTGTTATCACGGTTATCACCCATCACAAAATAATGCCCTTCTGGCACCACCCATTCGCCGTCAGTTTGCCCCTCTTGCTTGAAGAAATAAGGTGCATAGTTAAATGGCGATGGATTATTCAAAATCTGATGCGTTACGCTGCCAACTTCCGTTTTTTCTACCTGCATTTCACCATGATAGAAGAAATCAGCATTTGGTTTCGCATTTTCATATTTAAATACATTCACCGTACCATCTTTGCTGATAACAGTAAGCGATTGAGTCGCCATATCGTATTTCACCGTATCACCGCCAATCCCAACAACTCGTTTAATGTAATCAACATGCGGTTGCGGTGGTGCTTTAAACACAATAATATCGCCACGCTCTGGGTATCCGTTCTCAATAAGCGTTTTCTGCCAAATCGGATCTTTAATGCCGTAATTAAATTTATTCACGACAAGAAAATCACCGACACGCAAAGTTGGCTCCATTGAACCACTTGGAATTTGGAAAGGTTCAAACACAAATGAGCGTAAAATAGTCACTAATGCCAACACACCAAAAAGTGAACCGAAGAAATCAGTAAAACCATTTTTCTTGCTTGGGTTAAATTTATTGTAGAACCAAAAGCCGCCACAAACGACTACTAAGCCGACCAACAAAATAGAAATAGTATTCGGCAACTGCATTGAATCTAACCATTTCCAAATGCCGTACAAAATCCCGATAAAAATAATAGGGGCAATCTGTGCCATAATTTCTCCTTTTAGATTAACAAGCGGTTAAATTTACAAATTCATCTGCAAATTCGACCGCTTGATTAACGCAAAATTCCCTTTGGGAGGATTAATCTTTACCCACGTGCAGAATCGCCAAGAATGCTTCTTGTGGCACTTCTACGTTACCGAGAGATTTCATTCGTTTCTTACCCTCTTTTTGTTTTTGTAGAAGTTTTTTCTTACGGCTTACGTCACCACCGTAACATTTTGCCAATACATTTTTACGCAACTGTTTTACGGTTGAACGTGCAATAATGTGGTTACCGATGGCTGCTTGAATCGCAATGTCGAATTGTTGACGTGGAATAAGATCTTTCATTTTTTCTACCAACTCACGACCACGATATTGTGCATTATCTTTGTGGACGATTAACGCTAATGCATCCACACGATCACCATTAATCATAATATCTACACGCACCATATCCGCTGCTTGGAAGCGTTTGAAACCATAATCTAATGAGGCATAACCACGTGAAGTTGATTTCAAACGGTCGAAGAAATCTAACACCACTTCGCCCATTGGGATTTCATAGGTTAAAGCGATCTGGTTGCCGTGGTAAACCATATTGGTTTGCACGCCACGTTTTTCCACACACAAGGTAATCACGTTGCCCAAATACTCTTGTGGCACAAGCATATTACACTCTGCAATCGGCTCACGAATTTCGCTAATGTTACTAATCGGTGGTAATTTCGATGGGCTATCCACATAAACTGTTTCGCCATTGGTTTGCACTACTTCATAGACTACCGTTGGTGCCGTGGTAATGAGATCTAGATCGTATTCACGCTCTAAACGCTCTTGAATGATCTCCATATGCAATAAGCCCAAGAAACCACAACGGAAACCGAAACCTAATGCGGTTGAATTTTCTGGCTCATAGAATAAAGAAGCATCGTTTAAGCTCAATTTACCTAATGCATCACGAAAGGCTTCGTAATCGTCTGAACTAATAGGGAACAATCCTGCGTAAACCTGCGGTTTGACCTTTTTAAAACCAGGTAACACTTCCGTTGCCGAATTATGGTGATGGGTTAAAGTATCACCCACTGGTGCCCCTAAAATGTCTTTAATCGCACACACTACCCAACCTACTTCGCCCGTATTAAGTTCAGTCGTATCCACTTGTTTTGGCGTGAAAATACCAAGACGATCCACATTGTAAGACTGCCCCGTGCTCATTACTTTAATTTTATCACCTTTTTTGAGCGTACCATTTTTTACACGTACAAGCGATACAACACCTAAGTAGTTATCAAACCAAGAATCAATAATCAAAGCTTGTAAAGGTGCTTCAGGATCACCCTCTGGTGCTGGGATTTTATGCACGATTTCTTCTAGTACATCCTCAATCCCCACACCTGTTTTCGCAGAACAACGCACCGCTTCCATCGCATCAATCCCAACGATGTCTTCAATCTCTTCCGCCACACGCTCAGGATCTGCCGCAGGTAAGTCAATTTTGTTTAGAATTGGCACAACTTCTAAATCCATTTCAATCGCTGTGTAGCAGTTTGCAAGCGTTTGTGCTTCTACTCCTTGCCCTGCATCAACTACTAACAATGCACCTTCACAGGCTGCGAGTGAACGCGAAACCTCATAAGAGAAGTCTACGTGTCCTGGCGTATCGATAAAGTTTAATTGATAGGTTTCGCCGTCTTTCGCTTTATAATTTAAGGTTACACTTTGTGCTTTAATAGTAATCCCACGTTCACGCTCAAGATCCATTGAGTCTAGCACCTGTGCTTCCATCTCACGATCAGACAAACCGCCACAGGTTTGAATCAAGCGGTCAGAAAGCGTGGATTTTCCGTGGTCAATGTGGGCAATAATCGAAAAGTTACGAATGTTCTTCATATTCATCGGGCAATAAATGTCCTGTTTTTAAAAATTTAGGGAAAAATAACCGTGCAATTCTACTTGAATTTCCCAGTTATTTCAAAAGAAATGCTTTATTTTACTATTGACAATTCACCTGCCAAGCCAATCGACTAAACTCAAGTGCAAGTTCGCTTAATACCTGATGGTAAGCGGTTAAATTTTGCGATTTATTTGCAAAAGCAGACCACTTGTCAGAAAACTGCATCTGTGCATAACCACATTGCAAATCTCGCCCACGAGAAACTTCTAACTGAACATCATTAAAACGCTCCGTTGGTGGATAAATCACCTCACTACGCAGTTCATTTTGCACTACTTCAACTTTCGCTTGCGTATCCTTCTGCTGAGCAAACGCATTTTGACGTAACGATGCACGATCAGCTAAACTCATCCTTTTACTATTTTTATCTACAAAAATCAAAATCCCCTTCTGCCAATTCTCAGGATTTTTTGCACCCTCTGCAGGCAAATAGAGCAGTTGTTGCATCTCATCGATTTGATTTTGAGTGACTTTCTCAAAGCGCTGTTTCTGGAAAGTTACCGCATCAGGCAGATCAAAACCGCCCGTTTTAAACTGGCAAGCGGTCAAAAATAAGAAAAAAAGTGCAAAGCTACCCCAACGAAAAATATTCATTACTGCTCCTCGCGTTTAAAAACCAATTCAGTTGCCGTTGAGCTCTCTTCATCAAACCAATAACCGCCATAGTTAAAGGTTTTAAGTTGTTCAATTTCAGTTGGTTGCTCAATTAAGATAAAACGCACCATCATTCCACGAGCTTTTTTGGCATAGAATGAAATCTGTTTGAACTTGCCATTTTTCTCATCCAAGAAAACTGGTTTTACAATAGTTGCATTCAGATTTTTTGGCTTCACCGCATTATAATACTCATCTGATGCAAGATTGACCAGCATGCTATCGCCTTGCTCATCAAGCGCCTGCTGCAAATGCTCAGTAATAATATTACCCCAAAAAGCATAAAGATCTTTGCCTTTGGGATTAGCCAATTTCGTCCCCATTTCCAAGCGATAAGGCTGCATCAAATCAAGTGGTTTTAGCAAGCCATATAAGCCTGAAAGCATACGCAAATGTTTTTGTGCATATTCCACTTGTTCATGACTCAACGTTTCCGCTTCAAGCCCTGTGTAAACATCACCCTTAAATGCAAAAAGTGCCGCTTTAGCGTTTGTTTCGTTATGTTCAAGCAGCCATTCAGCAAAACGTGCCACATTTAAGCTCGCCAATTTATCGCTAATCGACATTAACGATCCCAACTCCGCAGGGCTAAATTGCTGACAAATTTCGATCAACTTTTGGCTATAAGCGGTTAAATTTGGTTGAGAAAATGCAAATTGAGGCGTGGGCGTTTCAAAATCGAGGGTTTTAGCAGGGGAGATAATGGCAAGCATAGGTAATTCCTTTCAAAAATGAAATACAAAAAAGGCAGGAAAACCTGCCTTTTGCGATAATACTTTCGTATAGATACTCGAAATTAACGTTTTGAGTATTGTGGACGACGACGTGCTTTGTGTAAACCCACTTTTTTACGTTCAACGCGACGAGCGTCACGAGTAACGAAGCCAGCTGCACGAAGTGCTGGGCGTAAAGTTTCGTCGTATTCGATCAATGCACGTGTAATACCGTGACGGATTGCACCTGCTTGACCAGAAATACCACCACCTTTAACAGTGATGTATAAATCTAATTTATCTAATAATTCAACTAATTCTAATGGTTGACGCACGATCATACGTGAAGTTTCACGGCCGAAGTATACGTCTAAAGAACGTTGGTTAATAGTAATGTTACCGCTGCCCGGTTTGATAAATACACGAGCTGAAGAGCTTTTGCGGCGACCTGTGCCGTAGTTTTGATTTGCTGCTGTCATTTTGATGCTCCGTGATTAGATGTCTAAAACTTGTGGTTGTTGTGCAGCGTGGTTATGTTCGTTACCTGCGTAAACTTTTAATTTACGGAACATTTCACGGCCTAAAGGACCTTTTGGTAACATACCTTTTACTGCGATCTCGATCACTGCTTCTGGACGACGTGCAATCATTTCTTTGAAGGTTGCATCTTTAATACCACCTACATAGCCAGTGTGCCAGTAGTAGATTTTATCAGTTTCTTTTTTACCTGTTACAGCTACTTTCTCTGCATTGATAACAATGATGTAGTCACCTGTATCAACGTGTGGAGTATATTCAGCCTTGTGTTTACCACGTAAACGGCGTGCTAATTCAGTAGCTAAACGACCTAAAGTTTTACCTGTCGCATCTACTACATACCAGTCACGTTTTACTGTTTCTGGTTTTGCTACAAAAGTTTTCATTAATTAAATACCAAAATTTAAAGTTTAAACCCAATATCCTAGTGGATATTACCTATTAATTTTTCGGCTAAATCCGACCCCTTCGAGTCTTATTTAGACCAACTTGTTTGGCGGGAAAGTCCAAACAAAAACAGGGTGTGCGTATTATACAGATTTCGTATTAAAAATCTAATACTTTCACCAATTTTTTGCGTTTAGTCAGTAAAACTGAATTTTTAACTACTTGGCTATTCCTTTCTGACTCAGAAAATGTTACAACTCATTACATATTTATTACCCAAGCAAATAAGGGGTTTTTTATGACAGAATGGACTATTGCCGTTTGGGGTGCTTTAGGCGCAGCATTTATTGTAGGTATTTTCATCGGAGTACTTGTAACCCGCATGGCAAGCCGTAACGTGCAAAAACACCTACAACTGCAAGCTGATTTAAAAACAATGCAACATAAAGTAGATGAACAAAAACTGCAACTTGAATCACACTTTGCTGAGTCTGCTGAATTATTAGCAACTCTCGTAACGGATTATAAAAAACTCTACGATCATTTAGCTAACAGCTCTACAGAACTTTTACCAGAAGAGCATCAAGCCGAATTTTTTAAACTTACAACTAAAGAAGATCAACCTCGCGATTATTCCGAAAGCTCTTCTGGTTTATTTAAAAAGCAATAAAATAATTTGATAAAGAAAACGAATGTTTCATAAATTAAACCTTCAGATTCGACATACGACTTACACTCAAAGCATATAACTGAACAATTACAGATACAATCAGTTTAATGATTAAATTAAAAGAAAACCCAGCCTAAGACTGGGTTTATTATGATATGTTTTATCGACACTGCGCTTTAAAACGAAGGAGATGATCGAGTAACACAATCGCCATCATTGCTTCAGCAATTGGCACTGCACGGATACCAACGCAAGGGTCGTGTCTGCCTTTAGTTACCACTTCCACAGGTTCGTTATTTAAGTTTACGCTTTGACCTGGTACGGTAATGCTTGAAGTTGGTTTTAACGCAATATTGGCAATAATTGGCTGCCCCGAACTAATACCACCTAAAATGCCACCAGCGTGGTTAGATAAAAAGCCTTCTGGGGTCATTTCATCACGGTGTTGGCTGCCCTTTTGTTCTACTACGGCAAAACCATCGCCAATTTCGACCGCTTTCACCGCATTGATGGACATTAAGGCGTGGGCTAAGTCCGCATCTAGGCGATCAAACACGGGTTCACCTAAACCAACAGGTACATTTTCAGCTATCACCGTGAGTTTCGCTCCGATAGAGTCACCCTCTTTTTTCAGCTCACGAATAAGTTCTTCAAACTGCTCTACCGCCACCGGATCAGGACAGAAAAACGGATTGCTATTCACTTCATTCCAATCAATTTTACTGATATCTGCCACTTTTGCAGGATCAATTTTAACCGAGCCAATTTGCGATAAATAGCCCCGTACTTCAATACCAAATTGTTCACGCAGATATTTTTTTGCAATCGCCCCTGCAGCCACACGCATTGCAGTTTCACGCGCAGAAGAGCGACCGCCACCGCGATAGTCACGGATGCCATATTTTTGTTGGTAAGTGTAATCCGCATGACCAGGGCGGAATTTGTCCATAATATCGCCGTAATCTTTAGAGCGTTGGTCACCATTTTTGATAATTAAGCCGATGCTCGTACCCGTGGTTTTGCCTTCAAAAACGCCCGATAAAATCTGTACTTCATCATCTTCACGACGAGGGGTAGTATAACGGGATGTCCCAGGTTTACGGCGGTCTAAATCAGGTTGAAGATCTGCCTCACTTAACGCCATATTCGGCGGTACACCATCCACGATACAGCCCAATGCGATACCGTGCGATTCGCCAAAAGTGGTTACCTTAAATAATTGTCCAATGCTGTTGCCTGCCATATTGCTTTCCTTTTATTGTTATTTGCAAAATTCTATGCAATTTTACCCGCTTCTATCGCCTGATTATCTTCAGAATGCAAGTGAACATCAAGCTGATTGAGTGCAAAACGGATGCCATTTTCTCTAAATAGCTGATTGATGCGATATTGCAAGAAGTTCATTGTCTCTATGCGATCACCCAATTCGCCCACAAACACGAGCAACTCGTGTTCTAATGCATTATCGCCAAAATGAAGCATATTGATTTCCACTTTTGGCTCACTCAACACTTTTGGTGCCTCATTGACTGCCTGTAGAAGTAATCGCTGCATCAAATCAAGGTCGGTATCATAACTCACTTTAAAGAAAATTTGTAAGCGAGTGATGGTATTATTCAGCGTCCAGTTGATAAAACGATCCGTCACGAACGCTTGGTTTGGTAACACCACTTCCATATGATCCGAATTCAGCAAGGTGGTTGAACGCAAGCGAATCTTCGTGATAATCCCCGTATACTGCCCTACTGTCACTTTGTCACCAACGCGAATTGGGCGTTCGAATAGCAAGATAGAGCCCGATACGAAACTACCAAAAATCTCTCGCACCCCGAAACCCAAACCGACTGAAAGGGCGGTAAAGATCCATTGAATTTTGGTCCACGAAATTCCCAGTGCCGAAAATGCCGATACGCTACCGAAGGTCACTATAATGTACGTTAAGACAGTAATAATTGTCTGTGGTGTGCCTTTGGAGAGGTGCATTTTCGAGAAAACAGTCACTTCCAAAATACCCGCAATGTTTTTAATCAATACATAGGTGATTACCACATAAAGCGAGGCTCGCATTAAGTTGAGTAACGTAACCGACTCAACCTGATTGCCTTCGTTGCTCTCCCATAAAATCACGCCATCAAGGTAGTAGGCAACACTAATCAGATCCGACCAAATCACATAGAGTGATGCAAACAGCACCACCCAGCCAATCAAATCGGTGACACGATAAATCTGTTGGTTCACTACCGAAAGTTTAATTGTTTCGTCCTCTTTTGTCTCTTCTTTAGTACCATTTTCTAACACTTGTTCACGCAATTTACGACGTTTTTCTTGCAAACGACGATATGCCAAACGGCGGGCGGAGATTGCCACAAAACGATACGCAAAATAACGCCCAAAAACCCAAAGCAAAATCACAAAGTAGCTATTAAGCAAGTGGGTAATGAGGTAAACCGCGGTATAGTAATAGCCTAAAATAATGAGAATAATCAATGAGATAGGCACAATTACTAAAATCAGGCGTAATAGACGGAACAAGCCGATACTCGTATTCGTTGCTCCCTCTTCTTTCTTCGCTTTTTGGTATTCTCGGATCGCGCGGTTTAGCAGTGGACGAACCACTAAAAGGCAAAGTGCTAACGCAATAATTGACATCACCTGTCCAATCGCATCGTTGAGATAGCCAATCTCATCAATTTGCGATGGAATAGACGACACCAATAATAAACCGACAATCCAAATGGATTGCTTGATAATGCGTTGGAAAATACGGTTACTCTCTTGCGGCATGCCAAAATGACGGAATGCTAAACCATTTGGACGAAGTAATGAAAGCACCGTCGCAAAGAACCACCAATAAAGTGTTACTCGCCCTCCCCAATGCCCAATTGCAATCGGATCGTTAAAGAAAAGAAAACCTATCGCATTATAAGCGGTGAAAAACATCAGCGTACTTGGTAAAGCCAACAATACTGTCCAAAACATCGCTTCTGGCGTCAACCAATGACTATCATTAGTCAGGGTGTTTACTCGTGAAGCAAGGCTTGCCAAGCGGTCTTTTATTGCCGATTTTTTCCAATTGATAAGTAATGCAATCAACAAGAAAATAGAAGTAAACAACACCGTAGATAATAAATTCGGCTGTACGTTTTCAATCCCAACATAATCGGTCAAAACACCTACTTCTGCAAATGCTAATGCAGGAAAAGCCTTAAGCCACGCAAAATCAATCGGATTATTACTGTTTACCCAGAAACTTTGCTGTTGTAGTTTACGTTGCAAGGCATCGCCAATTGCCAAGGCTTGGCGTTGGTTATTTTCAATCGTAATCGAAAGATTAAGCTGGCTGTTTAACGACCTAATAATCTCATCCAACAATTTTTGACGTTCTTTGAGAATATTATTTAACGCACTATTCTCTTCGTTCGTTAAAGGTTCTTCCAAGTTATGCGTCAGATTGCGGACATAATCGTCAATGTTATAAAGCTCATCGCGTTGTTGCGAATATTCAAACAGATTAACCCGCACATTTGAAATCGATTTCGCTAAATTGTTGTTGATTTTTTCGGTAGGCAACGTTTGTTTCTGCTTATTAATTACCTTTGAAAGTACAAGTGTACCCTGCAATGCACTGATTTGCTCATCAATATTGCGCTGCGTTTGAGTAAGGCTTTCCAACACATTTCGCATCCGTAAATCGTCGTGCGAAAGCGTGTTTAATTTCTTAGTTTGTTGCACCAAAAATTGGCTTAATTCTTTATTATGATCTAGCTCATCTGTAATTAAGAAATTCTCAATACTACTTGCAATGCGTTGACTAGCGACATCTTTTGCCTTTTGCTCTGAATCTTCTAAACGCTTAGTATTAAGCACCTCCTGCAACACCGATAACTGCTTTTGCATTAAGGCTTGACGTGATGCCGCCTCGCTTCGTTTTGCCTCATCAAAAGCAATCAATCGCTCTGCATTATTGCTGAGTAAATTGTTATAACGATTGCTCTCTTCAATAAAACGGATTTCAGCATCCCAGCGCTCCATCGCATTCGGCGATTGGCTCTGGGGCGGTAAGCCTTTTACGCGGTTAATCTCTTGCAACCGTGCACTATTTTCATCCAATAAACGTTGGTTGTTTTTAAGCAAGTTACGATCGTTCGAAATTTGGGCATCTAGTGCTAAAAGCTGAGACTGCACACTCTGCAAATCTGCTTCAATACCCTCTTGTTGCTTAATAAGATCGGCTAATGAAAGCACATTAAAGCTATTTGCTGAAACCGTATTCGTCTCTTTTTTATTCTCTTCTGTCCGTTTTTGTACCTGTGCGAGATCTTGAGGCAAGGTTTGCAACTGTTTTTCTAATGCCGCAATATCTGCCTTTTGCTTTAAGGTTTGATCATTAAAACGCTTGGTTAACTCCAAGTTTTGATCTTGAGCACTCGTTTCCGCTGTCTCTAACGTGCCCGATCTTAATGCACTAATCTGCTGCCTTACGCTCTCTTCCGCTCGGTTTTGAGACACTTCTGCCCAAACCTCGTGGGAGAAAAGCGAGAGGCTAACTAAACAGAAAAAAAGTATGATGGCGGTTTTCTTAAACATGCTTATTCTAATTTCTTGCGGTTAAATCTTCCGTTGCCCATTTTACTTCTTCATTGGTATTTTGATTTTTGATAAAAACATCCAACTGATTAAAGGCAATCTCGATTCCGTGTTGTTCGAAAAGTTCGTTAATACGGCGGTTTAGTTGGTCAATGGTGCGAATACGTTCGCTTAATTGCCCCACATAAACACGCAACTCGTGATCTAATGTGCTTGCCCCAAATGAGAGGAAATATGCCATGGGTGCAGGATCTTTAACTACTGTAGTAGTTTCTTCGGCAGCTTGAAGCAATAATTTCTTCACTAACTCTAAATCTGAGCCATATGCTACACCGATACTAATCACTAAACGAGTCATTGAATTGGTTAACGCCCAGTTCACCACGCGTTCAGTAATAAAAGCTTTGTTTGGCACAATCACTTCTTTTTTGTCATTGTCGATTAAAGTAGTTGCTCGAATACGGATTTTCGACACTGTTCCATTAAATGAACCGATGGTGATCATATCGCCAACACGAATAGGGCGTTCAAATAAGATGATAATGCCTGAAACAAAGTTCCCAAAAATTTCCTGCATACCGAAACCCAAACCAACCGATAATGCCGTAAAGAGCCATTGTAGCTTAGACCACGACATTCCCAAGGTTGAGAAAGCAAAAGCTGCTCCTAACACCACTAATAAATAGGTTAATAAGGTGCTGATGGTATAAGGCGTACCTTGAGAAAGCGAAAGATGCGGGAAAACAAACGTTTCCAGTAAACCACTTAAATTCTTAATCAACACATAGGTTACCACAATAATCACTAGTGCAACCAATAGATTAAGTAAGGTTATCGACTCCATTACCACACCCGCATCAGTCGTCATACTTTGTTGCCAGAGAGTCACGCCTTTTAAGTAATAGGCTACCGTGATGAGATCAGACCAAACCCAATAAAGCGCTGCAAATAAGCCAACCCAGAGCACAAAATCAGTTACTTTCAGCATCTGATTTTTGATCTCGCTCAGAGCCATTTCATCTGCTTTGATTTCGAATGGTACATCCTCTTCACCGAAGTTGTGCGCTTGTTCATTGCTTGCCTGTTTCGCTAAAGACTCTTTTTTCTCAAGCAAACGGCGATGTGCTAAACGGCGGGAAGAAACCGTAAAGCCACGATAACATACATTTCGCACGATAATCCAAGTAGTTACCGCAAAATAAGTTGAAATCAGATGTTCAATGATGACTAATGATGTGTAGTAATAACCCATCACAATCAACACAATCAACGCAATCGGTGCCAGCAACAAGACCAAACGCACAAAACTTAATGCTCCTTTGGGTGCGTGAATATCCTCTGCTGTGTTTTGATACGTTGAAATCGCTTTTCTAAATCCAGGTGCGATAATAAAGACTGTCATTGCCAACACAGTAATGGTCATAATTTCGCCCAATACATCATACGTAATACCCGTTTCCACATTGGCAAAAATGGAAGTGTTAAGCAATAAACCAATAACCCAAACTGAGCGTTTTAGAATGTTATAGAACAACTCATTACTTTTTTGTGGCATATCAAAATGCTGATAACCAATGCCATGAGGACGAAGAATTGCCATCATAAAGGCAAAGCAGAACCAATAGCCCGCCATTTTCAAGCCCCACGGCCAGATCGGAAGTGGATCTTGGAAACAGATGTAAGTCACCAAAATAAACACCGTTAAAAACATAAAGGTGCTTGGCAAGCATAAAATCGTGGTTAAAAGAATCGCTTTAGGTGTATTCCATTGGCTATCGGTTTCTACCGATTTCATTCTGTTATTTATCTCGGTTAATTGGCGTTTAATGTTCTCTTTTTGACGCAAAATCAAGCCAATTAGCAACAATAAACTACCAATTAAGAGCGTGGCAGGAATCACATTGTCACGCCAATTTGAAAAATCGAACTGTTTGCCAATCTCTTCTAACTGAAATCCAAGTGTTGGGCCTAGTTTCGCAAACCACGCAAAATCAATCGCATTATTACTTTTTACCCAAAAGCTTTGCTGTTGCAATTTTTGTTGCAACTCATCACTGATGGTTTGCACTTGTTTCTGGGTCAGTTCAATGTTGATCGCTAAATTCAACTGAGCATTCATCGATTTAATCAATTCCACAAAAGTTTTCGTACGAGCTGATAAAATCTCCGTTAGGTGTTTCTTTTCAGCATCTGTAAAAGTGTTTTTCTCCTCTTTTTCAAGCTTCGCAATATAACTTTTAGGATCCGCAATTTTATCTTTGAACTCAGTCATATCAAAAATATTCACACGGAGTTCATTTATACGTTCTGCCAAACCTTTGATCATCTCATCTTGTGGCAAAGCCGCACGCTGCTTATTGATAATACGCGAAAGCACAAGAGAGCCTTGCAAAGAACTAATCTGCTCATCCAAATTACGTTGTGTTTGCTCTAAGTTATCCAACACACCTTTAATACGCAAATTTTCTTGCGAAAGCTCATTCATTTTGGTGGTTTGATCAAGCAATTCTTGGGACATTTTTGCATTAAAATCCAATGCACGAACAATCACAGGATTGCTCTCCGCATTTACATTTTTTTCAAGCGTTTGCGTTGCTTGCTCCACTTTTACTTTAGAAGCCTGCATCAATTTTTCACTAATCGCTTGCTGAATAGCAGCAAGTTCATTTTGCAATTGTTGCTGTTGTAATTTTTTCTCTTCCAACTGACTATTATAGAGTGCCGAAAGATCTTCGTTACCTCGCAATAATGTTTGGTTGTAGCTATTTTGTAAATCTAACAACGCCAACTCTGTGGTGAAATTCACTTTTTGTTCATCACTGATATTTGCCCCTAGCAAAGCAGAATTAATTGCTTGCTTATGCGTGACATTGTTACTCAAAGCAGTTTGTGCTTTATCGGGCACTGCATTTTGGGTGACTAATTTTCCATTTAACGATGCCATTTCTGTTTGTAAATTATTCAATGCATCTTGCTTAGCTGAAAGCAAACCCTGCAAATCATCTAGCGAAATATGTTCAAATGACGGCACTGTCACCGTACTATTTTTTAATTTGGTAAGATTGTCTTGGCTCTTTTTTAAACTCGCTTTGGAATGTTCAATTTCACTATTTAACGCTTCATTATCCGCTTTCTGCTTCGCAATTTGAGCCAACAACGATTGAGTATCTTGCAAGGTTTTTAATGTTGCTTTCGTTGCATCGGTTTGCTCCGCTTTTTGCAACGTTGCAATCTGTGCCTGCAATGCTTTTTCACTCGGTAAATCAGCCTGTGCGAGTGAAATACCAAAAATCATCGTAGCAAAAACGAAAAAATATTTCTTCATCATAAATTATCCTTACGGGTGAGCCCTAGTTTAACGGCAATCTCAGATTTTAGTTGTTGTCTGGAAATTTTAATGCCACCTTGTTGTAAATTTTCATCTAACGGCAAGTAGCAAATCGGGTGTTTAAATCTTTCTAAATGCTGTGTCGCAAAATTTTGTAGTTTTTCGACCGCTTGTGTTGAGAATGGTTCGAGCAAATCCACCACTGCCACAGGGCGTTCGCCAAACTCAACATCTGCAATCGGTACAATAAAAATCTGCCTGAGTAAACCTGAAGCGAACAACACTTTTTCTACCTCTTCGGGCTGAATATTCTCCCCCCCCGAAATAAACATATTGTCTAACCGCCCTTTGACGATTAAATGACCTTGCGCATTCCACTGCCCAAGATCTTTCGTTTGCAGCCAACCTTGTGCATTAGTAAGCGGTCGAATCTCGGCATTTTTTTGCCAATAACCCAGTGCTAAACAATCGCCTTTTACCCAGATTTCATTATCAACCAAACAGACTTCCCGCCCTTTCAATGTCTTACCCACATTGCCTAACTCATTTTTTACAGCACAAATCGTCGAAGCCATCTCGGTCATACCATACCCCGAAAAAGTAGTTATTCCCTGCACTTTCGCTTGTTGAACTAATTCCGCAGGAATAGCGGCTCCGCCAAGCAAAACCGTTTGCTTTTTCGACCGCTTGTGAAATTCCGCTGATACCAAATAACGTTGCATTTGGGTGGGTACAAGGGAGGCGTGCGAAACTTGAGAAAGCAGCTTAAAAAAATCTGCTTTATCTTCATTCACATAGAGCGTCGCCCCTTGTGAAAGCCAACGCCACACAATCCCCTGCCCTGAAACGTGAAACAACGGCAAACTCAGTAGCCAGCTATCGCCTTGTTTAAAATTGAGTAATTCACACACACCTTCCGCATTCGCTAGATGGTTTTTGATGCTATGCACCACGGCTTTTGGCGAACCTGATGAGCCAGAAGTGAGCGTTAAAGTAGCAGGAGAGGCATAATCTAAAGTAGGCAATTCACAAGCGGTAAGATTTTCATCAAAATTTGTAAAAAACTGATCGGTAATCAAAAACTGAATGCCATATTGCTCGCAAAGTTGCATTGTTTTTTCTGATGAAAATGCAGGATTAAGCATTAAGATCTGCTTATTTAACGCAATTACCGCACAATAACTGAGCAACCCGATTAAGCGATGCGAGCCTTGATAGCCAATTAATTGAGCATGTGAAAAGGGGGGCTGAGAAGAGAGAAAAGTCGCCGTTTGAGCGATGAGATGGTAAAAATCTTGCCAACTAATTTGCTCAGGCAAAAAAGGGAAAAAGCGACTTTCCCCTTTTTCCCAAACAATAGCGATGCGTTCAGCATTCGCCTTATCATTTGCTTGCCCACCTGCTTTATTTCCCCAACAAGCGGTAAAAAAATGCGAAGATTTCACCATAGCAATTTAAACAAATAAATCTTGCACGCGTTTAATCAATTTTTCAGGCAACCCCATTTCACTCATCACATTAGTGACAATCAAACCTTTGCGGTTAGTATTGTTATTGGTTACCACCCAAAATGGCGAGCTTGGAATTTGCTTCGCTTTTACGCTATTGCCGTGCTTTAATAATGAAGCTTCATCTTTAGCAAAATAAGTTCTTGAATTGCCCGTTACCATTTCTGTTGCTTTCGCAAATGCATCAGGATTATGTTTATATAAAGCCTCAAGCAATGTCAGAAAACGCACCACGCCTTTTGCTGGTTCAGTAAATAAAGCTGAATCTAACACTTTTTGTAACTGCTCATTAGAAGATCGCTTAACTTCCGACTTAACAAGAGGTTCGTGGTGCAAATGTTTTTTCTCTTTTGGTTTTGCCATTTCTTTGAGTTCATCAATCACATTTTGCTGAACCAGTGCAAATGGCTGAGGTGATGAAGGTAAACGTAATAGACGACGCAAAATATCAGAGGCACTTTCGCCAATTGATTGTGTTCTGCTCGCAATGTAATGATATAATTCATCATCGATTTCGATATTTTTCATCTTATCCCCTTAATTTACTTGAATTTTACTGACCGAATATAGCTTGGCATTATAATCAAGTTCAGGATCTTTTTGTAGATAAAAATCACTCAAATTTAGTGAAAAGAATAACTTATGAATAAAAATTTACTTTTAAATTATCAACTCCAACCTGCCACCGAAAACCCAAATGCCCAAACAATGGTATTTTTACACGGCTTATTTGGCGATATGAATAATCTTGGCATTATTGCTCGCAGTTTTGCTGAACAATTTAATATTTTACGGGTCGATCTTCGCAATCACGGGGCGTCATTTCACGCTGATGAGATGAATTACCCCTTAATGGCAGAAGATCTGAAAAATCTGCTGCTTGCCCTTAAATTATCAAATGTTATTGTGATTGGGCATTCAATGGGGGGGAAAACGGCAATGACTTTAGCACATATCGCACCAGAACTGGTGGATAAATTGGTGGTAATTGATATTGCTCCAACAAAGAACCCAACACATCGCCACGATGCTAATTTTGCAGGTTTATTTGCGGTAAAAGAGGCAAAACCTGCCAACCGACAAGAGGCAAAAGCAGTGCTTAGCCAGTTTGTGAAAGATGAAGGCGAACAACAATTTATGCTGAAAGCCTTTGACTCGCAAAAACCTGACTATTTCCGCTTTAATCTCACAGGCATTAAAGCTAATTATCTCAATATTATGGGCTGGCAAGCGGTCTATTTTGATAAACCAACACTCTTTATTAAAGGCGGCGCTTCTGATTACATCCAAGCAAAGGATACGCAAACGATTTTAGAACAATTCCCGAAAGCAACCTCTTTTGTTGTCGCGAATGCACACCATTGGGTGCATGCCGAAAAACCCGAAACTGTTGTGCGTGCCATTCAAAAATTTTTAGAAAAAAACTAATAGAAAATAGGAACAATATGAAAGATACGATTTTTTCCGCACCGATTGAGAAATTGGGTGATTTTACCTTTGATGAAGCGGTGGCAGAAGTTTTCCCTGATATGATCCAACGCTCCGTGCCAGGTTATTCAAACATTATCACTGCAATTGGAATGTTGGCTCAACGCTTTGTGACTGATAATTCCAATATTTATGACTTAGGCTGCTCTCGCGGTGCGGGGATTTTATCTATCCGCCGCAATATTCAGGGAAAACAGGCGCAAATTATTGGGGTTGATAATTCTCCCGCGATGGTTGAACGCTGCCGAACACATATCAATGCCTATCATTCCGATGTACCTGTTGAGGTTTTATGCGATGATATTCGACAAGTCGAAATTGAAAATGCTTCAATGGTGGTGCTAAATTTTACTCTGCAATTTTTACCTCGTGCTGATCGTTTAGCTTTGTTGAAAAAGATCCACCAAGGATTAAACCCAAACGGCATTTTGGTACTTTCGGAAAAATTCACCTTTGAAAATGAAACAATGAATGAGTTGCTGATTGATTTACACCACACCTTCAAGCGCGCAAATGGCTATAGCGAGCTAGAAGTGAGCCAAAAACGCACGGCATTGGAAAATGTAATGCTCACCGATAGTATTGAAACCCATAAACAACGCTTACAAGAAGCAGGCTTTAGCCAAATTGAACTTTGGTTCCAATGCTTTAATTTTGGTTCAATGATTGCGGTTAAATAATCCATCAATCATACTATAACAAAACCCCCAACCATTTCTGATTGGGGGTTATTTTTAACTTAATCTAAGCAATCAGAGATTACCAGAATACACGCATACCTACACCGATAGCTTTGTCAGCTTTTTTGCTTGTGTAGTTGTAGCCATTGTTCACGTAATCAAATGATTTAGTACGTGCGTATTTACCTTCTACGAATGCAACCACTTGTTTGTGGAATTTGTAGTCAACACCAAGTAAGAATGCATGAGTAGTTTCTTTAGAATCTTCTTTAGTTTTCACACGTTCATATAAGTAGTTACCATATACTTTAGATGCTGGAATTACTTGATATGAGAAACCAGGTGATACATAGAATTTGTTTGTTTTACTTGGTTGATCGTTAGCTACGCCTGCTTTTTCATAAGCATAACCGAAATCACCTGTTAATTTGAAGTCGCCAAATGAATAACCAGCAGATGCTAAGTAACCATCTTTACGATGTTTTAAAGTATTAGAGCCAGTTTCGTAGTTAGTATGACCATAAGCTACACGAACATCATAGTTGTCTTGTGCGTATAATGCACCTACACCGTATGCATTTTTAAGAAGATTCTCTTTTTCGCCGAATGAGTAGTGACCACCAACTTGTAAACCTTCGATACCTTTGTAGTCATAACGGATTACACCTTTATTTGATGTAGAAATGTAATCACCTTTTGGAATTAAACCATATTCGTAATCGTCAGCTTGGCTTAAGTCATCAGCGATAGTTACTTGACGACCGAAAGTGATGTCACCATATGCTTTGCTGCCTAAACCTACGTATGCACGGTGTGCGTACATATCACCGAAACCATCACGAGTTGCGCCTTTGTTAAAACGGAACTCTACACGACCTAATGCATAGAAGTCTTCGCCTAATTGGTGTTTAGCCTTTACGCCAAAACGTGAACCTGCGTTACGTAATGCTGAGTTTGATTTTTTAGTATCAGCTTGACCTGCTTGGGTTGTTTTTACATTACCTTTTTCCATAATTAAACGTAATGAACCGTCGAAATCAACTTTTGTACCATCTGCGTCTACTACGGTTACCGCTTGTGCTGAAGCTGCTGCTAATGCTGCTACTGTTAATGCAACTAATGTTTTTTTCATAATGACCACCTATCTATAAGGTTTGTTTTAGTAATACGTCCTTTAAAACTAAAGAACCATCTTAAAAACTTGCGAACATCTAAACCTTTACATTTGTCTAAATGTTTGTGCAAGCGAATAATGGCAAAAAGCGAATACAGTGTCAATAGTTTGGTGAAAAGCTGCTCTCATAAAATTATGCTTTAAAATCAATATGTTACAAATCAATTGTAAAAAATGGAGCTAAAAATGAATTTATTTTGCATTCCACTTCACAAAACAAACCAAAGATAACCATTTGATTTTAAACGAGTTTTATTTCATTTTTCTTTTAGAAATAAAGTTCAGACAAAAATAAAAAATATTTTGTGACTTAGATCACATTTTTGATATTTAATTAGAAAAATGTCTATTTTTTCAACAAACCCTACACATTGAAACCTAAAAAAGCTCAGGTATAATGATTTCAAGACCAAGTTAAAACGAATAATGAGTGCCAATATATGAATGCTTTTATCGAAAAAATTGAAGAAAATCTTGCACAATTTACCCCATTTGAAGACGAACAAGCGACCGTTTTCGGCAATTATTTTGCTAAAAATGAAGCCAAAGTTTCATTTTTTATTGGTGAAATTCGACATACCGCAGCAATATTAAGCCAGCAAAATGAGGTTGCTTATGCTGAAATTTATGCTAAAAAATTGCTCGAACAGGTTGATGCTTTACAAAAAGCGGTAAAATCTATTCAGAAAAAAAGCAAATTGGCCGCTTTTTCTTCCAATTACCGTTTCCCAAGAAACGTCCACGCCTTACCTGTAGGAAAACGCTTAATTGAATACAGAAAAGCATTAAGGATACTCAATGACAAAATCAGCTGGTTACTTGATAAGCAATATCACGCTCCAAATGATGCTGAAAGAACCCACTATCAGCAACAAATCCAAGAAACCGAATTTAGAAGAAAAAAATGTTTGTCAGCGATTGAGAGATTAGAAGAGCATTGATCGCTAAAATAAACAGAGCGTTTTAAGACAATTAAAACGCTCTTTGTCAATTTATAAAGAAATTTAACCGCTTACTACTCTAACCCCTGCGAAGAAAGAATCATCTGGCACTGATAAGGTGTGGCAGGTAATACTTTTGATTTTGGTGTGCTTGATTTTGGTGCTGGTTCAAACCACGAATACAATTCAGCCCCACATCCATCACCTGCAGGTAAAGCGGCTTGATTTTCACAATTTTTTGCATCTTGCGGGCAACTTAAACGCACGTGAATGTGTGAATCGTGTCCATACCAGGGGCGGATTTTTTGTAACCAATTACGATCTGCTTTCTCGCTGTTGCATAATTTCACTTTAATCGCAGGATTCACAAAAATGCGGTTCACACGGCTATCTTGTGCAGCTAATTTAATTAAATTGAACTGGTTAGGCGTCCACACGTGCTCATCAACAATATGTCTATCGCGATCGACCATCAATGTCGCTAATCCTGCAGGATTACGTGCCGTTTCATCATCCATTGGTCCGAAACGTAACCAAATATCTGCATCCAACCCTGTTTGATGACTAGCATGCCCTGAAGAGAAGCGCCCACCTGCTGGCATTCCCATATCGCCAATTAAAATCGGTGGAAGCCCAGAACTTTTCGCTCGCTGACCTAATTTGGTAAGGTAATCTAAAAGCTGTGGATGCCCATAATAACGATTTTTCACTGAACGAATCACTTGGTAACCCTCGCCCTTTAATGCCAACGGTTGAGCACCGATAATACAGCCATTGCTATATCCACCGATAGATTGCGGCTGCCCTGAAATAGGTGTACGGATCTTTTCCCATTGGGTTGCAACAGTAGTTACAGAAAATAGTGCTAAGCTTGATACTAAAACAGTTTTTATTAATTTCATTTTGTTTCCTATATGCCTAGGGCCTCTCCCTAGGTTACGTATAAATGGGTCCTTATAGGGCTCTTTACAACAACGCCCAACTCAAATTAGACACTAAATGACACGGCTTACATTGAAAATAGAACATCTCGTGCAATGGCTTAGCTAATTTCCAATCCCCACCACAACAAGGGCAGGTGCGATGGTGTTCGACTTGTTCATCATTGCCTAAACGGTAGAGATAATAATAGACAGGTACGCCCGTTTCTTGTTCAATCTGACGAGCAAGTGCCATACCTTGCTGGCTCAGTTCGCTCTGATATTCGCTAATTTCAGCAAGAGCTGTTTGCTCTAATGCACCGCCATTCATCTGTAGCTGATCGCACGCTTGCCAACTCTCTTGCCATTTGATTACCGCTTCTGCAAGCGGTGGATTTTGTTGTAAAAGTTGGTAAAGTGGCACAGGTTTTAAGCTATTGCCCGATTTAATCGGCGAACAACTATCCAAATAGGTAGTGTAAAGCATCAGAAATTCTGGCTGTTCATCACGGCTGGTTTCGTCTGCCTGATAATCTTGCCCGATAATTTCAAAACCTGCAAATTCTACGCCAATTTCGTCCGCTTGTTGGAACACCTCATTGACCCATTCATTGTTCCATTTCGGCAATAGGCTTTCTTGTTCGGGAATCGACACTCTCGCTTCAAAATGATCTTGATGATAAGTTACACCAAACTCACGCCCGATAATTTGCCCGTTATAACGCCACTGATTGATGATTTGCGAAATGGCAGTGACAGGATCGGTTTCAAAATTCGCATAATTAAAATACGCTACGGCTTGATACATTAGGCTTTTTTCCTCTCTTGTTGCACCACAGAAGTCGGCTCTTGATGGATGATAACCTCCGACATCGGAAATGCTGCCAAAATTTTCTGCTCAAGGCTATCAGCAATATCATGTGCTTCTAACAGCGTGAGATGATCTGCCAATTCCAAATGCATCTGAATAAAACGTACTGCGCCTGAGCGACGAGTAAGAATATCGTGTACGCCAATGATATTCGGGTGTTTGGTCGCCATCATCACAATTTGATCGATCTCTTCAGGTGGCAATGCAATATCTAGCAGAATATTGACCGCTTCCCAAAGCATTTTCAATGCATTAAAGGCAATATAAAGAGCGATTAAAATCGCAAAAATCGCATCAGCATAAATCAAGCCAAATAAGTTGAGCACCATCGCAATCAGAATTGCTACGTTCATCAATAAGTCGGTTTGATAATGCAGAGAATCCGCTTGAATAGCAGGACTTTGCGTTAGCTTTACCACTTTTTTCTGATAAATAACCAACACTGCGGTCACAATAATGGAGATGATACTCACCAAAATCCCCAGTTGCGAATCTTCAATCAATTGCGGATTTGTCAGTTTATGGAAGCCTTGCAGTAAAATGAAAATCGCTGAACCACTGATAAACGCGCTTTGAGCAATCGCCGCAAGCGATTCTGCCTTGCCGTGCCCGAATGCGTGATTTTCATCGGCAGGTTGCAAGGCAAATTTGAGCACGAACATACTCACCAGTGAGGCGAATAAGTCTAGCACCGAGTCGGTCATCGCTGCCAACATCGTGATTGAACCAGTTTTCCACCAAACAAAGGCTTTTAATAAAATAAGAAAACACGCCACCGCAATCGCAAACATAGCAGCGCGTCTTACTAATTCTACGTATTGTTTTTCCATCGTTAAAATAACATAAAGTTAAAATAAAAAAGTGGGCGTTAAACCCACTTTTCTTCGCTTGCTTTTAATTAGAAATCTAACAATTCTTTCTCTTTATCACCAAGCACTTCATCTACTTTCTTGATGAAACCATCAGTGATTTTTTGGATCTCATCTTGTGCTTTACGCTCTTCATCTTCGCTGATTTCTTTGTCTTTTAACAACGCTTTGATTTGATCGTTCGCATCACGACGCACGTTACGGATCGCAATTTTACCTTGCTCGCCTTCACCTTTTACGATTTTGATTAAATCGCGACGACGCTCTTCTGTTAATGGTGGAAGCGGAACACGGATTGTTGTACCCGCTGAAGATGGGTTTAAACCTAAGTCAGAGGTTAAAATCGCTTTTTCTACCGCAGAAATTAAAGAACGATCGAACACGTTTACCGCTAAAGTACGTGCATCTTCTGCTACCACGTTTGCTAATTGACGAAGTGGTGTTGCTGCACCGTAATATTCCACTTGAATACCATCTAAAAGGCTCGGTTGTGCACGGCCTGTGCGGATTTTAGAAATGTGGCTTTTTAACGCTTCTAAGCTTTTTTCCATACGCTGTTGCGTATCTTTTTTGATTTCGTTAATCATCTATTTTTCCTTTGATTGAATAAATTTAGAACAGCTAAATTAAGAAATGGTTGTACCTTCAGTGGTTCCCGTAATCACTTCGCGTAATGCACCCGCTTTACCCATATTAAACACTCGAATTGGCATACCGTGGTCACGTGCAAGGGTGAATGCTGCTAAGTCCATTACTTGTAACTCTTTGTCGATCACTTCAGCATAAGTCAATTGATTATATAACACTGCATCAGCAAATTTTGCAGGATCTTTATCATACACGCCATCCACTTTTGTCGCTTTTAACACTACATCCGCTTCAATTTCAATACCACGTAAGCAAGCCGCTGAATCTGTTGTAAAGAATGGGCTACCTGTTCCCGCTGAGAAAATCACCACACGACCTTCACGCAACATTTTAATCGCTTCAGACCAGTTGTAAGTATCGCAAATCCCGTTTAATTGGAATGCAGACATCAACTTCGCATTAACATCCGCACGGTGCAACGCATCACGCATCGCCAAACCGTTCATCACGGTTGCAAGCATCCCCATATGGTCGCCTACAACACGGTTCATCCCCGCTTTCGCTAATTTCGCCCCACGAAATAAGTTACCGCCACCGATTACGACGCCAACTTCCACGCCCATTTCGATTAACTCTTTAATCTCAAGTGCCATACGATCCAAAATCGATGGGTCAATACCAAAGCCCTCATCACCTTGTAAAGCTTCGCCACTTAATTTTAACAAAATGCGTTTATAAATCGGTTTGCTCATTTTAATTGCCTCTGTGAAGTGAAAACAAAAATCGTGGTATTATAAAATAAAACGGCTGGATAAACTAGCTCATTCTGCTATCTCAAACTCAGTCTTTCACAATGACTTTTCTCTTGAAATATAAATATTCAATAAGCGGTAAATTTTTATTCGTGTTTTACAAACAAAAAAGCCTTTATCGCTTTTCACTATAAAGGCCTTAATACATTTAGATTTTACGCAAACCCTTTCAATCCAACCACTTCAACCAACTCTTGGTTATTGGTGATCTTACGCACTAACTTATAAGTCGTACCGCGTTCTGGGCTGATATTTTCTGGAGCAGCAATTAGCAGCTGCATATCCAAGCGCTCGCAAAGCTCGAAGAGCGTATTGATAGACATCGCATCAAGTCGCGCAGCTTCATCCAAGAAGAGCAAGCGACAAGGGAGAATATCTTTCGCTCGTAGGCGACGAGACTCTTCTTCCCAGCTTTGCACTACCATTAACAGGATAGACATCCCCGTACCGATCGCCTCACCCGTTGAAAGTGCACTACTTTCCGCACGTTGCCAACCATCTGCACCACGGTCGGTTTCAACTTCTAGATCGAGATAATTGCGGTAATCTAACAACTCTTCGCCAATGGTTTGCGGTGTACGTTGTCCCATATCAATATGCGGGTTCACACGTTTATGCAACATCGCAAATGCTTCTGAGAAGCTGAGTTTTTCACTCTCAAACAGATCTTTGTGCTGTTCGCGATCTTGACTCAATGCATTCAATAACATCGCGTGTGTATCGCGAATTTTCACATCTAAACGCACCCCTTTTACTTGACCGAAAGCGATATTTTGTAAACCTTGGTTCAATTGAAGAATACGATTTTGCTCACGCTGAATGGTTTTACGTAAAATATTTGCCACACTTTCTGCACTGATCGCCAATTTTTTCTCACGATTCGTCAGTTCACTGGTTAAGCGAGAAAGCTCAATTTCCATCTGCTCAATCGCATCAATTGGATCATCTGTTTTGATAATATCTTGGCGAATACGCTCACGTAAATGGCGATAAACTTCAATAAAGAATGCTACTTTCGTTTCTGGTTTACGGCTATCTTCAGACGCTCGCAAGCTATCACGCAAGTATTCGTTATTCGCCACAGCGGTACGTAATGCACCCAACGCTTTATCCGAAATCGAACGCAATTCATCCGATGAATGATACGCCAATTCACGGCGGTTCAAGCGTTTTTCCACATCGCTGTTGCGAGAAAGTTGTAACACCAAGCACCAGCTAGCTTTCGCTGCTACCACAGTGGCACGTTGATTTTTATAATCACGTTCAACTTTACGCAATTCGCGACTAAGGTTCTCAATTTCTGCTTCAATGCTGCCCAACTGTTTATCAAGGAACGTTTTGCGCGCACGTTGTTGGCTTAAGCGTTGATGTAACTCTTCACGACGCTCAATAGCACGCTCTTCCGCCTGAGCATCACCACGTACGCCCAGCATATCCATCTCACGGATAAGCTCTGCCAACATCTGATTTTTCACCTCATAGGCACTACGTAACCCTGTTAAGGTTTGATGGTATTGGCTGTATTGCGATTGTGCTTGACGCAATTGATGACGAGCCTGCTCTCGCGTTTGTTGAGCCTGTTCCAACTCCGCTCGTAGCTGTTCGGTTAAGCGAGAACCTTCCACACCCACCGCATCTTCATAACTGAAATGTACACGGCGTTGCATTACATCTGAAAGTGCAAACACTTTTTGTTGCAATGCTTTTTGGGTCTGTTTCGCCTGATTGTATTCCGTTTCCAGCTCTTCAAAACGGATTGGATCGTTACGAAGTGAGCTGGCAATTGGCTCAAGCTGAGCGATATAGTTGCCATATTGACGCACAAATTGCTCATCATCTTCTGCTTCCGCCAATTGTTCACGGCAAATTTCTGCACGCTCAATTAACACTTCGTCATCAAGTAAATCGGCAAGCGGTAAAATTTTGCTTAACAATTGCAATTGTGTTTTGACCGCATCCAATTGATTGCGAAGTTGCTGTTCGTTTCCGACCGCTTGATTAAATTCACGCTCAATTTCGCTACGCTCTGCCACAACCGCTTGCATCGCCTCTTCTGGGTTTTCTTGGAACGCAAGATTTAAATGCGTGCCAACAAATTGGCTTAAATGTTGATGCAAGCGTTGGCATTTTTGCACATCAAACGAAAGTTCTGCGTGTTTTTCCGCCACTTCATCGCGTTCGGCTTTCAATACTTCAACATGTTTTTCACGAGCGGCACGACCAAACAACGGCACAGCAGGGAATTTCGAATAACGCCATTGACGCTCTGAAACTTTTACTACTACGCCCTCATTCAACTCATCAGCACTAAAGACAGCGTCATCAAAGGCAGTTGGATCGCCTTCGATTAAATAGAGATCGTCTGGGCAATCATCTAAGGTTTCGAGCTGTGCTTTTACAGTCTCTAAATCGCGTACCACAATTGCGTGACGAGCCTCGCCATATAATGCCAAGAAATAAGGGGCATCTTCAAGTGATACATCATCATAAAGCTCAGAAAGCAACACGCCACCAAAGCGTTCTGCCAGCTGATTTAAACGCGGATCTTCCGAACCATCTGGCTGGCTCAGTTGTGAAATCTCATCGCTTAATTGCTGTTCTTTGCGTGCCAACGCATCACGAGCAAGCGTTGCTTCACGCTCTTTTGCCAGCATATTTTGCATAAATTGCAGCACCGCTTGGCTTGCTTCAAATGTTTCGCCACACTGCTCTTCCAAACGGGTTAAAGCAGATTGAGCGGTGTGCCACGCAGGAGCATTTTTTGCCAATTGGTTATATTGATTTTGGAGCTGTTGTAGCTGTTGGCGTTGGCTTGAACGAACCTCAACAAGCTCGGCAAGTTCCGTTTCTAAATCTTCGCGTTTTGCCTGTTGCTCTTCAAAGTGATTTTCAAGCTCGTCTGCGTGACTAAACTCACTTTGCGTTCTTTGATTAAGCTCTGCCAACAAGCGTTTTGCTTGCTGTTGTTGTTGCAAGCGTTGTTCAAGCTCGTGCAATTTCTGGCGTAATCCGACCGCTTGTGTCGCACGCATTTTTTGTTCAGGGAAAGCATTAAGCAGTGATTTAGCTTCCTCAAACGCTTGCAAGCGGTCTGTTTCGCCCACAATTTTGCAAACTAATTCATAGGCTTTTTCAAACTGCTCTTTCGCCATATCTGAAACAGATAAGCGTTGTTCTAAGTCGAATACTTGGTCAGTAATTTCATCAGCTTGGGCTGAAAATTCTGCGTGATAATCTTCAATATTGTGTAAGTCTAAATTCGCCAAACCTGAAAGCTGTTTTGCTTTTTCAAGGGCAGCAATGGCTTGTTGATATTGCAAAGCACGAGTTTGTTGAGCATCTAATGCTTGTTGATAATCCGCAAGCTGTGCTCGCAAATCTTCCACGTGTGCTTCCGCATCATCAGCTTGGTGTTGAGCCATTTCCACCGCTTCAGAAACTTCCTCAATCACCATCTGTTGCTCTTCAAGCTTCTCGTTGAGCTCTTCAACATCATCTTGATAACGTTCTACTTTCTCTTGATGGCGTAATGCATTTTGCACCAAGTTTAAATGATCGTTCGCAGAATTAAATTCTGCCTCTAGCCCTTGTTCAGTCGCCTCAATTTCTGCCGATTCACGACTAAATTCTACTAAACGATGTTGCTCAAGCTCACGCTTCGATTTTAAATTCGCCCACGCTTGGCGGAAACCCAACGCCTGTTGAATATTCCCTAAACGCTCGTTTGCATGACGCATATAATCTGCAGATACGTAATCGGTTGAGTGAGTAATCAACTGCTTAAACATATCACGATCTGACTGTGTAACTTTAATCGCTTCAAGCGTCATGCGGTTTTCACGCAATGCCGACTCCATATCTTGGAATGCTTGGCGAACGCCCGTATTTTCTGGCAATAAGTAATCACGTAGCGACTTGGTAATCACACTTGAAATACCGCCGTAAAGCGATGCTTCGATCAATTTGTAGAACTTACTACGATCGCTTGCGGAACGTAAACGTTTCGGCAATACGCCCACATCAAACATAAAGCTGTGGTAATCGGTAATGGATTGATATTGCTTGAATTGAACGTCCGATTGCTCAAATTTTTCTTTTACTTCATTCAATGCCAACACGCGTGCTTTGGCGCCCATTTGTTCGGTCAGAATATAGATAATCTGCTGATCAAAGGGTACGTTTTGTAATGAAAATGGACGAATATCCACTTTTTTGTCTCGCCCAGCAATCTGTTGCAAGCGCACGCCTGTGATAACACGCTGACCACGAGAGTTCACACTTTCCAACACCGCATAACAAACACCCGCTTTCAATTTACCATATAAACCTTTATCACGTGAGCTAGAAGTCGAACCTGCTTCTGTCGTGTTACGGAAGTTTAAAAGCGTTAAATCAGGGATTAAGGCAGTGACAAAACCCGCCATCGTGGTTGATTTACCCGCACCATTACCACCCGAAAGCGTGGTGACCAATTCATCTAAATCAAAAGTACGAGCAAAAAAGCCGTTCCAGTTAATCAGCGTTAAGGAGCGGAATTTGCCGCGTTCAATCTGTTGTGGCGGAATTGTCGGTTGCACAATTATTGTCTCTTGTGCGTTCTCTTCTAAAATTAAATCCGTGTTACTCATTAGGATTTTTCCTTTATCTATTTAATTCTGTATTGATAGTAGCGGTTAATTGATCTGCTGGTGTATCTTTAATATCAAATAATTTCTGAGAGCGAGAATATACTTCAAAGCCATCCGGTTTTGCCTCTTGCAAAACGCGTTCTGCATTATTTGCTAAATTAGCAATCACAAAGTCGAAATGTTCTCTTGGTACATAACGAGGTTGCATACCTTGAAGTGCTTGTTCCTCTGCTCTTTTTAGTGTGTTGTCCCAACTCTGCTCTTTAGGGCAAGTACAAATTAACACATTGGTTTGGTATCCATAATGCTTAAAATTTTCAAGTTCTTTAAGAGGCACATCAGCGGTGCGAAAAGTCCCTTCAATCAATAAATTAAAACGATGTGCTACGGCTTCATCTCGAATACGTTTCACCATTTTACCTGTAAATTCACCTGTATATTTCGAAGCCTCTTTGCCATATTGCTGATAAATTTCATGGTAATACTGATGGTAAGGGCGAAATTCGTCTCCGTTAATTATCAGCAAATTGAAATCTAAACGCTTACCCATTGCAAGAGAACCGAAGGATTTCCCAGCACCAGGTTGTCCACCCAGTAAAATAGCAACAGGGTACTCTTGTGGGGTAACCAGATTTTCAGCAAGCAAATTTGCCCAAATTTTAGGGAAATTTTGTTCAACATCAGCCTCAACATCATAAGCATTGATATCAAAGTTTTGCATAAAACCTCTAAATTGCTCGTGATGAATGGTATTTAGCACCAATCTCTTTCACTTGACTTGAGAGCAACTCGAAGTCGATCTCCTCAGGTTCGGTACGATATACTTGCCCTCTTAAACAGCTAAGAAAAAGTTGATCTTCATTGAGTGGTAATTCTAAGATTTTACTTAAATCTGCTTGAGTGCTTGCGATTAACTCAATCAACACATCTTTTTGCATTAGCGTACACATTATTCCTCACCCTCTGCAAAATCTTCCTCGTTTTCTACCGCTTGTTCTTCTGTATCAGCTGTAGGATTTGGGGCTGTTGCCTCGCCATCACGAATCAAGCGTAATTGCGCTTCGCGGTAATCATCTCCTGCGCGAACGTCCGCACCAAAACGGAAAACGGAAACGGAAATGACAAATTTCTTGCTGTTTTGATCGCCAATACGGGTAATCATTCCGATACGAGCCAAGCGACGCAAGGCTCCACTAACTTTTTCGACCAATTTAGCCTTATCTAAATCTGAACCTGTAGAACGTGGATTTACCGCTTTTAACAATTTTTGTTCATCGGTAAGGTTCAACAACTCTTCATAAACATCATCATAGCTAAACACGCCTTGTTGTGCCAAGCGTTCTGGACTCAAATAGAGGTAGCATAATACTTTACCCACCAACATCTCCATTTCAGACATAGTAGCACGGTTAATCAAGGTTGATGCACGTGGGCGAAGGTAGAAAAATCCTTCTGGTGCACGGATAAGATCCACGTGATAGCGGTTGTAAAACTGCTCAAGTTCTGCTTGGAAATCCATCAAAAATGCGTGTTCATCAAGCAAATCAATACTAATATGACGACCTGCACGCAATTGGCTATCAAGGCTTGGAAAAATAGGGTTTGCAATCGCCACCGCTAATTTAGTTGAAATCACATCTTGAATATTTTCTGTCATAATTTTTCTCTTTTTGCTTGATTACTGGTATTGATCAATCACGTGGGCTTGCACTTCCGCCCCTGTCTCGTTAATCGCTTGCCATTCTGGATAAACCGCTTGGCTATCTAAACTTGCCATACCCAATTTACTTGCTTGATCTACGATAATACGCGCCACATCAAAATGGCGAGAATGTGGATAGCGAGCCAATTGTTCACGTAAAACCACACCTAAATCGATTGGCTTACCTTCCGCTCTAAATTGTGCGAGATAAGCCTGCATCCTTGCCACAATTTGCTCTTGTACATCGCTGATGGATTGATATTCCAACTCTGTTGGTAATTCACCAACCGCTTCTGCTTCGTTAAATTCAGTTTCATCATCACGCAAATCCAGGAGCGACTCCGCTTTCGCGGTGTAAAGCATCCAAGGTGCATCAAAATAATCTTGAATAGATTGACGCAAACGCTGACCAAATACACGGTTTTTATCCATATCAATCGCGGTACGAATAAATTTATGCACATGACGATCGTAGCCAATCCAAAGATCGATTGCCTGTTGCCCCCAGCTCATAATGCGGTCTAATTTATTTTGCAGATTAACCACTAGCTGATCGATGAAATCTAAATCGTAACGACCTATTAAACAGCTTTGAATACGCAACAGTTGTGCTTGCAATTTATCGCCCGCTGCATTTAACGTATCTTGCAACTCTCGTAGATTACCCGATGTTTCGTCTAATAATTGTTCACAGCTCGTGATCGCCTCGTGCCAATTTTGGCTTAAAAGATTCGCGATTCTCTCTCGAATTTGGTGTTGATTTTCATCCATAATGCGTTGCGAAAGATCGATGCTATCAAAAATTTCTGCTACCGAATATTTCAGTGGTGCAAACACATTATTTCGCCAATGACGTTCATCTCCGCCCTCTTCTGCGGCTAACGATGCTTTTTGAATTTCACTTGCCACAATAGATAGTTGAATTGAAAGACGCAGGCTAGAAAACTCACGCTGACGAATATAGTAATTCGCAATGCCGACTGCCAGCGGGGTAACACGATAAATCGCCAACCCTTCGGTAAATTCGCTCGAAAAACGGTTTAGAAGACGTTGTTTTACCAGATCGTTGATCGCATTATTTGCACGCTGGGAAAGCGTAAATTCTGATTGTTCAAAAGTTTGAGAAACATAGCGAAATAGATCAATTAAATCACTCTCAAGCAGTTCACCATCAGTTTGTTCTTGGTTAAAAATAGAAATTGCCAATAAAAAGGCAAGGCGTTCAGGCGTGAGCGAAAGCGAAAACTCGCTCTCTTTCGTCCAATGGATAAGCTCTGGAATAGTGTGTGCCAATTCGTTCTGTGCAGTTTCGTTCAGCATAAGGCTCATATTCGTATATCATCAAAAATGGAGGTTATTGTACAAGAAAGCTATTTAAATAGAAATCGGAAAAGAAAGGCTATTTATACAACTTCCCATACCTTTATATTTTAATTACACTCTTTCTGGCTACGTTCAACTGCCGTTAGCATTCCTCTTAATAAATTCAATTCATTGCGTTCTAATTCAGCACGTTGATAAAGACGGCGAAGCTTAAGCATAACTGCATCATTGCGAATGAAGCCAAGTGCTTTATAAAGTCTTTCTGTGTGTTGGTAAAAATGCTCTAAGGCTTCGGCGTTCGGATAATCTTTTTCGACTGCTGCGAACGGTTGGTTTTTAGCAAAGTTTTGAGAATTTTCAACAGCTTGTTGATGACAAAGATACGCCATTCTCACTTCATAAGCTGCTAATTGCACTGCCATAGCCAAATTGAGCGAGCCATATTCAGGATTAGTTGGAAAGTTTAAGTGATAATGGCATTTGAGCAATTCTTCGTTGGTTAGCCCAACACGCTCCCGCCCAAAAACTAGGGCGACTTTGCCTTGTTCGGCTCGTTTTACGACTAACTCTCCGCAGGTGCGTGGTTCAATCAAGCTATTTTGTAGATGGCGTAAACGAGCGCTCGTGCCAATCACAAGCTGGCAATCAGCAATAGCTTCGTCAAAGCTGGCAAAGCTTTGAGCATTTTCAAGGAGATCCTTTGCCCCTGCCGATAATGCAAAAGCATCTTCATCGAGCGGTTGTTTTGGTGCAACCAATCGCAAATGAGAAATCCCCATAGTTTTCATTGCACGTGCAACCGAGCCAATATTAGCGGGCAGAGAGGTTTCAACAAGGATAATTTGAATTTGATCTAAAATATTCATTTTGGTTTTATTTGAAACGTTTTTTATATCGGCTAATTCTATCAAATTTCGGTTTCATTATGAAATTATGAATTTCGTCAAATAATTAAATTGATAGGCGTAATTTTTTTACAAATTTGACAATTTTAATGGTAGAGTTATGGCATTTTTTAAAAACCATAAGGCTACATTAGTAGCTTAACTATATAAACCCCAATCCAATACAGGAGTCTTTATGCTTATTGGTGTACCAAGAGAACTGTTAGACGGCGAAACGCGTGTTGCTGCAACACCGAAAACCGTTGAGCAGATTAAAAAACTCGGCTTTGAGGTGATCGTTGAACACGATGCTGGCTTTAAAGCAAGTTTTGAAGATGATGCCTTTGCGAAAGCAGGTGCGTCTGTTGGCACAACACAAGAAATTTGGAATGCAGACATTATTTTTAAAGTGAATGCACCCACTGAACAGGAAATTGCCCTTATTAAAGAAGGTGCAACCCTTGTGAGCTTTATTTGGCCAGCACAAAATCCACAATTGATGGAAAAATTAAGTGCGAAGAAAATCAATGTGTTAGCAATGGATGCGGTGCCACGTATCTCTCGTGCACAAGCATTAGATGCCCTTTCTTCAATGGCAAATATTTCAGGTTACCGTGCGGTTATTGAAGCAGCAAATGCGTTTGGTAGCTTCTTTACAGGTCAAATCACTGCAGCGGGTAAAGTTCCGCCTGCGAAAGTGCTTGTAATTGGTGCAGGCGTAGCAGGTTTAGCGGCAATCGGTGCAGCGAATAGCTTAGGTGCGATTGTGCGTGCGTTTGACTCACGCCCTGAAGTAAAAGAGCAAGTAAAATCAATGGGCGCAGATTTCTTAGAAATTGACTTCGAAGAAGAAGGCGGCTCAGGCGATGGTTATGCGAAAGTGATGTCAGAAGAGTTCAACCGTCGTGCTATGGAACTTTACGCTGAACAAGCGAAAGAAGTGGATATTATCATCACGACAGCGGCAATTCCAGGTAAAGCAGCACCACGCTTAATCACGAAAGAGATGGTAGATTCAATGAAACCAGGCTCAGTGATTGTGGACTTAGCCGCAGCAACTGGCGGTAACTGTGACTACACCAAAGCAGGTGAAATGGTGGTAACAAACAATCAAGTAAAAGTGATTGGCTACACCGACTTCCCAGCACGTTTACCAACCCAATCTTCACAACTTTACGGTACTAACTTAGTGAATTTATTAAAACTATTAGCACCTAACAAAGATGGTGAAATCAACATTAACTTTGAAGATGTGGTATTACGCGGCGTAACCGTTGTTCGCGAAGGCGAAGTAACGTGGCCAGCACCACCAATTCAAGTTTCTGCACAACCGCAAAAACAAGCGGCGGCAGCACCAGTTGAGAAAAAAGAAGAGAAACCAACAGATCCACGCATAAAATATGGCGTGATGGCAGGTGTTGGTGCACTGTTCCTCTGGTTAGCTTCTGTTGCACCAGCGGCATTCTTATCTCACTTTACCGTATTCGTATTGGCGTGTGTGGTGGGTTACTACGTGGTTTGGAACGTAAGCCACGCATTACACACCCCATTAATGGCGGTAACTAATGCGGTTTCAGGGATTATCATCGTGGGGGCGGTGTTACAAATTCGCCAACCAACGGGTAATTTCTTCATTGATATTCTTGCCTTTATCGCGATTTTAGTCGCAAGCATCAATATCTTTGGTGGTTTCAAAGTTACGCAACGTATGCTTGCAATGTTTAGAAAAGGTTAAGGAGAAAGCAAGATGTCATTTGGATTTGTTACCGCAGCGTACATTATTGCTGCTATCCTCTTTATTATGAGCCTAGCGGGACTTTCTAGACACGAAACCGCAAAAGCTGGTTGTTGGTATGGTATCGTGGGTATGGCAATTGCATTAGTTGCAACCATCTTTGGCCCACAATCACAAGGCACACTTTGGATCTTAATTGCAATGGCAATTGGTGGTTTCATTGGTGTAAAAAAAGCCCTTAAAGTAGAAATGACTGAAATGCCAGAGCTTGTGGCAATTCTTCACAGCTTTGTAGGTTTAGCTGCAGTATTAGTGGGCTTCAACAGCTGGGGCTTACACGTAGAAGCAGTTGCACCTGCAAACTTAGATGAAGTCGCACTTGCTGCATTCCACGCAGAACAAGCAACCCTTGCGAACATTCACAATGTGGAAGTGTTCTTAGGGATCTTCATCGGTGCGGTAACCTTCTCTGGTTCATTAGTTGCGTTTGGTAAATTAAGCGGTAAATTATTTGGTCGTAAAGTAAACTCTGCAGCATTACACCTTCCGCACAAACACAAATTAAACCTTGCGGCATTAGTGATTTCAGCTTTCTTAATGGTGTCATTCTTAAACAGTCCAGATAATATCTTCCCTGTATTAATTATGACAGCAATCGCACTTGCATTCGGCTGGCACTTAGTCTCATCAATCGGTGGGGCCGATATGCCAGTAGTGGTGTCAATGCTTAACTCATACTCTGGTTGGGCTGCGGCTGCAGCAGGCTTTATGCTAAGCAACGACTTGTTAATCGTAACAGGGGCGTTAGTAGGTTCTTCAGGTGCAATCCTTTCTTACATTATGTGTAAAGCGATGAACCGCTCATTCATCAGCGTAATTGCAGGTGGTTTCGGCACAGAAGTAAAAGCAAGCACTGGTGAAGAAGAACAAGGCGAATATCGCGAAACTTCAGCGGAAGAAGTAGCAGAAATGCTTAAAAATGCAGGCTCTGTGATCATCACACCTGGATACGGTATGGCGGTAGCACAAGCGCAATACCCTGTAGCTGAAATCACCGCAAAATTACGCGAAAAAGGCGTGAATGTTCGCTTTGGTATTCACCCTGTTGCGGGTCGTTTACCTGGTCATATGAACGTATTATTAGCGGAAGCGAAAGTACCTTACGATGTGGTATTAGAAATGGACGAAATCAACGACGATTTCGAAGATACTGATGTTGTATTAGTTATCGGTGCAAACGACACCGTAAATCCAGCGGCATTAGACGATCCATCAAGCCCAATCGCAGGTATGCCAGTATTAGAAGTTTGGAAAGCACAAAATGTAGTGGTATTCAAACGCTCAATGGCAGTAGGCTACGCAGGCGTTCAAAACCCACTCTTCTTCAAAGAAAACACCCAAATGTTATTTGGTGATGCGAAAGAACGTGTGGATGATATTTTAAGAGCGTTGAATGCGTAAATTAAATAAATCATAACAATAAAAAACCTGATTGAGAGCAATTTCAATCAGGTTTTTTTATTCTCTTGCATCCTCTAATTCAAAACTCACAAGTTATTTTGTTTACCTTAAATCAGCTTATTCAATATTAAATTTATGGTATAGCATAAGTATCTTTTAAATGCTCACATTCCCTATTCCAGTTTATAAACATCTAAGAAAGTTATTTAGATTGAATCAAGTATATAATGATTTTATAGATCAATTTAGAGCATTTTTTAAGTTTTATGAGTTTACTCTTATCACATTTTTAAATATCACAACACAATATAAAAAAGCCCCCAATAAAGGGGGCTATAAAACTCAACGTAAATTAACGTTTTTTCGCTTTTGCATTTGGAAGGTCTGTAATTGAGCCTTCAAACACTTCTGCTGCTAAACCAACAGATTCATGAAGCGTTGGGTGGGCATGGATAGTTAATGCAATATCTTCTGCATCGCAACCCATTTCGATTGCTAAGCCGATTTCACCTAATAATTCACCACCATTGCTACCTACAATCGCACCACCTAATACGCGGTGGGTATCTTTATCGAAGATAAGTTTAGTCATGCCTTCTGAACATTCAGAAGCAATCGCACGACCTGATGCAGCCCATGGGAATTTAGCCACTTCGTAGTTTAAGCCTTCTTGCTTACACTCTTTCTCTGTTTTACCTACCCATGCCACTTCTGGCTCAGTATAAGCGATTGATGGAATCACTTTAGGATCAAAGTAGTGTTTTTGTCCTGCAATCACTTCTGCTGCAACGTGACCTTCGTGAACACCTTTATGTGCTAACATTGGTTGACCTACGATATCACCGATTGCGAAGATGTGAGGTACATTGGTACGCATTTGTTTATCTACACGAATGAAACCACGCTCATCAACTTGAACACCTGCTTTACCTGCATCGATTAATTTACCGTTTGGTGTACGACCAATAGCAACAAGTACTGCATCATAACGTTTAGTATCGTTACATGCTTTACCTTCCATTGAAACATAGATACCATCATCTTTAGCTTCAACTGCAGTTACTTTAGTTTCAAGCATTAACTTGAATTTTTTCTCGATTTGTTTGGTGTAGATTGCTACAACATCTTTATCTGCAGCTGGGATAACTTGGTCAAACATTTCAACCACTTCAATCTCTGAACCTAGAGAGTGATAAACTGTACCCATCTCTAAACCAATGATACCGCCCCCCATGATAAGAAGTTTTTTCGGTACTTCTTTTAATTTAAGTGCATCTGTTGAATCCCAAATACGTGGATCTTCATGCGGGATGAATGGTAATTGAATTGGACGAGAACCCGCCGCAATAATTGCATTATCAAATTTAATAGTAGTTGGGTTACCATCACGATCACGTGCAACTAATGTATTTGGATCAGTAAATGCTGCTAAGCCTTCAACTACAGTCACTTTACGTGCTTTTGCCATACCTGCTAAGCCACCCGTTAATTTAGCGACTACAGCATCTTTACCTGCACGAACTTCGTCTAAATTGATAGTTGGTTCACCAAAGTAAATACCGTTTTTAGTTGCGTGTTTTGCTTCTTCAATTACTTTAGAAACGTGTAATAACGCTTTTGATGGAATACAACCTACGTTTAAACATACCCCACCTAAAGTTGAATAACGTTCTACAAGAACGGTTTCTAAACCTAAGTCAGCACAACGGAACGCAGCTGAATAACCTGCAGGACCGGCACCAAGTACAACTACTTGGGTTTTAATTTCTTTACTCATATCTTTTCCTTTTCAAGCGGTCGATTTTGTCAATTTTCTTGCAAATCCGACCGCTTACAGATTGATTACATTGCTAAGTTACACGACCTAATTACATTACTAGGCGACGGATATCTGCTAATACACCGTTGATGTAGCTTAAGAAACGAGCACCATCAGCACCATCAATCACACGGTGGTCGAATGATAATGATAATGGGAGCATTAAGCGTGGAGCGAATTCTTTACCGTTCCATACAGGAGCCATTTCAGATTTAGATACACCTAAAATTGCCACTTCTGGTGCATTCACGATTGGGGTAAAGTGGGTTGTACCGATACCGCCCAAGCTTGAAATCGTGAAGCAACCGCCTTGCATATCTGAACCAGTCAATTTGCCTTCGCGTGCTTTTTTCGAGACTTCCATCAACTCGCGAGATAACTCAATAATGCCTTTTTTGTTCACGTTTTTGAATACAGGAACCACTAAGCCATTTGGTGTATCTACCGCGACACCAATGTTAATGTATTTCTTAATTGTTAATTTTTGACCATCTTCAGAAATTGAGCTATTGAAACGTGGGAAAGCTTCTAACGCTTTTGCAACCGCTTTCATAATGAACACAACTGGTGTAATTTTCACATCAAGTTTTTGTTTTTCAACAATCTTGTTCTGTTCTTTACGGAATGCTTCTAACTCTGTAATGTCGGTACGATCGAAGTGTGTCACGTGTGGAATCATTACCCAGTTACGGTGTAAGTTCGCACCAGAAATTTTGTTAATACGGCTTAATTCTACTTCTTCAACTTCACCGAATTTGCTGAAGTCTACTTTCGGCCATGGTAATAAGCCTAAGCCCGCACCATTCGCCACGCCGTTGCCAGCTGAAGCTGCTGTTGCACCGCTTTCGTAAGCTTTCACTGCAGTTTTCACATAGGCTTCGATGTCTTCTTTAACGATACGACCTTTACGACCTGTACCTTTCACTTTATCTAAGTTCACACCGAATTCGCGTGCTAAACGACGAATCACTGGTGTTGCGTGAGCGTAACCTGCACTTGCTACCACTTGCTCTTGGCTTAAGCCTGCAACGTTACCGCTTTGTGCTGATTGAGCTACAGGTGCAGCTGCTGCCGCTTGTGGCGCTGAAGTTGCTACTTGAACTGGTGCCGCAGCCGGTGCTGCACCCGCCACTTCAAAACGCATAATTAATGAACCTGTTGAAACTTTATCGCCTGATTTCACTAAAATTTCTTTCACGACACCTGCAAATGGTGCAGGCACTTCCATTGATGCTTTATCACCTTCAACGGTAATTAAAGATTGCTCTTCAGTTATGGTATCGCCTACAGCTACCATAATTTCGGTTACGTTTACTTCATCGCCACCGATATCAGGTACATTTACATCTTTAATTGCAGCCGCCGCTGGCACTGCAGGTGCAGCCACTTGAGCTGGTGCTGCTGATGCTACTGGTGTAGCAGATGCTGTTTCAAATTTCATAATTAATTTACCAGTAGAAACTTTATCACCTACGTTGATTAAAATTTCTTTTACTACACCTGCGATTGGTGCAGGAACTTCCATTGATGCTTTGTCGCCTTCAACGTTGATGATAGATTGGTCAACTTCTACTGAGTCGCCCACTTTCACCATAATTTCAGTCACATTAACTTCATCGCCACCGATATCTGGTACATTAACTTCAACAATTGCTGATGCTGTTGCAACTGTTGCTGGAGCCGCTACTGCAGGAGTTTCTGCTGCTGATGCTGCCCCCACTGCTTCTAACACTAACATTGGTGAACCTGTAGTTACTTTATCGCCCACTTTTACTAAAACTTCTTTAACCACGCCCGCTTCTGGTGCTGGCACTTCCATTGAAGCTTTATCGCCTTCTACGTTGATGATTGATTGATCAGCAGAAATGGTATCACCCACGTTTACCATCACTTCTGTTACGGTAACTTCATCGCTACCGATATCTGGTACATTAATTTGTTTTGACATTTTGGTAATCCTTCTTTTTGAAATGGGTAGGGAATCCCTACCCTATTTTGCAAAATTCTAACTTATTTAGACCGCTTGTATTATGCGTATAACGGGTTAATACGATCTACATTCAAGCCGAATTTTGCGATAGCATCTGCAACCACTTGGTTCGATACTGTGCCTTCTTTCGCTAATTGTGAAAGTGCTGCAACCACCACATAACGTGCGTCTACTTCAAAGTGTTCACGTAAGTTTGCACGGCTGTCTGAACGACCAAAACCGTCAGTACCTAACACGTGGTAGTGTTTGCTTGGTACGAATGCACGGATTTGATCTGCGTATGCTTTCACATAGTCCGTTGAAGCCACTGTTGGTAAATCTGCTAATACTTGAGCAACGTATGGTACGCGTTGTTCCGCTGTTGGGTGTAATAAGTTCCAACGTGCAGCATCGTTACCTTCACGTGCTAATTCATTGAATGAAGGTGCTGAGAACACATCTGAAGTCACACCGTAGTCATTTGCAAGGATTTGTGCTGCTTCACGAACGTGACGCATAATCGCACCAGAACCTAATAATTGAACATGGCCTTTACCTTTACCTTTAACGGTTTCGAATTTATATAAACCTTTACGGATACCATCTTCTGCACCTGCAGGCATTGCTGGTTGATCCATGACTTCGTTTAATGTGGTCATATAATAGAACACATCTTCTTGTTTTTCGCCGTACATACGGTTGATACCGTCTTGCATAATTACTGCAACTTCGAATGCGAATGATGGGTCGTAAGTTACACAGTTCGGGATAATACCTGCTTGGATATGGCTGTGACCATCTTCGTGTTGTAAGCCTTCGCCGTTTAAGGTTGTACGACCTGAAGTACCACCCACCATGAAACCACGAGCTAATTGGTCACCAGCAGCCCACATCATATCGCCCACACGTTGGAAACCAAACATAGAGTAATAGATGAAGAATGGAATCATCGGTTGGTTGTTTACAGAGTATGAGTTCGCCGCTGCTAACCAAGATGCGGTTGCACCTAATTCGTTGATACCTTCTTGTAATACTTGACCATCTTTCGCTTCACGGTAGTAAGCCACTAAGTCACGGTCTGAAGGTACGTAATTTTGACCGTGTGGATTGTAGATACCCACTTGACGGAATAAACCTTCCATACCAAATGTGCGTGCTTCATCTGCGATCATTGGAACAATTGTTTTACCGATGTTTTTATCTTTTAATAAGATATTCAATGCGCGAGTAAATGCCATTGTGGTTGAAATACCACGTGGTTGTTCTTCTAATAATGCTTTGAACTCTTCTAATGCAGGAACTTTGTACTCTACGTCAAACTTAGTACGACGAGCCGGTACATAACCGTTTAATGCTTTACGGTGACCGTGTAAATATTCATACTCTGGTGTACCTTCTGCAAACTTAATATATTCAAGATTTTCTACTTGCTCATCCGTTAATGGTAATTCGAAGAAGTCACGGAAACCTTTAAGGCTTTCGTAAGACATTTTTTTCGATTGGTGAGCAGTGTTTTTACTTTCCGCTTCAGGGATTTTATAACCTTTCACTTGATGTGCTAAAATTACAACTGGTTTAGTTGCTTTTTGTGCTTTCGCATACGCTGCGTAAAGTTTTTCGCTATCGTGTGCACCACGGCGTAATGCCCAGATTTCATCATCTGTCATATCCGCTACTAATGCTGCAGTTTCTGGGTAGCGACCAAAGAAGTGTTCACGTACGTAAGCACCATCTTTTGATTTGAAGGTTAAATAGTCACCATCAACTACTTCCATCATTAACTGAGTTAATTTACCAGAAGTATCTTTGGCGAATAATTTATCCCATTCGCTGCCCCATAATACTTTGATAACTTCCCAGCCAGCACCAGTGAATAAACCTTCTAATTCTTGAATGATTTTACCGTTACCATTAACTGGACCGTCTAAACGTTGTAAGTTACAGCTAATAGTGAAAATTAAGTTATCTAAGTGCTCACGTGCGGCGAAAGTTAATGCACCTTTAGACTCGATTTCATCCATCTCACCATCGCCTAAGAATGCGTATACTTTTTGATCTTTGGTGTCTTTTAAGCCGCGGTTATCTAAGTATTTTAAGAAACGTGCTTGGTAGATTGCGTTTACTGGACCTAAACCCATTGAAACGGTTGAGAATTGCCAGAATTCAGGCATTAATTTAGGGTGTGGGTATGAAGATAAACCGTCTGCAAAAGCTTCTTGACGGAAGTTATCCATTTGCTCTTCTGTTAAACGGCCTTCTAAGAACGCACGTGCGTACATACCTGGTGCAGCGTGGCCTTGGAAGAAAATTAAGTCTCCACCGTTTTTCTCGGTCGCAGCTTTGAAGAAGTGGTTGTAGCACACTTCATACATGGTTGCTGCAGATTGGAATGTTGAGATGTGACCACCTAAGTCAAGATCTTTTTTCTGACTACGTAAAACCATTGCGATCGCATTCCAACGTACCGCAGAACGGATACGACGCTCAATTGCGTGATCACCTGGGTAAGCAGGTTGCTCAGATGCTGGAATGGTGTTTACGTAATCTGTTGTTACGCCTGTAGGTAATGAAACGCCATTTGTGCGAGCTTGACCAATAACTTGCTCAATGATGTATTGAGCACGCTCAACGCCTTCTTCACGAATTAATGAATCTAATGATTGTAACCAATCTTGAGTTTCGATTGGATCTACGTCATTTACTAAAATCTCTGACATAGGTTTTCCCTTAATGTATTGATTATTGAATGGAAATAGGGCTAAAAATAAACCCTATCGTGTGCTGAATGCTTATGCAACAAGCCTTAACAACAACTTGCACTCTCAACTAAATTGCCTTGCAAATTATTGTTAAAGCCTATCACACAATCTATATCTATTTGATTTACAAAGATTTTCTGATATTTGTGAAAATGTTGTAAAAATGTAGATAAATTTTTAAATAAAGATAACAAAAAACGGTTGTTTTGTCTATTTTTTTGACCTATGCAATGGGAAAGATAAGCTGAGCCTATGAGCGTTTAACCAAGCTTAATCTCTCTTGCTAAATCTTGAATTAATTTGGGTCCTGCGTAAATCATCCCTGAATAAACTTGCAACAATTTCGCCCCTGCATCAATTTTTTCTTGACCCGATACGACAGAATGAATACCGCCGCTACCAATAATCGGCAATGCACCATTTAGTTCCTTAGCAAGCGTACGGATTAAACGCGAACTCAGAGCATTCAATGGCTTACCGCTTAAACCACCTTGCTGCTCTGCATTTATAAGCCCCGCCACAGGATCGCGAGAAAGCGTGGTATTCCCCGCAATCACTCCATCAATTTGATGACGAACCAAACTATCCGCCACCGATGCAATCTCTTCTTCACTTAAATCAGGGGCAATCTTCAACACAAGCGGTTTATAGTTGCCAAATTTTTGCGAAAGCTGAGTTTGTTCCGCTTTGAGTGATTTTAATAAATCATCTAACGCCTCACCATACTGTAAAGTACGAAGGTTTTTGGTATTTGGCGAGGAAATGTTCACGGTAATATAATCTGCATGCTCATAAACTTTACGCAAACAAATCTGATAGTCATCTAACGCTCGTTCTATCGGGGTAATCGCATTTTTACCGATATTGATACCAAGAATGCCCTCATATTTCGATTTTCTCACATTCTCAACAAGTACATCTACGCCTAAATTATTAAACCCATTACGATTAACAATTCCTTCTGCTTCCACAATGCGGAACTGACGTGGTTTCGGATTCCCATCTTGAGCCAGCGGTGTTACCGTCCCCACTTCAATGAAGCCAAACCCAAGTTTACCAAAGCCATCAATCGCCTCGCCATTTTTATCCGCCCCTGCAGCTAAACCAATAGGATTTTTAAATTTCAATCCCATCACTTCAGTTGGGTTTTCAGGCATCGGAAAGATGGGAAAAGGCAAATTCCCTGCTAGTTTTAAAGATTGCACAGTAAAATTATGTGCCGTTTCAGGCTGCATTGAAAAAAGAAATTTGCGAATGAGGGAATACATATTCTTCCAAAATTAAAACAAAATTATGTCGTTCTTTTATTACAAAACTAATGCTTCAACAAGCTCAGCAACCGTTTTGCATTACGATATAATTAAATAGAACCTAATTTCCAGCCCCAAAGGGACTGATTTATAACCTAGGGCGAAGGCCCTAGGGAGAAAATAGACAAGAAAAAACCCAATCTTTCGACTGGGTTTAAAAAATTAAGCATCAAACATTGCCGAAATGGATTCTTCGTTGCTAATACGACGAATCGCTTCTGCAAGCATACCTGATAAAGTTAATGCTCGTACTTTGTTGAGCGCTTTGATTTCATCTGAAAGTGGGATGGTATCTGTTACTACCACTTCATCTAACGCTGGATTTGCCAAGTTTTTCGCTGCGGTGCCTGATAATACCGCATGAGTAGCATAAGCAAACACTTTCGTTGCACCACGTTCTTTTAACGCTTCTGCGGCTTTCACTAAAGTACCGCCTGTGTCGATCATATCATCAACAAGGATACAATCACGACCAGCCACATCGCCAATAATATGCATTACCTGAGAAACATTTGCTTTTGGACGGCGTTTGTCGATGATTGCCATATCCGCATCGTTTAATAATTTCGCGATTGCACGAGCACGCACCACACCACCGATATCTGGCGATACAACGATTGGATTGTTTAGGTTAGTTTTTTGAAGAATATCACTGATAAGTACAGGGGAACCGAATACGTTATCTACTGGTACATCAAAGAAACCTTGGATTTGTTCTGCGTGAAGGTCACAAGTTAAAACACGATCCACGCCCACACTTGAAAGGAAATCTGCTACGACTTTTGCTGTAATTGGCACACGAGCTGAACGCACACGGCGGTCTTGACGAGCATAACCAAAATAAGGAATTACAGCAGTAATACGACCTGCTGAAGCACGGCGTAATGCGTCTACCATGACGATCAATTCCATTAAGTTATCATTCGTTGGTGCACAAGTCGATTGCACGATAAATACATCTGAACCACGTACATTTTCATTGATTTGAACTTGGATTTCACCATCACTGAAGCGTCCCACTGTCGCATCACCGAGAGAAATATAAAGACGTTCTGCAATATGTTTTGCGAGTTCTGGCGTTGCATTACCTGCAAACAATTTAATATCTGGCATTGGAATAGATCCTTTAGGATAAGTGTGTTAAAAAAGACGTTGGTGTAACGGTGAAAGATTCTGCCCTTTTGCTACAAAGCCAAACACGTTGTCAGGTCTTTGAGTAAAAACGGCATCAGCTTCTTCTTTACTGTTAAATTCAGCAAAAATACAAGCCCCCGTTCCCGTTAAACGGAACGTGGCATATTTTACCAACTTTGACATCAATTCTTCAACCTCGAAATAATGATCTCGAACAACTTTTTCGCAATCGTTTTCCCATTTTGCATTTAATAACGCATCCATCGTCCGTTTAGGTGTATTACGGGGCAAATTCGGATCGCGAAAAACAGCAGGGGTTGAAATCGATACATCAGGCTTTAACACCACATACCATTTCTCAGCAGGTTCACAAGGCGTTAAAACCTCCCCGATTCCCTCCGCAAATGCGGCAAAACCTCGCACAAAAATCGGCACATCCGCCCCAAGCGACAAGCCGATTTCTGCAAGTTGCTCAAGTGAAAGCCCTGTTTGCCATAAATGATTTAACCCGACCAATACAGTTGCGGCATTAGAAGAACCGCCTCCCACGCCACCGCCTATTGGCAATTTTTTAGTCAAATGGATTTTCGCTCCTTGCTTACAAGCGGTCTTTTCTTGCAACAGTTTTGCAGCACGATAAATCAAATTCTTCTCTTTCGGCACATCTGGCAGTTCGTCAAGCAAAACAATCTCGCCATCATTTGTGACCTCAAATTCCAACTCATCGCAAAAATCCAAGAATTGAAATAGCGTTTGCAATTCGTGATAGCCATCCGACCGCTTGCCAGTCACATATAAAAAGAGGTTAAGTTTTGCAGGACTTGGTAATTTCATCTGAGTATTCATTCTTTAATACGTCCAATTATCTATCCGAATTTTCAAGGTTTGTGAACCATTTTCGAGCACGATTAGTTTAGGTAAATTCGGCTGGCGAGTTTCATCATACGAAACGTAAGTCACTTTCCAAACTACCCCATTCAGCAGATAACTAAATTGGGCTAATTGGCGTTTTTCATTTACCACATAATTTCCTTCTTTTTCAGGCAAGCCTTTCAGCCAATAAGCAAACTGATCAATAGGAAATGAAACACCAATAATTTCTTGCATTAACGCATCAATATCACGATCAGAGCGGCTATTCCCTTCACTATCTGACACGGTCAAGCCACGTGCATTACGATGTAATTTCAATGATTTACTCGAGAGATTAGACGAAAGCTCCAAACCAAAATTGCTCGCATTTTTGTATTGCCAATCAAAATGTGAGGAAAAGCGTTCTTCTGGTGAAATATAACCAAACTGCCCTTTCGCTTGGTAACCACTGATTTTTTCAAGCTGAGCAAGATGAGCTTGCCACTGCGGATCATTATGCGGAATTTGAACGACAGGCTGCTCAATTTGAGTCGGTGCATCCAACACTGATTGACAACCGACAAGAAAAAGCGAAAGACTCAACGAGCCAAGAAAAGAAAGTTTTTTCATACTTATCATATAAATAAAGCGGTAAGATTTAGGTAGAATTTTGTAAATTCTACTCGAAATCTCACCGCTTGTCTTAATTTTCATGAAGTGAATGACTAAACGTGCGATTGGTTATCTGGTAATGTCCCTTCAATCTCTTCCACTAACTCGCCATTTTTAAAAAAGACATAACCGCCATTTTTCATTTTTATCCAATTTTCATTTTTTGTGAGTGGCTGCGTGGCAATAATAGTCACTTTATCATTTTCTGTGGTGTATTTGCTAAAATCGATTTCCACATCATCATCGCGTAATGCCTTGCTAAATGGTGCCTTACGTGTCACATAATAAAGTCTAGTTGAACAACGAGCAATCATCCAATGCCCGTTCGACATAATAAAATTAAACACACCGTGGGTGGCAATATCAGAAGTAATCTCAACCACTGCATCAAAAATCTCTTTTTCACTCGGTTTTTTATCAAAACGCTCACGCAGACGGGATACAATGCAACAAAATGCGGCTTCTGAATCGGTTGTGCCAATCGGTTGATAATGGCAATCAGGACAAGGGCGAACGCCTTCCACAGTACCATTATGAGCAAATACCCAATTTTCGCCCCACAATTCGCGAATAAAAGGGTGGGTGTTTTCCAAATTTACATCCCCACGCGTTGCCTTACGAATATGCGAAATCACATTGAACGACTTAATTTTATATTGACTGACTAAATCCGCCATTGGTGAAGAAGCCCCAGGGCGGTTATCACGAAAGATACGCACGCCCTTACCTTCAAAAAAAGCAATACCAAACCCATCAGTATGTTGATCAGTTACCCCTGCACGCCGCCGAAAACCTTCAAAAGAGAAAGTAATATCGGTCGGTGTATTACAATTCATTCCTAATAATTGACACATAATTTCACTTCTTAAAACATCTCTGAAAATGATACCCCATTTTGGTAAATTATTCGGGGAATTTCAATAGCATTTGCTCAAAAAAAGTTAGAGCTAATTTTTATTTATTGATACTTTTGGGAATAAAAACCGATTAAAGTTTCTCAAACAAACCAACCACAAAAATGGCAAGGCTAATCGCAATCGCATACATAATCACGCCAGTAATGAAATCCAAGATTTGCCAAACACGGCGTCTTGCAAAATAAGGGGCGAGAAAGCCAGCCCCATAGCCTACACCAAAGAACCAAATCAAAGAACAGGTTAGTGCTCCTGCCAGAAACATCCATTTTTCAGCAAGTGCCAATTTTCCACCAATTGCGCCTAAAATCACCACCGTATCAATATAAACGTGCGGATTTAAAAAAGTAATCGCAAACGTAATCATCAAGGTTCTTTTTAGACTGGTTGCCGAACTATCACTCTCTTTTAATGCGCCACTCTGTTTAAACATACTAATAAAAGATTGGCTGCCATAAGTGAACAGAAAAACCACACCTAAAATTGCCAGTAAAAAACTGACCCAAGGCAATTGAGAAATCAATTCTCCTAAGCCTAGCACGCCGATAGTCATTAAAAGCACATCGCCTAAAAAGCATAAAAGTGCGACGGCAAAAACGTGCTGTTTTAAAATACCTTGTTTTAATAAAAAGGCATTTTGTGCCCCAATAGATACAATCAAGCCAAAACAAACTATTAAACCTTGAATAAAATGTTCCATTTTTCCTCCATTTAACTTAGCAAGAGGGCAATTATACGCAACTTTTTACAAAATTAAGGTATAATTGCCCGAATTTTATTTTGACAAGAGAAAAGAAAATGTCTGTAATCAGTGAAAACCAAGCGTGTATCGTGATTGCCATTGCAGGAGCCTCCGCTTCTGGCAAAAGTTTAATCGCCTCAACCATTTATAAAGAGCTAAAAGAAGAGTTAGGTTCGGACGACATCGGAATTATTTCAGAAGATGCCTATTATAAAGATCAAAGCCATTTGACGATGGAAGAACGCGTTAAAACCAACTACGACCACCCAAGCTCAATGGATCACCATTTATTGGTTGAACACTTACGCCAATTAAAACAAGGCAAATCTATCGACATTCCTGAATATGATTATGCGGAACACAACCGCAAAACCTCTACCACCCGCTTTAATGCAAAAAAAATTATTATCCTTGAAGGTATTTTATTACTTACTGACGAAGAGATCCGAGACGAAATCAATGTTTCTATCTTCGTTGATGCTCCTCTTGATATCTGTTTTATCCGCCGTTTACAGCGCGATATGGTTGAACGTGGTAGAACAATGGAATCTGTAATTGAGCAATATCGCAAAACCGTTCGTCCAATGTTCTTGCAGTTCATTGAACCATCAAAACAATATGCCGATATTATCGTGCCAAAAGGTGGAAAAAATCGTATTGCGATCAATATCTTAAAAGCTCAAATTCAACAATTATTAGGGAAAAAATAAGATGCGTCTGTGTGATACCGACATTGAGCGTTATTTAGATCAAGGCTTAATCGAAATTACCCCACGCCCAGCGAATGATAAAATTTCTGGCGCGACCGTTGATGTTCGTTTAGGCAACTCATTCCGTATTTTCCGCGAGCATTCAACGCCTTATATTGACGTCAGCGGCCCACGTGAAGCGGTAACTGCACAGCTTGAACGGGTAATGAGTGAGGAAATTATTATCGGTGATGATGAGGCCTTTTTCCTTCATCCTGGAGAGTTAGCCTTATCAGTTACTCTTGAATCAGTAAAACTGCCTTCCAATATCGTTGGTTGGCTAGATGGTCGATCTTCACTAGCACGCCTTGGCTTAATGGTTCACGTGACAGCTCACCGCATTGACCCTGGTTGGGAAGGGCGTATTGTACTTGAGTTTTTCAATGCAGGAAAATTACCGCTTGCACTTCGCCCAAATATGGCAATCGGAGCATTAAGTTTCGAAGTATTAAGCGGACACGCCACCAAACCATATAATGCCCGTAAAGATGCAAAATATAAGAATCAGCAGAGTGCGGTGTCAAGTCGGATTAATGAGGATTAGATACAGAAAACCCAGCTTAAGCTGGGTTTTCTTATATAATTAAAAAGGAATATCATCATCAAAATTATCCATTGGCGGTTCAGCTTGTGCTGGTTTCGCCACAGGTTTTGGTGATGTTTGTGAATAGTTGTTATTGTAACCATTACCTTGATTGTAGTTATTTGATGCTGGTGCTTGGTTCCAGTTGCCACCTTGGTTGTTAGATTGGCTCCAACCGCCTTGACCGCCCATTTCGCCACCTTGGTTGCGGCTGCCTAACATTTGTAATACATCACCTTGAATTTCAGTCGTGTAGCGGTCTTGACCATTTTGGTCTTGCCATTTACGGGTTTTTAAGCGACCTTCAACATACACCTGGGAGCCTTTGCGAAGGTATTGACCAGCGACTTCTGCTTGGCGACGATAGAACACAATACGGTGCCATTCAGTCACTTCACGGCGTTCGCCTGTATTTTTGTCTGTCCAGCTTTCACTGGTTGCTACGCTAATGTTTGCCACTGCTTCGCCATTCGGCATTGTACGCATCTCAGGATCGTTGCCTAAATTGCCCACGATAATTACTTTATTTACTCCAGCCATAAAATCCTCTTAGCTTGAATTAGAATTACAAGATTAAGTGGCATTTTAACCGCTTTCAAACTAAAAAGCTAGAATAAACTGATATTTTGTACAGCGTTATTTTTAGTATATAATGTGAAAAAATTCCCACCCATACTTTAAGAGATCGTATGAAGCAAATCGACATTCGTGGGGCAAGAACCCATAACCTAAAAAATATCAATCTGATTTTACCGCGAGATAAATTTATCGTTATTACTGGCTTGTCTGGTTCGGGCAAGTCTTCTTTGGCGTTTGATACGCTCTATGCTGAAGGACAACGTCGCTATGTAGAAAGTCTTTCTGCCTATGCTCGTCAATTCCTCTCTTTAATGGAAAAGCCCGATGTGGATCATATCGAAGGGCTTTCACCTGCAATTTCCATTGAGCAAAAATCCACTTCTCACAACCCACGTTCAACTGTGGGCACTGTAACCGAAATTCACGATTATCTGCGTTTATTATTTGCTCGTGTGGGTGAACCGCGTTGCCCTGATCACGATATTCCACTTACAGCTCAAACCATTTCACAAATGGTCGATCGTGTCTTGGAAGAGCCGGAAGGTAAACGCTTGATGTTGCTTGCCCCAGTGGTGAAAGATCGCAAAGGTGAACACGTAAAACTTTTAGAAAATTTGACCGCTAATGGTTACATTCGAGCACGTATTGATGGCGAAATTTGTGACTTATCTGATCCACCGAAGTTAGAATTACAGAAAAAACACACCATCGAAGTGGTGGTAGACCGTTTCAAAGTGCGTGAGGATATTAAAACTCGCTTGGCGGAATCGTTTGAAACAGCATTAGATTTATCTGGCTCAACCGCAGTGATTGCGGATATGGACAATCCTAATGCGGAAGAGTTAGTTTTCTCTTCTTCCTTTGCTTGTCCGCATTGTGGTTATTCGTTGCACGAACTAGAGCCTAGATTGTTCTCGTTCAACAACCCAGCGGGCGCATGTCCAACTTGTGATGGCTTAGGCGTAGAGCAGTTTTTTGACCCCAATAAAGTGGTGCTAAATCCTGATGTATCGCTTTCGAGCGGCGCAATTAAGGGTTGGGATCGCAGAAGTTTCTATTATTTCGGCTTGTTGAAATCGGTGGCGGATTATTATGGTTTTGATATAGAAACGCCATTTAGCCAATTGAGCAAAAAATTCCAAAATATCATTTTAAACGGTTCAAAAGAGGAAATTGAGTTTGTTTATGTGAATGATCGTGGCGATAAAATTAAACGCAAGCACGCATTCGAAGGCGTATTAAACAATATGGCTCGTCGCTATAAAGAAACCGAATCGAATGCGGTGCGGGAGGAGTTAGCGAAATATATCAACAACCGCCCGTGTTTGGATTGCAGTGGTTCACGCTTACGCCGTGAGGCTCGTTATGTTTTCTTAGAGAAAACCAACTTGCCGATGGTGGCAGAGAAGTCTATTGGCGAAGCCTTGAAATTCTTCGAAACACTTGAGCTTTCTGGCCAGCGTGCCAAAATTGCGGAGAAAATTCTCAAAGAAATTCGTGAGCGTTTGTCTTTCCTTGTCAATGTTGGCTTGAATTATCTATCGCTTTCTCGTTCAGCAGAAACGCTTTCGGGCGGTGAGGCTCAACGGATTCGTTTGGCAAGTCAAATTGGAGCAGGCTTAGTGGGCGTGATGTATGTGTTAGATGAGCCTTCCATCGGATTGCACCAACGCGACAACGAACGTTTGTTAAACACACTGATTCATCTACGTAATTTAGGCAATACTGTGATTGTGGTTGAGCACGATGAAGATGCTATTCGTGCGGCAGATCATATCGTGGATATTGGACCTGGTGCGGGGGTGCACGGTGGTAATGTTATTGCACAGGGAACAGCAGAAGAAATTATGCAGGTGGAAGAGTCGCTTACGGGGCAATTCTTATCAGGCAAACAGAAAATAGAAATTCCTGCCAAACGTGTTCCTTACGATGAGAGCAAGGTGCTCACATTAAAAGGGGCGAGAGGTAACAACCTCAAAGGTGTGCAGTTAGATGTGCCTGTTGGTTTGTTCACTTGTATTACGGGCGTTTCGGGCTCAGGTAAATCAACCTTGATTAACGACACCTTATTCCCACTAGCACAAAATGCATTAAACCGAGCTGAACGCACCGATGTTGCCCCTTACGATAGCATTGAAGGCTTAGCACATTTCGATAAAGTAATCGACATTGACCAAAGCCCGATTGGACGAACCCCGCGTTCAAACCCTGCGACTTACACAGGCTTATTCACCCCAATTCGCGAGTTGTTTGCGGGCACGCAAGAGGCTCGTGCTCGTGGTTATAACGTTGGGCGTTTCAGCTTTAACGTGCGTGGTGGGCGCTGTGAGGCGTGTCAAGGTGATGGCGTAATTAAGGTGGAAATGCACTTCTTGCCAGATGTGTACGTGCCTTGCGACCATTGTAAAGGAAAACGCTACAACCGCGAAACGCTGGAAATTCGCTACAAAGGCAAAAGCATTCACCAAGTGTTGGATATGACGGTTGAAGAAGCCCGCGAATTCTTTGATGCGATTCCTGCCATTGCGCGTAAATTACAAACTTTAATGGATGTGGGGCTTTCTTACATTCGTTTAGGGCAATCTTCGACCACGCTTTCTGGCGGTGAGGCTCAGAGGGTAAAACTTGCAACCGAGCTTTCCAAACGCGATACGGGCAAAACGCTTTATATCTTGGACGAACCAACTACAGGTTTGCATTTTGCTGATATTAAACAGCTTCTTTCCGTGCTGCATAAACTGCGCGATCAAGGCAATACGATTGTGGTGATTGAGCATAATTTAGATGTGATTAAAACTGCAGACTGGATTGTCGATTTAGGCCCCGAGGGGGGTTCTGGCGGCGGACAAATTATTGCTACAGGCACGCCAGAACAAATCTCTAAAGATAAAAAATCGCATACAGCAAGATTTTTAAAAGAAATTTTGACGAAGGGGTAGAACTTAAAGATTAAAAACGGCATTGTAGGTAATTTATCTCTACAATCTCATTTCTCGTCCTATGATACCTAAAATCCTCCAATATCAACTGATATTGGAGGATTTTGCTTTAGAGCTTATTGAATCGCCTTCGCTCTCGTTGTTTTCTTCACTTTTACCGCTTTACTCGGCACAATTTCAATACCAAGCGGTGGATTTTCAAGGGCGATAGCCAAGACTTCATCAATGGTTTCCACAGGGTGAATCGAAAGTGAAGCTTTCGCATTTGCAGGAATCTCTTCCAAGTCTTTTTCGTTCTCTTTTGGAATAATCACGGTGGTAATCCCGCCACGATGTGCTGCCAAGAGTTTCTCTTTTAAACCACCGATTGGCAACACTTTACCACGCAAGCTAATTTCACCTGTCATTGCCACTTCTTTACGCACAGGATTGCCTGTGAGACTCGAAATTAACGCAGTACACATTGCAATACCTGCACTTGGACCATCTTTCGGCGTTGCACCATCTGGAACGTGAACGTGAATATCGCGTTTTTCGTGGAAGTCATCTGTAATACCGAGTTTATCGGCACGTGCACGCACTACCATCATTGCCGCTTGGATAGACTCTTTCATCACATCGCCCAATGAGCCAGTGTAAGAGAATTTGCCCTTACCTGGTACAGAAGCGGTTTCAATGGTTAAGAGATCGCCTCCAACTTCCGTCCATGCTAAACCTGTTACCTCACCCACACGGTTTTGGTTGTCCATTTTACCGTAGTCAAAACGTTTCACGCCGAGGTAATCGGTAATGTTATCTTCGTTCACGGTGATAGATTTTAATTTTTTATCCAACACCAGTGCTTTCACGGCTTTACGGCAGATTTTAGCAATTTCACGCTCAAGGTTGCGCACACCCGCTTCACGGGTATAGTAGCGAATAATGCTCATAATTGCGCTATCTTCAATGGTCAATTCGCCTTGTTTCAAGCCGTTGTTTTCTTGCTGTTTCGCAATTAGATGCTCACGTGCAATGTGTAGTTTTTCATCTTCGGTATAACCTGAAAGACGAATCACTTCCATACGGTCTAATAACGCAGGCGGAATGTTCATCGAATTCGAGGTTGCAACGAACATCACATCAGACAAATCATAATCCACTTCTAAATAGTGATCGTTGAACGCTTTGTTTTGTTCTGGATCTAACACCTCCAATAATGCAGAAGCAGGGTCGCCACGCATATCTTGTGCCATTTTGTCGATTTCATCGAGCAAGAAGAGCGGATTTTTCACGCCTACTTTTGCCATTTTCATCATCAATGAGCCTGGCATTGAGCCGATGTAAGTACGACGATGCCCGCGGATTTCTGCCTCATCACGCACGCCACCTAACGCCATACGCACATATTTACGCCCCGTTGCATTTGCAATGGATTGACCAAGCGAGGTTTTCCCCACCCCAGGTGGACCAACCAAGCAAAGAATTGGGCCTTTTAACTTGTTCAAACGGCTTTGCACCGCAAGATATTCCACGATGCGTTCTTTCACACGCTCTAAGCCGTAATGATCTTTATCTAAAATCTCTTGGGCTTTCGCTAAATCTTTTTTAACCGCCGATTTTTTATGCCAAGGCATTTGTAAAATCCAGTCGATATAACCTCGAATAACTGCCGCTTCAGACGAGCTTTGTGGCATCGCTTTGAGCTTTTTAAATTCCGCTTCGGTTTTTTCCAATACTTCGGCAGGCAATTTAGCTTCATCAATTTTCGCTTTAAGTTTATCTAGCTCGCTCTGCTCAACATCTTCGTTATTACCTAGCTCTTTTTGGATCGCTTTGATTTGCTCGTTTAGATAGTAATCACGCTGATTTTTTTCCATCTGCTCTTTTACACGAGCACGAATACGGCTATCCATCTGCATTGAATCAAGCTCAGTTGCCATTGCGATCAATAAGGTTTCAAAACGTTTGAGCAAGCTACTTTCTTCTAAAAGCTCTTGTTTTTTTGCAACCGGCGTTAAAAGATTAGCTGAAATTGTATCAACTAAACGTTCTTGAACGGTAATTTTTTGTAATTTAACTAAAATCTCAGCAGGAATCTTTTTGTTATTTTTAACGTAATTTTCGAACTCAGCAAAAGTAGTTTTCGCCAGTGCATCTAACTCTTCAGATTCAACATTATCCGTTGTTTCAATCACACTTAATTCAGCCCAAAAACCCGATTCATCGTCGTGAGCTTTCTCAATTTTTGCACGAGTTTGACCTTCCACTAACACTTTTACCGTACCATCTGGCAGATTTAGCATCTGGATAATGTTTGCCGTTACACCAATATCATAAATATCGTCTAATGTCGGATTTTCATTTTGTGGATCTTTTTGGGTAACAAGAAACAGCTGCTTGTTCGCATCCATCGCAGCACGTAGTGCAAGTACCGACTTTTCACGCCCAACGAATAATGGCATCACCATATTCGGGAACACCACTACATCACGTAGTGGCAAAAGTGGCAATGCAATAGTTTTCTTTTTTCTTGGCGCCATAAATTTGCTCTCTCTTTGATTTCAAAATAATTTCTCATTATGAGGCTTAAAAATGGAAAAACAAGGGAATTTTATTAACTTTTTCAATAAGTGCAATGAATAATATATGGCTTGACATTCTTGCTAAATACGAGCAAAATCCTTGGCAATTTATAAATCTTCAGGGCAGGGTGAAATTCCCGATCGGCGGTAAAGTCCGCGAGCTAAGCAAAACACTTGGCAGGAACTGGTGAAACTCCAGTACCGACAGTATAGTCTGGATGGAAGAAGAGCGTAAAAACAACCCCGTGCAAGCGGTGGTTTTCTATGTCTTTTTTGCAAGCCTTGAGATCGTGAGATTTCAAGGCTTTTATTTCTATCTAGCATTGTAGAGGCGTGTTGTACACGCCCAATCCTGCCTTGAATAAAGAGGGAGTGTGCCCTCCCCTACAAATCTATTTTACAAATATAATGTATGACTGACATTAAATATATGCAACGCGCTATTAACCTTGCCGAACGTGGCAGAGGTTGGACAAGTCCAAATCCATTAGTCGGTTGTGTGATTGTCAAAAATGGCAAAATTATTGCCGAAGGCTACCACGAAAAAATCGGGGGCTGGCACGCTGAACGCAATGCGATTTTAAATAGCGATGCTGATATCACAGGGGCAACCGTATATGTAACGTTAGAGCCTTGTTGTCATCACGGGCGCACACCGCCTTGTTCCAATTTATTGATTGAACGTGGGATTAAAAAAGTCTTTATCGGCTCTCGCGATCCGAATCCGTTAGTGTCTGGTAAAGGAGCGAAGCAGTTGCGAACAGCTGGCGTGGAAGTAGTGGAAGATTTTATGCGAGAAGAGTGCGATAAACTCAACCCGATTTTTTTCCACTACATTCAAACCAAACGCCCTTATGTGCTGCTGAAATATGCAATGACCGCTGACGGCAAAATCGCGACCAGCACGGGCGAATCGAAGTGGATTACGGGCGAAACAGCACGTGCTAAAGTGCAAGAAACTCGCCATCAATATAGTGCGATTATGGTTGGTGTGGAAACTGTGTTGGCGGATAACCCGATGCTGAATTCCAGAATGCCGAATGCCAGACAGCCTATTCGAGTGGTGTGCGACAGCCAATTACGCACGCCTTTAGATTGTCAGCTTGTACAGACAGCGAACGAATATCGTACGGTGATTGCGACAGTTTGTGAGGATTTGCAAAAGATTGAACAATATCGACCGTTTGGCGTAGAAATGCTAGTTTGTAAAGCGAAAAACAAGCGGGTGGATTTAGAGGATCTTTTGCAAAAGCTCGGTGAAATGCAGATCGACAGCCTCCTAATTGAAGGTGGTTCAAGCCTGAATTTCAGTGCTTTAGAAAGTGGCATGGTAAACCGTGTGCATTGTTACATCGCACCAAAATTAGTTGGTGGCAAACAGGCAAAAACACCGATTGGTGGCGAAGGAATTGTTGATTTATCCCGAGCCGTGAAATTGAAGTTAGTTTCAATGGAAATGGTTGGGGAAGATATTTTGATTGATTACGAGGTGGAATGATGTTTACAGGCATTATCGAAGAAGTGGGCAAAATTGTGCAAATCAACAAACAAGGCGAGTTTGCGGTAGTAACTATTCAAGCCAGCAAAGTGCTGGAGGACGTGCATTTAGGCGATAGTATTGCAGTGAATGGCGTATGTTTAACCGTAACTTCTTTCACAGAGAATCAATTCTCCGCAGACGTAATGTCGGAAACTTTAAAACGCACTTCACTTGGCGAGCTAAAACCGAGCAGTCCTGTGAATTTAGAGCGCGCGATGGCAGCAAATGGACGTTTTGGTGGACATATCGTTTCAGGGCATATTGATGGCACAGGCGAAGTGGTGGAAATTAAGCCTGCACATAATTCGACGTGGTACCGCATTAAAGCTGCCCCCAAATTGATGCGTTATATTATCGAAAAAGGCTCAATTACCATTGATGGCATCAGCCTTACAGTGGTGGATACCGATGAAGCCTCGTTCCGAGTGTCGATTATTCCGCATACGATTAAAGAAACGAATTTAGGCTCGAAAAAAATCGGTAGCCTAGTGAATTTAGAGAACGACATTGTCGGAAAATATATTGAGCAGTTTTTACTGAAAAAAGGTTCTGAAAATCCAACAAGCCAATTAACGGTTGATTTTCTGAAAAATGCAGGGTTTTAAGGAAACAGAATGCAAGCCTTGATGTTGATTGATGTGCAAAATGCCTTTTTAGACCCGAAATGGGGCAAGCGGAACAATCCGAATGCAGAGCAAAATATGTTGCGATTGTTGCAACATTTTCGTGTAAAAAAACGAAAGATTATTCACATTCAGCACGTTTCAGATAACCCAAATTCGCTGTTTTATCAAGATGAAACGCAGGCATTTCAAGCTAGGTTTGAACCATTAGCCAATGAGCCTATTTTTCAGAAAAAGGTAAATAGCGCATTTATCGGCACGGCGTTGCTAGATTATTTGAAAAGCCAAGGCATTATAGAATTAGCGATTGCGGGGTTAACTTTACCGCATTGTGTTTCTACCACGATCAGAATGGCAGCCAATTACGGCTTTTTGGTAAAACTGATTGAAAATGCGACAGCTTCCTTCCCATTAAAAATGCCAGATGGTGAGGAAATTGATGCCGCTCAAGTTCATAAAATCAACATTGCAACGTTAAACGAAGAATTTGCGTTGATTTTATCCACCCAAGAATTGATTGATAGCGTGGTTTAACGTTAGATTAAAAAGAGAGAAAGATTATGTTCCAATTTTCAACCGTAGAAGAAGCCCTCAAAGCGATTGCTGAAGGTAAAATTATTTTAGTAACAGATGATGAAGATCGCGAAAATGAAGGCGATTTTATCTGTGCGGCAGAGTTCGCAACACCTGAAAATATCAACTTTATGGCAACACACGGTAAGGGCTTGATTTGTACTCCAATTTCGCAAGAATTAGCCAACAAATTAGACTTGCACCCGATGGTGACCAAAAACACCGACAATCACGAAACAGCTTTCACGGTGACGATTGACCACATTGATACAAGCACGGGCATTTCAGCCTTTGAGCGTTCATTAACCGTGTTAAAAATGATGGATGATAATGCGAAAGCGACCGACTTCCGCCGCCCTGGGCATATGTTCCCACTGATCGCGAAAGATGGCGGTGTGTTGGTGCGTAATGGTCACACTGAAGCGACAGTCGATTTAACTCGCCTTGCAGGCTTAAAACCTGCTGGCTTATGCTGCGAAATCATAGCGGAAGATGGCACAATGATGACGATGCCAGAACTACAAAAATTAGCAACTAAACACAATATCCCGTTTATTACCATTGCCCAGCTGCAAGAATATCGCCGTAAACACGATTGTTTGGTCAAACAAGTTTCTATAGTAAAAATGCCAACCAAATATGGCGAATTTATAGCACACAGCTTTGTGGAAATTATTTCGGGCAAAGAACATGTTGCCTTGGTGAAAGGTGATATTGCCGATGGAGAAAACGTGCTCACCCGCATTCATTCAGAATGTTTAACTGGCGATGCGTTTGGCTCACAACGCTGCGATTGCGGGCAACAATTCGCTGCAGCCATGACCCAAATCGAAAAAGAAGGGCGAGGTGTGGTGCTTTATCTTCGCCAAGAAGGGCGCGGCATCGGCTTAATCAACAAATTGCGTGCTTACGAATTGCAAGATAAAGGGATGGACACGGTAGAAGCCAATATAGCATTAGGCTTCAAAGAAGATGAACGTGAATACTACATTGGCGCACAAATGCTACAAAGCCTCGGTGTGAAATCCATTCGCTTATTAACCAATAATCCAGCGAAAATCGAAGGCTTAAAAGAGCAAGGAATGAACATTGTTTCCCGCGAACCGATTATCGTCGAACCCAATAAAAACGACATTGATTACTTGAAAGTTAAACAAGTTAAAATGGGGCATATGTTTAATTTTTAATGAGAGAAAAAACGTAGGGTGTGTGAATTTGAAAAATTTACGCACTCAAGCGGTATAATTTTCTATATGTTTTACAGAACATGCGTGGATTTCCAATTCACACACTCTACAAATGGTTTATTTTTATTTCAACAAGGAACTTCTAAATGGCAAAAATTACAGGCAACCTAGTGGCAACGGGCATTAAATTCGGTATCGTAACGGCTCGTTTTAACGATTTCATCAACGACAAATTATTAAGTGGTGCAGTAGATGCTTTAATACGTCACGGTGCATCTGAAGACGATATCGATACCGTATGGGTGCCAGGTGCGTTTGAAATTTCACTGGTGGCGAAAAAAATGGCAGAAAGCGGCAAATACGATGCGATAATCTGTTTAGGTACAGTAATCCGTGGCTCAACTACTCACTACGACTACGTTTGTAACGAAGCTGCAAAAGGCATTGGTGCAGTGGCATTACAAACTGGCGTGCCAGTAATGTTCGGCGTATTAACCACCGAAAGCATTGAACAAGCGATTGAGCGCGCAGGTACAAAAGCAGGCAATAAAGGGGCGGAATGTGCTTTAGGGGCGGTGGAAATGGTGAATGTGTTAAGAGCGCTTTAATTTTAAGCATAAGAAAGGGCTGTTTAATCACAGCCCTTAATTTTTCTAAATGATAGAGGTTATGAGCGCTTCATAATCTCGAAAAACTCTTCGTTAGTTTTTGCAACGCCTAATTTATCAATTAACCATTCCATAGCTTCCACTTCACCCATAGGGTTAAGCACTTTACGTAACATCCACGTTTTTTGGTGCTCTTCTGGACTCATTAATAGATCATCTTTACGTGTACCAGAACGGTTAAATTCAATTGCTGGGAAAATACGACGTTCTGCAATTTTACGAGAAAGATGCAGTTCCATATTACCTGTTCCCTTAAACTCTTCGAAAATAACCTCATCCATTTTCGAGCCAGTGTCTACAAGCGCTGTTGCAATAATAGTTAAGCTCCCCCCCTCCTCAACATTACGGGCTGCACCGAAGAAACGTTTTGGACGATGTAAAGCGTTAGCATCTACACCACCTGACAAGATTTTGCCTGAAACAGGTGTCACGGTATTGTAAGCACGAGCAAGACGCGTAATAGAGTCCAATAAAATCACTACATCTTTTTTGTGTTCAACTGCACGTTTCGCTTTTTCAATTACCATTTCCGCAACTTGAACGTGGCGGGTTGCAGGTTCATCGAAAGTTGAAGCGATCACTTCGCCACGCACGGTACGTTGCATTTCTGTTACCTCTTCAGGTCGCTCATCAATCAATAACACGATTAACTCACACTCTGGGTAATTATGGGTAATGCTTTGTGCAATATTTTGCAGAAGAACGGTTTTACCCGCTTTTGGCGGCGCTACGATCAACGCACGCTGACCTTTACCGATTGGTGCGGCTAAATCTAAGATACGAGCGGTTAAATCTTCCGTTGAGCCATTACCACGTTCCATACGTAAACGAGAGTTAGCATGAAGGGGGGTTAAGTTTTCAAAAAGGATTTTGCTACGAGAAACTTCTGGCTTGTCATCATTGACAAGATCTACTTTGAGTAACGCAAAATAACGTTCACCTTCTTTAGGAGGACGAATTTTACCTTCAATTTTATCCCCCGTTTGTAAGTTAAAACGGCGAATTTGGCTTGGCGAAACATAAATATCGTCAGGACCAGCCAAGTAAGAACTATCTGCTGAACGTAAGAAACCAAAGCCATCTGGCAAGATTTCTAACACGCCTTGACCGAAAATATCTTCGCCACTTTTTGCGTGTTGTTTAAGAATAGCGAAAACAATATCTTGCTTGCGTAAACGGGCTAAATTTTCTAAACCCATTTGGTTTTCACCAATTTCGACAAGCTCCGAAACTGGGGTATTTTTTAACTGAGTAAGATGCATAGGAATTTTAATTTGATAAGTTAAAAATAAAGAAGATTGGACATCATATTACTATGAGAGATATAGCATCCTGCTATAAATTTGACTTGCGAAGAATACGCCAAATAGTAAGAAATTGCAAATTTTTTCTAGTTTTAGACCGCTTATAAATATAAAAAGGGATGCTAGCACTTTACTAGCATCTCCTAAATATGAATTTAAACCTCAATACCTTCAAACAACGCTGTACTTAAGTAACGCTCTGAAGCAGATGGTAAAATGGCGACAATCAGTTTATCTGCAAACTCTGGTTGTTGTGCTAAGCGATTCGCTGCAGCTACTGCAGCACCCGATGAAATGCCGACTAAAATCCCTTCTTCAGCCATTAAACGACGAGCGGTTGCAAGAGCTTCATCGCTAGAGACTTGTTCAACTCGGTCAATTAAACTTAAATCTAAATTTTTCGGAATGAAACCCGCACCAATACCTTGAATTTTGTGCGGACCTGGTTTCACTTCTTCGCCATTTAAGGTTTGTGTAATCACTGGGCTCTCTTTCGGCTCAACCGCAACAGAAATAATCTGTTTGCCTTGATCTTGTTTGATATGGCGAGAAATCCCTGTAATTGTACCGCCCGTGCCGACGCCCGCCACGATAACATCTACTTTTCCTTCAGTCGCATTCCAAATTTCAGGGCCTGTCGTTTGTTGGTGAATGGCAGGGTTCGCTGGATTTTCGAACTGTTTTAACATCACATAATGATTTGGATCGCTTGCCACGATTTCTTCAGCTTTTGCAATCGCCCCTTTCATCCCTTTTGCCCCTTCGGTTAATACAAGGTTTACGCCTAAACCACGTAATAAACGCTTACGCTCAAGACTCATAGTTTCAGGCATGGTTAAAGTAATTTTATAACCACGAGCTGCTGCAACATACGCCAATGCAATCCCTGTATTACCGCTGGTTGCATCTACGATCTCTTTGCCTTTGGTTAAGATGCCATCTTTTTCTGCTTGCCATACCATATTTGCACCAATACGGCATTTCACGCTAAAGCTCGGGTTACGAGATTCAACTTTAACCACCAAGTTGCCATTATTGCCGAAATGTTTTAAACGTACGAGTGGAGTGTTACCAATAGTGTATGAGTTGTCTGCATAAATTGTCATGGGAAATTCCTTATTTTGAATTAGGTTAAAGTTGGAATAAGCATACGCTATTTTGGGTAAAAGTGTAGTGGTTAAAAATCATTTCATATAACTAAAAAGCATATGGAGCTACAGTGGAATATATTCTAATTTCACTTTTGATATCATCGCCCATAATTGTTCCGACATACCTCTATAACTAAGTTTTTCTGGTTTCTCTGCCAATACTATGCGTTCAACTTTAGCTAAATCTAAATTATTGAGATAAGCATAATTTAGCGCTGTTTGTAGGGCTGGAAGGCTCGGATTAAATGCAGCATTTTCTGCATAACGCCCTGTTATTATCGTCCCATTTCTAAATAAAATAGCAACACCGTGTGAGCTATTTGAATAAGGGCAGTGAGCTTGATTTGCCGCGTGGATAGCTTGTTGAACCAGCTTATCAGGATGATTTTCATCAAGTTGGTGATTTTCTTGATTAAGTAATAACGTATGAATATCTAAATCTTTTGGTCCAAAAGCATCAGGTAAATAACGATGCAGTGGGTTATGTTGGCTATGTGGTAAGTGAATCGAAATCTTTTCGGCTTGATAGAGTTCATTCATAAATTGACGACAATGACCACAAGGTGTGTAATTCACAACCATATCAGTAATACGTTTTTCTCCTCGAAGCCAAGCATGACTAATCGCACTTTGTTCAGCATGAATGGTCTGCTGAATTTCTACATTCGAAAATTCTTGGTTCGCACCAAAATAAAAATCGCCGTGTTCGCCAATGGCAATCGCCCCAACATGAAAATGTGAAATGTCGGTATGGCTATAACAAGCAGCGATGGGCAGAAGTTGCATTGACAGGACTAAAGGGTCTAGCTTAAATTGCTGACATAATTGCTGAACTTGTTGATGAGAAAGAAACCCCTCCCAATTTTGATGGCTTAATATGTGAAGAAGAGCCTGATCAAGCGGTCTATTTTCCGATAACGTTTGCGAAATAGCATTTTGCATAAATATCTCCTAATCTAAAAAATATTTAAAATCTAACCGCTTGTTATTAAAGCAGAAATTTGTTTTTATCGCGAGAAGTTTGCTTCTTTACGCTAAAGCAATCTTGAAATTTGTGAACCCGATCACATTTATAGATCACTATTGATAGGCACAAGCTTTAACAAATTATTAACAGATAGGTATTATCTATATATTTTATTGAGTGAAGTAATTTGTATCTGTTAAATGAAAGGCATATACTTATCAGCACAAAGAGCAAAGGCTCCTTGATTTATTTTTTAATATTACATAAAGAGGGAACACATTATGTCAAAATCATCAATCGGTTTAGATAAAGTTGCATCAGCAGAATTAGCTTCAAAATTAAATGATTTATTAGCAAGCTATCAAGTATTTTATACTAACGTTCGTGGTTATCACTGGAATATCAAAGGCGTGAACTTCTTTGAATTACACGCTAAATTTGAAGAAATTTATACAGATTTAATCACAAAAGTAGATGAAATCGCAGAGCGTATCTTAACGTTAGGTTACACACCAAATAACGCATACAGCCAATACTTAAAAGTGTCACGCATTCAAGAAGACATTGCGATAAGCAGTGCTCAAGCGTGCTTATCTGGCACTTTAGCAGGCTTAAAAGTGTTACTTGAACAACAACGTGAAATTCTTGAACTTGCAGGTGAAGCGGGTGATGAAGGCACAAATTCTCAAATGAGTGACTACATCAAAGAGCAAGAAAAATTAGTGTGGATGTTCCAAGCAGCTTGCCAAACTTGTCATGCTTAATTTTAAGCATTAAATAAATCAAAGGCTAACAGTGAGGCTGTTAGCCTTTCTCAATTTTTGAAAAGAAGAGGTATATATAACAAATAAAAATAACCGCTTATAGAATACTCTATAAGCGGTTATTTTTTCTATGAAATGGGGAAAATTAATCTTCGCCCCAAACTTCTTTCGCGATCGCTTCAACATGGCGAACTTTTGCCCATTGTTGAGCTTCAGTCATCACGTTACCTTCTTCGGTTGAAGCGAAACCACATTGCGGGCTTAAGCAAAGTTGCTCAAGTGGCACATATTTTGCCGCTTCGTGAATACGTGCTTTGATGGCTTCTTTATCTTCCAACTCTGGGAATTTTGAGCTGATTAAACCTAACACCACGCGACCTTTGTTGTTCGCAAAATGTTTTAACGGCTCAAAACCGCCTGAACGTTCATCATCATACTCTAAGAAATAACCATCGTAGCTAGTTTGACCAAATAAGCCATCTGCCACAGGATCATAGGCACCCGTTAATAAGTAAGACGATTTGTAGTTACCACGACAAACGTGAGTGGTAATAATCATATCAGCAGGTTTGTCTGCAAGAATCGCTTGCACGTTCGCAACTGCTTGGGCTTTATCAGCTTCAAAAGTTGGTTGTGCGTGATTGTTACAGAGCGAGCCCCAATACACATCATCAATTTGTAAGTAGCGACAACCTGCTTCGTAGAATGCTTTGATGGCTTCTTTATAAGCTTGTTGTACATCTTTGGCAAATTCTTCACGAGTTGCATACACACCGTGATCCCATTGCACTGGGTACATTAATTGGTTCGGGCTTGGGATGGTAAATTTTGCGACCGCACGACCATCAACGATTGCGTTAAATTTTTTGAAATGCTCAATAAATGGGTGATTTGGATTCCAAGAAACTTTGCCACAGCAGCGAGTATTGTAAGGGCGAACTTCCACACCTTTGAATGCATAGGCTTTTTCTGGCACATAACCTTCAATACCATTTAAGTTTTCTAAGAAATCAATGTGCCACCAAGAACGGTGATATTCGCCATCGGTAACTACTTGAATACCTGCTTCAAGTTGAGCTGCCACTAATTTACGCACTTCTTGTTCTACAATTGCATCGCGTGCTTCAAGCGAGATTTTGCCTGCCTTGTAATCAGCGTGAGCTTGTTTCCAAGAATCAGAACGTAAATAAGAGCCAACAGTGTCAGCATGTAATGGTAATTTTTTAGTCATTTTCACTTCCTTCTTTAATAAAATAAGCGGTAAGATTTTGCAATAAATTTACCAGAAAGTCTTTCGCTTTTTCACAAATTAGTAACAAAATTTCACCGCTTACTGCCTAGCCGCCAAATGCGACTGAATTAAGTTCATAAAAGCATCGCCAAAACGTTCTAATTTTCGTTCACCCACGCCGTTAATGTCTAACATCTCCGCTTTTGTAGTTGGTGTGAATTGTGCCATTTCTTCGAGAGTCGCATCGTTGAACACTACGTAAGGCGGAATATTCTCTTTGTCGGCAATCTGTTTGCGTAAGAAACGTAAGCGAGCAAATAAATCTTTGTCGTAGCGGGCAGTAGCTTGTTTCTGGCTATATGCAGAAGCTGAGAAAGTTAAACGAGGCGTTGCCAATTCCAACTTCACTTCTGAACGTAATACAGGGCGTGCCTCTTCGGTAAGTTGCAAGGCTGAATTATTCACAATGTTTTGCTTAATTAAGCCTAAATGAATCAGCTGACGAATCACACTTACCCAATAATCTTGGCTTTGGCTTTTTCCGATCCCATAAACGCTCAGTTGGTCGTGTCCATATTGGCGGATTTTTTGATGATTTAAGCCACGTAGCACAGAAATAATGTAGTGCATTCCGAATGCTTGCCCTGTGCGATAAATCACCGACATCACTTTTTGTGCATCAACTAGCCCATCATATTTACGCGGTGGATCGAGGCAAATATCGCAGTTTTTGCACGGTTCTTGACGAGATTCGCCAAAATAGTTGAGCAGAACCAAGCGACGGCAAATTTGTGATTCAGCAAATGCACCAATGGCTTGTAATTTGTGTTGTTTAATATCGCGTTGCTCGCTTTCGGGTTCTTCCAACAGCATTTTTTGCAGCCACGCATAATCTGCTGGGTCGTAAAACATTACCGCTTGTGAAGGCAAATCATCACGTCCAGCCCGCCCCGTTTCTTGATAGTAAGATTCAATGCTTCTCGGCAAGTCAAAATGCACCACGAAACGGACGTTGGATTTGTTAATCCCCATTCCAAAAGCAATGGTCGCTACTACCACTTGAATGTTGTCTCGTTGAAAGGCATTCTGTACCGTTTCCCGCTGTTGCACGCTCATACCCGCGTGGTAGCCCATCACGGAAATGTTTCTGGCACTCAGTTTCTCGGTAATCTCTTCCACTTTTTTGCGGCTGTTACAATAGACAATCCCACTCTTACCTTTTTGCCCTGCGATAAATTTTGCTAACTGTTCCATTGGCTTGAATTTTTCTTGCACGGTGTAGCGAATGTTCGGACGGTCAAAGCTCCCCAAATAAGTGTACGGATTGTTTAAGCGAAGATGGTGCAAAATATCCGCACGCGTGGTTGGGTCTGCCGTGGCGGTGAGTGCCATAAGCGGTATATTTGGAAAAGTATTTCGCAAATTGCCCAAAAGAGTGTATTCAGGACGGAAATCGTGCCCCCATTGTGAAACACAGTGGGCTTCGTCAACCGCAATAAAGCTGATTTTGCAATGAGAAATAAAGTGATAGAAACCTTGGGTCATCACTTTTTCGGGCGAAAGATAGAGCAATTTAAGCTGCCCATTTAAGGCTTTTTGCTCAACGGCTCGCTGTTCTTCAAGCGTTTGGGTTGAGTTGAGATAAGCGGCTTCAATGCCGTTTGTAAGAAGCTGATCAACTTGATCTTTCATCAATGAAATCAGCGGCGAAATCACAAGGGTAATCCCTTCTAAACAGAGGGCTGGCACTTGATAGCATAACGATTTTCCACCGCCAGTGGTCATAATAACAAGCGTGTCCTTGCCCACAAGCGTGGATTCAATCACCTCTTGCTGACCTTGACGAAATTGCTGATAACCGAATACGTTTTGTAGTACGGTTTGTGGGGCAGAATATGGTTGCATTGAATGTAGGGAGGGCTTTAGCCCATCACTGGGTTTAAATTGAAAATGGTGGGCTAAAGCCCACCCTACGAATTAAGAAGTAAATTTAACCTCTTCCCCATGTCTTGCGAAGGCTTCTTCTAGGTGCTGCCAGAAAGAACGCCCTTCAGCGGTTTTCCATTCATCATCAAGATATTTGAAATGGAAGCCGCCCAGTTTACTTGCAAGCCAAAGTTCAAGCATTGCTTCTTGTTTGTTGATGATAATTTGTGAATCGTCATCGAAAGTTAAAGTACAAACTGCCCCTTGAATTTCGGCATCAACCGATAAACCTTCATCATCAATTTTTTCTTCGATTTCGTCCCACGTTTGTTCAACTAATTGGTGAAATTGTGCTACGTTCATTTTTATTCCTTATTTAAAATAAGCTTTTTTACCCAAAAATTTTTTATTTAATTTTACAAATGGGCGTTTAACTTCTTTTACTAATCTAATAATAAGTGGTAATTTCTTTTTATTTTTCTTATCCCTTCTTTGATCTCTTTCACCACCTTCTCCTCCCATAACACCAAAACTAGATGTTTGAGGATTTAATAGGCAATCTTGGATACATACTGCAGGTTGCATTTGCCATACAGTATATTCTTTTTTTAGTAAAAGTTGCTTAAATAATAAATTGTCTATCTCAATATATTTAATTTCCTTTATATTTTTAACTAAAAAATCGATTCCTTTTTTAGTAACAATATAGCCTCCAGTTCCAGAATTTGATTTGGTTAATTTATAAAATTTTCTA